>DATEZS010000001.1:0-3042 GCA_035255365.1 Geothrix sp.
CACTTCCGGGAGCTGGATTTCATCGAGGTGGAAACCCCCATCCTCACCAAGTCCACGCCGGAAGGCGCCCGGGACTACCTCGTCCCCAGCCGGGTCCATCCCGGCGAGTTCTTCGCCCTGCCCCAAAGCCCCCAGCTCTTCAAGCAGCTGCTCCAGGTGAGCGGCTTCGAGCGCTACATCCAGATCTGCCGCTGCTTCCGGGACGAGGATCTCCGCGCCGACCGCCAGCCGGAGTTCACCCAGGTGGATCTCGAGATGAGCTTCGTGCGCCAGGAGGACATCCAGGGCGTCATCGAACCGCTCATGGCGAAACTGGCCCGCATCGTGGGCAAGGAAGCCAAGGCGCCCTTCCCGCGCCTGCCCTTCCGGGACGCCATGGAATGGTACGGCTCGGACAAGCCCGACCTCCGCTGCGGGTTGAAGATCCAGGATGTGACGGAGCGTTTCGCCACCAGCGGCTTCAACCTCTTCCGCGCCGCCGCCGACAGCCAGGGTCAGCGCCGGGTGCGGGCCATCTTCTTCCCCGGGGAAGCCGCGGGCCTGATGAGCCGCAAGGTGCTGGACGCCTACCAGGAACAGGCCAAGCAGATGGGCGCTGGCGGCCTCCCCTACGCCAAGTGGGGCAAAGACGGGCTCTCCAGCAGCTTCAAGAAGTTCCTGGAACCCGCCGACGAAGCCGCCCTCAAGCAGAGCCTTGGCGCCGATGGCGAGGGCCTCGCCGTCTTCGCCGTGGGCACCGATGCGCAGACGTCCAGGGTGCTCGGCGATCTTCGCCTGAAGATTGCCACCGAGTTGGCCGCCCTGGAAAAGAGCCCCGAGCTCGCGAAGTTCTTCCTCGACAAGGAAGCCTACGCCTTCCTGTGGGTGGTGGACTTCCCCCTGCTGGAGTGGAGCGAGGAACATGCGCGGTTCGTGGCCTGCCATCACCCCTTCACCAGTCCCCATCCCGAGGACCTCGACCTCCTGGACACCAACCCTGGCGCCTGCCGCGCCGTGGCCTACGACCTGGTGCTCAACGGCTTCGAGGTGGGCGGCGGCAGCATCCGCATCCACGACGCAGAAACCCAGAGCCGCATGTTCCGCACCATCGGCATCGGCGAGGAGGAAGCCCGCGCCAAGTTCGGCTTTTTGCTGGACGCCCTCAGCTTCGGCGCCCCGCCCCACGGCGGCCTGGCCCTGGGCCTGGATCGCCTGGTGATGCTGCTGGCCGGCGTGGACAACATCCGCGAGGTCATCGCCTTCCCCAAGACCGCCCAGGCCCGCTGCCTCATGACCGACGCCCCCAGCCCCGTGGACGAGCGCCAGCTCCGCGAATTGCACCTGATGCAGGACGCCAAGCAGACCTACCGCGTGGGCGCCGTGTTCTTCGAAAGCGCCGAAGGCGGCAGCTCCGAGCTGCGCGGGCAGGCCCTCCAGCAGCTCAGCCAGCTCACGCCCAAACAGGCCCAGGGCCTCATCACCCTGGACGCCCAGGGGCAGATCCTGGATGCCCAGACCCTGAGCGGGCCCACCTTCGAGTTCTGACCATCCGAAGGATTTCTACCCGCGAAAGTCCTGTAACGGGGCGGTGCTCACCGATCGGTGGCTGCCGCTTCCGTGTGTGTGAAGCCACGACCCCGGACCTCCCAAAGGCTCATCTTTTTCCGCTATTTCAGACAGCCTCTAGCTCTTGGGAAATCGGCGTCTGGTGTTCGGCATACCTTTGTGATGACCGCAGGCTGAGCCCTGGGTTGGACAGGGCAAGGACCGACGTCATCCAGGTCTGAATTCCAGTTTCCAGAGAGGTTTCGTCCCGTTTTTTTCACGGGATCAGCGAGTCGTGTATTTAGTTTTTAAAGCAAAAAAGCGTCTAATTTTAGATATTTAAATATTTAAATTTTTTTAACAAGAACAAAATTTTTTTCCCCTTTCTTGCGCCAAATACCTAAAATGTTCCCCGAAATAATAAATTATTGAAGGGTCATTTATGTCGTCGACCCGCTCAACCATAGCCATCGGATGGGTTCGCAGTTCTGGACGACATGGATGCTCTGCCCGCCTCCCCCACGGTTTTGGTTCCTCGCCGGTCTTCGTGCGTGGAACTGACGCCATTTTCTTAAAGGAGTCTCGATGATGACTCATCGACCTGTTACTGCATCACTGGCCGTGGCGCTCCTTGCCAGTGTGGGCCTCGTGGCCCAGACCACACCCAAACCCGGGGACCTAGGCTTCACCCTGAAACTCCATGGGGGAGCCACGGCCGGGAACCTCAAGGATGACCTCCACTCCGAGAGCATGCTCGGCCTGGGGTTCGAAGGTTCCTGGGCCCTTTCCTCCACCGGAGCGATCATCGGGGAACTCACCTTCAGTTCCTTCGGGGGTGGCGAGGGCTACGACAACACCAGGTTCTCCGGCCCGATCTATATCGCAGGCCCCGTGGACAATGTCGGTGGCGTGCCCATCACGCTGCAGACCGGCACCTCGGTGGATTATCGGAAGAACACCCTCCAGGGATTCTCCCTTCGCGCCGGCTACCGCGGAACCTTCGCAGGCACGTGGTCCTGGCAGGCCGGCTTGTCGCTGGACAGCCTCAAATACCGCCAGGAGGCGAGCGGCCAGCTGCAACCGAAGGTGGGAACCACCGCTACGAATGCCGGCCCCTATGAAGGTTTCGCTCTGACGCCCACCAAGACCAAGTTCGGTGTGGGCGCCTTCGCGGGCGTGAAGTTCCAGTTCTCCGACAACTTCTCCCTGGAGACCAACTTGATCTCCGTGGGCTACGGCACCCAAAACTACCAGCCTTTCACCTACACCGGGCAAGCTCCCACGACCAGCTCCGAGACCCGTCACGGGATCCTGCTTGAGGTGGCCTTCGGAATGAAGCTGTGAACCATCCCTCTGGAGCCAACGCGAATATCAGGAGAACCGACACATGAGAATGACAACCAACCTCACCGCCCTCGCCTTCCTGCTCGTCGCACCCAGCCTCATGGCCCAGGAGACGACCGGAACGCTGCTCGGCACCATCAAGGACCAGGCCGGCAAGCCGCTGGCCAATGCCAC
>DATEZS010000002.1:0-4689 GCA_035255365.1 Geothrix sp.
CGGGATGAACTCCACGATGCGCCGCACCACCAGCGTCTTGAAGAGCTGCCAGCCCCGGCGGAAGTGCGCCGCCTTCTGGTGGGCCGTCTCGTGGCTGTCGCGGATGAGCTGGCGCATGGCCTGGCAGCCGTCGCCCTTGCGGGTCAGCACATTCAACAACATGGCGTGGTTCACCTGGAAGCGGGACACCAGGCGTTCGGGCTGGGCCTGGATGAGGCGCTCGAAGGTGGTCTTGTCCCAGAGGGCGAAGTTGCGGTCCGGGGCCGGGCGCTTCACGAACTTCTTACCGGGTTTCTGGGACAGGCGCAGGTTCTCGATGACGTGCTCCGGGGCCTGAGCCACCACGTAGCCCACGGTGTCGAAGCCCTTGCGGCCCGCGCGACCGGAGATCTGATGGAAGTCCCGGGCCGTGAGGATGGCGGTTTTCTGGCCGCTGTACTTGCAGAGTTTCGTGAACAGCACCGTGCGGATGGGCACGTTGATGCCCACGCCCAGTGTGTCCGTGCCACAGATGACCTTCAGCAGGCCCTTCTGGGCCAGGCGCTCCACCAGGATGCGGTATTTGGGCAGCAGGCCCGCGTGGTGCAGGCCGATGCCCAGGCGCAGCCAGCGCTTGAGATCCGCGCCATAGGGGCTGTTGAACTTGAAGGCGCCGATCTCCGCCGCGAGGGCTGTCTTCTCCTCCCGCGTGGTGACGGCGAGGCTGGTGAAGTCCTGGGCGCTGGCGGCGGCCTCGGCCTGGGTGAAATGCACCACGTAGATGGGCGCCTTGCCTTCCAGCAGCAGGTTCTCCAGGGTGCTGGCCAGGGGCAGTTCCGCATAGGTGAAGGCCAGCGGCACGGGACGGTCCGCGCCCTTCACGCCCACCGTGGGCAGGCCGTTGAGGCGGGTCAATTCCGTCTCGAAGAAGCTGGTGTCGCCCAGGGTCGCGCTCATGAGGAGGAAGCGGGTCTGGGGCAGCGCCAGCAGGGGCACCTGCCAGGCGAAGCCCCGCTCGCGGTCGGCGTAGTAGTGGAACTCGTCCATGACCACATCGAGGACGTTGGCCTCGGTGCCTTCGCTCAGGGCCATGTTGGCCAGGATCTCCGCCGTGCAGCAGAGGATGGGCGCCTCCCGGTTGACCGTGGCATCCCCCGTGGAGAGCCCCACGTTCGCAGGGCCGAACTCCCGGCACAATCCCATCCACTTCTCGTTCACCAGGGCCTTGATGGGGCAGGTATAGATGAACCGCCGCCCCGCCGCCAGGGCCCCGAAGGCCATGGCCGAGGCCACCAGGGACTTTCCCGAGCCTGTGGGGGTGTTGAGGATGACGTTCTTCCCCTCGAACACCTCCAGGATCGCCTCCTCCTGGGCCGGGTAGAGGCTGAGCCCCTTGGAAGCCACATAGGCCAGGAAGGCACCCAGCAGGGCATCGGCGGAGGCATCGCCAAGGGGTGGCAGGTAGTCGATGAGGGACGAGGACATCACGAAGCTCCGGGGCCGAGGGCCGCGCCCTGCCTGGGGAGCGATGTCGCGGGCGAAGTCCCAGCCACCCTAAGAATGGCAGGGATCGCCTAGGCCTGCCCCGCGCGGTGGAAGCCGGCGAGCTGCTTCTGGAGTTCCACCAGGCCAAAAGGCTTGGGCAGCAGGGTGACCTTCGGGAACTGCGCCACGAGATCCAGGGCGGACTGATCGGATCGCCCCGTGGCCAACAGGATGGGTACCGCGGGGCAGAGGGCCCGCAGGCGTGGCAGGGTCCCGGCGCCGCCGAGTCCGGGCATGTTCATGTCGAGGATCACCACCTCGGGGCACAAACCGCCCTCGAGCATGAGCAGGGCCTCCTCGCCGTTCGAGGCCACGATGGCCCGGTGGCCCAGCCCTTCCAGCATGGCCTGGATGCTGGACTGGATGAGCTCGTCATCATCAACCAGCAAAATGTCCAGACTCTGGCTGGGCGGCAGCGCGCTCTGCCGCTGGACGGATTCCACCCTGGGAGCCGCCGGCTCACAGGCCGGGAAGCGCAGGCGGACGCGGGTTCCCCGGCCGGGTTCGCTCTCGAGTGCCATTTCCCCCTGGTGGGCCTTCACGGTGCTGTACACCATGGACAGGCCCAGGCCCGTGCCCTTGCCCTGGCCCTTGGTGGTGAAGAAGGGGTCCATGGCCCTGGCCAGGACCTCGGGGCTCATGCCGGCGCCGGTGTCTTCCACCAGGACTTCAACCCATTGGTTCCCCACATTCCCGGTGCGCAGGGTGAGCGTACCGTTCTCGGGCATCGCATCCACGGCGTTGACGCAAAGGTTCATGAAGGCATGGGTCAAGGCGCTGGCATCGCCGCGGACGGGGCGCAGGTTCTGGTCCAGATCCACCTCCAGGCGGACCCGGGACAGGCTGGTCCGCTCCAGGAGATGCACTTCCTCCCGGAGGATCGCGTTGAGATCCAGCTCCAGCTCCTCAGCCGGACTCTGGCGCGCGAAGCTGAGCAGACTCTTCACCATCTTCCCGCCACGCTCGGCCGCCTTGATGATGGTCTCCAAGGTCTTGTGGACAGGGCTGCCCTCAGGCTGGCTCTCGATGCTCACCGATGCCAGGCCCAGAATGGCGGCCAGCACGTTGTTCATGTCGTGGGCGACGCCGCCTGCCAGGGCGCCCAGGCTCTCCAGTTTCTGGACCTGCTGGAGCTGCCGCTCGAGGGCTGCCCGCTCCTCCATTTCCCTTCGCGTGGCACTCAGGTCCCGGAGCGTCATGAGCATGCTGATGGGACGCTCTTCCCGGTCCCGAATCACCTTCAAGGTGATCTCGAGGGGAAGCCCCACGGGATTGTTGGGATCCTCGGGCTCCATGATCATCCGGAGGTCGCGCTGCTCCACCTGGGCACGGCAGACGGGACAGGGAACGGCTTCTCCCTGGGGATGCATGAGTTCATCGATCGGCATGCCGATGGCGGTTGCGGGCGAGCTTCCGGTCGCGTGGAAGAAGGCGCGGTTCGCCCGGATGATCCGGCGGTCCAGGCCCAGGAGGTAGATGACATCGCTGGAGGCGTCCAGAACCGCGGTCCATTCGCGGGCAGCCTTGGACAGGGCGACTTCATTCTGTTTGCGTCCGGTGATGTCCTGGATGGTGCCGATCATGCGGATCGGCTTCTGCTGGTCATCGAACTCCAGCCGGCCATGGCCGTGCAGCCATCGCTCGGCGCCATCCCCCACCCGAACGGCCCGGTATTCCTTGTCGAAGGGAAGGCCCTTCCCGATCACCTCCTGGGTGAAGTAGGCCACCATCATGGCCCGGTCATCCGGATGGACCAGGGCGGACCAGCCTTCCACGGAGCGGTCGTAGGCGGCATCAATCCCGAAGATGTCGTCAAGGAGCGCTGAGCTTTCCCAGCGGCCGGTCCGGAGATCCATCGTGTAGTAGCCCAACCCGCCGATGGCCTGGGTTTCCGTCAGGAGCCTGGCCAAGGTTTCCAGCTCCACCTCGGCCCTGCGCCGGTCGGTGATGTCCTCGCCGGAGCTAAGCGTCCCGATGATGCGGCCCTGGTCGTCCTTCACCATGGTGTTGTGCCAGGCGATAAGCCGTCGTTCACCGTCCTTGCGGAGGATGTGATTTTCGTACTCCGCGACGGGCTCAATGTCCCCGGCGATGGCGCGCCGGTACACCGCGAGCACGGTCTCGTACTCCTCCGGGGGAAGGCAGACGCGGAACCAATCCTGGCCCTCCAGCTCCCCTTCCTCGTAGCCAAGCACCGCATAGCCCTTCCGGTTCAGGAGGGTGATGTGGGCCTCGGCATCGAAGGCGACCAGGATGACCTCCACCGCCCGCAGGTAGCGTTCCAGGTTCTCCCGCTCCAGACGCCGGGCCAGCTCGGCCTCTTTGCTGGCGGAAATATCCAGGAAGGTGCCCAGGACCCCGAGAATTCTGCCCGAAGCATCCCTGGCCTGGCTGGCCGTGAAATGCACATCGAAGCTGGAGCCGTCCGGCCTGAGGGCCTTCATCTCGCCTTCAATGGCCTTGCCGTCGGAGACCAGGCGCGAAAGCACGGACGTGGCGGCTTCGAGATCCGCCCAGATCCTCCGCCCATCCATCCCGAGGCAGGCTTGGCGGTCCTGGTACCTCCAGAGCGCCACGAAGGCGGGATTGACATAGCGAATCGTGCCATCCAGATCCGCCAGGGCCACCGCATTGAGGCTGTGTTCCAGGGCCGCTTCCTCGAAGCGGAGGTTCTCCTGGGTCCGCTTCTGCTCGACCGTTTCCCAGGCCAGGTCCGCCAGGCGCTGCACGGTCTCCACATCCCGGAAGCCGTAGGGGAAGGGTTTGTTGCCAACGCCCAGGACAGCGACGATCCGGCCGCCCCGGAGCACCGGGACCACCAGTTCCCGTTTCAATTCCGCATGCCCCTCCGGCAGGCCATGCTTGTGGGGCAGGCTGGCGTAGTCGTTGTGGATCACCGGCCGCCCTTCACGGATGGCATCCACCCATACGCCCGCCTTGTTCACCGGATAGTGCAGCCCCTCACCTTCCGCCCGGCAGTAGCCCCGGGCCGTCCGGGTGCTCCAGGCCTGGAGGGTCAGGGTGACCTGGTCCTCCTGGAGGAAGTGGTAGAAGCCGATGCAGCTGCCGGTCAGATCTTCGGCTTCATCGAGGGTGGCCCTGAGCACCTCTTCCAGGGTACTGCCCTGCGCCCGTTGCACGATGCGGGCCCTGGCTTCCAGGATG
>DATEZS010000003.1:0-26667 GCA_035255365.1 Geothrix sp.
CGTGCCGCGCGGCGAAGGCGAAATCCTCTCCCGGTTCCCGCTGCCCAAGGTGCAGGCGAAGCCCTGCGTCTTCGAGCACATCTACTTCGCGCGGCCCGATTCCCTGGTGTACGGCCAGAGCGTCATGGTGGCCCGGCGCGAAATGGGCCGGCGCCTGGCCATGCGCCACGCGGTGGAGGCGGACCTGGTGGTGCCGGTGCCGGACAGCGGCGTCAGCGCGGCCCTGGGCTACTCCGAGTACTCGGGCATCCCCTTCGATTTCGGCATCATCCGCAACCACTACGTGGGCCGCACCTTCATCGAGCCCAAGCAGACCATCCGCAGCTTCGGCGTCAAGGTGAAGCTGAATCCCGTGCGCCATCTGCTGGAGGGCAAGCGGGTGGTGCTGGTGGACGACAGCATCGTGCGCGGCACCACCAGCAAGAAGATCGTGCAGATGGTGCGCGAAGCCGGCGCCAAGGAAGTGCACATGCGCATCGCCTGCCCGCCCACCACCCATTCCTGCTTCTACGGCATCGATACGCCCAAGCGGAAGAACCTCATCGCCTCCTACATGAGCCTGGCGGAGATCACCGAGTTCGTGGGCGCCGATACCCTGGGGTACCTGGACATCAAGGATCTCGAAGGCTGCATGGGCGATGACGGCACCGGCTTCTGCTACGCCTGCTTCACGGGCGATTACCCGGTGCTGCCGGAGGCTTGATCAGGGCTGCACGGCACAGAGGGTGATCTCCTTGGCGGAGAACGGGCGGCCCATGGCCTTGCCCTCGACGGTGTCGCGCGCCTCGGTGCTGATGAGGCGGTCCTGTACGCGCTTGTACCGGTTCCAGGAATTGATCTTCGTCCAGACGTGGATGAAGGCTAGGGCGCGAACCCTGATCTCGAGATCCCGCTGCATGGCCACCGGCAGACCGTCCGGCCCGAGCCACAGGACGGCCTCGTGGCTGGCCTGCTTGACGTGCTTTCGCGCATCGTCGTCCAGGTCCAGATCCAGGCTCAGCCGCAGGCGCCGCACCGGTTGCCCGTCCAGGACGTCGGGCCGGTCCTCGAGCAGCCTGGCCCGGTCGAGTTCCTCCAGCAGATCCTGGTGGGCCCGCACCTGGCGACGCCAGGAGCTCTCCCCCTTGGCTTTCCCGGAGCCCACCTTCACCCCGTGGTTGGCCTTTTTCATCGCATCTCCGGCGGAGTCCTGGAGCACCCGGAAGCCTGCCGGACCATCCTCCAGCACCACGGACCGCTGCTCGTGCAGGTCCTTGCCATCCTCGCGCTCGGTGCTCTCCTCATCGATCTTCAGCCGCACCGGCTCCTTGGCCTCCAGGCGCTTCAGGTTGGTGATGAGGTCGGAAAGCCCGTCGGCTCTCAGGAGTACGGGAAGACAACAGGCAAGGGCAAGCAGGGTGAGTGGGCGGCGCATGGGAACCTCTGGCTGACTTACGGTTCAGGCTTTCTCGGGATTAGGGTTCCCGCCAGGACGGCAAGTGTGCTCTGCTGTCCCCATGCAAAGTTCAGGTCCCAGCGGCCCTCCCCAGGCTCTTTTCGAGGACGGCCTTCGCTTCATGGCCACGGCCCTGGCCCTGCATGAGGACCATCGCCACGATGCCGCCATCGTCACCGCCGCCTGCGATGCCATCCAGTGCTTCCTCGCGGTCTTCGAAGCCGCGGCCCGGAAGCATCTGCCGGATCCCGATCAGGAGACCACCCGCCTCCGGGGCCAGCTGGAAGCGCTGCTCACGCCCCGCCAATCGAGCCAGGACGCGGCCCACAATGCCCTCGAAGCCGCCCGGCTGGCCCGGGACCAGGCGGCCTTGCTGCTGCCCAGGCTGCTCGACTAGCGGCCGTCGCCGCTCCTCTCCGTCTTGATGACAAACTGCGAGCCCGCAGTCCTACCGGTCAGAAGTCCACGCTGCCGAGCGGCACGTTCCTTGGGATGGGATTCCCGCCGAACCGCTCCACAGGCATGGTGGCGGCAGGATTCATGGCCCCGGCGGAGCGCCCACCGTGGGCGTGCAGGAACTTCCGCAGGTCCGCGTAGAACCAGGCCAGGAATTCCTGGAACGCCACCTGCCGCCGCTCCTCGGGGGTGAGTTCGCCGATCACTTCCACCACGGCGGAAGCCGTGATGGGCGGCAGCTGGAACGTCTGCCAGGGCCGACGCCCGCCCTCGGAGTCCCCGAGGATCCGGCGCAGGAAGGCCGGGTCCCGCCCGGGCAGGGCGGGTTCAGGGGGGGTGCCCCCCATAAGAGTCACGGCGGCCAGCCATCCGGTGAGAACGCGCATGTGGATCAGGTGCGGTCCCCAGGCCAAATGTTCCCCGGCGCTGGTAGCTTTGATCCATGCCCATCGCCATCCTCGGCCCCACCGCTTCCGGGAAATCCGCCCTCGCCCTGGCGGTGGCCCGGCGCGTGGGCGGTCCCGTGGTCAATGGCGATCCCTACCAGGCCCTGGCGGGGCTGGCCATCGGCACAGGCCAGCCCGGGGTGGAGGAGCAGGGGGGCGTTCCCCATGTGGGCTACGGCGTGCTGCCCCTCTCCACCCGGCCCAATCCGGCCGCCTTCGGGGAATTGGTGCGGGAGTGGCTCGGGGCCCATCGGGAGCCCGTCCTGGTGACGGGTTCCGGCCTCTACCTCCAGGGCATCTGGGGCCAGCTCAGCACCCTGCCCGATGTTCCGGAAGTCCTGGTGGACCGGGTCCGAGGGTGGGGGGCCCGCCTCGGAATGCCGCGGCTGCATCGCTTCCTGGCGGCCGTGGATCCAGTCCGCGCCCGGGCGCTGCACCCCAATGACAGCGCGCGGGTGCAGCGGGCCCTGGCCCTCCATCTGGTCACGGGCCGGCCGCCCTCCGAACTCCTGGACGGGCTAGGCAGCGGGGTTCCTGCCGGCTGGCGGGTCCTGGTGGTCACGCCCGAACGGGAGCTGCGCCGAAAGCGGATCATCGCCCGGGTGGCCGAGCAGATCCGGGCGGGCTGGCCGCAGGAAGTGGCACGGCTCCTGGCGGAGGGGCATCGTCCCGACCTCGAGGCCATCCGGCCGCTGGGCTACGCGCGGTGGATGGCGGGCGGGACCACCGGCGCCATCGCCACGGACATCATCCGCGATACCCAGGCCTACGCCAAACGGCAGGCTACCTGGTTCCGGAACCAGCTGCCCACGGTGGCCACCTGGGATCCCGACGCCGAGCCGCTGCCGGTGGCCCTCCAGCGGTTGGGACTGACATGAAGGCGCCGCTTTGGTACGAAGGCCGGACCTCCCTGGAGCTATGCACCGGGCCAGGCTGGGCCTGGATCGGCCTGCGCTCCGGGGACGGTCTCAACCGCCTGCATGGCGAACTGCTGGTGGCCCTGGACCAGCTGTTCATCGAACTCCGGTGGCAGGGCACCCGGCGCCTGGCGCTGTCCGATGCAGGATGGCTGCAGGGCCAGGGCCATCATTTCTGCGCCGGGGCGGACCTCCATGAAGTGGCCGAGCTGACGCCGGTTTCGGCGGAGCCCTTCGCCCGCCGGGGCCAGCGGATCATGAACCACCTGCTCTGGCCCGGCTGGCGCTCCCTCACGGTGATTTCCGGCGTGGCCATGGGCGGCGGCTGCGATCTCGCCCTGCACGGGCAGGAGCGCTGGGGCGTGGAGGCCCGGCCCGACGGCAAGCGGGGCCTGCATCTGGCCCACCCGGCGGCCAAGCATGGCATCCTCACCGGCTTCGGCGGCACGGTGCGCCTGCCGGCCATCCTTGGCCTCGAAGGGGCGGACCGGTTGTTCCGGGAGTTCGAGACCTGGGACACCCGCCTGGCGCTGGCTGCTGGCGCCATCCACCGCCGCATCGCGCGGGAGGCGGTGGAATCCGAAGTGCTCGCGTGGCTGGGCGTGGGGCCGGATGCGGGCTCCAGCGCAGGGCCATGAATCCCCATCACCTTGTCAGGACTTCCTGAAATCCCTGGGCTGCAGGCCGAGGCGCTCCAGGCGGGAAAGCAGCGTGGAAGGCGGCAGGCCCGACAGAGCCGCCGCGCCGTCGCTTCCGGAGACCTTGCCGCTGGTGTGGCGCAGCAGGCGCTCCAGGTACGACCGCTCCTGGGCTTCCCAGGTGGGGATGCGGCCCGGCTTGTCGGCCAGGCGGGCGGGCAGGGCCCCGGCGGGTATCCGCAATTCGTGGCCGGTCGAGAGGATGGCGGCCCGCTCCAGCACATTCTGGAGTTCGCGCACGTTGCCTGGCCAGGCGTAGGCCTCCAGCTGCTCGCGCAAGACTTCCGTGATGGCGATGGGTGGCCGCCGGTTGTCCCGGGCGAAGCGTTCCAGGAAGGCCGAGGCCAGGGCCGCGATGTCCTCGGGGCGTTCGCGCAGGGGCGGCAGGTGGATGGGGAACACGCTGAGGCGGTAGTAGAGGTCCTGGCGGAAACGGCCTTCGGCCACGGCGGCGGGCAGATCCGCGTGCGTGGCCGCCACCAGGCGCACATCCACCTTGCGGGACTTCTCGCTGCCCAGGGGATCGATTTCCTTTTCCTGGATGGCCCGGAGGATTTTGGGCTGGAGTTCCAGGGGCAGGTCGCCGATCTCATCGAGGAACAGGGTGCCGCCGTCCGCCAGCTCGAAGCGTCCCTTCCGGGCCGAAGTGGCGCCGCTGAAGGCGCCCTTCACATGGCCGAACAGTTCCGATTCGATGAGGGTGGCCGGAAGGGCGCTGCAGTTCACCTTGATGAACGGCTTCTCCCGGCGGGGCGAGAGGTGGTGGAGCGTCTGGGCCACCTTCTCCTTGCCGGTGCCGGTCTCGCCGGTGATGAGCACGGTGGTGCTGGTGGCGGCCACCTGCCGCAGCTGGTCGAGGATGCCGCGCATGGCGGGGCTTTCGGCCCGCAGAGGTTCCTGCAGCACATCCCGCCGCTGGGCTTCCCGGAAGTAGCTCACCTCCTCCAGGAGGTTCTGCTCCCGTTCGGCCAGGCGCAGGAGATGTTCGGCCTGCTTGAGCCCCAGCGCCAGCAGGGAGGCGAAGACGCCCACGTGATGGAGGACGCTCTCGGGGTACTGGTGGCAGACCATGGCGTCCAGGGTCATCAGTCCGAAGGTCTCGCCCTGGCTGCGGAGCGGCGCCACCAGACAGCTGTGGCCGTGGGGCATTTCCAGGAGGCCGTGGAAGGTGTCCTCGCCGGGATCATCCTCCTCGAACGTGGCGGGCTTCGAGCGGGGCTTCAGGGCATTCTGCAGGCGCAGGTTGCCGCGCACGGGGATGAGGGCGGTGGATAGCTGGGCCGTGGCCAAGGGGCCCAGGGCATAGGCCACGCGCAGGTGGTCGCCCTCCTTGAGCAGCACGGTGGCGAGGTCGAAGGAGACCAGGCGCCCGAGGCGATCGAAGGCGTGGGCGACCATGCGGTCCGGGCTGTCGCCGAGGGTGAGCAGGGCCCCGGCTTCTTCCACCAGGCGGGCACCCGTGAGGGCGGTTTCCAGATCCGGGATGACCATGATTCGATTCTCGACATTTCGAGAGCGGGGTCAATGGGTGTTGGCACCGGGAAACCGCGGGCTGGAGGGTATAATCGCTTTCCCCCGAGAGGACGCGCTTGCCCCTGGAATCAACTCATTTCGGCTCCTACCGCCTCATCTCCCGATTGGGCGAGGGGGCCATGGGAGAGGTCTGGAAGGCCCTGGATCTGCGCCTGGAGCGCGAAGTGGCGCTCAAGATCCTGAAGGATGCCGATGACCTCCGGCGCAAGGCCCTCCTCGGCGAGGCGAAGCTGGCCTGCCAGCTGAACCACCCGAACATCGCCCACATCTATGACGCAGGCGAGGTGAATGGGACACCCTACATCGCCATGGAGCTGGTGGATGGCCGCACCCTGCGCACCTTCGTGGGGGAGCCGCTGAAGGCCGAAACCCTGTGGAAGTTCGCGGAGCAGGCCGCTTCCGCGCTGTCCCACGCCCACCAGAAGAACATCGTCCACCGCGACATCAAGCCCGAGAACCTCCTGATCACCGGGGAAGGCCAGCTGAAGATCCTGGACTTCGGCATCGCCCGCCGGGGCGGGGACGAGCTGACCATGGGCCCCACGTCCCATCACCTGACGCTGGTGGAGCGGACGGCCCCGGGCTACAGCCAGGGAACCCCCGCCTACATGAGCCCCGAGCAGGCCAATGGCCAGGCGCTCACGGGTCAATCGGACCAGTTCAGCCTGGGCGTGGTGCTCTACGAACTGGCGACGGGCACCCATCCCTTCCTCCGGGGCAGCTTGGTGGACACGCTCTACGCCGTCACCCGCGACGAGCCGCGCCCTCTGTCGGAAGTCCGGCCGGACCTGCCCCGCACGCTGCAGAACGCCATCCACCGGCTCATGGCCAAGGTTCCCGAGAACCGCTTCCCCAACCTGCAGGCCCTGGCGGCGGGTCTCGCCGACGACCATCCCACGGCCATGGCGCCCCACCTGGCCCCGTCGGGCCGACGGAAACTGCCGTGGTTCCTGGGCGGCGCCGCCTTGCTCTTGATCGGTG
This sequence comes from Geothrix sp., assembly GCA_035255365.1. Classification (GTDB taxonomy): domain Bacteria; phylum Acidobacteriota; class Holophagae; order Holophagales; family Holophagaceae; genus Geothrix. The sequence continues at coordinate 6,467 of DATEZS010000003.1, forward strand.
GAGGCGCTGCTTACCTGGGTTCCCGGACCCTCTGGGATGCCTCCGGCCTGGGCATGGCTCGCCGGGCTTCCCGGGAGGATTTCACGAAAGGGCGGCAGGTGGTGGCCATCCTGCCCCTGGAGCAGCTTCAGCCCGACGAGGAACATGCCTGGTTGAGCAACAGTTTCGCGGATGCCATGGCCTGTGGCCTGGTGCGCCGGGAGGGCCTCGCGGTGGTGGATCGCCTGCGGGTGGTGGAGGCCATGCACCAGCTGGGCGACACGCCGGGCCGCGCCCCCCGGGGGCTCGGCCAGCTCGGTCGCACCTTGAAGGCCCAGGTGCTGGTGCTCGGCAGCTATCAGGTCCTGGCCGATCAGGTGCGCATGGTGATCCGGGTGGTGGATGCGGTGGGCGGCGCGACGCTCCATCAGTTCCAGCTGGATCGGCCCCTGGCGGAACTGCTCAAGCTGGAGGACGAGCTGCAGCAGCGGCTGCCCCAGGAGATGGGAATCGGCAGCGACCCGGGCGCCCTCCGCGTCCAGGCCAAGCTTCCACGCACCCGGGAGCTCTACACCAAGGCCCTCCAGGTGATCACCGAAGGCAACCAGGATTCCGTTCGGCTGGCCAACCAGCTGCTCGCCTCGGCCATCGAGGGCGAACCGGACTATGCCCCGGCCCGGGCGGAATACGCCTGGACCCTGGCGGAGCTGGGTGCCACGACGGCGCTGAGCCAGGGGCGCTACGACGAGGCCCAGTCCCTGCTGCGCCAGGGGAAGGCGGCCGCCGAGAAGGCCATCGCCCTGGATCCCAGTTCCTCCCAGGCCTACCGCGCCCTGGGTTCCATCATGCTGCGTTCGGGCGATCTGGAAGGGGCCAGCCGCACCGCGCTGCAGGCCGTGCGCCTGGATCCCGCCGACCACCGGGCCTACGATGTGCTGGCCGATGTGTTCGCGGGGCTGGAAGGTCCGGAAAACCATCAGGCCGCGCGGCGCTATTTCGAGAAGAGCCTGGAGCTCTTCCCTGAGGGCTGGCAGGCCCATCATCGGTACGGCGTGCTGCTCCAGAACGAAGGGGAGCTGCCCGCTGCCCTCCAGCATGCGGATCGGGCCTTGGCCCTGCGGCCCGCGGCGGAATTCGCCTATGTGACCGCGGCGGATGCGCTGCTGTGGATGGGACGGAGCGGGGAGGCTCTCCAGCGCTTGAAGACGGGCCTGCGGGAAATCAATGGCTCCAACGTGCTGCGCAGCCTCACGGCCTATGCGGCCTGGGACTACGGAGACCGCCAGACGGCGCTGATCTACCTGAAGGAGCTGGAAGGGGCCTGGCCCCCGGAGCATTCCAACACCGTCCTCCTGGCCGGCGTGAAGCAGGCCCTGGACGGGGATAAGCCCGCGGTGCGGGCTCGGTTCGAGGCCTATCGGCTGAAGATCGCCGACAGTGACCTGGCCTCCAAGAAGCACAACGAGAAGCGGGTGCTTTCGGTGAACTTCTACTTCATGGCGCGGGTGATGGCCAAGCTCGGGGACCGGGCCGAAGCCCAGGCCCTGGTGGACCTGGCGGAGCGCCTGCATCCAGGCAAGCAGCGCGTGGCGCAGCAGGATCCGGTGTTCCGCTAGGTCGCCTTGTACCCAGCCATCAAACCCTCGATCCGCTGCCTCACCTCGGCCATGAGGTCCTCCCGGGAGGGGTAGTCCGCGGGGAAGACGGGGGCTCCGACGATCACCGAGTATTGGCCGGGCCAGAACCGGATCCGTCCCCGCGGCAGCACCAGGTGCCCCCCCAGGGTGGCCATGGGGACGATGGGCACGCCCGCGTCCAGGGCCAGGGCGAAGCCGCCCTTCTTGAAGGGCAGCATCTGGCCCGTGCGGTTGCGGGTGCCTTCGGGGAAGATCACCACGCTCTTGCCGCCCCGGATCTCGGCCGCAGCGGCCTGGATGCTCTTTATGGCCCGGTCCCGGTTGCCGCGGTCGATGAAAATGACGCCCGCGGCCCAGGCGGCCACCCCGATGAACGGGACGTACTTCAGCTCCTGCTTGGCGATGAAGACCGCAGGCACGGGCAGGGCGGCGATGAGCACGGGGGGGTCCATCTGGCTTTCATGGTTCGACATGAATATCGCCGACTGGCTGCCGGTGCGGATGGGCTCGGGCAGCTGCTCCCAGCCCTGCAGCTCGAAGGGGATGTCGCAGAACCAGGCCATGCCCTTGGCGAACATGGGGCCCACCTTGAAGAAGGCCTTCCGACGGCCGAGGAAGGGCGCAGCCAGCATGATGCCGATGACGGTCAACGGCACGGTGATCAGGCCCCAGGTCACCATCAGCACGCCGCCCACACCCGTTTTCCGCCATTCAGCCACGCATGCTCCCTCTGTGATTCAGCCGTTGTCTTAGAATAATCGGTCGCCTGGATGGCGAGAACGGCATTAGATCCCGGAAGCAGACCGCCGGAAAAGCGCCGGCGATGGCGAAACGGATCCTAAGCTTACAGGTGTGGAGGTTCCCATGGGCATCACTGAGCAGATTCTGGCGGATCATGCGGTTCGGAAGGACCCGGAGGGCGTCACCTGGTTCATGGCGGAAGACCTTCAGCGCATGGGCATTCGCGAACCGCTGTTCACGGTCATGCAGACGGTCCAGCACACCCTCAAGCTCCGCAGATCCTCCGAGACCGTTGAAAGCCACGGCTGCACGGATCGCTGGAGCATCGAGGACACGCACTGATTTCGTTCGTCAATCCACCGTGATGGACTTGGAGACATTCTTGGGGGCGTCCGGATGGACGCCGTGGTCGGCCACGGTCAGCCCATCGAGGTAGTTCATCTTCAGCACGGACATGCGGAAGGCCAGGCGCTGCAGAGCCACCGCGGCCGCGAACACGAAGAGGTTGGGGTCGCCGCTGAAGGGCACTTCGATGTACTTGGACCAGTAGCGGTCATCGCCCGAGGGCCGGCCAGCCACGGCCAGGGCCAGCTCCGGCTGCTTCTCGGCGATGAGCAGGATGTCGGCGCCGCGGATCTTGTGGGTGTGGATCTGGCTGATGGTGATGCGCACATCGCGCTCCTCGCTGGGGCACACGAAGAGCAGGGGGTAGTTGGAGAAGCGCGTCTCCACCAGCTCCGGCCAGGACTTCAGGGATTCGATGCCGCCCTCGAAGGCACGCCCGTCGCGATGCTGCTCATAGACCTCGAGCAGGCTGGCGAGATCCTGGATGGAGAAGAGCGTGTTCTTCCCCAGGATCGTGTTGGGGCCGTGCTTGAACTCGGCGGCGTCATAACCTTCGGCGTGGTTGAGCACCACCTCGCGGATCTTCAGGGCGCCTTCCCGGGCCAGGCCGATGAGGCCCGTGCCCAAGATGTGCAGCGAGGGTTCCAGGTAGAGGCGCGCGGCGGCCTCCTCCACGTCCTTCTCGCACAGGCGGAGGGTATCGGCGATGAGGTCCTTGGCCCGTTCCAGGTTGGCGGCGATCTTCCGTTCCGTGAGCGAGAAGGAGGCGGCCAGCACGTACAGGATGGCCACCTGGTTGAGGAAGCTCTTGGTGGCGGCCACCGCGATCTCAGGACCGCAGAGGATCGGCAGGTAGAACTCGGTCAATTCCTGGGGAATGCGGCTGTTCTCGTTGTTCACCAGCGCGATGCGGCGGAGCCCCGGCACGCGGCTGCGCACGTCCGTGAAGATGTCCACCAGGTCCTTGGTCTCGCCGGACTGGGTGATGCCGAGGAGCAGATCCCCCGGCTGGAGGCTGTTCATGTACATGGAGCGGAACATGCCCGGGTTGCAGGGGAACACGGCCACGCCGGAGAGGCTGTTGAAGAACGTGGCTGCGACGAGGGCGGCATGGTACGAGGTGCCCGAGGCCACCAGGAAGACGCGGCCGCCTTCCTTCTGGGATTCCCGGATGGCCTGCACCAGCTCCATGAGATGCCGCGTGACGCGGCGGCGCTTCTTCCACACGAAGAGCAGGTCGAAAAGGGCCAGGGCCTCCTGGGCCTGGGGGTCCAGGCGGCCGAGGTCCGCGAGGAGCTGGCGCTCATCGGACAGGGGTCGGCCCTGGTGGGCCCTCAGCACATCGCCATGGGGCTTCACCCGGGTGGACAACTCCCGGTGGACGGGATCCGCGAGCAGGGCCTTGAAGGCGGCGAGGAGCGCGATTTCATCCACGGCCTCGTAGAGGGCCAGCACCTTGTCCACCAGCGCCTTGCACAGATCCTTGCGGTCCTCGAAGGCGGCGAACAGGCCTTCGGTCTCGGGGGTGCGGAAATAGTAGCGGAGCACCTCGTCGAGGTTGTCGGGCGCCGAGGCGATCTCCTGCTCCATGAAGTAGTGGAAGGGAGCCCGAAGCCCCGTGTCGCGCACATTGAGCTTGGAGCGCTTGGGGCGCGGCACCGAGAAGGAGAAGTCCCGGCCGAGGGTGAAGACCAGGTACTCGCGCTCCGTGAACCAGATGCCCTCGCCCTCGGACAGGGGGATGAGCATGCGGGTCTTGGACAACACCGAGGTCAGATCGCTGGAGACCACCACGAAGTCCCCGTGGGCGTCGTTCCCGATGCCCGCGTACAGGGACGACCCGGATTTCACGGCCACCACGCCGGGCACCCTGGGGTCGGCGAAGGCCGCGGCATAGGAGCCCTCGGCCCGGGCGTCCGCCTTGCGGGCCGCATCCATGAGCAGGAAGGCGCCATCGGGAATGGAATCCTTCAGACCCGCCGCGGCATAGGCGCTGCGGCAAGCGATGAGGGCGGGATGCGGATCGGCGAGGTTCGCGGCGTAGGCGTCCTCGGTGAGGTGGGTGATCATCTCGCCGTCGTTGTCGGAAACGACTGTGTGGCCCTGGATGGTGAGGGCCGGCTTCAGGGCGTCCGTATTGGAGATGTTGCCGTTGTGCGCGCCGACGATCTCCACCTTGCAGCGCACATGGTGGGGCTGGCTGTTCACGTCCGTCACGGCGCCGTAGGTGGCCCAGCGTACCTGGCCGATGAACCGCTGGCCCGACTGCTGGTCGATGCCCAGCTCCGGGACCACCCGGCTGGGGGCCCCGACTTTTTTCAGCAGCTTGATGGCACCGTCATCCCCGATGAAGGAGGCGCCCGTGGAGTCGTAGCCGCGGTACTCGAGCCGCTTCAGCAGCTCGCCCGCTTCGTGGCCCATGGCCGCCACTTCGGATCCATAGCAAAGGGAAACGATTCCGCACACAGACCTTCTCCTCGCACCGAGGCCCCATGCAAAAGGACCCGCCGCAGAAGAGTTTACGGTACGGAATGTCCGGGGCCGCCCACCAAAGCGCCCATGCGCCTTGGCGGGCGGCCCCGGAGAAGACGTCTACGCCTGGACGACGGCTTCGCGCGCGAGGGCGCGGGGATGGAGGATCTGATTCTCCAGGTAGATGTGCAGGTGGGTGTCCTGCTCCAAAGTAAGCAGTCCCGCGTAGAGGCTCTTGAATGACGCGCAGCCGTCTGCCGGAACCTGGTAGCCCTGGCTGAGGCTCCGCAGTTCGGACAGCATGGCGCCCACCGCTTCATGCTCCATTTCCATGACCCGGATGGGGCTCTGCACGGTGGGGAAGCAGGCCTCGCTGTTGCGGCCTTCTTCCAGGCTGCGGATGAAGGGGAAGAGGATCTGCTCTTCCTTCATCATGTGGGGCATCAGGTCTCCAATCAGGGCCTGGAAGACCTGGCTCATGCGATTCAGTTCGGGATGGTTGGCGCCATGGACCCCTGCCACCTTGGTCATCAGGGCGCCCAGCCGGGGCAACTCCTCCTTGAGGTAGGCGTGGTGGGTGGTTTCGAGGTGGCGCGTGAGGGCTTCCAGGGACGCCTCCTGCCACTGGGCGGGAGAAGCCAGGGCGGGCTGGGCTGCCAGCCTGGAGATGCCCTCGAGCACCGTGTCGAGATCCAGGTCGGCCTCGGTGCAGGCGATGCCCAGGCTCTGCTGGCCGTGGCAGCAGTAGTCCAGGCCGATGGCCTCGAAATACCGCATGGTCTCGGGCCGCTCGGCCACGATCGTCGCGAGGGGGGTTTGGGGATCCAGCTTCATGGTGCCTCCTGGTGGGAACTCGTCCTGCACCAAGCATCGGATTGTTTCCGGGTGCCCAGGATCACATCTTGACTAAAAAGGTCATGTTTTCTTTATTTGTTAAAAACATAAGAAATCACCTGCGAATAGCGGGCCGTCAGGGGATGGGATCCAGTCCCCCCCGGGTCAGGGGGGAACAGCGGAGCAGCCGCCAGGTGGTGAGCAGGCCGCCCCGGAGGGTACCGTAGCGCTGGATGCAGCCCAGCCCGTAGTGGCTGCAGGTGGGCGTGAACTTGCACTGGGTGGGCAGGTGGCCGGAGAGCGTGGCCTGGTAGGCGCGGATGAGGCCCCGGCAGACCCAGGCCGTCGGCTGGAAGCGCACGGGCAGGAAGGCTTCGAGGACCAGACACAGGGCCATGGTCGCAATGGGATGGGCGAACAGCCAGGCGGACATCCTAGGCCTGGGCGGCGTCATGCTCGGCTTTCACCTTCCGGGCTTCCTCCAGGAAGGCCGGAACCAGATCCTCCTCCTTGACCTTGCGGATGAGCGCGCCCTTCCGGTAGATGAGGCCTTCGCCCGCGCCGCCCGCCACACCGAGATCGGCGTCCTTGGCTTCGCCGGGGCCGTTCACCACGCACCCCATGACGGCGTAGGTGATGTTCTCGTGGTTGATCAGCTTGAGGCCCTCCTCGATCTCGTTGGCCACGCGGTTGAGGTCGATCTGCACCCGGCCGCAGCTGGGGCAGCTCACCATGCGAAAGCCGCCGGAACGAAGCGAGAGGGAGCGCAGCATCTCGTGGCCCACCCGGCATTCCTCCTCGCCATCGCCCGTGAGGGAGACGCGGATGGTGTCGCCGATGCCTTCGGCCAGGAGGATGCCCATGCCCACGCTGGAGCGGATGGTGCCGCCGAAGGGGGTGCCCGCCTCCGTGATACCCAGGTGGAAGGGGTAGTCCACCTGCCTGGCCAGCAGGCGGTAGGCCTGCACGGTGCGCACCACGTCGCTGGCCTTGAGGCTGATCTTGATGTCATGGAAGCCCTCGCGCTCCAGCACGTCGATGTGACGCAGGGCGCTTTCCACCATGGCTTCCGGGGTGGCCGTGCCGAAGCGCTCGAGCAGGTCCTTCTCGAGGCTGCCGCCATTCACGCCGATGCGGATCGGAATTCCCTTGGCCCCGGCCTTGTCCACCACGGCCCGGACGCGATCCTGGCCGCCGATGTTGCCGGGATTGATGCGGAGGCAGGCGGCGCCGCCATCCGCCGCCACGAGGGCCAGGCGGTAGTCGAAGTGGATGTCGGCCACCACGGGGATGGGGCTGCGGGCGCAGATCTCATGGAAGACCTCGCCGGCTTTGGTCGTGGGCACGCTCACGCGGACGATCTCGCAGCCCGCGGCGGCGTAGTCGTAGATCTGCTGGACCGTGGCCGCCACATCCCGGGTATCCGTCTTGGTCATGCTCTGGACGGAAATGGGGGCATCGCCCCCCACGAGCACCTTGCCCACGCGGATTTGCCGGGTCTTGCGGCGTGGGGCGAGGGGTTGAAGGTCGGGGGCGGACATGGGACCTCGGTCAAAGAATCCAGTTTACCCACCAATGGGCGGCCGTACGCAGTACGCGGCCCCGGGGGGCCGCGTACTGAACAGGGGGCTCGTTACTGCTTGAGGTTCAAGGTTTCCTGCAGCATCTGGTCGGTGGTGGTGACCACGCGGGAGTTGGCGGAGTAGCCGCGCTGGCTGAGGATCAACTTGGTGAACTCACCGGCCACATCCACGTTGGAGAGTTCCAGGTTGGAACCCAGCACGCCGCCCCGGCCGCCCTGGTTGGCCAGGCCGATGGTGGGCGACCCGGAAGCCAGGCTCTGGCCCCAGTGGTTGTTGCCGGCCTGCACCAGGCCGTTCATGTTGTTGAAGCTGCTGATGGCCACCTGGGCCAGGGAGATGACCTGCCCGTTGGTGAAGGTGCCGTTGAGCATCCCATTCTGGTCCACGGAGAGGTCCCGCAGGGTGCCGGCGCCGTAGCCATCCTGGAAGCTGCTGCTGGTGCTGCTGGCCGCCGCGTACTGCGTGATGTTCGTGGCGCCGCTCGAATTGACCAGGTCCCAGGTGATGCTCTGAGGAGTCGTGCCGTTGCCCCAATTGATGGCGCCGATGACGGGGTTGTTGCCGGCGACAGGAGCAGCGCCGTTGATGGAGAGCAGGGATCCATCCGTCGAGAAGGTCAAGGTTCCGGTAGCCCCGGAGCCGATGGTGGCGGGGGCATCCACCGAGGCCGCGTAGGACCAGGAATTCGGCCCCGTCTTGGTGTACTGGATGTTGATGTTGTGGGAGTTGCCCTGGCTGTCATAGACCTGGATGGGGGTGGTGAGCGAAGCCACTGGAGCCGTGGGCGGGACGGTGGAGGTGGGGTCGAAGGTCGAGGCGTTCAGGTTGACGCCCAGCCGGAAGTTCTTGGTGGAGGAGGCACTGGCGGTGGTTCCCGCGTCGATGCGGATCCTCGCCAGGGAGGCGGAGGTGTTCACGGCGCCGGTGGTGGGATCCTGGTTCCAGCCCATGACGTTGGAACCATCGCTGGCCACCAGGTAGCCATCGTTGTTGCGGGTGAAGTTGCCGGCCCGGCTGAAGACCTGGCGACCATCAGGGGTCTGGAGCGTGAAGAAGCCGTTGCCCTGGATGGCCATGTCGAGGGCGTTGCCGGTGCCCTGGAAGGAGGACTGGGAGAAGTCCTGGCTCACGCTGTTCACCTGGACGCCCAGGCCGAACTGGATGGGATTGCCGTTCCCCTGGGTGGAGACGCCCCCGAGGCTGGCGCTGAAAATGTCCCGGAAGGTGGAGGACGACCCCTTGAACCCGACGGTGTTGATGTTCGAGAGGTTGTTGCCGATCACGTTCAACGCGCTGGCGTTGGTGGCGAGGCCCGAAAGGCCGGAGTAGAAGGCGGAGTAGAGGCTCATGGTGGCTCCTAGAGGTTGGGGTTGGTTTCAGGCGCTGATTTCGAGGACATCGGCCAGGGAGAAGACATTGGTTCCTGAGGTCAAATAAATGCCGCCATTGCTGAAGGTCACGGCATCCACCTTCATGGTCAGGTTGGTCTTGAAGGGCACGGGCTTGTCGTCATCCCCGGTGGCGGTCACCTCCACCCTGTAGGAGCCATCAGGCAGCGGCGTCCCGTTGGCATCGCGGCCATCCCAGCCAAGGGCGTTGATGCCGCGGTTCATGTGCCCTTGCGGCAGGGTCGCCACGACCTTGCCATTGGCATCCTTCACGGTGACGGTCACCGTGGCGGGGGCGCTCAGCTCCAGGTTCATGGACGCCTTGCCGGAAGCCAGGTTGAAGCCAGCCCCATCCACCTTCACGTTCTTGCCGATGAGGGAGGCGGTCTGAGCCTGGAAGAGCCCGGAGGTCTGGGTCTGGAGGCCCTGCAACAGGGAGTTGGTCTGCTGGGCCTGCTCCAGGCTCGAGAAACTGGTGAGCTGCTGGATCATCTGGTTGGGATCCTGCCCGCTGGAGGTGGGGTCCTGGTTCTTGAGCTGGGCCACCAGCAGCTGCAGGAATCCATCCTGACCGAGCGGATCCTTGGGTTTCGCGGTGGTGGTGGCCTGGGTCGCTGCGGTGGTGGCACTGCTGAGCATGCCGGTTTCCATGGGACCTCCGATGGTTTGAATGGACAGGAAGCGTGCCGATCAGGCGTAAAGCTCGATTCGGTGCGGGTTCAGGCTGGTGAGGGTGGGCGCGGGCGGTACTTCCTGCCGGGCGGGAACCGCAACCGGAGCCTGAACCGGAGAAAAAACGGGGGCCGGCGCCGGCTCCTGGTAGGGGCGATGCCCCTGGTGGAGATCAAAGCTGCCCAGTTGGAGGCCCTGGTCCTTCAGGGACTGCTCCAGGTGGGCCCGGCCGTCCTGGATGATCTGGACGGTGCCCGGTTCCTGGATCCACAGCCGGGCATGGACTTCCCCGCCCTCCACCCGGAGGTGGATGGTGAGCTGTCCCAAGGACTCGGGATGCAGCTGAAGTTGCGCCTCCTGGTTGCCGGTCTTCATCATCCAGCGGACGCTCCCATCCACCTGGGCGACCGGAAGGGTCATGGGCGGCGGCGGCAGTTCGGCCGGGGGGGCCGAAGGCGTCGGGCCTGCCGGGGCCGGCGCGGAGGTCTGCGGAGGCGGTGCTGCTTTCGTCAACGCTTCCAAGGCCTCCCCTTGAACCGGCACCTTGGCCAGCGCCTGGGCCTGGTCTGCAGGCGCCTCAGGGGCGGCCGGGGGACGGGAGGTCGAGAGGGCTGGAGCCGTGGTGGGTTTGTCGTTCGCAGGCGGGGGGTCGCCGGGCTGCCCAGGCTTGGTGGTTTCCGGGCGAGGAGTATGGCTGGAGAGCGGCCGGACAGCGGCGGGCGCGCCAAAATCAAAGGCGGGGGAAAGCTGCGGAGCGGCGACCGCCAGGGAAGGCCTGGCTTGTCCCGGGGCAGGGGCGCCTTGCGTTGGATGAATATCGGCAAGGAATGCCTGCAATTTGAGCTGATTTTCGGCAGCAGGGGTTCGGCTGGCTTCTGGGGCCGTTCCGGCGGGTCCGGCGGGGGAAGATTGCGCAATGGAAGTCCCGGATGCCTGCAGGAGCAGGTCAAGGGCGGTCCTGGCGTTGGCCGGAAGGGGTGCGGCCAGATCCCGCCGGGAGGGTACAGCGGGGGAATCGGGGGAAGCTGGGCTGGCTGGTTCCGCCCCGGTGGTCACGGGGGCAGTCCCAAGCTGGCTGAAGCCCCGCGGGCCGGGAGTGGGCGCGGAAGTCTCGGTGCCACTTGGGGTGGCCGCCTTGGATTGCGTCAAAGCCACCAGGACTGCCTGCGACAGGGCCATGTCGCCGGGGCTGGGCTGGGCGGAAGGATTCGGCTGACCCGCCGGTTCCAGGGGGCTGCGCACGGCTTCGGCCAGGAGCTGCGGAGCCATGCCCAGGCTCCTGCTCGGATCAGCGGAGGGGGTGGGGCCCGGGGGAGTCGAAGCCTGCTGGGGTTGGATCGGGTTCGCTGGCAGGCCTGGGAGCGGCCCGGTTGGCACGGGGGTAGGACTCTTTTGGGCCAGGCTTGCCTCAGGCTGACCCGAAAGCCCCTGGCCTCCAGAAGCGGCTGCTTCGGGGGCTGGGGAGGCGGAGCCGCCCGCAGGATCTGATCCCGGGGGGGCTGGCGTCGCCTGCGACCCGGCAGCAGGGGCAGGTTGGGTCCCGCCATCAGGGTCCAGGGCTTCCGGCGGGTCAGGGGGCTTCTGCCCGGGGAGCGGCTGGGGGGTTGGGGTGGCTTGGGCGTACAGCGCCAGCATGCCCGCGAACTGGGCATCCGACGGATCGGTTTCCTTGGCATCGGCGTGTTCGGCGGCGGGGCGCGCAGGGACCGCTAGGACCGCTGAAGCATTTGCTGGAAGCATGGCACCCTCGCCGCCGGATCATCCGGTGGGAGGACTACCGCCAGGACCATGCCGCCGGTGTTAGGCAGAAAAGTTCAGGCGCCTGTTTCCTTGGGCTTGGAGAGGCCCACGCGTTCGGAAAGCCTGCCGGCCAGCTTGGCATCCAGGGGGGCCAACTGGTCCATGAGCTTCGCGGCCTTCTTGGGGGTCATGCCCGCGAGGAGGGCGACCGCCACGTCCATGTTCTGGCCGGCGAGTTCCTTCATGGCCTGGGCGCCGGCCGTGGGATCCATGGACTCGTAGGTGCGGATGATCTGGGGGTCGATGACCGGACGCACCTTCAGGTTCTCGATTTTCGCGAGGGCCTCCTGCACGGCCTTTTCCCGGCCCGCCAGGTCGTTCCGGTCCTTGTCCAGGGTGGTCTGGAGGGTGATGAGCCGCTGCTCCAGCTGGCGCAGCTCGGCCTCCTTCTGGGCGAGGCCCTTCTCCCGGGTCTGGAGCTGGGTGGCTAGTTCCGAAACCTTCACGCCTTCGGCCGCGGCGGCTTTGCCGTCCACCTTGGGCTCCTGGGCCGATAGCCAGATGACGCCGGCGGAAAGCAGGATGGGGGCGGAGATCCAGAGCAGGTAGCGGGGATTCATGGGGGACTCCAAACGGCTAGGCGCTCTCGCGGTGATAGCGGAGGACGGCCAGCTCATCCATGGCCAGGAACTCGAGCCGCTCCTGTTCCTTGGCGTGCTGGAGCGCTCGGCGTTCCTTGAGGCGCAGCAGCATGAGGTGGTTCCGGTGGGCCAGGATCAAGGCTTCGCGGGCCTCGGCGACCTTGGCGGAGGCGACCCGCAGGCGTTCGTAGCCCTCGACTTGATGCCGCTCCAGCACCACCAGGAACCGCTCCCCGGCCCGCCAGAAATCCAGATCCAGCACAGCGCCCGAAGCCAGGCGGCGGGATTCGAACAGGGCGAGGCGCTTCTCGGCGAGGCCATCCAGGTAGGCCCGGGCCTCCAGTTCGGCCCGGATCGCCTGGGCCAGGGCCCGTTCGGCATCATGCTCGAAGGCTTCCTTGACCCTGCGAAGGGTCTCCAGGCGGAAGTGGAACCGGGTGGCCATCAGCTCTGCCCTTTAATGAAGGGGGTGAGATCGATGCCGAAGATCTGGCCCATGGCGAGCATGGCCTGGCGATGGTCCGAGGCTTCGGCCGTGGCCTGGCGGAGGAAGGCCTGGATGGCGGGCTGGAACTGGATGGCCTGGTCAATGGATGAACTGGAGCCCTTGGTGTAGGCGCCGATCTGGATCAGATCTTCCGCGTCCTGGTACGAAGCCATGAGATCGCGGATCTTGCTGGCCAGCTGCTTCTGCTCCGGCGGGGCCAGCGGGTTGAAGAGTCGGGACAGGCTGGCGAGGACATCGATGGCCGGGAAGTGGTTCTTGGAGGCCAGCTTCCGGGACAGCACCACGTGGCCGTCGAGGATGCCGCGCACGGAGTCGCTGATGGGCTCGTTCATGTCATCGCCTTCCACCAGGACCGTGTAGAGGCCGGTGATGGATCCCATGCCCTCGAAGGTCCCGGCCCGCTCCATGAGCCGGGGCAGCAGGGCGAAGACGGAGGGCGTATAGCCTCTGGAGCTGGGCGGCTCCCCGGCGCTCAGGCCCACCTCCCGCTGGGCCATGGCGAAGCGCGTGACGCTGTCCATCATCAGCAGCACATCCATGCCCTGACGCATGAAGTACTCGGCCACGGTGGTGCCGGCCATGGCGCAGCGCAGGCGGAGCAGGGGGCTCTGGTCGCTGGTGGAAACCACCACCACGCTGCGCTTGAGGCCTTCCTCTCCGAGATCGTTTTCGATGAATTCCCGCAGCTCGCGGCCCCGCTCACCCACCAGGGCGATGACATTCACCTGGGCGGAGGTGTTGCGGGCCACCATGCCCAGCAGGGTGGATTTGCCGACGCCGGAGCCCGAGAAGATGCCGATCCGCTGGCCTTTTCCCAGGGTCAGCAGGCCGTCCACGGCCCGGATGCCCGTGGAAAGCACTTCGTTGATGCGCTTGCGGTGCATGGGGTTCGGCGCCACCCCGTGGAGCGGGAGGTGGGCGGTGGCTTCCAGGGGGGGGCCTCCATCCAGGGGGCGGCCCAGGGCATCGATGACCCGGCCAAGCAGCTGGTTGGTGAGCGGCAGCTCGGATTGGTGCCCGGTGGACTCCACCCAGAGGCCCGGGCGGATGCCCTCGGTCTCCTCGATGGGCATGAGCAGCACCTTCTGGCCGGAGAATCCCACGACCTCCGCGTGGACCTGGCGCGGGCGCCCGGAGGCATCCTGGGCGTGGATGAGCATCTGCTCGCCCACGGAACAATCCGGCCCAGTGGACTCCACCACCAGGCCCACCACCTTCGAGACCCGGCCCATCCAGTTCCCCTTCGGCAGGCCCTTGATGCGGCCCGCCAGGGTGGTGGGGTCGATGGCGATGGTCATGGCGTCTCGCCTTCCTGCATGCGGGCGATGACCTGCATGACCTGGGCGCGACGCTGTTCCATGGAGCCGTTGAGGATTCCCTGGGGGGCCTCGAACCGGAGGCTGCCCCGCGAAAGCCCCGGGTCCGCCAACAGCGAAAGCCCCGCATGGTCCATGAACCGGTCGCCGAGCTGTTCCAGATCCTGGGGGCTCAGGAAGACCTGCATGGGCATTTCGCCTTCGCGGCGGCCCCTGGGGAGGGGGAAGGGAAGCTCCTCAAGCACGCCTTCCAGCAGGGCCTGCACGGCCTCGGGGGATTGCTCGATCTGCTGCACGGCGAGGTGTTCACCCACGGCCAGGGTGAGCGCCACCATCTGGTTGTTGATGGAATTCTGCAGCGAGACCGTGACCTCGCCGAGTTCCACGAGGTGCTGCTCCAGCCGCTGGATGTAGGCCTTGTACTGGCTTTCCCCGAAACTGCGGCCCTCGGCCTCGCCCGCGGCGAAACCCTGCTCATAGGCGTGCCGGGCGATCTCCTGGGCCTGCCGTTCCGCCTCCTGGAGCCGGTCGATGATCCGTTCCTCGATGGGCACGAGGTTGGCATTGGCATCGTCCAGGTCCGAGGCGACGGATTCCAGCCCTTCATCCACGCCGCCCTGGGACAGGGTCGTGTCCACGGGGAAATAGGGGAAGGCCTCCACGCGGGTATCCCGCAGGTCCTCCGCGGCAATGAAGCCCTTACGAGACATAGTCCTCGCCCCCGCCGCCACCGATGCTGATGACGCCTTCCTCTTCCAGCTGGCGGACGATCTCCACGATCTCGTGCTGGGATTTCTCCACATCCTTCAGCTTCACGGGGCCCATGAACTCCATTTCCTCCTTCATGAGCTCCACGGCCCGGGAGGACATGTTGCGGAAGAACATGGTCTGCAGTTCTTCGCTGGTGCCCTTCAAGGCGATGGTGAGGGTCTTCTTGTCGGCCCGCTTCAGGATCTCGGTGATGCCGTTGTCGTCGATGAGGAGGATGTCGTCGAACACGAACATCAGGTCACGGATGCTGGCGGCCAGCTGGGGGTTCTCGGTTTCGATCTTCTCGAGGACGGTGCGCCCCGTGTTGCGGTCCATGCGGTTGAAGAGCTCGGCCACGGCCCGGACGCCGCCGTAGGCTTCCGTGGCGAAGGAGCCGAGGGCTTCCAGCTTCTGTTCCAGGATCAGGCTGATGCGACGCACCACCTCCGGGCTGATTTCCTGCAGGCTGGCCATGCGCATGGCCACGTCACTGCGAAGGGCCTCGGGCAGGCTGGAGATGAGCTCCGCCGCCTGGGAGGCGTTCAGGTGGGCCAGGATGAGGGCGATGGTCTGGGGGTGCTCGCTCTGGATGAATTTCGAGAGCTGCTGGGGATTGGCGCGCTCGAGGCTGGTGAAGCCGGCGCTGGATTCCAGGGCCTTGACCAGGCGGTCGATGATCTTGCGGGCCACTTCGGGACCCACGGACTTGATGAGCAGCTTCTTGGCGTACTCGATGCCGCCCTGGCTGATGTAGCTGCGGGCCTGGGTCATGGTGTGGAACTCCTCCATGACCTCTTCCGCGATTTCGGGCTGCACATGCTTGGTGATGGCGATCTCCCGGGAGATCGTCTGGATTTCATCCTCCTCGAGGTACTTGAAGATGTTGGAGGCGGTCTCGTCCCCGAGCGTGACCATGAGCACGGCGGCCTTCTGCATGCCGGTGAGTTTCGCCATGGCCTACTTCCCTTCTTCCAGGAGCCAGGATCGCACCAGCGACGCCATGGTTTCCGGATCGTCGTGGGAGCCTTCCTGGAGGCGCTTCTTGATGAGTTCCCGGCGGCGGGCTTCCGGGGCCGAGAAGGCCGCATCGGCATTCAGCTCGGCTTCGATCTCGGCTTCCAGCTCCGCCACGGATTTGACCTGGGTGGGCTTGCGGCTGCCCACGGACAGACCGCCTTCTTCGCCCTCTCCGCTGGCCACGCGCAGGGGCACGGGCCGGTTGAGGGCGGAGGAGATGCGCCTCAGCAGTGGCATGATGATCATGAAGAACACCGCCAGGCCCACGATTCCGTAGATCACGGAGGGCGCGAACTGCCGGATCAGGTCGACCCAGAACTGCTTCTTGGCTTCGGCCTCTTCCTTGGGATTGGCCTGGAGGGTGGCAAAGGCCATGTTCTCCACGGTGAGTTCATCGCCCCGCTTGGCCTGGATGCCCACGGCCGCCGCCACCTGATCGCGGATCTTCTTCATCTCATCCGCGCTCCGGGGCGTCTGCTTCAGCACGGGTTCGCCCTTGGGATCCTTCTCCCAGCTGTTGAGGCTGTCCACGATCACGGCCAGGCTGATGCGCTTGATGGATCCCGTGGCCTGATCCACGGTGCGGATCATCTTGCTGATCTCGAAATTGGTGGTGGTCTCCTTCTTCTCGCTGTTCTCCACCAGGCCGCCCGTGGCGCCCGCGTTGGCCGGAGCCACGTTGCTGGGCGTCCCCGGAACGCCGGCGCCGGCCTCCCGCTTCTGGACCTTCTCGTCCTTCTGCTGGATGCTGCGCTCCACCTGGCCCTGGGGATCGTACTTCTCCTCGTTGATCTTCACCTTGTCGAAGTCCAGGTCCACGTGAGCGGTGACCCGAACCTTGCCGATGCCGACGACGGGCTCCAGCATGTCGGTGACCTGGCGCACCAGGTGATCTTCCTCCTCCCGCGCCACCTTCTTCTGGGCGTCGCTGGCGCCCACCATGGGATCGCGGCCCGTGCGGGAAAGGATCCGGCTGAACTGATCGATGATGACCACCTGCTCGGGCTTCAGGCCTTCGACGCTGGCCGCCACCAGGTTGACGATGGCCTGGGTGTTCTCGTCCGGCAGCATCTTCGAGCCGCGGAGCTTGAGGAGCACGCTCGCCTTGGCGTCCTCCTTCTCGGTCAGGAAGGGGCTGTCGTTGGAAGGCGTGATGTGCACGCTGGCTTCAGCCACCTGCTGGAGGCTCATGATGGTTTTCGAAAGCTCGGCTTCCATGGCCCGGCGGTGAATCACCTTCTGGGAGAAATCCGTGGTGCCGAGGCCGGCGTTCTCCAGCTTCTCGAAACCCAGCTTGTCGCCGCTCAGCATGCCGTCCCCGGCGAACTTCAGGCGCAGCTGTCCCACCTTGCTCTCGGGAACCAGGATGGTGCGCTGGTCGCTGCTCAGCTCGTAGGGAATCTGCATCTTGTCCAGCTGGGACACGATGGAGCTGGCTTCCGTCGGCGAGATGTTCGCCGCCAGGACGCCCTTGGATTCCTGCCCAGCCCAGATGCCCAGGCCCGCCAGGGCCAGGAGCACTGTCATGGAAATGGCGGCCACCATGACGCGCTGGGTGGCGCTCATGCCCTTGAAGGCATTTCCGAATTGTTCTGCGAGATTGTTTTCCCCGGCCATGGGCGTTCCTCAGTCAGGGGTGAGGCCGCGCCCGAAACGTGGCCAGCGCTACATCTGCATGCGCATGACCTCGCGGTAGGCATCGATCAGCTTCGATCGCACAGCCATCATCATCTGGAAGCTAAGATCGGCCTTCTGGACAGCCAGCATGGCCGAGTGCATGTCTGCACTCTGACCAGTCATCAAGTTCCGTGCCTCCTCTTCAGCCTGCCCCGAAGCCTGGTTCACTTCCTGGAGCGCCTGCTTGAGAAGATCGCCGAATCCCAGGTTGCCATCGCCGCCCGCAGCGCCAGTCCCCAGGCCCGTATTCTGGGTTCCGGAGAGGGGGTTCAGGGCACCGAGCTGGGGGATGTTCTGAAGGGGGTCCATGGGCGGTCTTTCAGGTCAGCGTGCATTCACACGATCGGTCCGGCGGGCGGATGGGGCAAGTCGAAATTCCGACAGGGTTACTGGACGCGGAGGATTTCCAGGGCGGAGGCGGCCATGGACTTGGCGGATCGGACCACGGCCACATTGGCTTCAAAGGAACGGCTGGCTTCCGTGAGGTTCACCATCTCCTCCACGGGGTTCACATTGGGATAGCGCACCACGCCATTGGCGTCGGCGTCGGGGTGGCCGGGCTCGTAGCGGGTGAGAAAGGGCTCCTGGCTGGTGCGGATGGATGAAACCCGGACGCCCGCGGAAGCAAGGGCCCCTGAGAAGGATGTGTCCTGGGCCTCGAAGACGGCGTCCCGGCGGCGGTAGGGGCCTCCGTCCTTGGTGCGGGTGGTCTCGGCGTTGGCGATGTTGGAGGCGATGAGCTGCACTCGGAGTCGCTGGGCGGCCATGCCGGTACTGGCGATGTCGAAAATCTGCGGGATGCTCATCAGTGGGCGCTCACTTCCTTGATCATGCCGTAGAGCTTGCGCAGCTCCACCTGCATGAAATTGCTGGCGATCTGGTAGTTGGTCTGGGTGAGGGACAGGAGCATGCTCTCCCGGTCCAGGCTCACGTCATTGCCGTCGTTGCGTTCGGAACTGGGCGAAAGGGGATCGGTGCTGGGGGGGAGGGACTGGCTGGTGGTGCCCTGGAAATGCATGGCATGGGTGGTTCGCAGGTTGCTGGGCGCATTTTGCCCTTCGAGGGCCGCCTTCAGGGCCCCCTCGAAGCTGAAATCCCGGGTGTGGTAGCCGGGCGTATCGATGTTCGCCAGGTTGGAGGCGATGAGGGTCTGCCGGTGGGAGGCCAGGGTGAGGCTGCGATCCATGGCTTGGATCATGCCGTTGCTTTGCGTGAGATCGAACATGGGAACCCTGCAGAATGGGCCGGGTTTGACCGGCTTCGGAGATGGTTATGCAGATGCCATGCCGGATGGGGGGCCGGAAGGCCCGGGGATCCTCCCTGGCGGAAATCGACTCCATGGACCCTGTTTCCTCCACTTCCAGGCTGTGGCAAACTGGGCCCTCACTCCGAGGTTCCTATGATCTTGAGCACCCGAAAGCACAACGATGTGCTGATTCTCCATCCTGAAGGAAAGATCACCCTGGGGGATGGCGATCAGGAACTGGGTGAGGCGGTCCGCACCGCCCTGTCCAACGGCGAACGGAAGATCGTCATCAACTTCAGCAAGGTGAGCTACCTGGATTCCTCGGGTGTGGGCGAGCTGGTGGGCTGCTACACCTCCATCAAGGGCAAGGGCGGGGAGCTGCGCATCTGCGGCATGAGCCCCAAGATCTTCGGACTCATCAAGATGACCAGCCTTCACTCGGTCTTCGAAGTGAAGGACACCGAGGACGAGGCCCTCGCCGGGTTCTGAGGCGGTGCGCGCCCGCGCCGCCCTCGGATGCGCCCTGCTGGCCCTGGTTCAAGCCAGGGCGCAGGGCGTTTCCACGTCGGCGCCCCTGGTCCTGAAGGCCATCCGGGTGGAAGGCGGTGGCGGGGATGACCAGCGCTTCGCCCGGGCCGCCCTGGGCCTGGAACCGGGCCATCCCGTGGACGCGGCCGCCTTCCGGAAGGCCCTGGAGGCAGTCCGTCTGGTGGACCGTTTCGGATCGGTGGATGGCCTCATGGATCCCGATGGCACTGCCCGCATCCGTCTCGTGCCCCTGGTCCCCCTGGCCACGTGGGCCTGGGATGGGGATCCCCTGCCTGCGCCCTTCCGCAAGACCCTCCTGCCCGAGCTGGAAAAGGGGCAGCGGTTGGGCCCCCTGCGGCTGGAGACCTTCCGGGCCCTGGCTGAGCAGCGGCTGCGGGAGGGGGGCTATCCGAAGGCCGAGGTCCGGGCCCAATCCGGGGAGGGCGGCCGGACCCTCCGGATCACGGTGACCCTGGGACCGGCGGCCCTCATCCCCTCGGCCAG
This sequence comes from Geothrix sp., assembly GCA_035255365.1. Taxonomy (GTDB): domain Bacteria; phylum Acidobacteriota; class Holophagae; order Holophagales; family Holophagaceae; genus Geothrix. The sequence goes on from DATEZS010000003.1 coordinate 26,045, forward strand.
GATCGAGGGACACCCCTCCCCGTACAAGCCCGAGGCCCTCCTGAAGGTCGCGGGGATCCGGCCAGGCCGAACGCTCTGGACCGCGGGCCTTCCCCGGGAGGCCGAACGCCGCCTGCGGACGAGGTTCGTGAAGGACGGGCACCTCGAGGGCTCGGCGACGGTGCGGCCCGCGGACGGGGCCGGCGGCGAGGCGGTGATCGAGGTGGAGCCCGGGCCGAAGGTGAAGCTGAAGGCCGAGGGACTGAGCCTCTTCGGCCCCCTCCTCGGCCGCCCGCGACTCACCGACTTCGTGCCCCTGGCGCGTGCGGACCGGTACTCCCCCAGCCTCCTCGAGGAGGGCAGCGGGCGCATCGCCACCTACTTCCGGGACCAGGGCTACCCCGAGGTGCGGGTCACCTACGATCGCCGCGTCATCCGGGGATCGGCGGAGCGTCCCGAGGCGGTGACCATCACCTACCGCGTGGTGCCCGGACCTCAGCGGCTCATCCGGAACATCCGCGTCGAGGGCAACCGCGAGCTGCCCGAAGAACAGCTCCGTTCAGCCCTGCAGCTGCCCCGGCGCTATTTCTTCCTGTCCCCCCAGGCCAAGGGGGAGACCATGCGGTCCCTGGAGGACCGCCTCA
>DATEZS010000004.1:0-9011 GCA_035255365.1 Geothrix sp.
CTGGGTGATCGCCGAGCACGAATCGCGCCTCCAGCCGCTGGGAGGCTGGTTCCCCGACAGCCTCTGCCCACTCCTGGCCGCCAACGAGAGCCCCGCCCTCTTGGGCCTGCTGAAGGCTCTGCCTCACCTCGTCCTGCCCCGGGAAGGCGACGAATGGCGGGATGTGGACACACCCGAAGAACGGCAGCGCTTCGAGGTCACCCGCCGCTGGCAACCCTGAGTTGCGACCAGAATGGCGATTAAAATCATTGCTTATGCACTGGTCTTCTTTTTCCGATGAGCTGGAACAATCAGGAATGATTCCCCGCCGGATATGCCAGTGTGCCCACCTGCCAGTGCTGCTACTCGAGATCTTGAGCCGCCCCCCCTGCCGATCTCGTGGCGAGGCTTGAGGGGCGTATTCCTGCTTGCGGTGCTCATTGCCGCCGGCCTGGCCGGAAACCATTTCGCCTTTCCCATCTTTTTCAATGCCGAGTTCATTTTCGGCAGCATCTTCTCCCTGCTGGTCCTGCAGCTTTTCGGTCTCGGCCCAGGAACCCTGGCTGCCCTCGTCATCAGCAGCGTGCTGTACTTCAACTGGGGTCACCACTACGCCCTCCCCATCATGGGCGCCGAGGTGGTCGTGGTGGGCTGGCTGAACAGCCGGTACCGGCTGGGCTTCATCCAGGCCGATGCCCTGTACTGGATCGGCATCGGGATGCCCTTGGTCTACCTTTGCTACCACCTGGCGATGAAGGTTCCGCCGGACCGGGCCGAATTCATCATGGTCAAGGACATGGTGAATGGCGTGGCCAACATGGCGCTCGCCCGGCTTCTCTTCATGGGGTTCACCCTTCGTTCACGCCTCACGCCGATTCCCTATCGGGAGGCCATCTACACCGCTCTGGCCTTCTTCGTGCTGGCTCCGACCCTGACCCTGCTGGCAGTCTCCGGAAGGGCCCAGTTCAAGGAAACGGATGACCTCATCCGAGTCACCCTGCTGCAGAACAATGCCCGCATCACGAAACGAATCCAGACCTGGGTGGTGAACCGCAAGTCCGCTGTTTTCAACCTGGCGGCCATGGCGGCCACGGCGCCTCCCCAGCAGATCCAGCCGTTTCTTGAGCAGGCCACCAAGGCCGATATCAATTTTCTCAGGATCGGCATGCTCAATGAGAATGCCGTCACCACCGCCTACTACCCTCTGGTGGATGAACAGGGACGATCGAACCTCGGTATCGACTTCGCGGACCGGCCTTATGTCCCGCGGCTCAAGGAAACGCTCCGGCCCATGCTTTCGGAGGTGGTCACGGCCAGGATCGGCTCGCCGAAACACGTTGTCATCATGCTTGCCCCCGTCATCCGCAGAGGCCAGTACGGGGGGTACATCGCCGGTGTCCTGAGCCTGGACCAGATTCGTGATCACCTTGAGGCCAGCGTCACGGGTACCAGCAGCCTCTACACGCTCCTGGACAGGGATGGCCGGATCATCATGACCAACCACACCGACCAGAAGGTCGCGGCTCCGCTCGACCGGGGCAGGGGACACATGACACCCCTTCAGGCTGGCATCAGCCAGTGGATTCCGACTTTGGCCCCCAATACGGCCGCCATCGAACGCTGGGGGAAATCCTTCTACCTGGCTGAATCCGCCATTGGCGATCTCGCCGAGTGGAAACTGGTGCTGGAGCAGCCCGTAGCGGACTTTCAGAAAGCGCTCTTTGATCGCTACTCGAAGAATCTCGCTCTGCTGCTCCTGCTGCTCATCCTTTCCCTGGGAATCGCGGAACTGGTCAGCCGCCTCATGACCCACTCCATGGAGGAACTGGGTGAACTCACCCAGGACCTACCCCTCAAACTGGCCTCGGGGGACCAAGAAATCCAGTGGCCCGAGAGCGGAATTCACGAATCGAACCGGCTTATTTCCAGTTTCAGGATCATGGCCGGCTCGCTTTCGGAACAGTTCAGGAATGTCCGGCAAGCCAAGGACCTGCTGGAGCAGCGGGTGCTGGAACGGACGCGGGAGTTGCGCGAAAGCGAAGAGAAATTCCGCACCGTGGCGGATTTCACCTACGACTGGGAGGCCTGGGAGGGACCCGAAGGGGAATGGCTCTACTGCTCCCCCTCCTGCGAACGCATCACCGGGCACAAACCCGAAGCTTTCAAGGAGGATCCTGGGCTTCTCCAGCGAATGATCCATCCGGACGATCTGCCGAAGTGGAAGGCCCACCATGCCAAGGTGCATCCCTTGGCGGAACTGAGGAAGTCGAGCCGGAACCAAGCGGAGGACCTCGATGTCAGGATCCTCCGGAGCGATGGCGAGACCCGCTGGATCGGGCACACCTGCCACGCCATCTATGATGCCTCCGGCCAATTCAGGGGCCGCCGCATCTCGAACCGGGACATCACGGACCGGAAGCATCTGGAAGCACAGCTGCTGCAGTCCCAGAAGCTGGAAAGCCTCGGCATCCTCGCGGGGGGCGTGGCCCACGAAATGAACAATGTGCTGGCGGCCATTCTTGGATTGGCTTCGCTGCACCAGGAACTTCAGCCCGAGGGCAGCACCCTCCAGCGGGCCTTCACGACCATCACGGACGCCTGCACCCGCGGCAGGGACGTGGTGCGAAGCCTCCTGGTCTTCGCGCGCCACGATCTGGCGGAGGAGAAACCGCTCAACCTGAATGTGCTGGTTCAGGAAGACATGCTATTGCTGGGCCGCACCACCATGGCCCAGGTCCGCATTGAACTGGACCTGGCGCCGGACCTGCAGCCCATCCGGGGCGACGCCAGCGCCTTGAACCATGCCCTGATGAACCTCTGCCTCAATGCCGTGGACGCCATGCCCGCCAACGGCACCCTGACGGTCCGCACGCGCAATGTGGATGCCGAGTGGATCGAACTTCAAGTTGAGGATACGGGCTGCGGCATGCCGAAAGAAATCCTGGATCGGGCCATGGACCCCTTCTTCACCACCAAGGACCCCGGCAAGGGAACCGGCCTGGGCCTTTCCGTCGCTCACACCACCGTCATGGCCCACCACGGGCACATGGAACTCCAGAGCGAACCAGGGCGGGGCACCCGCGTCCTGCTGCGGTTCCCCGCCTGCCAGGACGCGCTGGCCGCATCCGCGATCAGGCCCGCCCTTGCGGCTGCCGTAGCTCCCGCCAGCCTGAAGGTCCTGCTCGTCGACGACGACGAATTGATCCAGAGTTCCATGCAAGGGCTTCTGGAGATCCTCGGCCACGCCACGGTGACCGCGCTCAGCGGCGAAGAGGCCCTGGCGAAACTTCGAGACGGTTTCCAGCCGGATGTGGTCATCCTCGACATGAACATGCCGGGGTTGAGCGGGGCGGAAACCCTCCCGGGCATCCGCACCCTGCTGCCCGCGGTGCCGGTGCTGCTGGCCACCGGGCGGGCCGATCAGTCCGCCTTGGCGCTGGTGGAAGCCCATTCTCTGGTCACCCTGCTGCCAAAGCCGTTCGGCGTGCAGGAACTGCGAGCAGGGCTCCAGGCCGTGGGCCTGGCCTGAGGCGATCGCCTTCAGCCCAGGCGCTTCCGCACCAGCCGCTCCACGGGAATGCCCCGCTTCAAGTGGCTCTCGATGATTTCAGGCACGTCCGCGGGCGTCACATGGGCGTACCAGATGCCATCCGGATACACCAGCACCGCCGGTCCGATGGCGCAGAAACCCACGGAGCCGCAGGTGACGCACTGGATCTTCCCCTCCTGGTTGCCCTTGTAGAACAGCAGCTGCTCCCCGATGAGCTGCGACTTGAAGGCCTCCAGCACCGCCTCGGAGCCGTTGGCCGCGCAGCTCTTGGAAGTGCATACCAGGACCTGGCGCTGAAGGGGATGGGCCATGATCGGCGCCACCGCCGCGTCCTGCGCTGGGGTGGGAATGGGTCGGGATTCATCCATGGCCAAGCCTCCGGATCCCCACCTTAACAGGCCCGAAGGTCCGGAGAGGGATGTCCCGATTCCATGCCACGCCTGGTTTTCAAGTCAAATTACTAATTGGTTATTTGAGTATTAGTGATCATGGTCACGAACGACTTGAAGACTTTCAATACCGTTTCATCATCTATTTGACGACAGAGTTCTCCCGCTGCCGCCAAGGGCCCCCGATCCTGGCCCGAACGCCCATCGCATCTGCGTTTCGTGGCGTTTCAATCCTTCAACTTCCAGAAAGGATGTGCTCCATGCCGAACCTCCTGAAGCCACTGGCCGCGCTGGCCGTGCTGATGGCCCTCACGCCGCTCTCCGCCCAGGGCGGCAGCGACACCAAGGGGAAATTCTTCTTCAAGAAGACCTGCAAGGCCTGCCACACGGCCGGAAGCCAGGCCAAGGAAGTCACCCCTCTCTCCAAGACCCAGACCCAGTGGAAGGCCTACTTCGCCGCGGGCAAGCACAAGAAGGGCACCGAGAAGCTCGACACCATCCTCAAGCCCGAGCAGGTCAAGGACGTGCAGACCTTCCTGGTCGGCCATGCCTCCGATTCCCCGCAGCCCGAAACCTGCGGCGGCTGATCGTCGACTCCAACCATCCCCTGCCCCTCAACCACCCCCACGGAGATCCTCCTCATGAATTCCCGAATTTCGTTGGCACTCGTCGCCATGCTGGCGCCCATGGGCCTGAGCGCCCAGTCCGCGCCGGACTTGCAGAAGCAGATCGACGAGCTCAAGACCCAGCTCAAGGCCGTTGAAGAGAAGGCCGCCGCTGCCCAGGAAGTGGACACCCGCCTCACCAAGGTCGAGACCAAGGTCGCCGGCGACAACATCCAGTGGGGCGGCGACCTTCGCACGCGCTTCGACCAGGCCAAGTGGCACTTCCAGCCCTACCAGCAGTTCATGGGCTTCGCCCAGAGCGCGGGCTATCCAGGCCCCCTGCCTCCGGGCTACGCCTATCCCTTTGTGCCCCTCACGCAGCAGGTTCCCGGGCAGGACTGGACGAACTCCGTGCAGTGGTCCACCCGCCTGCGCCTCAAGATGGGCATCACCATCAACGAGAACGCCAAGATCATGGGCCGGCTCGTGATGTACAAGGTCCACGGCGGCGCTGACGTGCCCGTGTTCAACGGCTCGCCCAACACCGTGGCCAATTCCTTCAACTCCGGCAAGATCCCCAGCACCGACGTTCTGCGCGTGGAGCGGGCCAGCCTGGTCTACCACTTCACCCCCGGCATCCTGTCCATCGGCCGCCAGAACACAACGGACGGCCCGCCGTTCGAAGTGCGTGAGGGCGGCGAACGCCAGGCCACGCCCCAGGCCCTGGCCGTGAACGCCACCATCGACGGCCTCGGCTTCAAATTCCAGCTCGACAAGATCGGCCTGCCCGAGGGCACCCTGTTCGGCATTTGCTACGGCGTGGGCTACGAGTCCGGCTTCGGCGGCGGCGGTCTGGTCAAGACCAACGCGGCCCCGGTCGGCTTCAACTTCACGAACGTCAACTGGACGGCACAGGGCCCCAATGCGGCGGCCGCCACCATGCAGGTGAACAACATCGGGCCCCTCAAGGACACCACCGTCCTCGGTGGCATGTTCGACATGCCCCTGCTGTTCCAGATCGGCGAGAGCGTCCAGAGCGCCAACTTCTACCTGGGCTTCAACCGTTTCGGCAACATGACCGATATCCCCTTCGGCAGCCTCACGAACTTCCCCGTGCCCGCCATGCCCGGCATGGGCGGCATGCCCTCCGTCCAGTACGTTACCGCCACCAACAACCTGGGCGACATGGACCAGTGGACCGCCACCTGGAAGCACAAGATCGGCGACGCGTTCACCTACTTCATCAGTGGCGGCGCCATCAAGAGCCATCCGAATGGCAAGAGCTCGCAGTACGGCGCCTACTGGGACTTCCCCGCCAGCATGGGCGGAACGCAGCAGCTGGCCGGCTTCGGCGGGCTCCTGGGCGACGCCACCAAGAGCCAGACGGCCAGCGCCTACTACGTCGGCATGCGCTGGGATGCCACCTCCAACCTGGGCTTCGGCGTGGAATTCAACCACGGTTCGCCCCGCTGGTTCACCTACAGCCCCGCCACCGGCGAATACACCGAGAAGCTGGGCACCCGCGGCGACGTCTGGGAAGGCTACCTCCAGTGGCAGTTCGCCAAGAACGCCTCCTTCCGCCTGGGCTACCTGGACTACAAGTACAGCCACGCCTTCAGCGGCTGGCACATCTCCCCTGGCCCCTCCATGCCCGGCCAAAGCTGGGAGGATGCCTACGACCTGAGCAAGAACCCGATGCTGCAGTACGGCTTCCCGTCCACCGTGAAGAACATGTACGCCGCCATTGAAGTGAAGTTCTAGATCAGTCCCCGGGCCGGAGGGCGATGCCCTCCGGCCCATTCACTCGCATTACGGAGACAAGAATGGGAACCACTCGCATGGATCGCCGCCTGTTCCTGAAGGCCACGGGCGCCACCGCCGCTGGAGCGGTCGCCGTCAGCCAGATCGGCTGCCTTTCCTACTTCAAGAAGGGCCGCTCGGCCAGCGCCGACAACCGGGAAGTGCCCACGACCTGCGAACTGTGCCCCAATAAATGCTCGGCCATCGCCGTGGTCGAGGCCGGCCGCGTCAAGAAGCTCAATCCCAACCCCGAGAATCCGAAATCCCGCGACATGCTGTGCGGACGCGGCAATGCGGCCATCATGCAGGTCTACGATCCAGACCGCATCAAGCAGCCCATGATCCGCGTGGGGGCCCGGGGCGAGGGCAAGTGGAAGCCCGTGAGCTGGGACGAGGCCTTCGACTTCGCCGCCAAGAAGCTGGCGGAAACCAAGTCGAAGTACGGCCCCGAGGGCACCCTGTGGTCCTCCACCGAGGGCTTCCAGGAAGTCTTCTTCAAGAACCTGGGCCTGGCCTTCGGATCGCCCAACCTCGTGCGCCATCCCACCCTTTGCCTGGCCTCCGTGAACCTGGCCTACAGCGCCACCTTCGGCACGGTGCCCAGCTTCGATCTGCTCAACAGCAAATACGTCATCATGTCCGGCGCCAACCGCTTCGAGAGCATCATCACGCCCGACACCATGGACCTCATCGGCGGCGTCATGGAGCGCAAGGCCAAGCTGATCTACCTCGATCCGCGCTTCACGGTCACCGCCTCCAAGGCGGACGAGTGGTACCCCATCAAGCCCGGCACCGACCTCGCGTTCATCCTTGCCATGATCCACGTGATCATCGCCGAGAATCGCCACAGCAAGGATTTCGTCGCCGCCTACACCACGGGCTTCGACCAGCTGGCCGAGCACGTGAAGCCCTACACGCCGGAGTGGGCGGAAAAGGAGACGGAGATCCCCGCCGCGGACATCATCCGCATCGCGCGGGAGTTCGCGGACGCGGGAGCCCGGGCCGTCTACTACGCCGGCCGGCGCTCCTCCTGGTACCAGAACGATTTCCAGATGCGTCGCGCCCAGGCCATCCTCAACGCCATCGTCGGCAACTGGGACCAGGTCGGCGGCATGGTGCCCAACGCCAAGCTGCCCAAGGGCGAATTCCTCTTCATGCCCTGGGATGAGCCCAAGGCCGCCCGCGTGGATGAGATCGCCACGGCCTTCCCCCTGGCCGCCAAGGGCGACGGCGTCTACCTCAAGCTCCGCGAGAACGTGCTCAGCGGGAAGCCCTATCCCATCAAGGCCTGGATGGTCTACAAGCAGGACCCCATGAACGCCCTGCCCGACCAGGCCAAGACCCTGAAGATGATCGAGCAGATGGATTTCATCGGCGTCATCGATGTGCAGATGAGCGACATGGCCTGGTATGCGGACGTGGTGTTCCCCGAAAGCGCCTACCTCGAGCGCACGGATCCCCTCGAGGTGATGCCCGGCATCTGGCCCGCGGTGGTCTACCGGCAGCAGGTGGTGAAGCCCATCCACGATACGAAGCCGAACCTCGAGATCGTGCAGGGCCTGGCCAAGCGCCTGGGTCTCGCCGACTACTTCGACTACACCATCGAGCAGTGGGTGGACGCGGAATTCAAGGATCTGCCCATCCCCATGGCCGCCGAGCACATGAAGAAGCACGGCGTGTGGGCCGCCAGCGGCCAGCCCAGCTACGGCAAGACCCTCAATCCCGACCACCGTTTCGTCACCAAGAGCGGCAAGATCGAACTGTTCTCCGAGCGGCTCCAGGAGGCGGGGCACGATCCCCTGCCCGCCTACACGGCCCCCGCCCAGCCGCCCCGCGACAAGTTCCGCCTGATCCTCGGGCGCGTGGGCTACTTCACCCACGCCAACCAGTCGAACAACGTCTGGCTCCATGAGTTCATGAAGGAGAACGACCTTTGGCTCAATCCCAAATCCGCTGACCGCCTGGGCATCAAGGACGGCGCCCTGGTCAGCGTCACCAGCAGCGTGGGCAGCGTGAAGCTCAAGGCCCGCGTCACGGAGGAGATCCGGCCCGACTGCGTGTTCATGCTCCATGGCTTCGGCAAGAAGTCGAAGATGCAGAGCCTGGTCTACAACACCGGCGCCAGCGATGCGGTGATCCTCGAGACGGCCTGGGACAAGGTGTCCGGCAACGCCGCCTTCCACGAAACCTTCGTCAAAGTCGCGAACGCCTGAGGAATTCGACCATGGCCATGAAGAAGAAGCGCTACGCCCTCGTCATCGACTCCAGGAAATGCATCAACTGCAAGGCCTGCGTCGTCGCCTGCAAGGCGGAGAACAAGGTTCCCGTCGGTAACTTCCGCAACCGCATCAACGAAGAGCGCCAGGGCGAATACCCGAAGCTCCGCATCGATTTCGAACCGGAGCAGTGCCACCACTGCGACGCGCCCTCCTGCGTGCGGGTGTGCCCCACCGGCGCCTCCTGGCAGCGCAAGGACGGCATCGTGCTCGTGGACTACGATCAGTGCATCGGCTGCCGCTACTGCATGATCGCCTGCCCCTACGACGCCCGGTACTTCAACGAAGAGGAAGGGGTGGTGGGCAAGTGCACCTTCTGTAGCCACCGCGTGGACAAGGGCGAAGTGCCCGCCTGCGTGGAGACCTGTCCCTCCAAGGTGCGCGTCTTCGGCGATCTGGAGGACCCCAGCAG
>DATEZS010000005.1:0-34268 GCA_035255365.1 Geothrix sp.
GGATAAATGTTCTGGTCGAAAAATTGTTCTGAATTCTGAGGTCCATCCTTAGACACACCCCAAAACCCTCAAAGGCTTCCTATCTTCTATCCGGTTTTCAAAGACGCCCCCATGCTTTCACATGGTCCAAGGTTGCCTTCCGGCCCCCTTCAGCACCTCGCAGCCTCAACTGCGCAGGAAATTTAGACTAGCACCTCGATGCGCAAATGCAATAGAAAAGTTGCGCTCAGCCACCCTGGCAGGTCGTTTGGGCCATGATAGACCCACGGAGATCCCATGAACCCCATACGGAAAGCTGTCATTCCGGTCGCAGGACTCGGGACCCGTTTCCTGCCGATCACCAAGGCCCAACCCAAGGAAATGCTGCCTTTGGTCGATACTCCCGTGATCCAGTACGTGGTGGAGGAGGCCATCCGGGCCGGCATTATCAGCCTTGTCCTCGTGACGGGACGCGGCAAGGGCGCCATCGAGAACCACTTTGATGTCGCCTACGAACTGGAGGACACCCTCCAGCGACGGGGCAAGAGGCATGACCTCGACATGGTCCGGGGGATCACTCAGATGGCTTCCTTCGCCTATGTGCGCCAGGGGGAACCCCTGGGACTCGGACACGCCGTCCTGTGCGCGCGCCATGCGGTTGGACAGGAACCCTTCGCCCTGCTGCTCGGAGATGACGTCTTCGACGAGCGTGAAGCCGCCCTAGACGCACTTATCCAGGCCTATCAGCTCACGGGGAAATCCGTCGTGGGCGTCCAGGAAGTTCCGGAAGAGCATGTATCCCGCTACGGCATCGTCAATGCCCCTGCTACGCCAGGCGGGCCTTGGAATGTGACATCCATTGTCGAAAAACCCAATCCTGAAGACGCCCCCAGCCGCTGGGCCGTAGTCGGCCGCTATGTCCTCGAACCCCGCATCTTCGATCATCTGGCCGCGCTGGAACCCGGCGTGGGCGGCGAGTACCAACTCACGGATGCCCTGGCCGCCCTCGCCCGGGAGGGCCATCTCGTGGCGGCGCCCATTCCCGCCAAGCGCTACGACACCGGCAACAAGCTCGATTACCTCAAAGCCAATGTGGAATTCGCGCTCAAGCGGGACGATCTCCGCGACGACTTCGGCGCCTACCTGAAGGAGTTGGCCCGTCAGCTCTGACGCCGCAGCCTCAGGGCGTTGAGCACCACGGTCAGCGAACTCAGTCCCATGGCCACGCCCGCCAGCATGGGGCCTCCGAACTGTTCCAGCCTCCCGAAGGCGGCCAGGGGCACCAGGAGGATGTTGTAGCCGAAGGCCCAGGCGAGGTTCTGCCTGATCACGCGCCGGGTGCGCCGGGCGAGGGTCCAGACCTGAAGGATCGGATCCAGGCCCGAACGCAGCAGCACCAGTGGTGCGGCCGCCATGGCGGCACCCGTCCCCCGCTCTCCCGCACCGGAGCCCATGGCAATGCCGCAGTCGGCCTTGGCCAAGGCTGGCGTATCGTTCACACCGTCGCCCACGAAAGCCACGATGGCCCCCCGCGCCTGCAGCTCCGCCACCCGCTGCAGTTTGTCCTGCGGGCTCAGCCCGGCTTCCACGGAGGTAATTCCCGCCGCCTCCGCCACCACCTTGGCCGCCGCGGCACGATCTCCCGTGAACAGGTGCAACTTCAACCCGATTGACTGCAGCGAGGCCACCAACTGGGGAGCCTCTGGCCGCAGCGAATCCCCGAGCACCAGCACCCCTGCCAGACCCTCGTCATCAGCCAGTCCCACCACCGTTCCCGGCACCTCAAGGTGAGGGAAGGTCACCCCGAGGAAGGCTTCATTGCCCAGGCGCCAGGCCCATCCACCGATGACGCCCGATACGCCCCCGCCTGGATGGGCGCGAAAGGATTCGACCGGGTCGCCTTCTCCGGCCAGCGCCGCACGGATGCCCCGGGCGATGGGATGTTCCGAGTCCCGTTCCAGGCTCGCCGCCACCCTCAGCAGCGCCTCCTCCGGAATCTGCCTCAGAGCCAGGATGCGCTGCATCGCGGGTCGCCCCTGAGTCAGGGTTCCCGTTTTATCGAAGACCAGATTCGTGGCCAGCGCCAGCGCTTCCAGGGCCGCGGCATCCCGCACCAGGACGCCCCGGCGTGCAGCGACGCCCAACCCCACCATCACCGCCACGGGCGTGGCCAGCCCCAGGGCGCAGGGACAGGCGATCACCAGCACCGTGACCGCAGGCCTCCAGGCCAGCGCCAGAGTTCCGGCTCCCCACCACCAGCCGAAGAGCGTGAGCACCGAGACACCCAGGATCACGGGCACGAACACGGCGCTGACCCGATCAGCCAGATCCTGGGCGGGGGCCTTGGAACCCTGGGCTTCAGCCACCATGGCTGCCATGTGGGCCAACTGGGTGTCGGCTCCCACCGCCTGGATGGCCATTTCCAGCGCGGAGCCATAGACCACCGTGCCGGCCACCAGGTCATCCCCGGGGCCCTTCGCAACCGGAAGGGGTTCCCCAGTCAGCATGGATTCATCCACCTCGGCCTGGCCGGAAAGCCCCCGGCCATCGGCCGGAACCGCCTGCCCCGGCAGCACGCGCACCCGGTCTCCCGGATGCAGAACCGCCACGGGAACCTCCAGCAGCGTACCGTCCGGTTCAATCCGAAGGGCCGTGGGGGGCGCCAGGGCGAGGAGCCTTTCCATGGCGTCGGAGGCCCTGGCCTTGGCCCGGGCTTCCAGGTATTTCCCCGTAAGGAGGAACGCGACCAGGGCCGCGGCTGTCTCGAAGCTGAGGTGGTGCGCTCCCTGCCACCATTCGATGATGGCGAAGAGCCAGGCAATGCCAGCTCCCAGCGCCACGAGGGTATCCATGGAGGCCTGCCCGTGCCGCGCCTGCCTGCCCGCCCTCTGGAAAAAGCCCCACCCCGCCCCGAAGACGACTGGAGTCGCCAACAGCGCCTGGATGCCACCGGGGAGGTGGAAACCTGCACCCGGCACCATCAGAAGAAACATCGGCGCCGTCAGCAGCAAGGCCACGATCATGCGGCTGCGGGCCTTGCGGAGTTCCCGAGCGCCCCCGACCGCAGCATCTGGTTTCACTTCCCGGAGGCCATATCCGGCATCCTCGACCTGGGCCGAAAGCGCTCTGAACGACGCCTCACCCTCCACGGTGGCCGTGGAAGTCGCCAGATTCACGGTGGCGGACACCACGCCTGGTGTCGTCGCCAGAGCTTTTTCCACATGCCGCACGCAGGACGCACAGGTCATTCCGGTCACGGCATAGGTGCTGGTGGCCATGGACGTACCGTCGCTTCAGTCGGGGTGCCGAAGCGCGTACCCCTCGGCCTTGAGGGCGGCCGCAAGGGCTTCAAAGGGAGTGTCGCCTTCCACGCTGGCGGTGCCCTTCGCCAGATCCACCTGCACCGCGGATACGCCGGGAACGCCCTTCAGGGCCTTCTCTACATGCCGCTGGCAACCGCCGCAGGTCATGCCTTCCACTTTGTAGAGGGTCGTCGCCATGCATACCTCCAAATCTTTTTTGATTATATTCCCTTATGTCGATGGATGAGCATGTGCAGCAAAGTCATGGCAGTAGGTGTGATACCCGGAATGCGGCTGGCCTGGCCGAGGGTCTCAGGCCGATGCCGCACCAGCTTCTCCACCACCTCTTTGGAGAGTCCTTCCAGGTGCTCGATGCGCATGTCCGTGGGAATGCGCACGTGATCCCAGGCCCGCTGGCCTTCCAGAAGCCGGGCCTCCCGTTCCCGGTAGGGGGCATAGCGCAAATCGAAGCAGAGCAGGTCGCGTTCCAGGGCGGGATCCCAGCCGGTCATGGGTTCCTGCCACCCCTCCAGCTGGCTGAGGCAGGCGTCCGCATCCCCGGGCTCCACCTGCTGCCGCCGGAAGAACTCCGAGAGGGTCAAGCCCGTTTCCAGGCGCAGGCCAATGCGGGCCGCCACGGGGCCGAAGACGCTGGTCTGGGTCACCCAGGCACTGTCGCATTGGGCTTTCACCCGGTTGCGCCGGGCCACCTTCTGCTCGATGTGTAAAAGCTCCTGGGCCTTCAGCGCCCCCAGCTCCTTGGCCACCTCGAACAGCCGCTCGTCGGCGAGGTCGCAGGCCAGCCCCAGCCGGTGCTCGGCCCGGGCCGTGAGCATCCGGTAGGGTTCGTCGGTGCCCTTGGTGACGAGATCATCCACCATGACTCCCATATAGGCTTGATGCCGGCCCAGCACGATGGGAGCCGCCTCACGCAGCCACCGCACGGCATTCGCTCCGGCTAGCAGCCCCTGTCCCGCGGCCTCCTCGTAGCCCGTGGTGCCATTGATCTGCCCGGCGAACCACACCCCTTCGAGCCCCTCCACCGAGAGGTCCTGCCGCAGCTGAAGCGGATCGAAGCTGTCGTACTCGATGGCGTACCCAGGTCGGAGGATCTCAGCCGCCTCGAAGCCCGCCAGGCTGCGCACCATCTCCAGCTGCACTTCCGGCGGCATGGAGGTGGAGAGCCCCGCCAGGTAGATCTCCTCGGTTTCCAGGCTCTCGGGCTCCACGAAGATCTGGTGGTGCCCCTTGTCCGGGAACTTCACGAACTTGTCCTCGATGGACGGGCAGTAGCGGGGACCCACGCCTTCAATGTGCCCCCCGTAGAGGCTGGACCGGCCCAGGTTCTCCCGCACGATGGCTTCCGTGCGGGCCGAGGTGTGCACGATGTGGCAGGGGACCTGGCGCTGGGGAATCTCCCTGCTGAAAAAGCTGAAGGGTCGCGGCGGATCGTCTCCAGGCTGGATCTGGAGGCGGCTGAAATCGATGGAGGCTTTGGCCAGCCGTGGGCTGGTGCCCGTCTTCAGGCGGCGGTAGCGCAGGCCCAGGCTCCGCAGCTGCTCGGCCAGTTCCGTGCTGGGCGGTTCCCCCGCACGGCCGGCGTCCATGCGCCGCTCTCCGATCAGGATCCTCCCGTTCAGGAAGGTGCCGCTGGTCACCACCACGGCGTCGCAGGGAAGCAGGGAGCCATCCAGCAGTTCCACACCCAGGAGATGCCTGGTTCCCTCCTGCCATCGGAGCAAAGCCGCCATGCCTTGCCGGAGCTTGAGATTCGGGGTTGTTTCGAGCAGATGCCTGGCCGCAGCGCGGTACTTGACCTTGTCGGCCTGGGCCCGGGGTCCGCGCACGGCGACGCCCCGGCTCTCGTTGAGGATGCGGAAATGAATGCCGGTGGCGTCGATGAGCCGCCCCATGGCTCCGCCCAGGGCGTCCAGCTCCCGGACCATGTGCCCCTTGCCCACGCCCCCGATGCTGGGATTGCAGCTCATCTGGCCGATCTGATCCAGGTTCATGGTGAGCAGCGTCGTGGCCATGCCCATGCGGGCCGCGATGTATGCAGCCTCTATACCCGCATGCCCGCCGCCAATTACCACCACCTGCTTCAAGAGAATCCCCGAAAGCTGTCAGGATACCCTCCCGAATCCAGAAGCCCCCCGTCTGGTTGGATGTGAGAAACTGAAGGCATGAGACCCCGCCTGAGCCCCGAAGAACGCCGCGCCCGCCGCCAGCGGGCCATGAGGCGCTCCATGTTCGTCCTGCCCTCGAGCATCACCATGGCCTCGGTGTTCTGCGGCTTCTCCAGCGTGGTGATGTCCATCAACGCTGCCGGCGCCTCCCCGGACCGCTATTTCCTCTGGGCTGCGGGGCTGCTGGTGCTGGCCGGGGTCTTCGATGGCCTGGATGGCCGCGTGGCCCGGGCCACCAACACCGCCACGGAATTCGGAGTGCAGCTGGATAGCCTCGCGGATGTCATCAGCTTCGGCATGGCCCCGGCGATCCTGGCCTATCGTTACGGTTTCTTCCAGCTCGGCATCCACGATTCCCATCTCCGGGCCGTGGGCTGGGCGGCCTGTTTCGTCTTCACCGCCTGCGGCGCCCTGCGCCTGGCCAGGTTCAACGTCCAGGTCGGCTCCACCGATCCCCGGTATTTCATGGGCCTGCCCATCCCCGCCGGAGCCGCCTGCATCGCCTCCGTCATCATCTGGCACCCGGCCCCGCCGACAACCTCGCTCCAAGCCTACGCCTTCGCCGCCGAGCTGTTCGCCGTGGGCCTGCTCATGGTCTCCACCCTGCGCTTTCCCAGTTTCAAGAAGCGCGCGAACAGCCCCCGGGCGGCCATGGTCACGAGCTTCAGCATCGTCATTCTCCTGGCCCTGATGACCATGTTCCCCTACCGCTTCTTCGGCGGCTTCTTCGCTGCCTATGTCTTCTCGGCCCTGGCCCTCAACCTGGCCTGGAAGCTGGGATGGCGGGGCATTGAACTGCCCAGGGACGGCGTCGAGGATCCCGAAACCGTTCACTAGCAGAAGCACCAGGCCCTAGAGGGAGATTGCTCCGGCCGGGACCGCCACGCCGGCCACTGCGGCCACCTTGGCGTTGCACATGAGCTTCCCCCCGGTTCCGGGCCCCACGCCCAGGGCCGCCCCCTGCTTGACCCCGGCTTCCGTGGTGGCTGCGGTTGGAATCTTCTGGGCCGCCATGCGCTGGATGAGGAAGGTGGCCGCCGAGGAGCCGTCTCCGACGACGTGATCCCCCGCGAGCAGGACGATGGCCTCAGGTTTGCGGGTGCCTAATGTTCCAATGGCCTTGCCCATATCTTGCGGGCCCTTCACATCCACGACCATGATCTTGAACCCTCCCGCCGCTCCGGTCAGGGCCCCAAGGGCGGCCTTGCTGGCTGCGGCATCGCACACAACCGCGATGGAATTCACCTCCGGCCAGGCTTTTTTCATGGCACCGAACAGGGCATCGTAGTCGCCCGCTGAAAGCAAACTGGCTGCAAGGCTCAAGGCAATGGAAACAAGCCGGATCTGAACCACGAAAGCACCTCCATGAACGCTTTCATCGGCAAAATGATCCCGGAACTGGAATTGTGGCACTTTTTGGGCAAGGGCCTAGCTGAGGACCCCGGCGATGCAGGCACTCAGGAAGTTCGCGAGGGTCCCGGCGAGCATGGCCCGGAAGCCCAACCGGGCCAAATCCCCTCGCCGTTCAGGCACGAGGGCGCCAATGCCGCCCACCTGGATGGCGATGCTGCTGAAATTGGCGAATCCGCAAAGCGCGAAGGTGGCCACCAGACGGGCCTTGGTGGAAAGCATCGTCATGTTGCCCAGGTCCAGGAAGGCGACGAATTCGTTCACGACCATGCGTTTGCCGAGCAGGGCCCCGATCTGGCCGGCTTCGGACCAGGGGACCCCCATGAGGAACGCGAAGGGCTTGAAGGCCGAACCGAGCAGGTATTCGAGGCTGAGGCCAGGATGCAGGGCCTTGATCAGCCCGTTGATCAAGGCGATCAGGGCGATGAAGGCGATGAGCATCACCGCCACGTTGAAGGCCAGCTGGCCCCCTTCGAAGGCCCCGCGGGCCGCGGCATCCAGCACATTGGCGTCGTGCATGGGCAGATCGACCCTGACCTCACCCTCGGTTTCCGGAATTTCGGTTTCGGGTTCCAGCATCTTGGCCATCATGACGGCCCCAGGCGCCGTCATGATGACGGCCGTCAGGAGATGCACGATGTCCACATGGGCTACCTGAACGTAGGCAACCATAATACTCCCTGACACATGCGCCATTCCAGCCGTCATGATCAGCATGAGTTCGCTGCGGGTCATCCGGGCCAGGAAGGGCCGGATGGTCAGGGGTGCTTCCGTCTGCCCCATGAGGATGCTGGCGGCCACGCTCACGCTCTCGGCCCCGGATACCTTGAGAAAGCGGCCCATGGCCCGGGCGGCGGCGCCCACGACCCACTGCATCACGCCCAGGTAATACAGAACGGCGAAGATCGAGGCCACGAAGATGATGGTGGGCAGCACCACGAAGGCGAACACCATGCCCACCTTCCCGCCCGGGCCCTCCGAAAGCGGCCCGAAGACGAAGCTGGCCCCGTCGTGGGCGTAGGCCATGAGGTGCTCGACCACCACCCGCATCTTGTCGAAAGAGGAGCCCACCAGGTTCCCTCGCAGCATGCCCACCACCACCAGGGCGAACAAGCCCCAGTTAAAAGCCCGGTTCTCGTAGGTGGCGAAACGCCGCAGCAGCATGGGCAGGAACATCAGCAGCAGCACGAGCCACCCCGTGCCCTTGGGGAAGGGCAGGAAGGAGAGCAGCGTGGCGAGTTCAGGCCCCTTGAGGACCATCATGGCGAACACCCACTGCAGGCCAAGGCCCCAGAGGATCGTGCGCCAGTGGATGGCGCTTCGCTTGTGGGATAGAAGGTAGGCCAGGGCCATGAAGGCCACGATGCCGGCCAGGCCGATGAAACGGCTCATGCAGAACTCCCTATAGCTCGCTGTTCAGGGCTTCGAGCGCCTGTTCCATGAAGAAGCGCGCCCGGCCCAGCAGGCCTTCCCGCCGCATGACCAGCACGAGCACGCATTGCTCGTCGGCGCCCATCATGACGATCCAGTGCTGGTCGGTCGCGAAGGCCAACTGCTTCACTTCGCCGCGGTCGAATTCCTCCACCGCCTGCTGGAGGTGCCGCTTCACCACATGCTGGTAGGCGCCCAGGAGCTGGAGGCCTTCGTTGGACACCTCGATCGTCCGCGAACAGATGGCATCCCCGTCCCGATCGTTGAAGGTGGCGGCCAATGCTTCAGGGACTCGTTCGATAAGCTGGTCCAGGATCTGCTGGAACATGAATCACTCCGAGGTTGCGTGTCCAAAGCATGACCGGACTCTCGGACTTCGGCAAAAGAACCCTGGCCGCGACCAGCACGAGCCCCGCCAGCCCAAGGGTCATCAGCCCCAGGAGGAGAACGTGGATCACGGTGGCCAGGATCCCCCGCCAGGGTTCGCAGCCATGCCGGGCGGCCAGGGCGAACCCGCGGAAAAGCCACAGGTAGATTCCCAGCACCAGCAGGGGAAGGGCGAGCACTGAGCCCACGACGGGAAGGAAGGCGAGGATGCCCACCAGGGTGCCGAGGGCCGCCACCCGAAGGGCCTCCGCTTCCGCCAGGAGGGTGGTGCGGAACCCCCGCTTTTGCCGCAAGCCACCCGCCATCCAAAGCCCCATGTGATCCCACACCGCGTGGTGCAGCCAGGCGCCGAACACCCCCAGGGGCACCAGGACCAGGAGCCAGGGCCAGAGGGTGCCGAAGCCTGGAAGCGCCGGCAAGGTCCTCAAGAGATCCCGCAAGTCGCCGGGATCCATCAACGGCAGGCGGGCGAGTTCTGCTGGGAGTTCCCCGCGCCGCAGAGCCTCGTAGCCATGAAGCCCCTGCCAGAGAGACCCCAGGGCATGGGCCAGGGCCAGGGGAATCCAGACCAGGGCCATGAGACCCGCAGCGGCGCCAAGGCCCGGTGGCGGGGCCTGGAAGGCCTTCCCGGGATGCAGGAGGTCCTGGAGATCCCGTCGCAGTGGAATTCGCATCACTTCTTCATAAAGATGGCTTCGAATTCATGCAGGGCCAACACGTCTCCATCCCGCTTGAGGGGACCATAGAAATCCCCGGGACTCAGGTCCGCGAATTCCCCGAAGGTGGCGATGTTGCCGTTGATGTAGGCGATGAACTGGTCCTGGCGCCCCTTGATGTAGCCCCGGAAGGGGCGGGCGACCACCCCCAGCACCGCTGAATTGAGCGCGGTCCAGGTCTGAAGGCGGCTTTCGAAGCCGTTCTTCCCCTCCCAGTAGCGGTAGGAGGTTAGCATCCGGGCCCCCACGGCGAAGGGCGTCTTCAGGCGCCCAGCCTCGGCCCGTCCTTCCACCAGATAGACCCGGTGTCCAGGCCTCTGGAGCACCAGACGGAGGGTGCCCCGCAGCCCCCGGGTATCGTCGATGCTCCAGGCGCCATCCGGGTGGATGAAGGCATAAAAGCTAGGCACGAACTGGCAATGCCGCCACATGGCGGCCCCCAGTTTGGGGTGGTCGAACAGCTTTTCCATGGTGGCCAGCCGCACCTGCTTGGGCTGGGTGCTCGTCTCGAAAATGAAATCGGCCCGATCGATGATGTCCAGGGCCTCCGCCCGGGCCGCTGGCGGCAACTGGTCCAGGAAGGCGGGAGGCTGGGCCTGGAGAAGGGTGGCCAAAAGGACGATCAGCAGGTTTCGCATGAGGAAACGCTATCAGTTCTGGGCCAAAATGGCGGTTCTTCAACTGAGGGGGAAATCCGCCGATGGTTAAGGGTATGGCTGGCCCGCTCCGACATATCCCCGTAACCCCTCTGGACGAATTCCGGTCTGCCCTGAACAGCCATCTTGAGGGTGATGCCGCTTCCCAGACCCGGGTCCACCAGCTCCTGCAGCAACTCCGTCAGATGGCCCTGCCGGAGCTGGGTCCACGGCTCGTGAAACCTTCCGGCGGCCCCGCCATGAAACGCTTCATCCTAGGGCTGACCGCCAAATTCGATTGGCCCGAATGGGTGCCCTGGATCCACCAGGCCATGCTGCAGGAAACGGATTTGGGCCTGTTCGATGAAGGATGCGCTGCCCTGGGTCGGCTGGAGCTCAAATCCTCTCTCGCCGCCCTGCAGGATCTGGCCGCCCAGCGCACGGATCCCGACCGGCAGCTGATCTTGAGACGGGAACTCGGCAGCTATGAGTTTGAACAACCCCTCCGCTTCCACCTGAACCGGATCATCGAGGGGGAGGGAAATCCCCGCCTTGCCCACCAGGGGGCCCGGGGCCTTGCGGCAGTGGCACAACCTGAGGACCTTGAGGCCCTGCGGGAGGCCTTTCAGAATGCCGATCCCCTGACCTATCAGCTCCTTCTGCGAGCTGTGGCGGAGCTGCCCGGAGAGGCCGCCGGTTCCTGTGTGCAGACGTTCTTTCTTCAGACCCTGCGCACCCTGGAGGACCTGGATGACCTGGAGGACCTCACGCACAGGATCCAGGCTGGCGCCAGGACCACAGCCCGGACCGATCTGATCCGCGCCCTCTCCGACCGCATGGCGCCCCGGGCAGGCGAGCTGGTCGACGGCATCGAGAAGGCCGTCGCTCAGGGGGAAGCGGGCCGTCCACTCCCCTTCCTGGAACAGCTCCAGGAATCCGCTGAAGGGCCTTATGAAGGCTTCCTGGTCGAGGCCCTGACGGCCCTCCTTGAAGGAAAAATTGCAAAATTCAATGCCATGGTGACCGAAACCCAGGAGATGGCCTCCCGCCAGACGCTGCTGTTGAGTGGCCGCTTTGAGCAGCTCTGCGAAAGCCTCCTCCGCCGGGTGACGATCGGCCATCTCGACGTCGCCCAGATCCTTCCCATCTTCCGGAATGCCTTTGAACGTTTCCCACGCAGTCCCGGTCTCGATTACGCCTACTGCCGCCTGGTGCCGGCCGCCGATGAGGCTGGCCTCAAGCTGGTGCTCAAGGCCCAGGATCCCAAGCGGCGGAATGCCTGCCTGGATGTGCTGGGCGCCCGGGAGGAGGATGCCCTGGTCCCCTTCTTCCTCCTGGCCATGCAGGATCCCATCGTCGAGGTGGGTCAGCGGGCCATGCACCACTTCGCCCGGCTTCCGTCCAGTTTCCCCACCGTCATGCGGCGCTTTGAATCCGGTCAGGTGGAGGAAATCCGCGCGGCACTGCGGATCTTCACCGAGAACGCCACCCCGGAAGCTGCGGAGCCGGTCATGGCGTTCCTCCGCACGGACGTGCGGGACGACCTGATCCTCGAAGCGGTGGAAGCCCTGGGTTCCATTGGCAACCCCAAAGCGGCGCCGGTGCTCCTGGATTTGCTGCACGATGGCAAGCCCATCCGCCTCCAGGAAGCGCTGGTGGCGGCCCTGGCGAACCTCGCGACAGCCGAGGCGGGGCTCGGGCTGCTCGCCAAATCCGCCCATCTCAAGCCCCCCCAGGTCCTCATCGCCGCCCTGGAGGGCACCCTGGCGGCCTTCCCCGGATTCGAGAGCCCCATCCCCCAGGAGCACCTCCCGGCGCTCGAGCAGCTCATCACCCGCTGCTGTGACGAGCGGGAAGGCGAAGGGCAGCGACTCCCCGCCATTCTCGCCACGCAGAACCTCTACTGTTTCGACCAGGACTTCTACACCCGCCTGAAGGAGTCCTTCTCCGACTTCCTGTTCGACCTGCGCACCAAGGGCGGCTGGGATCGGGAAACCAATGACCGGGTCGCCGCCGTCGTGAAGGAGCTGGGCCGCCGCAGCGCGAGCCTCAGCCAGATCGCGAAAAAGGAGGAGAAGGTCCGCACGCTCCTGAAGGATGTCCCCGGCGAGGGACCGCGTCGGGCACCGAGCCTGCTCGAGCTCCGGGACACCCTTTGCGACACCGAGTTCATCATGCGGACGGAGCTGGCCAGGGAAGTCGCCCAGTTCGTGGCGGTCGAACTGCTCCGCAAGGACCAGGACTGGCGCGAGCTCGCCCGTCTCTGCGAGATCGGCGGGGCGAGCAGGCAGGCCAGCCTGGTGGAACCCATCAAGGACCTCTTCGCCGCCGCCACCGGCCTCGGCCTGCGCAGCGCTGCCCGGGAGGCCCTCCTAGCCCTGGGGCTCAGTGAAGCCGACATCACCCGCCGGGCTCCCATCCAGACCATCCTCCTCCTGGAGCCCAGCGCCTTCTTCCGCAAACGACTCATGGCTTTCCTGGGAGAGGCCTGGGATGTGCGGGAGGCGGGCAGCCGATCGGAAGCGGATCCGCTCCTTGCGGAACGGCCCGTGGATCTGATCATCTCTGAACTCACGGACACGGCGGGCGATCTCTGGCCCTGGTTGCGCACCCAGCACGAATCCCGCCGCTGTCGTCAGGTGCTCATTTCCACCGCCACCCGGGACATCGGCTCGCAGGAACCCTGGCTGCTCGGGGTCCTCTACAAACCCTACCCTCCAGGCGAATTGCTCAAGACCCTGGAACCCTGAGACCGCGCGGTTGGCTATGCTGTCATATAGAAACCCGAGGCCTTCATGTTTGTTCTCCCTTCCTGGTATCGACCCGCGGCTTCCTTGATCTGCATTCTTGCGCCCGGGCTGCAGGCGCAAGATGTCGACCTGGCGGAACGTCTGTACCAAAGCGGCGAGCGGGCCTACGCGACCAAGTCCTACAAGGAGGCCGTCGATACCTGGGCCCAGCTGGTGCAGTCCAACCCCACCAGCGCCTTCGCTCCCAAGGCCCTCCTGAAGCTGGCCCAGCACCAGGTTGAGATCGAGGGAAAACCGGAGGGCGCCTTCCCTTTCCTCGACCGCCTGAAAACCGAGTACATCAAGTCTCCGGAAGCGGCCGACGCCCTCCTTCTCCGGGGAAAGCTCCTCCTGCTGCAGGTGAACCGGGCCGGTGACCTGAAGGACCCCATGGCCGAATTCAATCGGGTACTTGATCTGTACCCGGATGCCCCGGCCTGCGCTGAAGCTCGTTTCGAACTGGGCCGGGCCTGGAAACGCCAGGGCCAGTGGGGGCGGGCCCTTCAGCTGTTCCTGGATGCCTTCCGGCTGAGGCTGGATGACCACATTGCCCCGCAAGCCATGTTGGAAGCAGCCGAGGTCATGGATCTCATGGGCGACCTTCCGGGCTGCCTGCGGCTGATGCAGGATCTCCGCCTGCAGTACCCGGAGCGCCCCGAAGCCAGGGAAGCCGCCTGGCGCATGGCGGTGCGCGTGAAGCATCGAATCCAGAGGCCCCCCTTCAAGAACGAAGGTCCTTGGCCCGCTGGCCAGGTGAAATGGCTGAAGACGCCTCTTCTCCTCTATGGAACAGCCGATGGCGGCCTGCTGATTTACCAGAACAGCCTGGATCAGGCCTTCCGTCTGCGCGGCAAGGAGCTGATCGCCGCAGGCCCCACGGCTTCCGGCGCCCGGGCCATGGTCCCCTCACGGACGGGAAAGCTCTGGTTGCTCACGAAGAACGCCCTGGTCCGGGAGGGGTCATCCACCCCAGTGGCCATCGGCAACCTGAACGCCATCTCCGGCGCTGCTCTGGACACCTGGGGCCAGCTCTGGATCTCGGATGCGAAAACAGCATCTCTGACACTGTTGGCCGCGGATGGGACTTCCAAGTCCGTGGCCTCCCCGCCGGCCCAGGCCTTGGCCGCTCTGACCGGTGGCGGGATGGTCATCGCTTCGGACTCGGACCGGAAGGTGCTGTTCCTGGATCAGGATGGCCGACCTCGCCACTCCGTGGCCTACGGCCAGAATCTGCCTGCGGCCTTCCGCTATGTGACCGCTCTGTGCACGGATGGGGCCGGGCAGGTCGCGGCCCTCGTGGATGGTGGCGACTTCGGGGAAGGCATCGTGATCTTCGGCCCGGACGGCACCGTTCTTCGGCAGGGCCAGTTCAAGACTCTGGGCGTCAATGGACGCATCACCTCCCTTGCTCTCGACCATACCGGCGCCCTCATCCTCTGTGACCGCCGCAACGATGTCCTCCTCCGGTTGAATTGACATGCGCATGCTTCGACTGCTCGTCCTACCCTTCATCTGCCTCTCGCTTTGGGGCCAGGATCCTGCGCTCCGGGAGGCCTTTCTCCAGGCCAAAGCCACCTGGGCCAGCCTGGGCAACCGGGAGGACGCCACCACCCGCTTCGAGTCCGTCATGAACGCCCTGGCCCCCAAAGCCAAGACTCTCGATGCCGAATGGCTCCAGGTCCTTTGCGAAAGCTACAACTGGCTGGCCGTCCTCGACGACCGGTCCGCCGCCACCAAGCCCCGCGCCATGGTTCGCTTCCAATCCCTGGTGGATCTGAATCCGGACTTTGAACTGGACAAGACGATCACCTCGCAGCGGCTCGTCGCCCTCCACGAGCGCATCCGGAGCGAGAAATACGCTGCCGTCCATCTCAGCTATGTCCCCGAGGGGGGGCGGCTCATCGTGGACGGCCAACCCTCCCTCCCCCTCGCCCGGAAGTACCTTCCCTTCGGCAGCCACAAACTGCTCTACCAGCGCCCTGGCCACACCGCCTCGGAACAGACGGTCGAATTGGCCCCCCGGGATGCCAAGACCTTGGCCTTCAACCTCCCCAGGATTGCCAGCACCATTTACCTGCAGACGAGCCCCAGCGGGCCCGAAATCCTCCTGGATGGCCGTAGCCTGGGGCACACCACCGGAAGGGGGGGGCAGGAATCCACGGCCTTGGCGATTTCAGTGGGTCTTCGCCCCGAAGACCTGTCCGAGCCCTTTGTGATTTCCGAACTGCCGCCGGGGAAGCACCGCCTCGAGATCCAGGGCCCCTGCTTCAGGCCCAAGGTGCTGACCCTGGGCGAGGAGTTTTCCAAGCCTTTCGCAGACCATACTCTGGAGCCCATTCGCATGGCCCCCTCCCGGGGAACCCTATCCGTCAAATCCGCATGGCCCGGCGGAGAGCTGTTCCTCTCTGGTGAATCCCGGGGACCGCTTCCCATCAAGGACCTCAGCATCTGTTCCGGTACCTATGATTTGATGGTGCGTTTCCCATCCGGTGGATTCACCCAGCGGATCACCCTTGATGACGGGAAGAGCCTCGCGCTTGAGGTGCGGCCCCGCCCCCGATTGGCCTTCCTTGGCCTGGAAGGGGGCGATTTCACCGGTCGGGCCCGGTTCGCAGCCCAACTGGCCGGGCTTGGCGAGCGTCTCCAGCAGCTCGCCTTCCTGCCGCCACGGCCCGGCGAAACGCCTGCCGCCGCCCTGGCCAGGATCAAATCCATGCGGGAAGCCGAACTCATCCTGTCGGCCGCACCCTCGGCGGACAAGGGGAGCCATGGCATCGAACTCACCGTCACCACCCTCGATGGGGAGGCGGACCGACAGGTGGTCAGACCCCTGGAAGAGGACCCCTTGGCCGTTCTGGTACAGGGATTGGACAAGATGCCCCCCATCAAGCGACCGGGACTGGGCGTGACCCTGCTCGACCTGCCCGGGGAGCCCGGACCATGGGTTCTCGCTGCCAGCGAGGCGGCCCAGAAGGCAGGAATCCAGACGGGCAAGCCCCTTACAGAGGTCAATGGGCAACCCGTCTCGGGCGTCCAGGCGGCACTCCGGGCGCTTGAGCCGACCAAGGAAACGACCGCCGTCAAGCAGGGTGAGCAGGTCTTCAATCTGCCAACCGTGACGGAATTTCTGGAAATCCCATTGGGAAGGCCGGAGTTATGCTACCCAGCCATCCTGGCGAACCTTCGCCTCCAATATCTCGGCGCCAAGGGTGAAGAAGCCAATCTCCTCAAACTCAACATTGGCCTCGTGCTCATGCATTTCCGGAAATATGACAAGGCCATCGAGGTGCTCCGGGATGCCCATTTCGGCGCCACCCAGGGCATCAGCCAGGGCACTTTGGATTACCATATCGGCCGCTGTTTCCTGCGCCTCGGTCCGGCCTACCAGGCAGAAGCCATTCAAGCATTCAGCCAAGCCTTGAAGTATCCTCAAGCAACCTTGCTCAGTCTAGATGGCCCCCAGGTGGCTCCACTCGCCAAACAGGCCCTCGAAGACTTGAAATAATCACCCTGATCACCGATCACCTCTGGAGGGTCCCATGCGGCAGCGCGGTGAAGGCAAAATTGGATGCATCATCTCCATCCTGATTCTGGGAGTCGTGCTAGCTGCAGCCTACAAAGCTGTTCCTGTCTATTGGGGCACCAGCGAACTGGTTGATGCCTGTGACCTCATCGCCAGCGGCGCCAGCAGAAAACCCGTGGAAACCGTTGAGCGGGAGGTAAGGGAAAAGGCCAAGGAACTTGGCGTACAAGAGGCACTCACGGATAAAAATGCCATCCGGGTCGCTAAAAGCGGTAGCGCTGATGCCGGCACCTGCACGATCTCCCTTCACTTCACCACTGTCATTGATTTCTACGGCTTCTATAAATGGGAACTCGTCACAGACAAGCGCATCAGCAAACCCATCTTCGAAAATGTCTAAGGAAGTCTTCTGCTTGCAGCAAAGACCCACGCAGGGCACCCTGCCTTCATGCTTCTGTCACTTCCCGAAGACAAACCCCCGCATGAGGGTGTAGCCCTCAATCCGGTTCAGGTTCCCGGTTCCAAGTCTGTTTCGAACCGAGCCCTGCTTCTGGCAGCCTTGGCTCCCGGGTCGAGTTTGTTGCGCGGCGGCCTGGAAGCCGAAGATACGCGCTGGATGCGCCAAGCCCTGACCGCCCTGGGTTGCGCCGTTCAGGACATGCCAGAAGGCTGGAAGGTCCAAGGCGGCGGCAGTCCAGTGCCCTCCGGCCCCCTCTGGCTGGGCGCCTCAGGCACCACTCTACGCTTTCTCCTCCCCTGGCTGGCCCTCTTTGCCCAGGCTCCCCTGCGGCTGGAAGGGGATCCCCGGCTCTTCGAGCGGCCCCTGGGGCCCCTTCTGGAACCCCTGCTGGCCCTGGGTGCCCAGTGGCGACCGGATGCCCGCGGTGCCTGGCTGGAACCCGCCAGCGTCGGCATTCAACAGCTGGACCTCACGGTGGATGCCAGCCTCAGCAGCCAGTTCCTGACGGGCCTGGCCCTCGCGGCGGCGGCCCTTCCGGGGACCAGCCGCCTCTCCTGGACAGCCGTGGCCAGCCCCAGCTACCTGGTCCTCACGAACCACTGGCTGCACCGGTTCGGATGCGAAGCGGTCCTTGAGCCGGGACGATGGACCCTTCCCGGGGGCTGCCTCCAGGCACGGTCCCTGACCCTCCCAGGCGACTGGAGCGGCGCCGCGGCCTTCCTGGCCGCAGCCGCAGCCACCGGACGGACCCTCCACTTGAGCCCGCTCGACCCCCAGGACCCCCAGGGTGACCGGGCCATGGTGGACATCCTCGCGGCCGCGGGCTGCGCCTTCACCTGGCAAGAACCACTGACCCTCACCATCAGCAGCTCCTTGCAGCGGGGGCTGGATGCCGACCTCAGCCTCTGCCCGGACCTGGGACCCGTGCTGGCCGCGCTCGCGGCCTTGGCACCCGGCCCTTCCGAATTGCGAGGCTTGGAAACCCTGCCCCTCAAGGAATGCGATCGCCTGGAGGCCTCCGCGGACCTGGTGCACTGGCTCGGGGGCCAGGCGGAGGTGGTCGGCAACCATACCCTCCGCATCCGCCCCGGGACGCCTGCTGCCGACCGGAGTCCCTTCGATCCCCGCCAGGACCATCGCATGGCCTTTGCCGCGGCGGTTGGCGGCCTGCGCCACGGGGGCGAATTGCTGGATCCCCACTGCGTGGCCAAGACCTTCCCCACCTTCTGGGAGACCTGGCGGGGGATGCTCGGATGCTGAGGGCCGCCTGGCTGGGCCACTGGAAGGCTCCCTGGGGGCTGGATCGCGGCCGGCGCTGGGGGGATCCCGCCTGGGCCCTGGCCGCCATCGCCCAGGCCTGGCTCCTGGGAGGACGCGAGGGCCGCTGGCCCCGGCTCGAACCCCAGGCCCGGCGGCCCATGGGACCCGTGGTGGGGTCCTTGCCAACGGAATTCGACCCCCGCCCCAACTCAAACTGGGTGGCCCTGCTGCGGCACGGGAGTGCCCAGGTGCCTGCGGAACGGCGCGGGAGCCGGGAGGACGAAGCCCTGACCTGGGCCTGGGAGGCCCTGCTCGCGGGCGAGGGTTCCCCATGGATGGGCCAGGGGAGCCTGCGCCTGGAACTCGGCGTCCGGCTCCGGTGGATCGCCGTGCTGGGTTCGGTCGACGAGGCGGGCACGCTGCAACTGCCCCCCTTCCTGGAAGACCTGGTGCCGGAAAACCTGCGGGCATTGCCGCCCGGGTGGTGGGAAACCCTCCTTCGATCCCAGGATGCTGAAGGCCGTCTCCTGCCAGAAGGCACCCTGGACCCGGGCCTGCCCTGGCCCGCAGTGCAGCCCCTCTCGAGCCCCATGCACCTGCCCTCGCTACCGGAGACGCTGGCACCCTACCGGGGAGCCCCCTGGCTCCATGAAAGCCCAGGCGCCGGCTGGGTGCTGGATCCGAGCCTGAGGGCCTGGGCCCGGGGCTGGGGCGCCTCCCCCACGGGCCTCGCCGGATGGCAGCCTCTGGAGCTGGCCCTGGGCGGGCCACCCGATCCCATCGTGGACACCCTCCTTCAGCTCAAGGTTCCCGATGCTCTGGCCGAAGGCTGGGGCCCGTCTCTGGATGCTGATTTCAAGGAAGCCTTGGTCCAGCCCGAGGCGCCTCCGCCCTCGGGCCACCCGACCCTGGATCGCCTCCGCATGCGCTGGGGCGGTGCCGAAGCCGCGCCGGCCAAAGGCTACCCGGACTGGGGAACGGCCGTTTCAGCGTGTGCCGACCCCTTCCATTGGATGGCCCAGGGACGCCTGTTCGCCCTGGGCTTGGAACCCGAAGCGGCCCTCCGGGCCTTCACCTTGGCCCATGCCCACTTCCTGCGACTGGGCAGCCCGGCCTGGGCAGATCGAGCGGCTTCCAACGCCGCGACCATGGCCCTGGAATGGGCGGATCTGCCGGCCCACCGGCGCTGGGCCGCCCTGCGGGGCCCCTTGCCCAGCCATCTGCAGGATCTGGAAGCGGCCTATCTGTCCGAAGTCCATGACGAGCCCACCGAAGCCCTTCGACGCTTCCGGAAACTCGTGGAACTCCATCCCGAATTCATCCCCGCCTGGGAGGCCCTGGCCAGTTTCGGCGCGGATCAGGAGCGCTGGGACCTGGTGCGGGAGGCCTTGCCCCACATGACCCATCGGCCCCAGGCGGCCTTCCTAGCGATGGCCCTGGGGGACCTGCGCGGGCCTGCGCCAGCGGACTCGGATCCGGAGACCCGGCTGAACTGGGAAGCCCACCGCCTGATGCGTGGGCAGGGGGAAACCGCTCTCTTCTGGCAGGCCTGGGAAGCCTGTCCCCGCCAGCTCCAACGCCTGGAACTCGGCGTGCGGATCCTGGAGCGTTGCCCGGAGCTCCGGCAGGTTGGCGCCCTGCTGAACCTCCAGGCCATCGCGGAGCGCGCCGCCTCGCCCCGCCATCAGGAACGACTGGCAGCGCTCTGGGCCGCGCCGAAGCCAAGCCAGGAACCGACACCGGGCCTGCTCCTGGAAGCCTGGCTGGCTCACCAACCCACGCCGATCTGGGTGCTGTGGGAGGAACAGGGACGGCCCCGGCAGCTTGGGGCGGGAGATCCTCCGCCGACCGGGGCGCTCAGCCGGCTCGCACGGGAAGGGCACCTGCCACCGTTCCGGGAGGGACCGTGGATCTGGCAAGGTCATCCCCTGTCCTGGGAAGGCGCTCCCGTGGGCGCGGTCCTGCTGGCCCTGCCTCCGGAAGCGCCCGCGGAACCCCCGCTGGCCCCCCGGTTGCTGGCGCCCTGGGTGGCCCAGCTGCGGGGGACCGATCCCCCCTATGCCCTGGCGGAGTCCACCTACCTCTGGACCGACGGCAGCGAACCCATGGCCTCGGTGCTGCGGGAACTGGACCGGGTCGCCGACTCGGATCTCTCCCTGCTGATCCTGGGCCCCACGGGGAGCGGCAAGGAGCTGGCGGCCCATGAAGTGCACACGCGCTCGGGCCGGGCCGGGAAGCTGGTGGCCGTTAACTGTTCCGCTTTCGCCGAAGGCGTCCTGGAGTCGGAACTCTTCGGCCATGTCAAAGGCGCCTTCACGGGGGCGGACCGGGATCGCCGCGGCGCCATCGAGGATGCCCGCGGGGGAACCCTGTTCCTCGACGAGGTGGCGGATCTCTCCCCGCGCCTCCAGTCCCTGCTCCTGCGCGTCATCCAGGAACGGGAAGTGCGCCGGGTGGGTTCCGATCACACCGTGAAGGTGGATGTGCGGTTCCTGGCGGCCACCCATCGCGCCATCAATGAGCTCGCCGAAGGAGGGACCTTCCGCAGGGATCTGCTGTACCGGCTTCAGGGCGCCGTGCTGCAACTGCCGTCCCTTGCGGCGCGGCGGCACGAGTTTCCCTATCTGGTGCCCCGCTTGGTGGCCCGGGCCGCGGGCCAGGCGAAGCGCCCGGTGCCGTCCCTGGCGCCGGGCCTGCCGGAAACCCTGGCAAGGCTGCCGTGGCCCGGCAACGTGCGGGAGCTGCTGCACGCCCTCGAACGGGCCATCCTCCGTTGCGAAGGCGCCGTGCTGAAGCCCGGCCACTTCCCGGAACTGGATTCCCCCCTGGCCCAACCCCACACCTGGGAGGAGGCCACCCGCGCCTTCCAGCGCCAGTTCCTGCTCGACACCCTCAAGGCCCACGACTATTCCATGGCGGATGCCGCCCAGACCCTCGGCCTCGCCCGCCCGGCCCTCTACGCCATCGCCAAGCGGCTGGGCGTGGACCTGGTGGCGGAGCGGCTTGGGCGACGAAGGAATACCTAGGCCCGTCGCCCGAAGCTCCGCTCCAGATCCCCCAAGGTCAGCTTCTTGAGAATCGGCCTGCCATGAGGGCAGGTGTTGGGAACCTCGCAGGCGAGGAGGTCCCGGATCAGCTGGAGGGCCAGTTCCGGCGGCAGCGCATGGTGCTTCTTGATGGCGGCGCGGCAGGCCAGTTCGGCGTTGAGGTCCCGCCGGAAGACCTCCAGATCCAGGCGCCCCTCGCGTTCCAGGCGGGCGAGCAGATCCTCCAGCAGGGCCTGGGGATCCCGTTCCGCCAGGAAATCCGGCAGGCCGCGCACCGCCAGGGCATCGTCCCCGAAGGGTTCAGCCTCCACGCCAACGGCTGACAGTTCACCGAGAAAGGGCAGGAGCCGCGCCATGGCCTCGGGGCCCAACTGCACGACCTGGGGCGGCATCAGAGGCTGGATGGCGGGCCGGTGCTGGCGCAGGAAGAGCCGCTCGAAGAGCACCCGCTCGTGGGCCACATGCTGATCCACGATCCACAGCTCGGACTCCGACCCCGCACCGATTTCCGCCAGCAGGTAGGTGCGCTGGAAGGCGCCCAGGTAGCGGATTTCCGTTGAGCCATGGGCTGGCTCCGCGACGCCTTCGGACCGAGGTTCGTAGGCGTAGACCGTTTCCAGGGGACGGGTGGCGAAGGCGTCGCCAAGGGCCTGGTAGGCGCCCAGGGTGCCCCCGGAGTGATCGGACCAGAGCCGCGGGTGCTGCGCCTCCATGCGGCGCGACGGATCCAAGTCGAACTCCGCCTCCATGGGCTTTGGCGGCAGCTCCAGCACCGAGGCCAGACCGCCCCGCAGCTTGGCCCAGGCCTCTTCCGTGGCGCTGCGCACCCAGGCATACATACGCTGGGGTTCGCGGAAACGCACCTCGGCCTTGGTGGGATGCACGTTCACATCCACGGCCTCCGGCGGCAGCTCCAGGAACAGCACGGCGGCCGGGTACGAGCCCTTGGCGAAGGTTCCGGACCAGGCTTCGGACAAGGCCGCCAGCATCAGGCGGTCCCGCACGGCCCGGCCATTTACGAAGAGGTACAGGTGATTCCGGTCCCGGAAGCTGAGGTCCGGCGGCGAGACGAAACCCCGCAGGCACCAGGGCAGCTCGCCGTTCACGAAGGCGACGAGGCGGCCCAGCTTGTCGCCCAGCAGGGGCCCCAGACGCAGACCCGCATCTTCCACCGGCGGCAGCACCAGCGGGTGGCCCCGGTCCGGCCGGATGGTCCAGTGCACACCAGGAGCGCTCAGCGCCAAGCGGGCCATGACGCCCCACAGCTGGGCGTGCTCCGTATCCGTGGATTTCAGGAAGCGACGCCGGGCCGGAAGCTGGGCGAAGAGATCCCGCACCGCCACCGTGGTGCCGCGGCTGCGGGACACCGGGGCGACTTCCCTGATGACGCCGAATTCGCAGCGCAGGCGGTGGCCGACGCCATCGACCTCCGCGCTGGTGAGCTCGAAGCGGCTCACGCTGGCGATGCTGGGCAGCGCCTCCCCCCGGAAGCCGAAGGTGCCCAGGTGGCCCAGGTCCTCGGCGGTTCGCACCTTGCTGGTGGCGTGGCGCTCCAGGGCCAGATACAGCTCGTCCCGGGCCATGCCGCTGCCATCGTCGGCCACTTCCAGGCGGCGCTTGCCACCCTCCTCCCAGCTCACTTCGATGCGTCGCGCCCCTGCGTCCAGGGCGTTTTCCACCAGTTCCTTCAGCACCGACGAGGGCCGCTCGACAACCTCG
The DNA here is from genome assembly GCA_035255365.1 of Geothrix sp. Lineage (GTDB taxonomy): Bacteria > Acidobacteriota > Holophagae > Holophagales > Holophagaceae > Geothrix. The sequence continues at coordinate 22,845 of DATEZS010000005.1, forward strand.
CCCGCCGCGATCTGATTGGCAACCTGGTCGCTGAGGATTCGTATTTTGGCCATGGGATCAGTCTCGCAGGGGAACCGGCGGTCGGGTTGTCATCTGGCCGCCCGCGAACGCAGAGCGGGTCCCCCCCTCCCCAGCGGCAATCTGGTTCGCCACTTGATCGGAGAGCATGCGGATGCGCGACATGCCTTGAATGTACCCTTCTCCGGGTTGCCGGTCCCCTAAATGCTCCCAACCCCGCTTCAAGATGGATTCAGAGTGGCCTCCGCCAGGGCGCCTTCGCTGGCACGCCCTTGCCGCTGCGACGCCAGTTGATGGGCACCGTACCCCCCGAGGAACAGCAGGCTCGAGACGCCATGGATCCATGCGGCGATCAGGCGCCAACGCGGGTCCACCACCACCTGGACCAGGTAGCCGCTCGCAATCATGGGGCCCAGGATCAAGGCGAGCAGGATGCCCGAACGGCGGCCAGCTGGTCGGCCAGCCCGCCACATGGGCAGCACATGGCCCCGCACCAGCATGCCCAGGGCGAAGACCAGGAGGGGTGCCGTAAGCACATGGAGATGCTGCAGCACCGGCTGGAGGGGATGGGCCTCCATGCCGAATTCCCCCGCCCGCTGGCCATAGTAGCGGAGCCACCCGTAGAGCAGGCCGGTGGCGCCGGTGAGCCATGCGGCGAGGTGCAGGCTCCAGCGTTCCAGAATGGTCACGGCTTTCCTCCGTAAAGCACCTGCCACAGCGCCAGGCAGCGGCGGGAAGCGTCCGTGAGGGCATTGGCCGTGAGGGTGGCGCCGGAGAGCGGGCGGATGGCGCGGTTCAACTTCAAGTCCTTATCCAAGGCCTTCCCCTGAAGCTGGCCAATCCAGGCCGGTTTGGCCAGGTACTCCTGGGGTTCACGGAAGGCCACCACCTCCACCCTCAGCACCCGCCCCTCTGCCGAGATGGCCACCAGGGCCGTCTCGTTGAGGGTCCGCACGAGGTGTGTATCGAAGAAGCCCACGCCCGCGACCTTCCCGTCCTTCACCGCCTCGTAGGTGATGATCCAGGCGCCCGGGAGGTCCACCCCGGACAATTCCTTGACGCGTTTCACCTGGACCTCGGTGAGGTAGTACTCCCGCCGCTGGGTCTTCATGCCGGGAAAGGCCAGGGCCAGGGCCTCTGCGGTGGTGGGCAGGTTCGCGGCGGCCACCAGGGCCGGAGCGAAGGCGAGAGAACAAAGGGTGCGTCGGAGGATCATGGAGGGACTCAGAAGTAGTAGCCGAGGGCTAGGTTGAACTGGTTGCGGCCCGTCTTCGCCTGGTTTTCCGCTTTCATGAAGTCGGCCTTGATGGCCACCTGGGGAATGGGCTTGTACGCGATGCCCACCGTGGTGATCCTGCGGTCGTTTTCCGGATTCGCCACAGTGCCCTCCGCAACCTCCTTCTGGGTATTGAACTTCTCCAGGCGCAGGAACGGGATGAGGGCCTTCTTTCCGAAACGGCCGTTGAACAAGTCGTAGCCCGCCTCCACATACCCGCCGTCGGCCTTCAGGCCCACCTCGCGCGCCGGATCGCCTGCGGCCAGGGCCTCCACACCGGCACGGTCATTGGTGAAGGCGGCATAGAGGGCCCGTACCTGCAGGCCATTGGCCTTGTACTCACCATGGAATTCCGTGACCTTCGTCCGAATGGCGACGCCCTCGCCCGTCTCGGTGTTGGTGCCACTGTTGCCCGTATAGTGGCCCACCCCGAAGGTGATGCCCGGTATCGGGGACCAGTCCAACCGACCCGAGAAGGCCAGGCTCCGGGCGAAGGCCTCTTTGCCATCCTGACGACCACCCTCGATGCCCTCGGAGGTGAAGCCCTCGGTGAGGCCATCCCCGCGATTCGTGGCCTGCAAGCCCGTGCTGACGTAGGTGCGATAGCTGAAGCCAGCGCCGAATTCCCCGTGCGCGCCCACACCCATTTCCGTCCAGGTGGTGGGGATGATGTATTTCTCGGTGAAGGGGCGCTTCACGCTCAGGAAGGTGGGCGGCTCGTGGATCTCGTTGATGAAGCCGAGCGGCATGAGGACCTTGCCCGCCCGCACATTGAAGGCCTTGTTCACGAGGAAATCGAAGTAGGCGAATTCCACCTTCACTTCGCCTTCCACATGCTCGTCGGAGTAGCCGCCGTGCTCGAATTCAAGCTCGGAATTGAAAACGATGCTGTCGGTGAACTTGTAGCCGGTATACAGGATGAGGCGCAGCGTGTCGGCCACCGGCGCTTTGGGATCCCGCTGGCCGTTCTCCAGTGTCTGCCCGTAGTTTTCGTAGGTCAGTTCCCCGTAGCCTCCGATGCTCAACCCCCCCTTCGTCTCATAGACTTTCGAGGCGGCCGGGGCGAGCCCGAGGGTTCCCTCTTCTTTGGCGGCAGGACTCGCGGTTCCGGTTTTCTGGGATTCCAGTTCGCGACTGAGGATGTCGAGCTTCCGTTCCAACTCCGCCACGCGCTTATCCGTCTCCGGCGACTGGGCTGCCATGGGCAGGGCGAGTAGTACCAGAGCCAAAGGGGTGAGAAACGATTTCATGGTTGCTCCTTGCGCACGCTCGGGTGCAGGTTGTGAAAGGCATGGGTGAGGCGGACTCCGCCATCGTTGAAAAGGAACGCTGCAGCGAAGCCATGACGCTCCGCCCAGGCCAGGCCGGCATCGGGCCCCATGACGAACAGGGCCGTGGAAAGCACATCGGCCGTGAGCGCATCCGCTGCCACCACGGCCGTACTCCCCCAGGCCGAGCAGGGTTCTCCGGTGCGGGGGTCCAGGATGTGGTGCCCTCGTTCCGAAGTGCCACTGGAGGCGAGTGAAGCGTTGTTCAGAGTGAAAGAAATGCGGGGCAGCTGGCGGTCCTGGGGATCCGCGACGGAAACCTCAACGGGCCGCCCCCAAGCCAGCAGCTGGCCACCAAAATCCAGCAGGCCTTCGGTGGTTCCCGCCGCCTGCCTCATGCGATCCAAGGCATAGCCCTTGAGGAACCCCCCTTCCTCCACGCCCGAATCGGGATCCTTCAGGCGCGCCGTCCCTGCCGCCAGATTCAATTCCAAGAGACCGGCACCTGAAGCTTTTCGCGCCTTGCTCAAGGCCGCCTGGTCCGGCGTCCGACCTCCCTGGCGGATCCCCCAGGCCCGCAGGAGGGGCATGAGCGCGGGATCGAAAGCCCCCTCGGTCCGAACCTGCCAGGTCTTCATCTGATCCAGCAGGACCAGCCACTCCCGATCCAGCGCCACAGGGTTCGACCCGGCTGCGTTCAATCGGCTCCAGGACGACGCGGGGTCCCAGGTGGAGCAGGCCTTTTCAATCCGCGCCGCCTCCGAGAGCGCCGCCTCCGAGGCCCCGGCCAGGTTCCCCTGCCCTCCCAACCGCACCTTCAGCTCGGTCCCCATGGCCAATATCACCCGGTCCAGGGAGGGAACCGGAGGCTGGGCCACCGCCAAGGCGGGCACCAGGAGGAGGGAAAGCCATCGAACCAACATGAGACTGAGTCTCACTATTTTTAGATCCAATTTCAAGATCCTTTGTGAGATTTAGTCTCAATAAGTGATCTTCGTCACCGGGATCACCGCCCCAGGTCACACTGAACGCTTGGCCCTGAGAGCTTGAATGCCCTTCCTGATCGCCCTTCTGCTCATTTTTCTGATCCAGTGGTTCCACCTCCAGCTGCTGCGGCTGGAACTGCCGGACCGCGTCCAGCGTTGGATTCCCTGGGTCCTGGGGCTCTCCCACCTGCCCCTAATCCTGTACGCGGGCATGCGTCTCCTGGGCCTGGGTGGCCACGGGGCGATCCCGACCCTGCGGATGCTGGCCCGCACGGGCTTCTACTTCCAGGCCTTCACGGTGCTGCATCTGCTCATCGCCCTGGTGGCCGAGGGCCTGTGGCGCACCCGCCACCCTGTTTCCGAGGAGGCGGAAGCCCCCGATGACCTGGGCCGCCGGACCTTCCTGCGCACCGCCGCCGTGGCCAGCACCGGGGCGGCCACCGCCTTCACCGTGGTGGGTCGCAGCGAGGCCTACCAGGACCCCCTCCTCACGCGGCTGGACCTTCCCTTCCCGGATCTTCCTCCGGGCCTGCATGGTCTGAAAATCGCCCAACTGAGCGATCTCCATGCGGGCCCCCTGGTTCGCCGCCAGATTATGGAGCGCTGGCGCGTCCTCACAGAGCGCGAACGGCCGGAGCTCATCCTGTTCACCGGCGACCTGGTGGATAGCCGCCCGGAAGAACTGGCGCCCCTCCTGGAAGCCTTCCGAGGACTTCAAGCGCCCCTGGGCATCTTCGCCATCCTGGGCAACCATGACTACTTTGATGATCCCCGCCCCATCTGGGAGAACCTGGAGGCCGCGGGCATCCGCTGTCTGGAGAATGCCTCGGCCCTGATCCAGCGAAACGGCGCCACCCTCGCCTTGATGGGCCTCCAGGATCCCATGGCCAGCAATGGCCGCTTCCGGAGGCTTCCCTTCGGTCCCGGGCCCCGCCCTGCGGAGGCGGCCAAGGACTTGCCGGCGGAAGCCTTCCGCATCTGCATGAACCATCGCCCGAGCGAATGGGAAAAGGCTTTGCTGGCCGGGGCGCGATTGACGCTGTCTGGCCACACCCACGGCGGCCAGATCAATCCCATCCCAGGCTTCAACAGCGCGCGCCTCATCGGCCCCCGCACCCAGGGGCTCTACCGGGAAGGGCCGGATCAACTCTATGTGAGCCGCGGCCTCGGCGTCGTGGGCCTGCCCATCCGCATCGGCTCGACCCCCGAGATCCCCATCATCACCCTCAGGCGTTCCTAGCGTCCTTCCGAAGCTTGGCCTGGACCTCGGCCAGCGCCTGCTCGGCGGCCTCAGGCGGCTCCGGTGGCGGGGCGAGGGCAGTCCTGGCCACCTTCGGAAGGGCCTTCAGGCCACGCAGGACACCGGCACACACCCGGCAGAACAGCAGGTGCACCCGGAAGCCCAGTCTCTGTCCCAGCGGCAGGGCCCCTTCGGAGAACTCCGTGAGGTGGGTCTGGACTTCGTGGCAGGAGGGCAAGAGGTTCATGGACGACCTCCCAGGACATGGGCGCGCAGGCGCGCCTGCAGCAGCACGCGGGCGCGGTGGAGCCGCTGCCGGACTGTGCCGGCGGGCAGCTGGAGGTGCTGGGCGATGGCCTCGGTCTCCCAGTCCTCCAGGTCCTTCAAGACGAAGACGATGCGCTGGGAATCCGGCAACTCGTCGAGGGCTCGCTGCAGGCAATCCCGCATTTCCTGTCGCTCCACGAGGGCATGGGCCTGGGCCTCCACCTGCCATTCGGGGAGGCGCTCCGTCTGCAGGTGGTGCCCCCGGCTGTCGAAGGGCCCGAGGGCCTCGGGCTCGGGGCGCTCCATTTCCTGGATCCTCACTCGGCTGCGGCGAAACATCAGCGCGGCGTTCAGGCAGATCCTGTAGCCCCAGCTGCTGAAGCGGCTGCGCCCCTCGAACCGGGGCAGGTCGCGATGGATGCTCAGGAGGGCGTCCTGCAAAGCGTCCTGGGTGTCGGCGGTGTTCCCCAGGATGCGGTGGATCCCGTTGTGGAAAAGGGCCAGGTGGGGCTGGACCAGCGCGCCGTAGGCATCCGAGTCGCCCCGGGCGGCCCGCTGGATCAGTTCAAGCTCGGTGGGGGAAGCGTCCGTCATGCCGCTGCCAGTGTCAGCGGCGAGGCGGGGCCAGGCAAGGATTCCTTCCAAAGACTACTTCCCGGCCGGTGCCTTGCTCCGCCTGGCCGCAGCCTTTTGGACAGGCGCCGGGGACTCCTCGAAGAAGCCCACCAGCAGCAGATTCAGCTCCACCTCCCGTTTCAGGCTGATCTTTGCGGCGACGCTCTCGGCGCCGATGCCGAAATCCAGGCGATCCAGCGGCAGGGTGGCCCGGTAGGACCAGGTGCGGGCACCGGCCCCATTCATGCCTTCCGCGCCCTGGAAAGAGAGGTCCAGGGGCCGGCTGACGCCGTGCATGGTGAGCGTGCCATGCACCAGGACATGGTCGCCTTCCTTGCGCACGCCCTGGGAAACGAAGGAGATCTTCGGATACCTGGCGACGTCGAAGAAATCCGGCGAGCGGAGATGCCCGTCACGCGTCGCGTTGTCCGTGCTGACGGATTTCGCGTCGATGTCCAGGCGCACCGTCGCGCCTTCGGGCGCGGACGGATCCCCCTGGATCTCGGCCTGGTAGCGCGTGAAGCGGCCCGGCACATCGAAGAGCAGGGTCGAGGCCTTGAAGCCGAGGACCGTGTGGGTCTCATCCACGCGGAAATGGCGAGGCTGGGACAGAAGGGGAGCGGCCAGCAGCAAAGCTGGCAGGAGGGCGCGCAGGAGCATCAGAGCCTCGCAGGTATCAGGTGGGTGTTCGGAATCCTGCGATGGCGCCGTCGCGCTGCAGGTCGCGGAAGAGGGTCAGGGCCGGGGCCAGATCGGGCATGTCCAGGGCCGCGGCGGCAGCGGCCAGGGTGCGGATGCGCGCCTGGACCAGCAGGGCGGAAGTTCCCGGGGTCAATTCCAGCAGCCTCGTTTCGCCTTCCCGGTTCCGGAAGGCCAGGAGGTGGGAGGGTATTTCCTCGGGCACGGGCGACTCCTCCCGGACGCGATGGACCGCGTGGCGGTAAGTCACCACCTGGGTGGCTGGATCCAGCACCACGAAGTCGGAAGGCCCCGGATCGGGGTGGAGGTTCCCAGGCGCGTCGGCGTCCGGGAAACGCGCCACCAGCACCTCCAGGATCTCCACGTGGGCCAATTCCAGGAGGAAGGGCCAGCGTTCCTGACCCCAGCCCGTGGTGGCGAGCCACCCCAGAAAGGCCGGGGCGATATCGCGGTACTGGGAGCTGCGGACCACCCGGGCATCGAGGAAAGCCTGCACGCAGGCCTCCCACATCCCGGCTTCGTCGAGCAGGCTCTTCAGCACCGGGAAGACATCTTCAAGAGGCTCCAGGAGGCTCATGCGCGCCAATTCGCGGTAGGTCATCAGCGCCTCGGCCTGCTCGCCGAACGCGCTCCGGTCCGCGCTGGACAGCTCCTGCCGCCGGGCGGCGCGGCCGGGATCCGTCTCCAAGGCAACCTCATCCCCATCCAGGATGAGGGACGCCATGGCGCGCTGCAGGCGCAGGGTCCTGGGCTCAGACATGAGGTTCCTCGTGGACGGCCAGGGCGGTGTCGTAGGCCTGCTGGAGGCGGGCCCGCTCCGCCATGAGCAGCTCGAATTCGGGAATGTGGTTGTCCCGCTCCAGGAGCACCGGCACCGGCCTTCCCAGGCGCGCGAGGGTCCACTGCATCAGGTCGATGACGGGGTCCACGACCTCGGCACCGTGGGTATCCACCACGAGGTTGCCGAAGCGCTTGTGGCCCGCGATGTGCATCTGGGCGACCCGGTCCAGGGGCATGCGGGACAGCCACTCCTTGGGATCGAAGCCGAAGTTGAGGGCGTTGACGTAGACGTTGTTGATGTCCAGGAGCCAGCCCACATCCGCCCCTTCCAGCACCGCCGTGATGAAATCGGCCTCGTCCATCTCGGCGGCGCCCAATTCTGCGTAATAGGTGATGTTTTCCAGCAGCAGGGGCACGGGCAGCCGCGCCTGGAGATCCCGGGTCCGGCTGATGGTGTGCCGTACGGACTCCCGGGTGAACGGGAGGGGCAACAGTTCATGCAGGCAGTTCCCATCCACGCTGGTGAAGCAGAGATGTTCGGAATGCCAGGGCGTGCCGGTGGCCACCAGGAAGCGCTCCAGATCCTGGAGGTAGTCCTCATCCCAGGGATCGTACCCGCCCAGGGAGATGGCCAGACCGTGGGTGAGCACCGGGTCCCGGTCGAGGATGGCGCGAACCATCCGGTGCTGCCGGCCGCCATCGCCGATGACGTTCTCAGGACAGGTCTCCCAGAAGGGCACGCCGTGGCCTTCCATGCCCGCCACGGTTTCGAGGTGGGGCCGCCGCAGCCCAAGTCCCACGCCGATGAACCTGCCCTGAGCCATGACCAGCCTCTCGATCTGCTACTTCTTGTCCTTGCCGCAGGAACCATCCTTGCCACAGCTCCCGTCCTTCTTGGCTTTCTTGTCCTTGCCGCAGGAGCCATCCTTCTTGGCCTTCTTCACGTCCTTGCTGCCGCAGGAGCCCTTGCCGCAGGAACCCTCCTTGGCCTTGGCATCCTTCGCCTTCGCGGGCGTCTTGCCGTCCTCCTTGGCGTCCTGGGCACCGCATCCTCCGCCCTGGCTGAGGGCCGCATCCCCGGTGAACGTGGCGACGGGCGTGGCGCCCAGGGTCGCGCCTCCACCGGCCATGAGGGACCCGGCGGTGAAGAGGGTGGCGACACCGATGAGTTTCGTGAACATGAATCCTCCGAGCGGCAGGGCCGCGCCTGGGGCCTGTCGGGGCCCGGTTTTGGGACAGAACGACAGGTCCTGGGCGCTGCCGACCAGATCCCGGGTGCTGTTGTCATACCTTTCGGTGCAGGGCCGTTCGGCTTTGTGACATTTTTTTGTATCAATGAGTCAAATCGATCTACGGCAACGAATAAAACCAATCAGCCCTTGATCAGCACCCACAGCCCCACGGCGATGAAGGCCATGCCCGCGGTCCACTTGATGGCCGCCTCCGGGATGTATTTGAATAGCACGCCGCCCAGGGCCACGCCGATGGCCGTGGCACAGACCAGGGCCGCGCTGGCGGCGAGGAACACGGTCCAGACCTGGCCGCTGCGCACCGTGGCCGTCATGGCCGCCAGCTGCGTCTTGTCCCCCACTTCGGCGAGAAACACCGTGGCGAAAGTGGTCCAGAAAAGGGATCGGTTCATGGGGACTCCGGCATTCCAAAGAAGCCTTCAGGGTACCGGAGGCGCAAGTGCGGCACACTGGTGGAATGGCGCCAGAAGCCTTCGATCTCCCGACAGACTATGTGGACACTCCTGAGAAGCTGCAGGAGGCGCTGCCCCTCTGGCACGGGGCGGGCCTGCTGGCCGTGGACATCGAGTGCAGCCTCACGGGCATGCACCACTGCCTGCTGGCGCTGCTGCAGGTTGCCACCCACGACCGGGCCTGGCTGGTGGATCCCCTGGCCCTGGGCGCTCTCATGAAGCCCTGCCTGGAGGCCATGGCCCAGGTGCCCTGGATCGTCCACGACTTCTCCGGCGACGGCATCGTGTTCAAGCGACTCTACGACGTGGTGCCCAACAGCATCTTCGACACCATGCTGCTCTCCCGGGCCCTGGGCTATCCCCAGCCGGGCCTCAAGACCATGGCCAAGCTCAAGCTGGGCATCGACATCCCCAAGGAGGAGCAGGATTCCAACTGGATGCTGCGACCCCTGCGGGATACGCAGTTCTCCTACGCCAGCCGGGACGCGGCTCTGCTCCTGCCTCTGCTCCGCATCCTGGCGGAGGAGGCCGAGTCCAAGCGCGAGGACCCGGAAATTGGTCCGCGGCTGGCCTCCCTTCCCAAGGAGATGCGCCACCTGCTGAAGCGGGTCCGGGCCTATGTGCCCCCTGACCATGACCCCATCGTGGACAAGATCCGCCATTTGGGCCCCGTGGCCGTGGAACGGGCCAGGAAGCTCACGGCCCTGCGCTGGGCCTGGGGCAACGAAGGGGATGTGGCCGCCGTCATGGAACTGGGCAACCGGTGGATCACGGCGCGCCTCACCCATCCCCCCCGGTCCCTGGAGGCCCTGGAGCACACCATCCCGAACCCCAGGTTCCGCCGGAAGCGCGGCGCGGCCCTCTGGGAGGTCTTCCGGGAGGGAGCCGATGAAACTCAGCCCGAGGATGATTCCGCCGATGGGTTGATCTGGAACAACGGAGGACGACCATGACCTCGAACCCTGACCCCATTCTCCCCCCCGAACCCGTGACGCTCACCTTCCCGAAAGGTCTGGTGGGCTTCCCGCAGTTGCATACCTACCATCTCTTCGAGCCCCAGGACGGGTACCCCTTCAAGTTCCTCCAGTCGGCGGAGGCCCCGGAGACTTCCTTCATCTGCGTCGATCCGGTCTGCGTCAAGAAGGACTACGAGGTGCCCCTGAGTCCTGAAGAAGCCGAGGCCCTGGCGCTTTATGCCCCCGAGGACGCCCTGATCCTTACGCTTGTGGTCATCCAGGATGAGCCCAAGCAGATGACCACCAACCTCGCCGGGCCCCTGGTCATCAACATCAAATCGCGCACCGGCTTCCAACTGGTGCTGAATTCAGAGCAGTTCCCCCTTCGATTCCCGATCCTCAACCAGGGCTGATACCCTCCCCTCATGCTGGTAATCACGCGCAAGCCGGATCAATCCATCGTCATCGGTGGCGAGATCGAGGTGGTGGTCCTGGGGATCACCAAGGATGGGGTCCGCCTGGGCATCAATGCCCCGCGCACCGTTCAAGTGCACCGGCGTGAGGTGTTTGAGGCCATTGCCACCGAGAACAGGGCCGCCGCCGAGACCAAGGTCCAGGTCCAGGACGCCGCCGCCCTCCTCCGGGCCGCTCAAGTCCGGAAGCCCCACGTCCGATAAGATGCAGTTGAGGTCTCCATGGAAATTTCCCCAGTCGCTGCCGCAGCCCAAAGTCAGGCGAACCTCCAGAACCAGTTGGCCGTGAGCGTCCTGAAGAAGTCTCTGGACATGCAGGCCCAGCAGGGCGAGGAGCTCGTGAAGATGATGGCCCAGGCCGGTGGCATCGGTGGACGGGTGGATCAGTACGCCTGAGCAAGCGAAGCTGGACCTTGGTTGAGAACACCTAGCCCGGGCAGGCACCACCGCGCAGCAGCCTATTTCAAATACGGCGCCAGATACTGCCCCGTCACGCTGGCCTTCTTCTTGGCCACCACTTCAGGCGTGCCCACCGCGATGACGCGGCCGCCTTCGCCGCCCCCTTCGGGCCCCAGATCGAGGATCCAATCGGCGGTCTTGATCACGTCGAGGTTGTGCTCGATGACGACTATGGTATTCCCCCCCTCGACGAGGCGGTCGAGCACTTCCAGGAGTTTCCGGATGTCTTCGAAGTGGAGCCCCGTGGTCGGCTCGTCGAGAATGTAGATGGTACGGCCGGTGGCACGCTTGGCAAGTTCCTTGGCAAGCTTCCCCCGTTGCGCCTCGCCGCCGGAAAGGGTGGTGGCCGACTGTCCGAGCTTGATGTAGCCGAGTCCCACCTCTTCCAGTGTCTTCAGCTTCGACTTGATCCGCGGGATATTCTCCATGAACTGCAACGCCTGGGAAACCGTCATGTCGAGCACCTCGGCTATGGATTTCCCCTTGTAGCGCACCTCCAGGGTCTCCCGGTTGTAGCGCGCCCCCTTGCAGACCTCGCACTGGACATAGACATCCGGGAGGAAGTGCATCTCGATCTTGATGATGCCGTCCCCGGAGCAGGCTTCGCAGCGCCCCCCCTTGACGTTGAAGGAGTAGCGCCCCGGCTTGTACCCCCGCAGCTTGGACTCCGGCAACTGGGCGAAGA
>DATEZS010000006.1:0-53360 GCA_035255365.1 Geothrix sp.
TTGGGGATCTCGATGCCCAGCAGCTTCTCCACGGCGCAGGCGTAGCCCACGTTGTTCATGATGGAGCTGCAGTAGTTCAGGCGATCCGTGAGGGGAATGAACTGCTGGAAGCTGAGGCTCTCGCCCAGCTTCTCCACGCCGCGGTGGAGGTATCCGATCTCCGGCGTGGCCTTGGTGATGGTCTCGCCTTCAAGCTCGAGGATGATGCGCAGGGTGCCGTGGGTCGTCGGGTGCGACGGTCCCAGGTTGACGATCATCTTGTCGCCGTCGAGCTGCTGTTTGGAAAGGGCGATGGATTCCATGGCGTCGTCCTTCAGCTTCGCTGGCCGTTGTTGTAGGGGGCGGTGCAGCCTTCCATGCAGAAGGGGTCCCCGCCATCCAGCGGGAAGTCCTTGCGCAGCGCATGGCCCTCGAAGTCATCCCAGGTGAGCAGGCGCTTCAGGTTGGGGTGCCCGTCGAAGCGGATGCCGAACAGGTCGAAGACCTCCCGCTCGAACCAGTCGGCGGTCTTGAACTGGCCCGTGAGGCTGGGCATGGTCTCGCCATCGGCGACAGGGACCTTGAGCCGCAGACGCTCCTGGCTGGCCAGGTTCAGCCAGTGGTAGACCACATCGAAACGCGGCTCCCGCTCAAGCCAATCCACGGCGGTGATGTCCACCAGGAACTGGAACCCCTCGCGATGGAGGAGGTCCACCACCGCCATGAAATGATCCTTGGCGATCACCAGGGTCTGGTCGCCCCGGAAGTCATGGCGATCCGCGATGGCGCCAGGTACCTGTGTCTCAATGAGCTCGATGACCATGGTCGTCCCTCGCCTAGAAGATCGTGCCTGCGCCGCGCCCGGCGGCATCCATCAGCATGTCGCGGACGGCCTGCTGGCTCGTGAGGCCCTTCTCCGCCTGGAGGGCTTCCTGCCGGGCGAGGCTCTCGTAGAACCGGGCGATGTGATCCTTCCGCATGGAGAGGGATTCCTTGCCGATCTTCTCCTGCAGCTTCATGACGCCGTAGATCATGCTCTCGGGCCGGGGCGGGCAGCCCGGCACATAGACGTCCACGGGAATCACCCGGTCCACCCCTTGCAGGGTGGAATAGGTGCGGTACATGCCGCCGGAACTGGCGCAGACTCCCACGGAGATCACCCACTTGGGCTCGGCCATCTGCGCGTAGATGGTGCGCAGCACGGGGGCCATCTTGTTGGTGACGGTGCCCAGCACCAGCATCATGTCGCTCTGCCGGGGGCTGAAGCGCATGGCCTCGGCGCCGAAGCGGCTCAGATCGTATTTGGAAGCCATCATGCTCATGAACTCGATGGCGCAGCAGGCGGTTCCGAAAGGAAGCGGCCAGAGACTGTTCATGCGGGCCCAGTTCACCACCGCGTCCAGGCGCGTGGTTACGACCGCGTCGTTGACATCCATTTCCGCCATGTCAGCGCTCCCACTCGAAGGCACCCTTGCCCCAGGCGTAGACGAAGCCCACCAGCAGGGTGGCCATGAAACTGAGCATGGGGACGAAGGTCCAGAGGGCCTTCTTGTAGTTCACGGCCCAGGGCAACAGGAAGGCCGCTTCCACATCGAACAGGATGAAGAGCATGGCCGTCAGGTAGAACTTCACGGAGTATTTGTGCCGGGCCCCTTCCTGCTGGGGCGGGACGCCGCACTCGTAGGGGCGCAGCTTGGCCTCTTTCGGGTTGTTGGGCTTCAGCATCGGCAGCACCTTCCCCGACAGCACGAGGATGGCGATGGCCGTGACGGCGGCGACCAGGAACAGGATCAGGACTGACAGGAATGGCGCAGCGGGATGGGCCATGGCGCTCCCAGGCGGAGGGTTCCGCGAGGTTCCAGCTTAGCGCCCTTTGGGACTTCTTCAGTGATGCGAAGATCACAACCCCGCTTGGGCGACAGGCCACGGTAGAATCTCCATTTGACCTTTCGTCCAGGAAACCCATGAGCGAGCTGAAGCAGCGCATCAAGGCCATGATCATCGAGCGCCTCAAGCTCGAGGGCATGACCCCGGACCAGATCGAGGACGAGGCCCCCCTTTTCGGAGACGGACTGGGCCTGGATTCCATCGATGCCCTGGAACTGGTGCTCGGCCTGGAGCAGGTCTTCGGGGTGAAGATCGAGGATGAGGCGGCGGGCCTGAAAGCCTTCAAATCCGTTCAGGCCCTCACCGATTTCGTCGCTGAACACACCAAAGCCCAGGCCTAGTTCCCATGGTCGGCGTCCAGGCCCACCTGCCCCACCGCTATCCCTTCCTGCTGGTGGATCGGGTGTTGGAGCGGGAACCCGGCGTCCGGGTAGTGGCCGAGAAGCTGGTCACGGCCGCGGAGCCCCAGTTCCAGGGTCATTTCCAGGACCGGCCCATCGTTCCTGGCGTGATGCTGCTGGAAATGCTGGCCCAGGCCGGGGGCTTCCTGGAGGCCGAATCCCTGCATGGCGCAGCCATCTTCCTGGCCGGCGTCCAGGATGCCCGCTTCAAGGGTCCCGCCTTCCCGGGTGACCGTCTCCGCCTCGAAGTGCAGGCCGAAGGCGCCTTTGCGGGCCTCATGAAGCTCAAGGGCACCGTGAGCTGCGAAGGCCGCGACCTCTGCACCGCCACCCTGCTGGTGAAGCGCCTATGAGGGTCGTGGTCACGGGCCTCGGTCTCGTCTCTTCTCTGGCCCTGGACCGGGAAGGCACCTGGTCCGCCATGCTGGCGGGGCGGGACGGCCTCGGGCCCCTCACCCGCCTGGAGCTGCCCGGAGAACCTGCCCGCATGGCTGCCCAGGTGCCCCTGGAGGCCGCCCGGCACCAGACCCGCTGCGAAGTCATGGCCCTGAAGGCTTTGGAAGAAGCCATGGATGGATTCGCCCCCGGAAATGACCCCGGGCGCCGCGGTGTCTTCCAGGGCGCGGGCACCAGCGGACTGCCCGTGGCCGAGGCCTACCTGGCGGAGCGCCTGGCTGGACGCCGGGGCCTTGCCGCGGAACCCGCCTTCCAGGGGCCCTGCACCGTCACGGATGCCCTGGCCACCCACTTGGGGGTCGAGGGGCCCAGATCCACCATCATGAACGCCTGCTCCTCCAGCCTGCTGGCCCTGGGCCAGGCCTGGGAGCGCATCGCCGCCGGCGACTTGGACCTGGCCTTGGCCGGCAGCGCCGAAAGCCTCTGCCGCACCACCTATGCGGGCTTCTCCAGTCTCAAGGCCGTGGACCCGGACAAGTGCCGCCCCTTCAGTCGCGACCGGGCCGGCCTCAACCTGGGCGAAGGCGCCGCCCAGATCCTGCTGGAATCCCTGGAGCACGCCCGGGCCCGCGGAGCCGTCATCCTGGCCGAGGTGCTGGGTTACGGGGCCAGCATGGATGCCCACCATCCCACGGCCCCCCATCCCGAAGGCGAAGGCGCCGCCCGGGCCCTCACCATGGCTCTCGGCATGGGCCGGCTCGACGCATCGGAAGTGGATCTGATTTCCGCCCACGGAACCGCCACCCCCGCCAACGACGGCGCCGAGTGCCGCGCCATCCGCCGCGCCCTGGGGACCGCCGCCGATTCCATTTCCGTCACCAGCACCAAGAGCCAGTTCGGGCACACCCTCGGCGCCGCGGGCGCCATCGGAGCCGCCGCGGCCATCCTGGCGCTCCGCGATCAGGTGGTGAGCCCCACCCTGCGGCTGGAGGATCCCGATCCGGCCTGCGATTTGGATTGCACGGCGATGGTGGCGAAACAGCGAATGGTCAGGACAGCGCTCGTCAACGCCTTTGCTTTCGGCGGGAACAACGTGTGCCTGGCACTTCGCCGGTGGGAGGGCTGATGACGACTCGGCCTTTGCCTCCATCTATCGGACGGTCCACTGGACCGTCCTCCCGCGCCCTCGCTCCGCTCGCTTGCGGAGATGGAGCCTCCGGCGGGAACAACGTGTGCTTGGCGCTCCGCCGGTGGGAGAGGCCATGAGCGGCATGGACCTCGCCATCACGGGCCTGGGCCTGGTGCTGCCCTGCGGCGATGGCATCGACGCCGCCCGGGCCAGCCTCGCCAGCGGCCTGCCCTGCTTCGGGGACCTGCCGGAGCAGCTGGGCCAGGGACGCGGAGCGGCCTGCACCCTGTTCAACCCCGCCGGCATCATCCCGCCCATGCAGCTGCGGCGCCTGGACCGCCCTTCCCGGTTCGCCTGGGCCGCGGCCCACCAGGCCTTCCTGGACGCCGGGCTCGATCCCCGAACCATGGGCGAGCGGATCGCGGTCTGCGTCGGCACCCTCACCGGCGGCAGCGAGGCCAGCGAGGCCTTCATGCGCCCCTATCTCCAGCGGGGCGTGGAGGGGGCCTCCCCCATGCTCTTCCCCAACTCCGTGGCCAATGCCGCCAGCGGGCACCTGGCCCTGGCCTTCGGCCTGAAGGGGCCCAGCGGAACCTTCGTGGACCGGGAGAACGCCACCTTCACCGCCCTGGAACAGGGTGCCCGCTGGCTGCGCTCCGGCCTTGCGGATGCGGTTCTGGTCATCGCCATGGATGGGTTGTTCCCGATGCTCCTGGATGTCTGCCGCGGAGCCCGGTTGCTGGACCGCCACGGGAATCCCGAACCCGGATCGGGCCGGGGCTTCCTGCCCGGCGAAGGGGCCCAGGCCTTTGTGCTGGAAGCCGAGGAGCGCGCCCAGACCAGGAAAATCCGCCCGAGGGCGATGCTGAAAGCCCTCGCCTCGAGGTCCACGCCGGACCGGTCCGACGAGGCTCGGATCCGGGCCCTGGAACGGGCCACCGAGGCCTGTCTGGCCGACCCGCCGGTGGACCGGCGCATCGGCGGCGCCAGCGGCCTGCCCCGGCTGGATGTCCTCGAAGCCGCCCTGGCGAACCGACATCCAGAGTGGCCGGAACCCCTCCACCCCAAGCAGCTCTGGGGCGAGTTCGCGGGGGCCGGAGGCCCGCTGCTGGCCGCCGCCCTGCTGGAACCCGCCGACTCAGTCCTGATCACGGCCCCCGCCAGTTCCGGCGCCCAGTTCGCGGCGCGGCTGGAAGGCGTTAGATTGGAGCGGTCATGACGCCCCGGGACCAGATCAGCATCAGCAGCCAATCCATCCTCTGGGTGGCGGGAATGGGCGTGGGCCTGCTCACCCTCACCTTCGTCCTGGGCGTGCAGGTGGGCAAGCAGAGCGAGGTCCTCCGCCGTCCCCTCCAGAAGAGTTCCGTGGAGGATCTGAAGGACCTTCCCGTGCCCTTGATGGACCAGATGAAGCTCTTCGAGGGCGAATCCTCCGACAGGCTGGTGCCCGCCCAGAAAGTGGACGCCACGGCTCCCAAGGCGGAATCCAAGGTAGAGACGGCCCCGGCGAAGGCCGCGGAAGCTGACCTGTGGACCCTTCAGCTCGTCGCCACCTCCGATGCGGCCGAAGCCAAAAGGGTCGCCGAGAAGGCCAAGACCGCCGGCTTCGCGACCTCCTCGACCAAGGACAAA
Source organism: Geothrix sp. (assembly GCA_035255365.1). GTDB lineage: Bacteria > Acidobacteriota > Holophagae > Holophagales > Holophagaceae > Geothrix. Next base: position 5,425 of record DATEZS010000006.1, read on the forward strand.
GGCCAGATCAAAATCCGGCTCGCCAAACCGGCGGACCGCGCCGCCATGGACAAGGTCGCCGAGAAGCTGAAGAAGGCCGGCTTCAAGCCCTTCGCGGTGAAGGCGGAATAAGGCTCAGACCAGCTGCCGACTGCCGGTGGCGCCCCAGGGCTGGAGGGCCTGCAGCGCCGGCTGCACGGGCTTGCCCGCCCGCTGGAGCCGGGTGAGTTCCAGGGCGCCTTCGCCCGTGGTGAGCCAGGCACCCTCCTTGCCCCAAAGCAGCTGGCCGGGCTCGCGGTAGCAGGTGCGCATCAGGCCCACGCCGCAGACCTTCAGGGCCTGATCCTCCATGCGGAACTCGGTCCCGGGCCAGGGCCAGAGGGCCCGCACCTGCCGATGGAGCTCCGCCGCAGGGCGGCGCCAGTCGAGGTGGCCCATGTCCTTGTTCAGTTTGGAAGCATAGGTGGCCCGGTCGTGATCCTGCTCCGCGGGTGCGGCCGTTCCCGACAGGAGCAGCGGCAGCTGGTCCAGCAGCAGGGCCGCCGCATCCTGGGCCAGGGCTTCCAGCAGGCTCTCGCTCGTATCGTCGTGATTGATGGCGCGGTGGGACTGGATCAGCACGGGGCCTTCGTCGAGCCCCTCCGTGATGCGCATGAGGCTGACGCCCGTTTCCTCATCCCCCGCCAGCAGCGCGTGGTTCACCGGAGCCGCGCCCCGCCACCGGGGCAACAGGGAGAAGTGCAGATTCCAGACGCCCAGGGGGCAGCTCTCCAGCATCCATCGCGGCAGCAGGTGCCCGTAGGCCACCACCACCGCCAGATCCACCTGCAGGCTCTCCCAGAGCGCCCGGGTCTCTGGGGCTTTCCAGCTCTGGGGCTGGTGGGTGGGAAGCCCCAGTTCCAGGGCCGCGGCCTTCACCGGCGGGGCCTCCAGATGCCGCCCCCGCCCCGCGGGCCGGTCAGGATTGCAAAAGACCGCCGTCAGGCCCTGGTCCGCCAATTCCTCGGCCAGCGCCCGCAGGGTGGGAACCGCCGCCCTGGGCGTGCCGAGAAAGGCGATGCGGGTCATCCCCGGACCTGCTTCTGATACTTCCGGTGCAGGAACTGCCGTTTCACGGGGCCGAAGTATTCCACGAACAACCTCCCCCTCAGATGGTCGATCTCGTGGCAGAAGGCCCGGGCCAGCAGATCCTCGCCGGTAAGCTCCACCCACTCCCCCTCCCGGGTGCGGTTCCGCAGGGTCACCTTCTGGGGCCGCTCCAGCACTTCCCGGATGCCCGGAATGGAGAGGCAGCCCTCGGGGCCGATCTGGGAACCTTCCTCGGCGATGATCTCCGGGTTGATGAGGACCAGCTTCTGGGCGGGATCCTCTCCGCAGGAACAGTCGATGACCGCCAGGTTCAGGTTCACGCCCACCTGGGGCGCAGCCAAGCCCACGCCTTCTTCATCCAGGGACGTCTCGAACATGTCCGCGACAAGCCGCTCCAGCTCCGGAGTCCAGGCACCGACATCCGCGCTGTTTTTCTTGAGCCGGGGATCCCCCCAGGTGAGGATAGGCAAGACGGCCATTCGATCACTCCAGCCCTTAAGTGTAATCCAATCCCATCCCCTGCGTCAGGCACCCGCATTCCCTGAAGGCCCTCTGCAGCGTCTCTTAGGCTTGGTATTTAGGGGGATGACCGCGTATTCTGAGAGGTCCGTCCACCGGAGCCCCGCATGCTGCGTTCATTCCGCTCAGTCTTCAAATCCAACCGCACCCCCATGGCCGCGATCATGATCGTCGTGCTTCTGGGCATGGTGGCCTACCTGATGCCGTCCGGCCAGGTGAGCAGTCCGGACACCATCGTGGCCAGAGTCTACGGCCGCGAAGTCACCATGCGGGAACTGGGCGAGCATATGCAGGAGCTCATGCAGCGCTACGGCAAGCAGGCCAATCCCGAGACCATGCGGCCCTTCGTCCAGGCCCAGGCCCTGCGCGAACTCATGAACCAGAAGCTCATGGAGGAGCTGGCCGATCGGCATCAGATCGTGGTGACCGACGAGGAAGTGGGAGCGCGGCTGCGCGCCTTCCTCCGCCAGTACCCCATGCTCCTCGACGCCAACGGCAACCTGAAATCCACCGCCGAACTCAAGCAGATCTTCCAGGACACCGGCTTCAGCCCCGCCACCCAGGAGAAGGCCCTCCGCAGCGAGCTGCTGCGGACCAAGCTCATCCAGCAGGCCGCCCTCCAGGTGCCCCTGGACGAAACCTGGCTGAATGTCGAGAACCGGCTGCGCAACGAGAAGGTGGCCTTCCAGCAGGCCACCCTCGCCGTCAACCCCGCCAGCATCCCCGACCCCGGCGATGCCACCCTGGAATCTTTCTACAAGGCCGGTGGCAGCCGCTTCATCCAGCCGCCCCGCCGCATCATCCAGTTCGTGGCCGTGGACCGCGCCTCCCTGGGCAAGGATGCCCAGGTGGACGAAGCCGCCCTCAAGTCGACCTATGAGGCCCGCAAGAACGACTACCTCGAACTGAAGGCCCGCCATATCCTCTTCAAGGCCGAGGGGGATGCCCAGGTCAAGGAGGCCACGGCCAAGGCCGAGCTGCTCCGCGCCCGCCTCGTCAAGGGCCAGGATTTCGCCAAGGCCGCCGAGGAGCTCAGCGAGGATCCTTCCGCCAAGGGCAACGGCGGGGACCTGGGCTGGTTCCGATTCCCCCAGATGCAGAAGCCCTTCTCCGAAGCCGCTTCAGCCTTGAAGCCCGGCGAGATCAGCCAGCCGGTCCGCACCATCTTCGGCATCCATCTCATCAAGCTGGAAGGCCGCCGCGAGAAATCCTTCGCGGACGTGAAGGACGAACTCACCGGCGAGATCTCCGCGAACCGCTTCAAGGCCCGTGCCCAGGAACGCCTCGAGCAGATCCGCAAGCGGGCCAACGGCGGCGATCTCGGCGCTGCCGCCAAGAGCCTCGGCTCCGCCGCCCAGCTGAGCCAGCCCTTCAGCAACGAGCCTTCCGCCCAGTCCGAGGGATTGCCCGAGCTGCCCCAGCTGGTGAGCGAGGCCTTCCGCCTGAAGGTGGGCGAGGTATCGAAGCCCCAGGCTTTCGGTGACCGCTACCTGCTCTTCCGGGTCCAGGAGGAACTGCCCGAAGCCGTTCCCCCCATGAAGGAGATCCGGAGCAAGGTCCTGGCGGACTACCGCCGCGAGGAGGCCCGGAAACAGGCCCTGGCCAAGGCCCAGGAGTCTCTCAAGTCCGGGGGCCTCCAGGCCGTGGGCGTGGTCACGGATCAGGCCGCCGCGCCCCTGAACGGACTGAAGGATCTCGTGGCCAACCCCGCCATCCGCAAAGCCCTGCTGGAAACGCCCGTCGGGGGTACCACGCCCCTGCTCTGGACCCAGGATGGCAAGGTCTGGGTGGCCCGCATCACGTCCCGGGAACCCGCTCCCGCCCTGACCTTCGAGGCCCGGCGGAACCTGGTGCAGGAGATCCAGAACGGCGAGGCCCAGCGCCTGCTTTCCGCGGAGCTCCAAGCCATGGACCAGCGTGGCCGCCTCCGCCCCGGCTTCAGCAGCTTCTGGGGCCACTTCGACGGCATCTACGTGAACACCGCCGCCGTCCAGGTGCCCCTGGAGGATTAGTCCCCCGCGACCTGCGGCAGCCGCGGCGCAGCCTCAGACAGCTTCTTCAAATACGGGTCCATGGGATCCGACAGGAGCTTTGCCGTCCTTCCCTGGCACATGGGCGTGCCCTCGCCAAGCACCAGCATGCCTTCGCAGAGCCTCTGCACAAAGGCCAGGTCGTGGCTGGACAGCAGCAGCGCCAGACCCTCGGCTTTCAAGGACAGGAGCAGGGCCAGCAGATGGCCGGCCAGGGTCGGATCCAGGGCCGAAAAGGGCTCATCCAGCACGAGCACTGCCGGTTCCAGCATGAGGGCCCGGGCCAGGCAGAGCCGCTGGGCCAGCCCGCCCGACCAACCCTCGGGCCGCTGGTCCAGGGCTGCCTCGGGGAACTTCACCCGGTCCGCCATGCGGACGGCGGCTTCCCGCCTCTGGGGGGCAGTGCCCCGGCCCCAGATTTCCAGGGGTTCCTGCAGGATCTCCCAGCCCGTGCGGTGCGGCGGCAGGCTGGCCCGGGCCTCCTGGAAGACGGCCTGGATCCGGGGCCGGAGGTGGCGGCGGTCCCGTTCGGCGAGCGGCGACCAGGGTTTACCCTGCAGGGTGATGCACCCTGCCGAAGGCTCCAGCAGGCCCAGGGCCAGATGGAGAAGCGTGCTCTTCCCTGCGCCGCTCGCGCCCACCACGCCCAGGGCCTCGCCCGGCGCGAGGGAAAAGGAAATCGCCTTCAGATCCCAGCGCCCGTTGCGCAGAAGACCAAGACCTTCTACACGGAGGACGGAGGGCCTCGTCAGCGGATCACCTCGGCGCGCAGGTAGGGCTGGAGGACTTCGGGCACCAGGATGCTGCCATCCGGCTGCTGGTAGTTCTCCAGGATGGCCACCCATGTACGGCCCACGGCCAGGCCGCTGCCGTTCAGGGTGTGGACGAAGGCTGGCTTGCCCTCCTTGCCCTTGGCGCGGATGTTGGCGCGCCGGGCCTGGAAATCCCCGAACCAGCTGCAGGAGCTGATCTCCCGGTAGGTGTTCTGGGATGGCAGCCACACTTCCAGATCGTAGGTCTTCTGGCTGCTGAAGCCCATGTCGCCCGTGCACAGCAGCACTCGGCGGTAGGGCAGGTTCAGGGCCTCCAGGATCGCTTCCGCATTGGCGGTGAGACGCTCCAGTTCCGCCTCGGCTTGCTCCGCCGCCGCAAAGGTCACCAGCTCCACCTTGTGGAACTGGTGCTGGCGGATGATGCCCTTGGTGTCCTTGCCGTAGCTGCCAGCCTCGCTGCGGAAGCAGGGCGTGAAGGCACAGTGGCGCATGGGCAGCGCATCCGCCGCCAGAATTTCATCCCGGTAGAGGTTGGTGACGGGCACTTCGGCCGTGGGGATGAGGTAGAGGGCGCCATCGCCATGGGGCGTCTTGAAGAGGTCCTGCTCGAACTTGGGCAGCTGGCCGGTGCCGTACATGCTGTCGGCGTTCACCAGGTAGGGCGGGATGACCTCCAGGTAGCCCGCCGCCGTCTGGCGATCGAGCATGAAGCTGATGAGGGCCCGCTCCAGCTTCGCGCCCAGCCCCTTGAGCACCGAGAAGCGCGCGCCGCTGATCTTGGCCGCGCGATCCAGGTCGAGGATGCCCAGGGCCGTACCCAGCTCCACGTGATCCTTCGGCGAGGCGATCTCCGGCGCCTGGCCCCAGCGCTTGATCTCAACGTTCGCGTGCTCGTCGCGGCCACTGGGCACGCTGGCGTGGGGCGGATTGGGAATGCCCGCCAGGAAATCCTTGAAGGCCGCCTCGATGTCGCGCTCGGCCGCTTCCAGTTCCTTGAGCTTGTCGCCCACTTCCCGCTGCTGGGCGATGAGGGCGTCCGCATTTTCCTTGGCTCGCTTGAGGCGTCCCACCTCTTCACTGACGCGATTGCGCTCGGCCTTCAAGGCCTCGGCCTCCTGCAGGGCCGCCCGGCGGCGCTGATCCAGCTCCTGGTACTTCGCCTGGTCGAGGGTGTAGCCCCGCGAAGCGAGGCGCGTGGCCACGGCGTCGAGATCGTTGCGCAGGAGGTTGGCGTCGAGCATGGGGAGTCCTGGAAACTTTTAGTTTACCGGGCTCCACAGGCAGGGAATCACAGACTCTCACACCTGGAGCGGGGCCCCACAGGGAGGGAATCATCGTCTCTCAAGCCTGCGGCCTCCCGACCATGTGGGTCGCGGAAGGCGCGACTCGATGTCGCGTCTGGAGCGGGGCCCCACAAGGAGGGAATCACCTCCCTCAGGCCTGCGGCCACTCCCCATCCGGCATCGGCTCCCCGGCCCACTGCGTCTTGAACGCCTCCCTTGCTTCAGCCAGCCCGCCGCCCGCGCCCAGCACGAGGCCCAGCTTGGCCAGGGCGGCCCAGCGGGTATGCAGGCCGCCGGAGATGGCCCCCAGGTCTTCCACCATGCGGCCCAGTTCGTAGGCGGATAGGTCCACGCCGCCGTGGGGGCACTGGGAGATGACCACCACGGGCAGCTGCCGGTCCCGGGCATCGGCGAGCATGGCCTTCAGGTCCGCGCGGCCCATGGGCAGGTTGCCGGCGCCGAAGGCCTGGATGAGGATGGCCTTGTCCCGGGCGGGCGCTGGGTTCCAGGTCATGCCGGGATGCGGGGTCAAGGTGTGGATCGCCAGATCCAGCCGCTGGCCGAGCCCCCCAGGCAGGTTGCGGGAGAAGCTTCCCGCCTCGGGATGGAGGCGGATTTCCGCGCCGATCTCCGCCAGCGGCGGCAGGTTGGGACTGCGGAAGGCCTCGAACTGGCTCACACTGAGCTTGTCCGCGGCCACGCCGCGCATCCAGTGGGTACCGAAGCAGATGCCCACTTCGACGATGCCCCGGCAGGCGAGATCCACGGCGTTCACGAGATTGCTCCGGGCGTCCGTGCGCACGAAGGCCAAGGGCCGCTGGCTGCCGGTGAGCACCACCGGCTTCCCCAGATCAGCCAGGAGGAAACCGAACACCGAGGCCGTGAAGGCCATGGTGTCCGTGCCATGGATGATCACGAAACCGTCGAAAACCGCGGCGGCGGCCTTCACGCGCGCGGCCAGGGCCAGGATGTCGTCGGGCTCCATGCAGGCGGAGTCCAGGTTGAGGGGCACCTCGATGGAGAGTTCCGCCAGCTGGCGGAGTTCGGGCACCTGCTCCAGCAGATGGTCCAGGAACTTTCCCGGCGCGAGGCTCGCGGGTGTTCCGCTGGGCGCCATGCCCAGGGTGCCGCCGGTGTGGAGCAGGAGGATCTTCTTCACGCGGCGCCTCCGGCTATCGCACGCTGTGCGTGCTCCTGCGCGCTCCGCTTGCGGAGCCGGAGCCTCCCTGCGCCGCGCCCTTCGGGCTTCGGCTTCGCCAAAGTGGCACTTCGCTCCTGCTTCGTCCTCATGCGTCGCCTCCGATGATTGCACGCTGCGCGTGCTCCGGCGCGCTCCGCTTGCGGAGCCGGAACCTCCCTGCACCGCGCCCTTCGGGCTCCGGCTTCGCCATGGTGTAACTTCGCTCCTGCTTCGTCCTCATGCTTCCACCCTACCCAATCGGGGACCGGCTCTCCAGCCCACAGGATGGATCGAGATCCTCCGGGCTGCTTTACTGGAAGAAAGGCATCGCTCCACCCATGCGCCGAATTCCCCGTGTCGTCCAGCTCATCGCCGCCCGCTACCTGCGGCGGCTGCTCAGGGCGCGCCTCAGTGGCCATCAGCTCCAGGCGGCGGTGGAAACCGCCGTGGCCAGCCTTCCCCTGCAGGAGAAGCTGCTGGTGCACGAAGGCGCGCTCCGCACCGACGCCATGAACCGTCAGCTGGCCTGGTCCATGGCCGGGGTGGCGGGAGCGGTGAACGCGGGCGGGTTCCTGGCCGTGAGCCACTACACCTCCCACATGACGGGGGTGGCCTCCAGCTTTGCCGATGAACTGGCCGATGGCGACATGACCACGGCCCTCGTCGCCTTGAGCATGATGCTGAGCTTCATGGCGGGGGCTGCGGCCTGCGGCACCCTGATCAGCCTGGGCCAACGGCGGCGCATGCGCAGCCGCTATGCCGTCACCCTCAGCTTCGAGGCGGGCCTGCTGCTGATATTCGGGTTCATGGGCAACCGCCTGCAGTACGAAATGGTCTTCACCCTGCCCGCCACCGTGATGCTGCTCTGCTTCATCATGGGCATGCACAATGCCGTGACCTCCATCATCTCGGGCGCGGCGGTGCGCACCACGCACCTGACGGGAACCGTGACCGACATCGGCATCGAGCTCAGCAGGCTGGCTTATCGCAACGTGCACCTGCGCCCTGGCCGCGGGAAGATCGTCGCCGACCGCAAGCGCCTGAAGCTCAATCTCCTGATCGTCGCTTCCTTCATGATCGGCGGGGTCCTGGGGGCCCTGGGTTTCCGCCACGTGGGCTTCAAGGTGACGATTCCCCTGGCGGGCTTTCTCTGCTTCCTGGCGGCCCGTCCGCTCCTGCTGGAGCTCAAGCTGCTGCTGCACCACCTGCGCCGGCAATGGGTGGAACGGGCCTGAAACCCCGGGGATTCCGCCCTTTCCCGACGATCAGGCCGAAACCACCGTGGCTTTGATCTCGTCAAAGCCCTGGTCCGCGGTGCAGCTGACCACCACCGCGCACTGGCCCGGCTGACTCGGGGGGAGCTGCACCTCGCCGACGAAGCTGCCGTCCTCCTTGGTCCGCCCCGACAGGAGGGCCGTGGCCTTCTTGAGGCTGGAGACCAGCTTCACGGCCACCTCGGCGCCGGCGACTGGATCCTGGGTCTGGCAGAGGCGGGCCTTGATCTTTACCCGGAACAGGCTGCCGAAGGCGGGCTTCAGCGGCTGGTCCAGCACCAGTTCCAGGGTGTCCACATCCCCTTCCTGCTGCAGGAATTCGAGGATGGCCTGATCCAGGGGCCGGTCGTTGAAGGCCTGCTGCTCCAGGAGGTCCGGAGGGGTCTGGTCGTATTTCCCGTTCTTGATGTCCCGGATGATGGCCCGGTGCTGCTCGTCCATGCGGGACTGGATGATCGAATCCTCCACGGGCAGATGCGCGGAGAGATCCTCGTAGGAGGACCGATAGTTGTCGAGGATCTCGCCCCCGAGGTAGATCAAGGTCTCGATCTTGGGATTGCCCAGGCCCTTGTCCTCGGTTTGGACATGGAAGACCCGGTTCCCGTGGCGAACATCCGTGTTGTAGCCGGTGATCATGGGAGGGGCCTGGAGAAGGAGGAGGCGTGCTGCTTCATGCTGCTATCTCTGCAATCTTCCCGCCAGATCCGGCATGACTTCCCAGGCGATTTCCCGCAGGACCTGATCCCCCATGCGAGCCACCAGGGCCTTGACCAGGGCATCCATCAGCACGGGCTCTGCCAGCAGGGCCTGCAGCATCGCTTCCGCTTCGGGGTGACCGGAGGCCTTCGGGGCCGGGGTTCCGGTGGGCGCCAGGGACTGCACAGGTTCAACTGACTGCACGGGCTCGGCAGGCTGCACCGCTGCGACGGGCTGCCCTTCGGCGGCATGGATCTGCCCACCTGCGGCAGGCACCGGAGGCGCATCCAGCAGCATCTCCAGCGAATCGTCGTCCTCCAGGGGTTCGGGCCGCTGGGAGATCGCCAAGGCGGGTTCCGGCTCCGTCAGGAAAGAGGTGTCCTCTGCAACGACGGCATCGAGTACATCCAGGTCTTCCGGGCCATGGGCGGAAGCCACGGCCTCCTCCTCCCGCTGGTCGGGAAGGGCCATCGACTCGATGGCCGGCATCGGTTCGAAGTCCGCCTCCATGAATGCCAGGTCGGCCAGTTCCGGCGCAGTCTCCGGCGCGGGTTCGGGCAGGGGCTCTTCAGTCAGGTCCTGGAGGCTTTCCAGGTCCAGTTCCTCCAGTTCCAGCTGGACATCGGGGCCGGCCGCGGCGGGCAGGGCTGCCGGTGGCTCGACCTCCTCGGGCCAGAGGTCCTCCGGGCCCAGGACCAGGACATCCAGAGCCAGCTCTGAAGGCAGGTCGGCCCCGCTGGATTCGGGAATCTCAGGCAGCGGCTCCCGCCGGAATTCCGGCAGGGTGGACTCGGCGGAATGGATGAGGTCCTTGACGGGCGTCGCCGGAACCGTGGAGAAGGGCGAAGGCTCCGTGGCGATGACCACGGGGGTGGTGAGCAGGCTCTTCACCCGGTCACCCAGTTCCCGCAACTCGATGGGTTTCTTCAGGAAGCCCTGGATGGGGGCCTTGGCCAGCTTGGCGGGATCGACGGGGTCCAGCACGCCGGCCATCAGGGCGATGGGCAGGTGGGCCGTGGCTTCCATGGCGCGAAGACGGGCGAGGAGGGTCCAGCCGTCCATGCCGGGCATGGCCGTATCCAGCAGCGCAACATCGAAGCGTTCCCCGCGCTCGAGCCGGTCCAGGGCATCCTCAGCCGAATCCGAGCAGATGAGCTCGATGTCAGTGGGGGCCAGAAGGGATTCGGCAATCCGATGGATGCTTGGATTGTCGTCCACAAGGAGGAGACGCGGCATCGGGAACCTCGGGAAGCCGGAAGGGAAAGAGAATCGCTGGGCACAACGCTACCAGAAATAGTTGCTTCGATAGTAACGGATCGGCTCAGCGGAGCAGGTTCCTGAGGATTCGCACCCTTTCCACTTCCACCAGCCGGACCAGCAGCACCCGGTCGCCCACCCAGATCCAGGCGGCCGCTTGCGCTTCCCGCAGGGCCACTTCGGGACCCTTGGGTAGCCAGCCCTTGACCGAAACCCGGAGATTCATCGCGGCGCGCCAATCGGGACGGAAGGCTTCCAGCAGCGCCTGGCGCTGCCGCTCCGGAGGCAGGGCGTCTTCGTGCCAGCGTTGATCCCAGGCATCCAGCGCGCCCTCCTTGCGCCAAACCCATGCAGGGTCCCAGGCTGGCCAGGAAGGCGCATCCGCCGGCACCGGGCTCCAGGCCACCCGGTCCAGGGGGCCCAGCTTCCGGACCATGTCGCCGTCCTCCTGGGGTTCCACCAGCGCCATGGCGGCGGGAGGATGGGCGAAGAGAATCCCGCGTCCTGTATCCAGTCGGTGCCAGCGCCCGCCTTCCAGACCCCAGGCGAACCATTCGGAGCCATGGCGCTGCCAGAGGCGATCGCCCCTGGGAAACCAGAGCACATCACCGGCCACCCAGGGCACTTCCACGCGGGCCCCGGGAAGGTCCCGCCCGTCATCGGAAAGGTTCTCGGGCCGGGTTGCGATCCCCCGGGGCGCCGAGGGTAGACTCGGCTCATCCCAGGCCGCGAGCGTCGCCTCGCCGGGCTCCGACTCCACCGGGAGTACCGTCAACAGCAGCTCCGGGGCGATCCTGGCGGATCCCACGTCCCCCAAACCCAGGAGGACCGCTTTCCCATCCCAGCTGAAGCGGCTCCAGGGTCCTGATTGGGAAGACCAGATCACGCGGCCCTCGGGAATCTCCAGGAGCCGGGTTTCGAAGCGGGTCGGCCCCATCTGCAGGGTGACCAGCAGGCGATTGCCCTTCTGGGGATCCAGCCGCGCGGAGGACAGGGGCGCGTCGAAGCGGTAGTGGCGCCATTCGAGGCCACGCCACAGCACCACTTCGCTGCGGCCATGAGGCCCGTTGAGGGCGAGTCCCTGGTCCGCCAGGTAGGGCGAAGCGGGTTCCCAGGGGGATCCGAAACCGCCTTCGAAGGGCCAGGGATCCGCCTGGTCAGGGTCCCGAGTCCCCTGGAAGCGCGGGGACCAGCCGTCCTCAATGCGGAATTCGGCCACCGGTTCGAAGCTGCTGAAGGTCATCATCGAAGGCGCATCCTTGGAGGCCACCCCCCCGGAGGTCACGGGGCGTGGCGCCTGGACCACCGCAAAGAGCAGCAGCATGGCGGCGATGAACAAGGAGGCGATGATGTACCGTTGGGGGATCAAGGGGTTCCCAAAGTCTTGGCAACATCATCATGACCCATTCAGGCTGGAGACTGTTTTCCCATGAAGCACAAATCCGCCCTGGAAACGGAACTGAAGCTGCGCATCCCGGCCACCGGCCCGTACCGGGCCCTGCTCGAATCCCTGGGCTTCCGCGAAGTCACGCCCGACCAGCCGGAAATAAGCATCCTGTGGGACCGAGGGAATGAATTGCGGGCCCTGGGGGCAGCGCTGCGCACGCGCCACTACGCGGGCCAGGACCGCCTCACCTGGAAGGGCCCCAAGGTGCCCGACGCCCTGCTGAAGATCCGCCCCGAATCCGAGACCGGCATCGAGGATGCCAAGGCCCTGGAAGCCATCCTCCAGGCCCTCGGCTTCGAACCCGTGATGCGCATGGAAAAGCGACGCGCCGTGTGGATGCGGGCGGAACTGGAGGCCTGCCTCGACGAGACGCCCTTCGGGTGCTATCTGGAGCTGGAAGGCGAGCCCCAGGCCATCCGGGCCGCCATGGAAGGGCTGGGATTGGCCCCGGACCGGGCCGAGCCGCGCAGCTATCCGGAGCTCTACCGCAGCCACGGGCTCGGGGACATCCCCCCATCCAACTGAGTCCAAGGGCTCTCCTCCACCAGAAGGGAAGTCGCCATGAGGAATCACCTTCGGTACCTGCTTATTGCCCCGCTCCTGTTGGCGAGCCTTTGTGCCTGCCGGTCCGACCGCCCCGAAGACCGCGTCCGGAAGGCCTTCGAGGCCTGCCGGGCCGCCGTGGAGGCCGGGGACGCGGCCCAGGCCGCCAAGCCCCTCGACACGACCTTCCGTGGGCCCGAAGGCATGGACAAGGCTGCGGCCAGGCTCTACCTCATGGCCCTGCTCCGGGAGCAGAAGGTGGGCGTGACCGTCCTGCGCAATGAAGTGGCGATCCAGGGCGACGAGATCCTCCAGGATGTGGACCTGATGCTCACTGGACGAAGCGGCGGCCTGCTCCCCCAGGACGCCTCCCGGCGCAGCTTCCGGTTGCGCTGGCGGAAGGTCGAGGGTGATTACCGGCTCATGGAAATGGAAGCGATCTAGTCTAGAGCCCCAGGTATTCCATGAATTCCGCATGCAACTCCAGGGGCAGGCGGCAGGCGGAGTTCTCTTCCCGGATCATCTGCTCACAGCGGTCCACGGCCCGGAGGTCGGCCGAGGGGACGTTCCTTTCCCGGGCCAGGCGCAGGGTCTGCATGAGCGCATCCATGGAGCCCAGCTGATAGTGGGTCACCAGCAGCAGGGCCAAGGCCTTGGTATTGGCAGGATCCAATTCCAGGGCCTGCCGCAGCTGGCGGCGGGTGGCCTCCAGCAGGTCCCGGCGCACCTCCGTGCGTCCCCTGGGCTCGCTGACAACCCTTCCACTGGGGCTTTCTTCGCGCACCTTGCGTGAAATCCCTGGGTCGGCCGGGTGCAGGGGCGGGCGGAGCGCCGGGATTCCCCGGGGCGGCGTGGGAAGCGGAAGGGGCGCACTGCCAGCGGAGCCGGTTCGGGTGCCCTTCGCCGGGGCGGGCCGATCCTGGCTCCAGCGCCAGGTCGGGTCCATGGCGGACCGCAGCGCCGAGGCCATTTCTTCCGCACTCTGAAAGCGGTTGGAAGGGTCCTTGGCCAGGGCCTGGTTCAGGATCGCCTGAACATCCCTGCTGATGCCGGCCATGCCTTCTGGAGGCAATGGAGGCGCCGTTTCATGCAGCACCCGGTAGATCACCGAACCGGGCGTGGGCCCGTCGAAGGGGGGCACGCCGGCCAGCGCCTCCTGAAGGACCACGCCCACGGCGAAGAGGTCGCTGCGGGCATCGGGACGGCCGCTGTGCAGGTACTCCGGCGCCATGTAGTTCACGGTGCCGAACACCGTGCCTTCGTCGGTGGTATCGGAATTGATGATCTTCGCCACGCCGAAATCCAGCACCTTGGCCTGGAGCACCTTGCCATCCCACAGCACGCGGATGTTGGAGGGCTTGATGTCGCGGTGCAGGATCTGGTGCCGATGGGCCACGGCCAGCCCATCGCAAACCTGCGCCAGCACTTCCAGGACATCCCTTGGCGCCAGGGTCCCGGCGCGGATGAGGGTGCCGAGGTCGTCCCCTTTCACCAGTTCCATGGCGAGGTAGAGCACGCCCTGTTCCTCGCCCATTTCATGCACGGTGACGATGTTCGGGTGGTTGAGGACGCCCGCCGCCCGAGCCTCCCGGGCGAACCGCTCCCGGGCGTCCAGGCCCATGCCCGCCCGGGGGTGGATGACCTTGATGGCCACCTCCCGGCCGATGATGGGATCCCGTCCCACATAGACCTCACCCATGCTTCCCTGGGCCAGCAGGCGGATGATCTCGAACTTGCCTAGGCGCGTCAGCACGGAGTTTCCAGGGAGAAGCTTCGATCATCCAGCGGAAATCGAATCATCGACCCCGCCATTCTAGCGCTCATCCACGCCTGCCGAGGAGCCAGGCTTCGTCGCGCACGGGGATGCCGAGGGCTTCGGCCCTGGCCAGCTTGGAACCCGCCTTTTCACCCGCCAGGAGCAGGGTGGTCTTGGCCGACACGCTGCTCGTGACTTTGGCGCCAAGCGCTTTGAGAAGGCCTTCCGCCTCCTCCCGGGAGAGGGTCGGAAGCGTGCCAGTGACAACGGCAATGTCACCCGCCAAGGGCAGACCGCTGAGGTCTCTCGCCACCGGAGGCGCGGGCCGCACGCCCAGTTCCGCCAGCCGTGCCGGCAGGTCCGGATGCGTTGATGCGAAGGCGCGGAGGGCGGAGGCGACCTTGGGGCCGACCTCCTCCACCGACTGGAGCCGGTTCTCATCCGCGGCCCAGAGGGCTTCCAGGGAGCCGCAGGCCTCCGCCAATAACTCCGCCGTGCGGGCGCCGACCATGGGGATGCCGAGGGCGTGGATCCAGCGGGACAGCGGCTTCGTCCGCGCCAGTTCCAGGGCGGCCAGGAGATTCTGGGCCGATTTCTCCGCCATCCGCTCCAGGCCCGCCAGGTAGGCCAGGCCAAGCCGTGGTTCCTGCAGCAGGGCGAAGATCTCCCAGGGCTGCTGGAACCGCTCCGAAGCCACCACCTGCTCCACGAGGGCATCGCCGAGCCCTTCGATGTCCAGGGCCACGCGGCTCCCGAAGTGGAGAAGGCGCGCGCTGAGCTTGGCGGGGCACTCGGGATTGAGGCAGCGGATGGCCACCTCGCCGTCATCCACCTTGCCGACTTCGCCAGAGCAAACGGGGCAGGTCGCCGGGATGACGGGCAGCGGCAGGTCGCGGGTCTCCTCCCCTGGCACCAGGGCCACCACCTTGGGTATCACCTCCCCGCCTTTCTCGATGAACACGCGATGCCCGATGCGCAATCCCAGGCGCGCCAGCTCATCGGGGTTGTGCAGCGTGGCCCGGCGTACCGTGGACCCAGCCACCTCCACCGCTTCGAGTTCGGCCACCGGAGTGAGTTTGCCGGAGCGGCCCACCTGCCAGGTGATGCCCAGCACCGTCGTCGTCACCTGCAGGGCCGGGTACTTGAAGGCGATGGCCCAGCGCGGCACGCGATCCGTGGCGCCCAGGCGCTGCTGGACGCCCACGTCGCTCACCTTCATCACCACGCCGTCCGTGTCGAATGGCAACCGCAATCGCGCTTCCTTCTGGTCCTGGATGAAGGCCAGCACCGCCTCGAGATCCCCTGCCACATGGGCGGGCATCACGCCGAAACCCCAGGCGCCCAGCTGGGCCATGGCCGCCTCGTGGCCCAGGGTCTCCGTCTCCCACAGGGCCTGCCAGGGCAGGAAGGAGAGCCCCCGCGCGGCCACCTCGCGGCTGTCCAGGAGCTTCAGGGTGCCGCTGGCGGCGTTGCGGGGATTGGCGAAGCGGGGTTCGCCACGTTCATCCCGCTGGCGGTTCAACTCCTCCCAGCGCTTCCGGGAGAGGAAGGCTTCGCCTCGCACCTCCAGCCGCTCAGGCGCGTCCTCCGGCAGCACCAGCGGGATGTCCGCGATGGTTCGCGCGTTCTCCAGCACCCGTTCGCCGGTCTCCCCATCGCCCCGGGTGAGGGCGTCCACCAGGCGCCGGCCTTCGTAGCGCAGCGACAGGGAGAGGCCGTCCACCTTCAGCTCCGCCGCGTACCGCGGTTCCGCGTCGGGGGCGAGGCGCCGCCATTTGGCTTCCCAGTCCCGCAGCTCCATCTCCGAATAGGCATTGTCCAGGCTGAGCATGGGCGTGGCGTGGCGCCCTTTCTCGAAGCTGTCTAGGGGCGTGGCGCCCACACGATGGGTGGGGCTGTTGGGATCGGCCAGCTCCGGGTGGGCCGCCTCCAGGGCCCGCAGCTCTCGCTCCAGCGCGTCGTATTCGGCATCCGAAAGCGCGGGCTGATCCAGGACGTAATAGCGATGGCGATGGGCCCGGACCTGATCCGCCAGCTCTTTCATGCGCTGCTTCATCACTTCACCTTCGACCGATGCAGGATCCCCATGATGACGCCCAGGGCCAGGAAGAAGCTGAGGGTGCTGCTGCCCCCGGCGCTGAAGAAGGGCAGCACCATGCCCTTGTTGGGAAGGGCCCCCGCCACCATGCCCACATTCACCAGCAGGTGCAGGGCGAAGATGCCCGCGGCCCCCGCGCAGAAATAGGCTTCCACATGGGTGCGGGCTTCCCGGGCCGCCTCCAGGATGCGGTTCAGGAAGAGGCCGAACAGGCCCAGCGCGAGCAGGACACCAATGAAACCCCGCTCTTCGGCCCATACGCTGAAGGCGAAGTCCGTGGTCTTCACGGGAAGGAAGTTGAGCTGAGTCTGGGAGCCGCTGGTGTAGCCGGTGCCGATGATCCCGCCGCTCCCGATGGCGATGCGGCTCTGGTTCACCTGGTAGCCCTTGCCCTGGAGGTCCGAGGAAGGATCCAGGAAGATCATCACCCGCTGCTTCTGATAGGGCTTGAGGACGAACCGCCAGGCGCCGATGCCGCCCAGGGTCACCAGCAGCAGCAGGGCGGCCACCCAGCGGGCCCGCAGGCCCCGCATGAGGGGAATGATGATGAGGATCGGCAGGAAGCTCAGGGCCATGCCCAGGTCCGGCTGGCGCTGGATGAGCAGCATGGGGAAGATCACCAGACTCGCCGCGCCCAGGAGATCCAGTTTCCCGGTGGCATCGGCGGGCCGCGAGCCCAGCCGCTGGGACACGTACAGGAGGGTCACCCACTTCATGAGCTCCGAGGGCTGGAAGGTCTGCCCAGCGATCACGAACCAGCGGGTGGAGCCCCCGATCTTCTTCCCCACCAGGAGCACGGCCACCAGGGCCGCGAGACCCAGCAGGTAGGTGGGAAAGCTGTACCGGAAAAGCCGTCGCGGATCCACGGTGGCCAGGAGGACCATCAGCGCCAGCCCCATGGCGTTCCAGAGGCTCTGCTTCAGCCAGATGTTGGCCTGGGAGGTGTTGCGCCCCGCCGAATAGAGCGTCAGGGTGCCCAGCAGGATCAGCGCCAGTACGGTCCAGAGCAGCGGGGTGTCGAGCGCGCGCAGGCGATGCTTCATGGCGCCTCCGGCTGCGGGGCGAAGGGATCCACCAGCTTCCCGCGGGGCGGGGGAAGGGGATTGGAAAGGCGGTCCAGGCACCAGTACTTCACGAGCTTGGCCGCGATGGGAGCGGCGGCCGTGGAGCCGAAGCCCGCATTCTCCACCACCACGGCGAAGGCGATCTGGGGATGTTCGCTTGGAGCGTACCCGGCGAAGAGGGCGTGATCCTTGAGGGTCTTCGCCTGGCGGGCGTAGTGGGCCTTGTCCACGAAGGTGGCCACCTGGGCCGTGCCGGTCTTCCCCGAGAAGGGGACCAGCTTGGCCACGTCGCGCACGAAGGGATTGGCCGCCGCCGTCCCGCTCTGGACCACCTCACGGAGCCCCTCGTTAAGCACTGCCCAGTGCTGCGGATTGAGCACGGTGTCCTTGAAGGGAACGGCCGGCGCCGTTTCGAGACCACCCCGCTGCTCGTCGCGGAAACCATAGAAGAGATGCGGCGTCACCAGTCTTCCCTGGGTGGCCAGCAGGGCGTAGAAGCGGGCCAGGCCGATGGGCGTCACGCCCACGGCCCCTTGCCCGATGCCGACGCTGATGGTTTCCCCCGCATACCATTTCGGATCCTTGGGGGCCGCCTTCCGTTTCCATTCCCTGCTGGGGATGCGGCTCCGCTTCTCGCGAAGGAGATCCACGCCGGTCCTTTCGGTGAGGCCGTACTTCTCGGCGGTGGCGTAGATGTCATCGATATCGAGGCGGGAGGCCACTTCGTAGAAGTACACATCGCAGCTCTGGGCGATCGCCTGGATCAGGCTCAGCCCGCCGTGCCCCGTGGGCTTGTCGCAGCGGAAATCCCGGCCGTAGAAATTCTTCTTCCCGGCGCAGTAGATGACCGTCTGCGGGGTGATGATGCCCTTTTCCAGCGCCGCCAGCGCCACCAGCAGCTTGAAGGTGGAGCCCGGCGCGTAGATGCCCTGGATGGCCCGGTTGATCATGGGCCGGGCCGGATTGATCAGGTAGCGGTCCACCATTTCCTGACTGAGCCGGTTGAGGAACAGGTTGGGATCGTAGGAGGGGCTGGAATACATCGCCAGGATGCCCCCATCCCGCAGGTCGATCACCACCGCGGCGCCGGCCTCCTCGCCATAGGCGTCCTGCATCACCTTCTGCATGCCCGCGTCGAGGGTGAGATAGAGGCTGCGACCCGCCACGGCGTCCACCTGGCCGAAGTTCGCCACTTCCGTTCCCAGCTGATCCACGAGGATGCGCTTCTGGCCATCCACCCCCTTCAGCTTGTCGTTGCCGCTGGCTTCGAAGCCTTCCTTGCCGATGGTCTCGCCCAGGTGGAACTGGCCCGGCTTGCTCTTCATCAGCTCTTCGTCCACTTCCCCCACGTAGCCCAGGAGGTGCCCCGCCAGCTCGTCGCCCAGGTAGACGCGCCGGGGCGCCACTTCCACGCTGAGGAAGGCGAAGCGCGCCCGGAGCCGTTCGGCCATGGCGATGCCCGATTCGTCGAGGTTCTCCTTCAGCACCAGGGGACGGCCCTTCCCGGCCACGCGGTAGCTCTGGATCTTGCGGGCCAGGGCCGCTGGATCCAGCTCCAGGGCCACGGCGAGGTCCTGCACGGCGCCCGGCTGGTCGGGCAGGTCCTCCCGCTGGATCACCAGGTGGAGGGCGCGGCGGTTGTCCACCAGCCGATGGCCGTTGCGGTCGAAGATGAGTCCCCGCGGCGCGGCGATGGGACGCACCTTCACGGCCTGCTGGAGAGCGATCTGCTGGAATTCCCGGTGCCTGATGATCTGGAGCCAGCCGTAGATCAGCACCAGCAGGGTCACCAGCGCCCAGGCCATGACCTGAAGCACCGCGATTCGACGCCGGAGGACGGGGCGATGGCGGGGATCCATGGCTCAGAGCCGCCCTTCGGGCTGGCGCGCGTGGAGGAGTCGCCAGGTCATCCAGCCCCAGACGGGAAGCGTGACCACCGCCCACAGCCAGCTCCAGCCGTAGGGATGGGGTCCCACGGCGAGTCGCACGGCCCAATGCACCAGGAAAAGGTGCAGGACCGTCAAGCCCAGCAGGCGGGTGAACCAGCCTTTCAGATTCTCCAGGGGCCAGCGGCCTGCCATCCAGCCGGCGAGAAGCACCAGGGTCAGATCCGCCCAGGCGGTGCCGCCGAGATGGGCGTAGAGGCGCAGCGAGCCTTCCATGGTCCAACCGGCGGCGACGGCCCAGAGGGCCGCCATCAGGGGGGCTCCGAGCCGGGGCGCCAGGGCCACCACCAGGCACACATGCACGACGACCTGAATGCGAGGAAAGGGCGCGCTGAGGGCCACCAGGCCCAGGCCCAGGGCGCAAAGCAGATTCTGGCGGACCTGGGAGGGCACCGGGATCCTCATGGCGCACCCCGCTTGGCCTTGGGTTTCGGCTGTTCCACAACGAAGGGCGGCTGCACTTCCAGGGGTGGCTGGGGCGGCAGGATGAGAACCTGGTGCACCCGATCCAGGGGCGCCGCCAGATTCACGATCACCCGCAGCTCCAGATCCCCCTTCACCACCTCGGCCACGTAACCGACCAGCAGCCCCCGGGAGAACACGCGATCCAACCCGCTGGTCAGCACCGCCTCACCCACCTGCACCACTTCCTGGTTGCTCACGTAGCGAATCACCGCGCGGCCATAGCCGAGGCCCTGGAGCACGCCGGTGGCCCGGCTGCGCATCAGCATGACCGCCACCGAGGCGTTGGGAGCATCCGCGGGCAGCACCTTCGACTGGGTCGGGCTCACCGACCAGAGGCGGCCCACAATGCCCTGGGGGGCGATGACGCCCTGATCCCGCACCAGTCCCAGATCCAACCCACGATCGAGGATCAAGCCTCCGAACACCGCCGGGCGGGTCGAGAACATCACCCGGGCGGCTTTCAGCTCCAGGGGAATCTGCTGCTTCAGCCCGAGGAGCGCCACGGCCTCGTCCGCTTCCGCCAGGCGGGGAGCGGCCGCCGCCTGCTGCAGCTTCACCTGCGCCAGTTCCTGCTCCAGCCGGTCACGCTCCGCCCGCAGCTGGGAAAGACCGAGGGCCCCTTCCCGGCGGGAGGCCCGCCACGCTTCGTAGCGGGAAGCCAAGCCTTGGCTCGGTCGGGAAAGGGTCTCCACCAGGGCGGACCAGTGGCGGCCCGGCCCCGGTCCCATCAGGACCCAGGCGCCATGCCCCACCCAGAGCAGGACCAGGGCCAGCCGCTGCCAGGCCGCGCGGCTCCAACCCCACCTGGACGCGCGCCGGACCATGGGATGACTCCGCTAGTCGAGGATCTGGATGCGGCGCAGCAGCGGGATGTTCTCCAGCAGCAAGGCCGTGCCCCGCACCACCGCCGTCTGGGGATCCTCCGCCCGGAACACGGGCAGGTGGGTCTCCTTGCGCAGCCGCTCGTCGAGCCCCTGGATCAGCGAACCGCCGCCGGTCAGGCAGATGCCGCGGTTGATGAGATCCGCCGCCAGCTGGGGCGGCGTTTCGTTCAAGGCCTTGCGCACCAGGTCGATGATGGCGTTGATGGGTTCGGCGAGGGCTTCGCGGATTTCCGCGTCATTGAGGGTGAGCGTCTTGGGCAGGCCCTCGAACTGGTCGCGGCCGCTGATTTCCATGGTGCGGGTGAGATCCGAAGGGAAGGCGGAACCCAGCGTCCACTTCACCTCTTCGGCCGAAGCCTCGGAGATGAGGACGTTGTACTTCTCGCGGATGTACTTGATCACCGCCTCGTCCATCTCGTCGCCGGCGATGAGGATGGAATCCGAGAACACCTTGCCGTTGTAGCTGATGACGGCCACATCCGTGGTGCCGCCGCCGATGTCCACGATCATGCAGCCGCGCTTCTCGTTGATGGCCAGACCCGCGCCGATGGCCGCCACCATGGTCTGATCGACCAGGAACACCTCGCCCGCCTTCGCATCGTAGCAGACCTGCTTCACGGCACGCCGGGCCACCTGATGGGCACGGGGGGGCACGCTCACGACGATGCGTGTGCGGGCGATGCCGCGGTTGGGGCGGGCCTTCTGGATGAAGGCCGCCAGCATCTTCTCCGCGGCGTCCACTTCGAAGATCATGCCGTCCTTCATGGGCCGGATGGTGCGCACGCCCTGGGGGGCACGACCCAGCAGCTGCTTGGCCTCGTCGCCCACGGCTTCCACCTCGTGCGTGAGGGTGTTCACGGCCACGATGGAGGGTTCATAGATGACAATGCGACCCGCTTGCTTGGTGTGAATCAGGGTCGAGGCCGTGCCCAAATCAATGGCCAGGTCGGAATTAAACAAATTGGACCAGAAATGGGTAGAAAAAAGACTGGCCACAGATAGCTCCTCGAGAACCTCTTAGGGTGCCACGAACGGACCCGGCCGGCCAGCCGAGGGCGAACCGGATGCGGGTCGCGAGCGGACAGGCCCCAGGGCCTGTCCCGAGCGGGCCCCCGCACCGGTGAGCATCACAAACCGGATGCGGGTCGCGAGCGGACAGGCCCCAAGGCCTGTCCCGAGCGGGCCCCCCTCCGCCTGACGCAGGCTCCCCCGGAGCCTGCTCCTGCTCGCGAGCTCGCAGAGGCGGAGCCTCCAGTGAGCATCAGGACGAATCCCTGATCGAGCATCCCTCCTAATGTCCGCAGAACCAAGGTGCCTACCCGGGCTGGCCCTTCCCTGCAGCCACCAGCTCCGCGATCAACAAATCCCCATCCAGCCGCTGGGGCAGTTCCTTGTGGTAGCCCCGGACCCAGCGCTTGCCGTCCACCAGCACGAACGGGATCGCCCGTTTGCCGGTTTCCGCCTCCAGGCGCTCCGCCGCCCCTGGAACCGCTTCGATGTCCACCTTCCGATGGGCGACCCCCTGGGCGGCCAGCCAGGCCTCCAGCCGACGGCAGTCAGGGCACCAGGTGGCGCCGTAGACCTCCAATTCGAGACCCTTTAGGTCATCAATTCCACTCATGCGTTGCTCCCGGGTCTGTCATTCTGGAACCTTTGATGCCCTTCGAGGAGACTCCATGTCCAAGATGACCCTTCCTGTCGGACTGCTCGCCGGATCCGCCCTTATCCTTTCCCTGGCCTGCGGCACCGCCAAGCCCGACAAGAGCCGGGTCATCGCCAATATTGGCGGCGATAAGCTCACCGAAGCCGAATTCCAGGAGGTGGTGAGGACCCTTTCCCAGGGCTCCAAGGAAGCGGAGACCTTCCTCACCGATCCCGCCGCCCACAATGACCGGGCCCAGCTGGCCAGCCGCATCGCCATGGCCCGGGCCATCACCGCCTATGCCAAGAAGACGGGCCTCGACAAGGATCCCTCCGTCCAGCGGCAGCTGGAGCAGGGCCAGGCCAACATCTACTTCCAGGCTCTCGCCAAGCAGCGGAGCGGCGCCCTCCAGCCCACCGACGAGCAGCTCCAGGCCTTCTACAAGGAGCAGGTGGAACGCATGAAGGCTCAGGGCATGACCCAGGCCCCCCCGCCCTTCGAGACCGTCAAGGCCCAGGTGACCGAGGGCTGGAAGCAGCAGCGCATGCAGGCCATCAGCGCCGACATCCAGAAGGACATCAAGGCCGTCGTCCCCATCACCCTGGCGGACGACTACCGTCCCGCGGGCGAGTAGGCCCCGCCCTGCAACGAAGCGAGGCCCCCGGACGGGGGCCTCGCTTCGTTGCATTGAGAGCGAACATCAGGGTTTCTCGAAGTCGTCCACGAGCTGCAGCAGCTTCTTGAGGATCTTCTTGGCCGCCGCTGGCTGGCGCATCTGCTGACTGGCCTGGAAGTCCTTGAGGCTTTCCCGGGTGGCCTGAACCGCTTGCGGGTGGCGCCCATTGTCCTGCTCAAGCAGGGGCCGGAACGCCTCGGCCAGGGCCGGCAGCTGCTGCCAGCTCTTGGCATCCACCGTGCACCAGGCCAGCATGGCCGTGCGGTCCGCATTCAGCAGGTCCTGCTGCCTTGAATGGGGCTGGAAGCGGCTCAGCGTCGAGGAGATGCCAAGGGCCCCGACGGCCATCTCGCGCGGCTTCATCCTGCCCATGGCCTTCAGCTGCATCTCCATGGCGAGGCGCTCCGGCTCGGGCATCGCCTTCTGCAGTTCCGGCAGGGCCTGTTTCCACCCGGCCTGGGCCTTCGCCACCAGGGTGCGCATGGATCCCGCCTTGCCCGCAATGAAGGCCTCGGGGATGGCCTCCAGCTGTTCCTGGACCTGGTTCAGGGCCTGGGTCGCGGCGGGGGCCTGGAGGGCCTGGATCGCGGGCGGCGCAAGGAGCATCAATGGCAACAGCAAGGAAGCCTCCGGAATGAGGGGTGGGCGGCGGGGCGCGCGGTCAGGCGCAAGCTCTACTTCGTCCAGCGTTCGCACCAGCCGAGGACGGTCTCGTACCAGAGCTTGCTGTTCTGGGGCTTGGTGACGAAGTGGAACTCGTCCGGGAAATAGAGGAATTCGCTCGGGACGCCGCGCAGCTGCAGGGTGTTGAAGAGCTGGAAGGCTTCGGTGACCGGAATGCGGAAATCATTCTGGCCGTGGACCACCAGCATGGGCTTGGTCATGCCGGCGATGGCGCTGCTGGGGCTCTGGGACTGCCAGCGGGCCTTGTTCTCGGCGCTCTCCCAGGGCCAGCCCTGGAACTCCCATTTTGGAAACCACAGCTCCTCGGTGCCCAGCTGCATGGACTCGGTATTGAAGACGCCGCAGTGGGTGACGAAGGCCGCGAAGCGGTCCGCCTGGTGGCCGGCCAGCCAGTTGGTGGCATAGCCGCCGTAGCTGGCGCCGCAGGCCACCACGCGCTTGGGATCGGCGTTGGGCACCGCCTTGAGGGCCGCGTCCAAGGTGTTCATGAGATCGGTCATGACGTCGCCGTTCCAGTGGCCGCTGATGGCGTCCGTGTAGGCCTGGCCGAAGCCTGTGGAGCCCCGGGGATTGGGCAGCACCGTGATGAAACCACGGCTCGCCCAGGCCTCGCCGTTCCAGCGGGGATGCCAGGAATCCGCGTTGTCGCCCTGGGGACCGCCGTGGATGATGAAGGCCACGGGGTAGGATTTGGCGGGATCGTAGCCCACGGGTTTCAGGATGAAGGCATGGGCCTTGACGGGTTTCCCATCCAGCGGGAGGGTATCCACCCACAGCACCTCCGGCGCGTTCAGACCCATCTCCTGGGCCAGGGCCTGGTTGTGGTGGGAGGCGCGAACGCATGCCCCGGTCTTCAGGTCCACGCGGTAGAGATCCGGCGGCGTGTTGAGGCTGCTGGAGAGGGCGATGGCGTGATCCTTCGCCAGGGTGAAGCCTTCCACATGGAGGCCGTTGCTGATGCGCTGGAGATCCTTGCCGTTCCAGCGGAAGAGGTCCAGGTGGCCCTGGACTTCGCACCCGCCGATGAGGTCATCGCCCTGCCACTGGTAGTCGCCGAAGCTTTGATCGAAGGCCTGGGTGGTGCGCACCACCTGGCCTGTGGCGCGGTCCATGACCCACAGCTCGAACTTGTCGGACTCGAAGCCGGGCCGACGCTGGGCGCGCCAGGCGAGGTACTTGCCGTCCGGCGAGTAGCGCGGCGTGTTGTCCATGGCGGGGTTGTCGGACAGCTTCCGGATGGCGCCGCCGGCGAGGGGCACTTCGTAGATCTCGCCGTTGGTGCTGGTGGCCTTGGTCTGCTCGGGATGCGAATCGAAGGCCAGAGTCTTGCTGTCCGGTGCCCAGGCATAGCCGTCTCCGGCGGACACGTCGGCGAAGTTGGGAACATCCGTCGTGAGGCCCGCGGTGAGGTCGCGGGGCGCGGCGCCGCCATCGGCGGGCACCACGAAGAGGTGGCTCACCTGGTGCGCATCCTTCCAGGCGTTCCAGTGGCGGAACATCAGCGTCGTGTAGAGCCGGCCCGTGACTTTGGAGGTGGCCTGCTGCTTGAGGTACGAGGCGTTCTCGGTGTCGTTCCCGCTGGGCACCGTGGTGCTGAGGAACGCGAGCCACTTGCCGTCGGGGCTCCAGGTCTGGCCGCTGGCCCCGCCACTGATCTTCGTGGCCTGGTGATGCTTGCGGCTGGCGAGATCAACGATCCAAATCTGATCGTCAGCCTCGTAGGCGAGGCGCTTGCCATCGGGGCTGAAGCGGGGCCGGGACTGGCTGCCCGGGCCCAGGTCCAGCGGCTTGGCCTGGCCGCCGGCAGGCTGGAACCAGATGTGGGTGATGGTCTTGTTGGCCTGGACATCCACGGAGCCCACCTGATAGGCCATGGCGCCCGTGACTGAAACCTGGGGATCCGAGACGCGTTTCACCCTGAAGAGGTCATCCACCTGCATGGGGCGTGAGGCCAGCAGGGTGAGGCTTGCGGTAAGGAGGAGGCAGGGGATTCGCATGGGACCTAGTACTCCATCTGCAGGTAGCGGGCGATGACGGTGCGCTGGATTTCGCTGGTGCCTTCACCGATGGTGCAGAGCTTCACGTCCCGGTAGTACTTTTCCACCGGATAGTCCTTGGTGTAGCCGTAGCCGCCCAGGATCTGCACGGCCTCGTCCGCCACGCGGCAGGCCACTTCGGAACTGTAGAGCTTGGCCATGCTGGAGGCCTTGCCGTAGGGCTTGCCCGCATCCTTGAGGGCCGCCGCCCGCTGCACGAGCAGGCGGGCCGCCTCGATGGTGGTGCCCATGTCCGCCAGCTTGAACTGGATGCCCTGATGATCGGCCAAGGGCTTCCCGAAGGTGTGCCGCACCTTGGTGTACTTGATGGCTTCCTCGAAGGCGCCCTGAGCCATGCCGAGGCCCAGGGCCGCGATGCTGATGCGGCCACCGTCGAGCGTCTTCATGGCCTGCTTGAAGCCCACGCCGTCCTCGCCCAGGAGGTTGGCTTCGGGGACTTTCACATCCTCGAGGATCAGTTCCGAGGTGTCGCTGGCCCGCAGGCCCAGCTTGTTCTCCTGCTTGCCGGCCCGAAAGCCGTTCATGCCCTTTTCCAGGATGAAGGCGCTGATGCCGTCGGCGGAACTGTGACCGTCCCGGGCGGGCCGGGTGCGCGCCATGACCACGAAGATGTCGCCCACGGTGCCGTGGGTAATGAAGGTCTTCGAGCCGTTCAGGATGTAGTGGGAACCCTCCTTCTTGCCGGACGTGCGCAGGGCCCCGGCATCGCTGCCCGCACCGGACTCCGTGAGGCCCCAGGCGCCGATGGCGGCGCCGCTGGCCAGGGGCTTCAGGTAGGTCTGCTTCTGGCGCTCGTCGCCCATCATGAAGATATGGTTGCTGCACAGGCTGTTGTGGGCGGCCACGGTGATGCCCACGGACCCGTCCACCCGGGAGAGTTCCTCCACCACGGTCGCGTATTCCATGTAGCCCATGCCCGCGCCGCCGTATTCCTCGGGGAAGATGATGCCCATCATGCCCATGGCGCCCAGCTGCTTCACCACCGCGGCGGGAAAGGTCTTGGCCTCGTCCCATTCCATCACGTGGGGCCGGATTTCCTTCTCCGCGAACTTGCGGACCTCAAGGCGCAAAGCCTCGACATGCTCGGGGAGCGTCGTGTTCATGGAATCCTCGCGTCAGCGGTAGGTGGCGACAATGGCCGCGGGGGCGGCGGGCAAAAGGTTCTTCTTCTTGAGCAGGGCCTCGGCCTCGGGCATCACTTCCAGAGCCTTGAGGATGAAGGGATCCTTCTCGCACTGAAGCTTGAAGCCGGCTTCCACGCCAAAGGCCACGTTCTGCAGTTCGATGGCGATCTGCTCCTGCATGGCCTCGAGGTTGTCCTGCCAGTCCTTGTCTGAAATGACGAGCTTCTGGTCCTGGGCCCAGGTGCGGAAGCGGGCCATGATGGCCTCGTCCACATGCTGGTCCGGCTGGATGCTGAAGGATTCCTTCTCCTGGACCGCGAACCGGAAGAAGGCGGAGTGGCGGAAGCGCATGTTCACCATGAACTCGTTGAGGCGGATGTTGGGCAGGAGGTAGTCGGGGGTGATGCCGCCTCCGCCATAGACCGTGCGGCCGAGATCCGTCTTGAATTCGGGACCGTGGGGCTTGGGGTCCTTGTCGTCGTCGGGGTTGTAGTAGTCATCCAGGCCATGGGTGTAGTCCCGCTGGATGCTTCGCCCCGAAGGCGTGTAGTAGCGCGCCGTGGTGAGCGCGAGGCCGCGGGAGCGGTTGATGGTCAACACGCTCTGGACCAGGCCTTTGCCCCAGCTCGTCTGCCCCACCACCAGGCCGCGGTCATGATCCTGCACGGCGCCGGTGACGATCTCGCTGGCGCTGGCGCTGCCGCGGTTGATGAGGATGACCAGCGGGAAGGGGTCCAGCTGGGCGCCCTTGCGGGTGCGGGTCTGGGTCTCGTCCCGCCCGTCCCGGCCCTTCTGGCTCACGATGAGCTGATCGGGTCCCAGGAGCTGGCGGCAGATGCCGATGGCGGCATCCAGGACGCCGCCGCCGTTGCCGCGCAGGTCCAGCACGAGCTGTTTCATCCCCTGCTTCTTGAGGGTGGACACCGCCCGTTCGAATTCATCCGCGGTGGTCTCGCCGAAATCCCGGATGAGGATGAGGCCCGTGGTGGGATTGAGCATGAACCGGTAGTACACGCTGTTGGTGGGGACTTCCGCCCGGGGGATGGAGAAGTGCAGCAGCTCATCCCGACCCGCCCGCTGGATGGCGATGTTGACGATGGTGTCCTTCTCCCCGCGCAGCTTCTGGAGGGCGATGTCGGAGCTCATGCCGTCGGTGCTGGCGCCGTCGATGTCCTTGATGATGTCGCCGGCCCGGATGCCCATGCGCTCCGCGGGCCCACCCTTCATGGGATAGATGATGGCGATGCCCTGCTCGTGAGGCTGGATGATGGCCCCGATGCCGAAGAAGGAACCCTTCTGACCCTCGCGGAGCATCCGGAACTCGGCTTCATCGAAGTAGTTGGAATGCGGATCCAGGGTGTGGAGCATGCCGGTGAGGGTGGCGTGGGTAAGCTGCCGCACGGAGGGCGGTTCCGGGGTTTCCTTCTCGACCAGGTCCATGACCTCGGTCAAGGTGTCGAGTCCCTGCTGCTTGGCCCCCTCATGGACCGAATTCGCCAACAGCGGCCCTGCCACGGCGACCGTGACGAGCATCATCATCCACATCCAGTTGCGCTTGATAAAACGGGCCATGGGAGTCCTAGGGAAGAACCCCTAGTTTACGCCCGAAGCGGTCCGAATACCCGGGGTAGGCCTAACCCTAGCCAGACCGGCCCCCTAGAACCCCTCCAGGATCCTCTGGGCCGTGGGAGCCATGCGTTCCTTGCTGGCCCGGGTGGCGTGGACGATGCTTTCGAACTGGTGATAGGCGGCCTCGAGATCATCATTGAGGATCAGGTAGTCGTAGGCGTGGTACAGCTCCATTTCGTGCCGCGCGTGCCGCATGCGGATGCCGATCTGGTCCTCGCCGTCCTTGCCCCGGCTGCGGAGGCGCCG
The DNA here is from genome assembly GCA_035255365.1 of Geothrix sp. Lineage (GTDB taxonomy): Bacteria > Acidobacteriota > Holophagae > Holophagales > Holophagaceae > Geothrix. The sequence continues at coordinate 33,766 of DATEZS010000006.1, forward strand.
TTCCAGGGCCTCGGCGGAGGGCGGCAGGATGAAGATCATGCGGGCGTCGGAGATGGCGCGGCGCAGGTTGAGGGCTCCGGTCGTCTCGATGTCCAGCAGCACGTCCAGGCCCGTGGCCAGGACTCCATCCAGCCAGGCGCGCCCGGTGCCGTAGCGGTGCCCGTAGACCTGCACCCATTCGACGAAGCCGTCCTCGCGCACCATGGCATCGAAGGTGGCGTCGTCGATGAAGAAATAGTCCCGGCCATCCACCTCGCCGGGCCTGGGTTGCCGGGTGGTGAAGGAGATGGAGAAGATCAGCTCCGGCACCGAGGCCACCAGCCGGTGGGCCAGGGTCGATTTGCCAGCTCCCGAGGGGGCTGAAACCACGAACACATTCCCGCGATGCTGAATCAAGGGCCCCTCCAGCCTCCACTTTACCGGAAGCGCCCCCACCTTCGGATGCAGCCAGACCTCTACTCCAGCTCCTCCCTGGCGTCGGCGCCCACCTGCTCCACCTTCGGGACTTCCTTGAAGATGGCGGAAGCGCTCCGGCGGCCGTCCATGACCACATGGACGGGGGCCGGCAGCCGCGTGTGGACCAGGCAGCCCGAGCGCCAGGCTTCGGGCTGCCGGCGCAGCCAATCCCAATCCAGGATGTTGTTCTTCCGGGGATAGGGCACGGTGAAGTAGCCGATGTTCAGGGATGTGACATTGTGGAAAAAGTGGCTGCCCAGGGAGGCATCCGCCTGGAAGTTCTCCATGGCGTACTCCACGATCACCTGGGCGCAGGAGATCATCGACCAGGAGATGGGAATGCCCAGGTGGGGATCGTTGCTGCCCCAGCGGCCAGGGCCCAGGAGCACGTATTTGCCCCCCTCGGCCCGGAACCGGTCGTTGAGGTGCTCCAGCGCTTCGGCCAGGGCGGGGGTCTGGAACTTGTCGAAGCCTTCCGGATCCACCCAGACGATGTCGCGCAGCCCCTCCACGACGCCGTTGCCCACACCCTTTTCCGAGAACAGGAACAGCTTGTCGGAGGCGATGGCCGCGGGATCCAGGTTGACGTCCGCGCTGTCCAGCAGTTGGTGCTTGATCTGCAGCAGGGTGAAGGTGGGCTTGCCGTTGTGGGGATCGGGATTGAGGTTCACCGCGAACTCGATTTCCACGGGCGTTTCCATGGCTTCCCGCACCAGCTCCAGCAGATGCTGGAGGATGGCCGCCAAGGGGAACTGGTCGTACTTGAGCACGTTCCGGAAGTTCACGATGCGGGGGCCGGGCCAGTCGAGGCCGTCGCGGATGCGGTCGTCGTTGCCATCCCACACGGAGGCGCAGTGCCAGAGGGCGCCGTCCTTCTCGGCCTCAGCGATGTCCAGGGTCAGCAGCGTCGCCTCCTCGCCCTGGTAGAGGTCCATGGCCGTGCGGCTCAGGTCCAGCGCGTAGAACTGCTTCTGGGTGGTTCTCAGCTGTTCCCTTGGAGGCAGGATGTCCATCTCGGGATAGGCCGGCGTGAAGCGGTAGGTCTTGCCGCCGTCCACCACGTACTTGCCCAGGCCCACGGCCAGGTTGGCGATGCCGTCCTGGGGCTGGGTGTAGGCCACGGGGTAGTAATTGAAGGACTGGGCCACCCCCGAGATGTGGGGATAGAAGCGGTCCCCGAATCGGCTTCCGGCCACTTCCTGGATGAGGATGGCCATCTGCTCTTCCTCGATCTTGTAGTCGATGGCATCGAAGTAGGACTTGGAAGCCTTGGAGTAGACGGAGGCGTAGACGAGCTTGATGGCCTCCGTGAGCTGCATCTGCCGCACCCCCAGATCCGGGTCGTTGTTGGGCAGGAAGAAGGTGTTGTAGAGACCCGAGAAAGGGTGGGAGAGGCTGTCTTCCAGCAACCCCGAGGAGCGCACGGCCAGGGGCCCCTTTCCATGCTTGGTGAGGAACAGGCGGATGCGGTTCATGAGCTCCGGGGAGAGGGCCCCCATGAGGAAACGCCGCTTGATGGCATCGTCGTCGAGCTCGTTCTGAAGCACCTGCCGGAGGCCGTTGCGGGCGATGAAGGCGGAAAACTCGTCCGTGCCGATGACGGCGGATCGGGGAATGCGGATATTGGCCTGGGGGATCTGGCTTTCCAGATCAAGCCGCGACAGCAGCGAGTGGGTGAAGGCCACACCCCGCCCCTTGCCGCCCAGGGAACCCGAAGCCAGCCGGAGGATATTGGGTTCGTCCTTGGGCGTGGACTCCGAGAGCGGCACCACCTTCCCCAGGGTCTTCATGCGCTGCACATAGTCGCCGACGCTGATGAGGAAACTGCGCATTTCCTCGGGATCGCGGTAGTCGCTGATGCGGAAGCGGCCCAAGACCTTGGCCACCTGCACCTCGCCCCGGGCCATGAGCCAGGCCGAGAAGTGGTTGCGGGAAGCGTGATAGACCAGCGATTCCACGGGTACGGTGCGGAGCTTGGCCTGGAGTTGCTCCATGTCCGAGGCCCGATCAATCTCCTGTCCCTGCTCGTTCCGGAAGATGAAGTCCCCGAAGCCCAGGTGCTCGTGGAAGAAGGCGGACAGCTCTGCCCCGAGGGTGTAGGAGTTCTTGTTCAGGAAGCCGCTCTGGATGGCCGTGGCCCAGGATTCCTTGAAGGGATCGGACGACTGCAGGAGGGTCGGCAGATGGGGAATGCGCTCCCTGACGGCCTTGAGGAGCTTGATGCCCGCCTCCCGGTCCAGCGATCCGTCCTTGGGGAACTTGCGGTCCGAGATGACGCAAAGCAGGTAGTCGTGGTACTCGTCGATGAAGGCCATGGCCTCCTCGTACGAGGTCGCCAGCAGCACCTTGGGGCGGACGCGCATGGGCAGCGTTCGCGTCATCCCATCCATGCTGTGGTCGTTGGCCAGGCGCGTGGTCTGCTTCAGGATCTCGCTGTAGAGGATGGGCAGGTAGCGCGAGTAGTAGCGGATGCTGTCTTCCACCAGGAGGATCACCCGAGTCAGGCCCACGGCCGTGTCGTTCTGGACGTTGGCCCGGTCCTCCATGAACTTCACCATGGCCATGAAGATCTCGGGGTTGCCGTTCCAGACGAAAATCTGGTCGAAGTGCCGGTGGAGTTCCTGGCGGCGCCGGTCCATGGCGCCCACCTCCACATTGTCGTTCAGCAGCAGGTAGATGGGCGTCTTGGGCGAGGCCGTCCGCAGGCTCTGGGACAGTTCCACGTGGCCCCCCTGCCCCAGACGGCTCATGACGATGATCATGTCGAAGTAGCGCTTGGTGCACTGTTCGAGGGCTTCTTCCACCGTGGAAACATTGGTCACCCGGGGCGGATTGCTCATGTTCAGTTGGTAGTACTCCTCGAAGAGGATCTCCGTGAGGAGGCCATCCTGCTCCAGGGTGAAGGCGTCGAAGGGCGGCGCCACCAGCAGGATCTCCCGGGCGCGCAGCGGCATCAGATCGTGGAAAATCTCCTTGTCGGATTTGTACTTCCGGAAGATCTCGTCGAACTCGCGGTGGGTCATTCGTGGGCCCTCGTCCTGGGCAGTGTACCTGTATGCACAGAAAAAGAGGGCCGCACGCGGCCCTCTTTTTCTGTGCGGTGAAGGGACTCGGACTACACGAGGCCCTGATCAATCATGGAATCGGCCACCTTGATGAAGCCGGCGATGTTCGCGCCGTTCACGTAGTTGCCGGGGGTGCCGAAGCGGGCGGCGGCATCCGCGCAGGACTTGTGGATGTTGATCATGATCTGGTGCAGGCGGGCATCCACTTCCTCGGCGGTCCAGCCCAGGCGCATGGAGTTCTGGCTCATCTCAAGGCCCGAGGTGGCCACGCCGCCGGCGTTGGAGGCCTTGCCGGGGGAGAAGAGGATCTTGCCGGTGTTGGCCTGGAAGAACTCCACGGCCTCCAGCGTGCTGGGCATGTTGGCGCCCTCGATCACGGCCTTGCAGCCGTTGGCCATCAGGTTCTTGGCCTCGTCGAGGTTCAGTTCGTTCTGGATGGCGCAGGGGAGCGCCACATCGACCTTCTGCTCCCAGGGGCGCTTGCCGGCGTGGAACTGGGCGCCCTTGAACTTCAGCGCGTAGGGGGCCACGGACATGCGGTCGGTGCGGAGCATCTCCTCCATGTAGGCGATCTTCTCGCCGCTGATGCCATCGGCGTCATAGATGTAGCCGTCGGGGCCGGAAATGGTGACCACCTTGGCGCCCAGCTGGGTGGCCTTGGTGACGGCGCCCCAGGCCACATTGCCGAAGCCCGACACGGCGACCTTCTTGCCCTGGATGCTGTCGTTCTGGGTCTTCAGCGCCTCTTCGGCGAAGTACACCACGCCGTAGCCCGTGGCTTCGGGACGCACGAGGCTGCCGCCCCAGTACTGGCCCTTGCCGGTGAGCACGCCGGTGAACTCGTTGGCGAGCTTCTTGTACATGCCGAACATGTAGCCCACTTCGCGGCCGCCCACGCCGATGTCGCCGGCGGGCACGTCGGTGTCAGCGCCGATGTGGCGGAAGAGCTCCATCATGAAGGACTGGCAGAAGCGCATCACTTCGGCATCGGACTTGCCGTTGGGATCGAAGTTGGAGCCGCCCTTGCCGCCGCCCATGGGCAGGCCGGTGAGGCTGTTCTTGAAGATCTGCTCGAAGCCCAGGAACTTCAGGGTGTCGAGGGCGACGTTGGGATGGAAGCGGATGCCGCCCTTGTAGGGCCCGATGGCGCTGTTGAACTGCACGCGCCAGCCGTTGTGGATGCGGATGATGCCCTTGTCGTCCACCCAGGGCACACGGAAGGAGATGGCGCGCTCGGGCTCGACGAGCCGCTCGAGAATGGCGTTCTTCTTGTACTTGGGTTCCTTTTCCAGAACTGGCGCCAGCGAGTGCAGGATCTCGGTCGCGGCCTGGATGAAGAGGGTTTCCCAGGGGGCCTTCTTCTTGAGGCTCTCGAGGACTTCGTTGACATACTGCTGGCTCATGTAGCCTCCCTGAGGTTGTGTGCGGGGTCCTGCGAGGTGCGGACCTAAAGAACAAGACGAAATGACTCTAGCCTCAGGACCGCCGATTCGGGAGTTCTGATCTTCAAGAGGTGATGGGAAGCACTCAAAACGGGAAAATTTGCACCGAAGATGACCCGCTGGTTGACGATCCGTAAATATCTCTAAGGGGTGACTGTGGCCGCGATTCCGCCCCCAATTGTCAGCCGAAAGGCTGGCGGCCGGTGCGCCGGAACCGCCAGGCGGCCCAGCGGAGGTAGATCCGATTCGCCAGAGCCGGAAACCCCGGCACACCCAGCACGGGGGACAGCCACTTCCAACCGGGGAGGCGGCGGGCGATGGGACGCAGGAGGTCCGCTCCCGCATAAATCGCCCGCGTCCCCAGATCCAGGCCGTGGATCTCCTTTTCCAGGGGCTTGCCGGCCAGTTCGGGAGCCAGGGCCAGGAGGTCCGGGTCACGCAGATTCATGATGTGCAGCAGCCCGCGACGATCCCGCCTGGCCAGCCAGAGGGCCATCCGGCAGCAGATGGTACAGGCAGGATCGTAGGCGAGAATCAGGGGCGCAGGCATCCTGGCCTAGGATGCCATGACCTGGAGATCCGTTCTCCGCCTGGGATTTGAAATGTCCCGCCGCCCATCCCTCCTCCCGGCATGTCGCGCCGGCAAAAGGCGCGGCTAACCACCGCCAGCGGGCCTCGCAGCCATGATGGGATGGGTCCCCAGGTCATGGACCATGTGGCCCCCCAGCTGACCCGTGCGGACCAGGCTCGCCACGCCCAGGAGGCTGGCCAGCAGCCAGAGCAGGTTCAGGAGGAGCATCCTGCCGTCACAGACGGTCCGCTTGCGCACCAGAGGCCACAGCCACAACAGGGCGAAAAGCAGGGTCAAGCCTCCGAAGAGCAGCACGGTGATCTGGCCAGACTGCTCGTGGCGGGGCAGGACGGCACGGAGCTCCGGAGTGCGCTGGGCCCACTGGGCGGCGGCCTCCCCGCTGGCCCAGGCCAGGAGCGCACCTAAGGTTCCAAGCACGAGCAGCACCAGGGCGGCGAAATGGATCCCGGACCGCTGGGATGGCCAGAACAGGCCCAGCAGGACCAGCAGGGGAGCCGTGGCCAGCAACGCGATGGGGAAATGCACGACCAGGGGATGAATGTGTGACCAGGCAGGCACGGCACCTCCAGGAAGCCCGCGGCTTGGCTTCCGCGGGCGTGAGTCAGAACAGGCGGACGAGATTGAAGCCCAGCGCCCACTGATTGAAGGCCCTGGGCCCTCCGCCATAGTCACCGGCCAGAACCTGATGGGCCGTGGTCCCCGCCATGTTGCTCGCCAGGAGGGTGAACCGGTGTCCCCGCGTCCGGAACCCGTACCCGATGGCCGCGCCGGACCTGTAGCGATCCGGATCCAGCCTGGAGGGACGGGGATAATACTCGGCCAGGAGGGCGTGCTTGACCGTGACCTGCCAGCGCATGCCCGCCCCCACGTTGAAAGCGGCCTTCTCCAAGGTTGTGGTGCGGGACAGGTAGGTGGGAACAAGCAGGGCCGTGACGGAGCCCCCCAGGTGCAGTTCGGCGGGCAGCTGAATGGCCACTCCGGCAATGCCGATGATCCCGGTGGCCACCTGTTCCCTCTTGACGGTCTCGTCAAAGCGCTCGACGCGGGCGGAGATGGCCAGCAGACTGCCCTTCAACACCTGCTGCTGGAGGGCCAGGATGATGGTCTTGTCGTCGGCAGTGCGATAGAGCTGGGCATTCAAACCAGGGATGGCCTTGATGCCGACATCCACCCCGAGCCCCGGGTAGTTGCCGTTATCGAGACCGTACAGATCCTTGCTTCCAGTGCGTGCTGGCTGCAGAAACCGGTGCGTGAACCGCACACCGATCTGGCCCTCCTGGAGGCTCTCCGCGGTGGGGAGGTTGATGGCCAGGGGTAGCTCGGAGTCCTGGGCGGCCAGCCGGAGCACGGAGGCGATGACGATCAGAGAGATCTGTGGAAGCGTCATGGGAGCTCCGCCTTTGATCCACTACTGTTTGGGATCGATGGCCTTGCCCTTCTCCGATTTCCGCAGCACCTCCCTGACCAGCAGCAGGGCGTCGGCTTCGCTGAGCTGATCCTTGAAGGAGGGCATCGCAAGGCCGAAGAAAAGGCCCTTGCGGATGGTCCGGACGAGCTCCTGATCCGTCTTGCCGGCCATCGCCTTGGCGGAGGTGAAATCGAAACCCTTCAGTCGCTTGCCTTCGGGGGACACGGCCGAGCCATCGAGGCCGTGGCATCTCACGCAGTTCTGCTGGAAGAACGCCTTCAGCTCGGGGACGCCGAGCGCGGCAGGCGGCGTGCCGTGCAGGCTTCCGGAGAGGATGGCCAGGCAACCGAGAAGACCCGCCTTCCATGTCGGCCGGATCCAGGACAGTAAGGGAGTTTTCATTCTCGCCACCGGAAAAAGGGGGATAGCCCGTACCCAAGGATCAGACCAATGGCTGGCAACGCCAGATCCGATCAGGAAATAACGGCCCCTCCGGTGAGATTGGTCCGGGCGGGGCCGCCCTGCATCAGGTGGCCTCGGCCAGATGATCAGCCTTCCTTGGACGCAGAAGCATCGCAACTGAGCTTCCCTTCGAGCTTGGAAGAAGCGGAGCATTCTTATTGATCGGGCCCATCCTCCGGCCAAGGCCGGTTTGAATTTAAAGCATTCATTTTGGATGCTTTTACGTGGTGGCCCCCCTTCTGCGCACCTAACCCAGCCGCGCCCAGAAAGCGCAGGCTATGCCCTAACAGACCGAGCAGGGCGCCTCCGCATCACCCCGGGAACCGCAACCTTCAAAGTGACCCGGGCGATTGGAAGCGCCTGATTTTCGAACTGATGAGGTCCAGGGGGCTGGGTACCGCGCGGCCGCCCCGGTTCAGCACATGGGTATAGATCATGGTCGTCTCGACACTCTGATGCCCAAGCAGTTCCTGGAGGGTCCGGATGTCCGTCCCCGCCTGAAGCAGATGCGTGGCAAAGGAGTGCCGCAGGACATGCGGGGTCACGGGTTTGGCGATTCCAGCTTTTTTTGCACCCTCACGGACCGCCCGCTGGATGCTTTCCGGGTGAAGGTGATGGCGGCGCGTCACCCCGGCCCGCGGGTCCACGGATCTCAGGTGGGAGGGGAACACCCAATGCCAAGCCCACTTCCTGCCAAGCCCGCGATACTTCTCTGAAAGCCCCTCGGGCACCCAGACCTCCCCGACGCCATCGGCCAGGTCCTTTTCGTGGAGGGCCCTGGCGCGGTCGAGTTGCAGCTGCATGGGCCCGATGAGAATCTCCGGAAGCATGGTCACTCGGTCCTTGAATCCCTTGCCCTCCCGGATGATGATTTCGCGCCGGTCAAAATCAAGGTCCTTCACCCGCAACCGCAGTCCCTCCATGAGCCTCATGCCTGTTCCATAGAGCAGGTGGGAGATGAGTCCCATCGTTCCATTCATGTGATCCATGAGATGGACCATCTCATCCTGGGAGAGCACCACGGGAAGCCGCCGAGTCCGTGGCGCCTGGACGACCTCCGTGAGCCAGGGAAGGGCGCTGCCGAGGACTTCCTTGTAGAGAAAGAGGAGGCCAGCTTTCGCCTGGTTCTGGGTGGATGGGGACACCTTCCGCTTCATGGCGAGGTAGGAAAGGAAGGCCTCGACTTCAAGCGGTCCCAGGTCCAGCGGGTGCCGTTTGCCATGGAAGAGGATGAACTGGCGAGCCCATCTGACATAGGCTTCCTCCGTAGCCAGACTGAGGTGGCGAATGCGAATGGCCTGCCGAACCTGGTCCAGGAGGCGCGGCGGACGGCTGGTGGTGGCGGATTGCATGGGCCCAAATCTAGATCTGGAGAAACCCCAGGACCAGAAACTTGCTCGTGACTTCTGTGATAATTCAGGAGCACCGACACGATCCGAGGTCCATCTCCCGGAGCTGTGCATTCCCGCCATCCCAACTTCGGACCCGCTCTCCCATGCCTTCAGTCATCCTCCGACCTGCAGATACCCAGGATGCCGCGGCCCTGGCCGGTTTGTCCGGGGAGCTTGGATATCCCTCCACCGAAGGCGATCTCGTGGAACGCTTGGCATCGGTCCTTGGGAAGGATGATCATCTTGTGTTCGTGGCGGAACAGGACGGGAAGGTCGTTGGATGGCTTCATGCGTTCGTGGCCCTCCGGATCGAATCTCCGGCCTTCGCCGAGATTGCCGGACTGGTGGTCGCCCGCTCGGCCCGGGGCGAAGGCCTAGGTCAACAACTGGTCCAGGCCGCTTCAGCCTGGGCGCGCCTGAAGGGCCTGCAGAAGCTCCGGGTTCGTTCCAATGTGGCGCGCAAGGAATCCCATGATTTCTACACGCGCATCGGGTTCGAGCCATTGAAAACCCAGCTGGTGTATGCCTTGAACCTGGATGCAGAGTGACGGAAGCCGGCAAGTCCTAATCACCCGCTCATGTCATGCCTTGCCGAGTTGGCTGGAGCCGTCTCTCCCATTCCGTTTTTCCGCCGCCTCGGCCCAGGCGGAGGAACTCCCCTCCTGCCTGGGACGCGTCACCGGGATTGGATTCAACGGCTCCCATGAGCGCGTTCGTGTTCGCGTTCCCGCTCGTGGTCATGGCTGCGTTCCCGCTCGCCGCCGCGCCCATCGCCGGGTTCCGGATAGATGCATCCGAGGGAGAACCCGAGGATGGCGACACCAACCGCCAACATGAGATGCCGGGATTTCATCTGGGGCTCCTTTATGGACTTTCATTGCACGCAGGTGCCATCCAGCCTGGCGCCCGAGGAGCTGGATGGATCCGCTTGCAGTGCATTTTTCGAGCCTCAACCTAAGTCAAGCATTCGAGTCCGTTAGGATCTTCCAGCACCCACAAATCAACTCCGCTTCCCATCAAATCGACACCTTCCTTCCCTGTGTTGATGGAAGGAGCCTGGCCCGCAGAACGGCAGCAAAGACTTGGATACTCCGAGCGTTCAGGAGATCCGGGATTTGGAAGGGGCAGGAACTTTGGCCATCCCCACCAGTTGATAGAGGCGGGGCAGATGGCTGAGGGTCCGGGGTTCGCGAGCCAGCCCCTTCCAGGGCGTGGCCTTCGAGTCCCGGGCGTGGACCACGGCGATCGTCTTCTTCACCTCGATCACGAGGATCTGGTGCTCCGCGAAGCGTGGATCCTTCATGGCCCAGATCTGGCCGGGCTTCACCAATCGCGCCTCGGCTGGGAGGCCGTTCCAGGTGACCAGATCGCTGGCCTCGCGCATCTGGGCCAGGGCGAGGGTCCGCGCCTTCTGGGCAGCCAGCTTGGTCTTCCGCGCTTCCACTGCCTGCTGGGCAGCGTCGCGAATTTTCTGCTGGGCCAGCCGATGCTGCTCCCGGAAGGGTTCCTCGGCCCACTTCTGGGCAGCGCCCGAAGTCCGGAACGGTCCCTTGATGCCCTCGAAATTCTGGCGCGAGGCCCACCACCCCTTCTTGCCCTTCCAGTAGGCGGCCTTGCGACCCCACTGGCAGATATCGGCGCCAGCCTGGACCCACTCCGCGTTGAAGGGCGTTCTCGCCATGGTCTCCTCCTGAAAGTGCCTGGCAACGTGCCGCCAGTATGTCACCTGGCAGGCTGGATCTCCGGACCTGACCGGCCCCTCCCGGCGGCGGCCCGTTGACGCAGATCACTTTCCATCGGAACGCCCATGAAGTCTCGCGTGGATGGGTTCAGGCTAGGAGGGCCCCATGGGGATTCCCACCCTGAGGAGGATTCCGTGAGTCTTGAAAAGATCCTGCAGGAAGACCGGCAAGCCATCCTGGATGAGGCCGTCGAATCCTTGTGCCGGGCGCATCTCAAACATTACGAAACCGCCGGGTCCGATCTGATCCGCGAGCGGCTCGACAACCTGCTCGGCATCGTCCTCGAAGCCCTGCTGAAACGCAGCCTGACGCCCATCGTCAACCATGCGGCGGCCGTGGCCGTGGAGCGGTTCGAAGCAGGCGTGGACCTTCATGAAGTCCAGACCGCCTTCAATGTCCTGGAGGAGATTCTCTGGCTGCGCATCCTGAAAGTGCTGCCCGCCACCGAGCAGGCCGGGGCCCTGGGTCTCATCGGGACCGTGTTGGGCAATGGCAAGGACGCGCTGGCCCGGAAATACGTCTCCATGGCCACCCAGACGCGGACCCCATCGCTCGACCTCAAGGCGCTCTTCTCGGGTTCGGATAGCTTCTAGGCGGCTTCTTGATTCCCCGCTGGGGCAGGCAGGGGCAATTCCACAAAGCCCCCACAATGAAGGGGAAGGATCGGGCGTGTCGCTGCTGGGCACGGTGACGGCCCGAAGGGCAAGGGCCCAGGATGGGCCCGAGTCAGCATGCCCGCAGCGGCAATTCCACCAACACAAAGGGACCCTCGCGATGGATGGAGATGATCGGGCGTGTCGCTGCTGGGCACGGCGCTGATCCAATCCAACAGCCCACAGGGCTGTTGGATTGGGCGCCTAACTGCCCGCAGCGGCAATTCCACCAACACAAAGGGACCCTCGCGGGTCCCTTTGTGTTGGTGGAGGTGGTGTCCGCCGAATCGTGCAACTAAGTAGTTTTGATTACAGCATTAGATATGGCGGGCTGATCGCAGTTGCCCCCAATGTTGCCCCCATGAACAATGGGGTGGGGGGCGCGAGAATTCAATTCAGCCGCCCCTCAATTGCCTCGATGCGCTTCGACAGCACCTCGAGCTGCTTGATTGCACCGGTGAAGTATAGGGCCATCCAGCGGTGATGCTCGACCCGAAGCCGGAAGAAGGTCTCGCGGTGCATGCCCTTCGGCCTCTTTGGGATGGCGCCGCCGACATTGCCGCCCTGCCCCTCTATGCGTTGGCTAATCCTGGTAGCCCTTCGATGGGCCCTGTCAGGGGCGGTTTCTCGCTGGCTGGGGTAAGCGAGTCCCTGACACCTGCGGCAGAGAAGTTCGGCCCCGCAGTAGAGGATGGCGACACGCCGCCCGCACCCCACCGCGGGGCACAGGAACCACGGGCGTTCGCCGCCCAACGTGCAGCGAGACCACACAAGCGGAACCGAGGCGGTCACCTGCGACCTTTCATTTTCTGGCCTAACGAACTGGTAGCTGAGCGCCAGCACACCGGCCCCAGCCTTCATGCTCGCCGACCCCACGACTTCCCCTTGCACCGTCCAGGTGCAGGTCGCGTCGCACGGGAATCGGAAGTCGACCAGGTGCGCCAAGACTCGGATGTCGATCGGCAGGAGATCCGTGGTGAGTGGCCGTCGATCGAGGTGCCTCAACTTCCCGCTTCCGACACCGCCCATCTGCTCACCTTTTCCGAAATTCTTTTGCAAATCGGATCTTCCCCCGTTTGCGTGCGCAGGCAGGAGCGTTCAGGCCCCGGAGGATCCCCAGGACGCGCAACCGATGGCTCCCATCCAGCAGGGCCCGGGCGCCAGCCTCAAGCCTGGTGTCATCCCAGGAAGGATCGAGGGTGTCCCCCTTGAGGATGTAGTTGAGCCACCCCCCGGGACCACCAGGCCGCCTGCAGGGAGAAACATCCTGCCCTTGGGGGCTCGCCCCTGGGACGAGGGCCAACCAGGCCCCCACGAGCCATTGGGCGGCCTCAGCGACCTCACGGGCGGCTGGACCGACAAGGAGGATGTGCGCGTGAGGCAAGGGGCACCCCTCAGCCATGGGTCCGACCTCCGTCGCCAACAACACTCCCACCCTGCGGACGTGCCCGGTCACCGCTTTCCAGGCGTGCCTGCGAAACAGCTGAGATAACCATCCTCGCAGTGCGGCCTTTCGGGATGAGAGAACCTCCTCCCTCCCTGGGCAGGTCAAGGTCACTGCCATGGCCTCACCCTCAGGCCCGCGGAGCGCCTCGATCTTGGCGCTCCACATGAGGAGCTTTCGACGACGCCATTTCGGCTGGCATACCGGGCAGAAGCGCAGGTTGCAGGGATAATCGCGCAGGCCCCCCCCGGGATCGACGCGGAGGACTCCGCAACAACGGAGCGCTTTGACCTGCCGGGTGAAGCCCTCAATCTCCTCCAGTCGGTCCGCCAGCATGAGGGCGGCCCTGTGCCGCTTCCTTTGCAGGTCTGAACTGGCTCTATTATCAAGATTGACCATTGTCTCCCCCCAGGCGCAGTTAAAGGCCAGCCAGGGCACCGCCCAGCCCACGGCACTCTCTTCCCTCCTTCGTGCCCTTCGACTAACCGGACCGACTCAGGTCCCCTGGTCCTGCTCCCCGGCCCTGTCCCGCTTCCTCATGGCCTCCAGTCGCACAACAAGGGCGCGGATCTCCTGGTCAGGCATCCCGGAAATGCGTGCCCGGTTCAAAGCGATGACTTCTGACTCAGGCCATGCCACGCAATTGGCGCCGAGAATCACGGCGCGCGTGAAAAGACCCCGATCAATATCCGAGTAATGCGTGCTTCGGGATCGTCCCCGGGCCCGGAGAACCTCAGGGAGGCGCAGCAGCGTGCACGCTCTCAAGGGATCCGACTCAGGGCCAGATGCAGGTTTGGAGGTTGTCATGGTCGGGGTCATTTCATCTCCTGGCGTCCGACGGCCGCCCAGGCCGTCCGATGCCATAGCCTCGGTCGATCCGCTCCTCCAGAATTTCGACCAACCTCCACTTCCAGCGATTGGCCGAGAATCCGTCCATCGAGGCTCTAGCCAGCAGGGCCGCCTAGACCCAGGGCACCACTGGTTGCCTCAAGCGGGCCTGGATTTGGGGCTTCAAACACTGCAGTGCCGCCAACCTGGCGTCCTCCGGGAGTGAACCGAAGGCTGAACCGTCGGCGACGCCTGCGGCCTGAAAGAGCTTCTGCCACGCGCGTTGGACCTTGATGGCACGCCGGAGGGGATCGGGTCCAAGGGCCCACTCCTTCGGGACCTCCCCACCTATAGCCGCTTCTTGAACCAGGACGATGAACTGCTCTAAGGTCGTGGGTTTGATTCTTCGTCGGAAAGTCTGGCTCTGGCGCGCGGACTTGGGCCCGAGGGCACGCTCGAAGGTCACCACACAGCTGAACGCGAAGGCATCTCGGAGGGAGCAATTTCTCCGGCGTTCGGAAAAGGTGGTGCGGCCCCCACGGTCAGCCCCGCCTGCCTCCAAGAGTAGGGCCTCCTCCGCGAAACCCAGGAGTTCGAGTAACGGCCCGGGCTTGGGTGTCCATGCGGGGGCATCCGTCGTTGGTCGCTTCCTATCCAGCGGGTCCGTCTCAAGGCCCCGGAGGATCCCAAGGGGCGCTGGCTGGAAGTGGTCTGGCACATTACTCGGGAGGATCCGGGGTTTCTGGGGAGGGGGAGCGAAGCATGCACCATCAGCCTCCAACCAGCACGCTTTGAGGCGGGCGAAACGTGCTTTCCCAGATATTTCTCCTCTGTCGGGAAGGTGGGCAGCAACCACCTGAGTCGGCAGGAGGGCCACCCATTGGCGGGTCTCGCGGTTCCATGCCTTGATTCGATTTCGCACCTTCTCCTGGTCCCCGATGGTCAGGGCCCGATCGCTCAGGGTTGTGAGAATCTCAACCAAGGAGCCCAGGTCATCGGTGATGCACTTCACCCGGACCGAGTGGGACTGCTCGATGAGACCTTCTCGGTAGGCGTCGATAATGGCGGTCACCTGGCCCATTGCGCCCCGGATTCGCTCCAGGTCCTCCGGTTGCATGGGCAGATTTTCTGCCCTTCGCGTGGATCGGATGGCCTTGGCCAAAAGGTTCCGGATGCCTTCGAGTCGGGCCTGGTGAGCCTGCTGGATGGCGATCAGGTCCATCACTGCACCCACCCCCCGGTGGAATTCTGAGCTCCGCCCGGGCACTTCCCGAGCGGGGGAAGAACCCTCACTTCACTCGGCCTTGGGTGGATCATGGTCGACGGAAATGAAGCCAATTCAGCCCCCTGCGACGGTCTTCTGGGTGGCCGCCGATTGTTTCTGGTTTAACGCCAGCAGGCGCCCGAGGATGGCCTGTCCGGCCTCGGTGCGGCCGAGGGCCAGGCCGAGGGCATCCCCCTGAGGGTTGGCGGCGCGGAGGGCATCCTCTGCCGCGAAGAGTGCCTCGGCCAGGTCCGACCAGC
Source organism: Geothrix sp. (assembly GCA_035255365.1). Lineage (GTDB taxonomy): Bacteria > Acidobacteriota > Holophagae > Holophagales > Holophagaceae > Geothrix. The sequence goes on from DATEZS010000006.1 coordinate 48,773, forward strand.
CGTAGGCCGCCAGTACGGCCCGATCCAAGTCCCGGTGAAGGTTGTTGAGCCAGACCACCCGGCCCGCCTCGCGCTCGTTGTAGAGGGCGGTGAGGGTACGCTGCTTCAGGGTGGCCTCGTCTGCCCCTTCGGGGTTCAGCCAGTCCTCCCTCTCCTTGTTCAGGCGATGGGCGATATCACTGATAGCAGAAGGAGGCTTGACCCAACAGCCAGCTGGAAACGGGTAGGTTTCAAACACGGCCGACCCGTACTGTGGATCGTCGCCTACCCCGTGCCACCCGCAGGCAGCAAAAGACCATAGGTCATGAATTCGAGACTGGAGGATGCCGAAAATTTGATCTTGATCAGTTGCTACAACCAGTAGGCGACAATCAGAAATCACATGGCTCGGAAGCCAGGTAAATATCCGGTGTTTTGATACTCGAGGGGTTGCGAGATATCGAGGAATCTTGGCAATTGCCGCCCTCATGGCCGGGCGAGGTTCCCCATGAACGAACCAAGGTTTTCTAAGGGCAGTCGTTCCAGATGTGGTCTGGGAGGCTGCAGTTCGCATCGGCTTGACCAGGTTTAGGGCGTGGTTGAATGGAGCCTCGAAATAGCTCGCATCGGCCTCGGAGAGGTGCAACATACCCGGAATCGGTTTTGCACCTCGTGACAGCGGCAAGCCGAAGTCAATGATCCACCTTCCCCTGGGCCGACCGACCAAGTCCTGGCCGTTGACCCAGGGGTGTAGGACATCGCTATTTGACCTGCCATTGGGGTTTTGGGGCGCCATCAACCAACTTGATGCAAGGTGGCCTTCAACCTCAAAAGGCCCAGATTTCTGGTCCCCGATGAAACTCAACTTGAGGTTCTCTGGAATATTTCGAGCCAATTTCAAATCAAGTCCACTTGTGAGATCGGCGTTGATCGTTGATACAACTTCGCCGTCAAGCATTAAGGGCTCACCGGATTCCATGCCTCCGAATCCCACCATGCTTACCCGAACAGCCGCGCCCTCAAGAATCCAGTCACGATTACTTTCTGCGAAGAACAGACGGGAATCTCTCAGAATGTGGTCAAGGACAATTCGATTCTTACCCTGGCGAATTCCATTTGTAGCCAATAGCCCCACCCGCTTCGCCCTACCGGCGACTACCGACATCCGGGCCTTCTCGAACCAATAACATACATAATCCGCTTCATGCGGCACTCGACCAGCCCAAGTCCGGAACAACGAATCAACGGCATCGTCACCAATAGCCGAACGCAGGCGCTTACTTCCGATGAAGGGAGGGTTCCCGATGATGGCATCCACCTCCGGCCAGTCCAGCACCAGGCTGTCCCCATGCACGATAGGCTGGAGTTTTTTGAGGATGGGGCGTTCCTGGATACGGTAACCGTGGAGGCGCAGCCACTGGAGGTGACCGATCCACACCACCACGCTGGCCAGGGCGTGGGGGAAGGCCAGGATCTCGATGCCGTGAAGCTGCTGAGGGCCCACATGGAAGCTGAGGGCCTGGGTGTGGAATCTTACGGCCTGAAAGCGAACGACCTCCAGCTCCAGGTCCAGCAGGCGCTGCATGGCCACCACGAGGAAGTTGCCGCTGCCGCAGGCCGGGTCGAGGATCTGGATGGTGCCCAGGGACTCGCGGAACGCCTCCACACGGCGCTGCAGGGCCACGAGGACGGCCTTGGAGGGCTTCGTTGCCAGCTTGGCCTCCACCTCAGCCTTCAGGGCCGCCCAGCGCCCCCGCCAGGGCCGCAGGAGCACGGGCTCGATGAGATGGAGGATGTCCTCGCGGCTGGTGTAGTGGACGCCCCGCTTGGAGCGGCTGTCGGCGCCGAGGCCATACTCGTAAAGGTTGCCGAAAATCGCCGGGTCTACGCTGGACCAGTCGAGCCCAGCGGCGGCCTTCAGGGTGTCCAGGTCGGCGGGTTCCAGATCCAGAGCCGAGGGATCCTCGAAGAGGCCGCCGTTGAAGTGAGCGATCTCGTGGGTGAAAGCCAGGCCTTCATCCCCATCCCGCATGGCCATGAACAGCTTCTCGAGCATCGGCCGGGCGAGGGCAGGCTTGAGCCGGGCCTTGGTGAGAAGGTCCTCCACCAGCTTCTCGGGCAGCAGGTCGGCGTCCTCGGCGAAGAGGGCGAAGACCAGCTTCATCAGGAAGCGGGCGGCCTGCATGGGCTCGATGCCTCGGGCCTCCAGGGACTGGGCCAGGGCGGCAACCTTCCGGGCAGCCTCCTCGGAAACGAAGGCGATGGTGGCTCCCGGTCGCAGCTTCTCGGGGGCGTTGAAGAGGGCTCTCAACAACTCCAGGGAGCCAGGATCCGCCAAATTAGCGACATTCAGCTCGTAGGTTCGCTTGGCCGTGTTGGTGAAATTCGTGTGGATCACCAAGCGGTCGGTGTCACACACGGCCAGCAGGGGCGGGTTCTCCAGGTCCTCGCGGTAACGGAGCAGCTGCTCGTAGGCAGCGCCTAGGTCCTTGCGTTTGCCTTTGTATTCAATGGCGAAGAATCCCTTCTTCCAAACATCGGCAAACCCATCCGTCCCACCCTGCTTTTCGGCGAACCGCTCGAAACAGAACGACTCGCCTGTGGGGTCGGCCTCGGCGGGGGTGGGGTGCCCGACCAGGTGGCAGAGGTCGAGAAAGTGTTCCTGACAGGCGGAACGCTCCTTCAACTCGGACTTCGACCACTTGGCGACAAAGGATTCGGGGGTCATGAGCTCAGCCTATCTCATGGCAAGGCTGTTAGGTAATCAGCAACGGTAGCCCTGAGAAACGAGATGAAAATGCATGGAAGATCTGTGATACCGGCGAGGCATCGCATCTAACTTAAGAAATTAAAGGATATATCAATTTTAATCAAATACATACCTGGTACATAACTTGTACTTGCGCTTGACTGGGTGTGGTATATGATTGTTGTCAACAGAGGAGACCCTCATGGACCCTGGAATCGAGAGGCTGTTGGAAGAATGGCGAAAGTTGGATGATCTGTTGAGGGCCGCCGAAGCAGCGCGTCCTCGGTGGGCAACTCTGATGGGCGCCCTCCACGGTTTGTTGCAGGCTGATCCCAATCTTTTCACGGAAGAACTTCAGCACGAACTGCGGGTGCCTTTTGGCTCCACTCCACGGGTTGGGGCAATGGTGGGCAACGACCCTCACGCCGAAAGTCTTGCCACCTCACTTGCTAGGTCTCCTATCATCACCAACGCTCCAGTGACCGTCCAAAGCAAGGTTCAGATGTGGCCACTTGCAAAGAGGATTTTGGCCGAGAAGGGGCCCCTGTCGTTGCAAGCATTACACAAAGAACTTGTTGCCAATGGTTGGAAGCCCGAACTGCGGCCTGGAGACCGTCGAGTCTTGTACAACACCTTGACTGCAATGCCTCAGCGATTTGCCAAGGTGGATGGTAAGTGGACGATTCTGGAGCCAAACATTTTTGAATAACTTGTGGAGGTGGTTATGAAAAGAAGAGACCGAGTCCTGCTGGGTCAAGGGAGATCGCCCAGCAGGTCAGCCTAACGGCAAGTAAGTGCCCCGGGGATCGCCAAACCGCCCAGGGCACATGCGAGGTTTCCCACGCTTGGTGATGGCCATGTAGTTCTGAGAGAACGCTCCCCTGCTGAGGGAGAGGTCGCGGGTCCAAGCCCCGCCATGGCCATTACAAAACTTACGGCAGTGAACAAGTGATGTCAAAGGCGATCAGCAGTCTTCTTTGAGATCTCGTTTTAAAATAGGTGATCACATGGCCAACCGGACCGTGTACAAACATCCTGACGGATGGGCTGATAAAGACAATGAGGCCTCCCGGCCTGCCAAAATCCACCACACTCAGCGCGAGGCAGAGGAAGCCGCCCGCGAGCACTTGAGGAACAACGGTGGTGGTGAGCTAACCATCCAGGGGGTCGATACCAAGTTCCGTCAAAAGGATACAGTTCCTCCTGGGCATGATCCTTTTCCACCAAAAGGCTGACAGGAGGCTTTAATTGCAGGCGGGGGCCCGATTGGGCCCCCGTTTTTCTACCGCACCCTCCATCTCACTCCGAGATTTTTACCGGTCGGAGGAGAGGAACAGGTCCGGTGGGTTCAATCTTCAGAAGAGGAAAGAAGGAGGCTCAATGAACATACTTTCCTCCACGCGACCACCTGCCTTTACTCAATCGACCCTGTTGTGATACAAGCAAAATCATAACTGTATTTATCCAGTTATCGAAACCTAAATTTTGTAGTTCCAGGGGCCCGAATTGGGTTGGTATTACGTGGGCATCAGATAGGCGTCAAATAGGTGTTCGCTGCTTTTAGACCCACCTCAGAATCACCACCCCATCTTGGAGGTCCGCCACCCCCCTGGCTGGGACCACCTCGCCGACCGTGAAGCCCTGGCCCCGGCGGCGGAAGGCGTCGGGGAACACGACCGCCTCGACGAGGCCCGTCTCATCCTCCAGGGGGCCACGGCACAGCTAGTTTGGGGAACCTTCACTATTCCACAAAACGGTGTAATATCCTCTCGATGGCCAAGCCAACCCTGAAGATCCCTGCCTGTCCCTCCAAGGCGCCCCTCTCGGAGCGGCCCTTGTTGGGTCTGGGTGAATCCTCTG
>DATEZS010000007.1:0-109669 GCA_035255365.1 Geothrix sp.
TCCAGAAAGGTGGAGGGACGGGCCCTGTGAAACCTTGGCAACCTGCGAAAGCAAGGTGCCAATTCCTGCCGCGATTGAGCGATCAAGCGCGGAGAGATGTCGAGCTGTGTCGAACTGACGCAATCATCGAAGGGGCCCGAGACATCGGGCCCCTTTTGCTTTTCCTGGACTTGCTTGGACGACGGGGCCTCGGCCTTCCCACCTCCCAATTCCAGGAGCCGCCATGAGCGCCGCCGACACCGCCACCCGCACGCCCCGCTTCGAAACCCTCGCCCTCCACGGAGGCCACAGTCCCGACGGCGACACGAAGAGCCGGGCCGTGCCCATCTACCAGACCACGAGCTACGTCTTCGACAGCGCCGAGCACGGCGCCCAGCTCTTCAACCTCGAGGTTCCGGGCAACATCTACACCCGGATCATGAACCCCACCACCGCCGTGCTGGAGCAACGCGTGGCCCAGCTGGAAGGCGGCATCGCAGCCCTTGCCGTAGCCTCGGGCCAGGCGGCCATCACCCTCACCCTCACCACGCTGCTGCGGAGCGGCGACCACGTGGTGGCAGGCGACAACCTCTACGGCGGCACCTACAACCTGCTGCACCACACCCTGCCCCGCACGGGCATCACCACCACCTTCGTGGATTCGAAAAGCCCCGGGGCCTTCCGCGCCGCCATCACCCCGAAGACCCGCGCCATCTATCTGGAGGCCCTGGGCAATCCCAAGCTCGACGTGCCCGAGTTCAAGGTCATCGCCGACATCGCCCACGCCGCGGGCATCCCCCTCATCGTGGACAACACGCTGCCCAGCCCCTACCTGCTGAACCCCATCGCCCACGGCGCCGACATCGTGGTGCACAGCGCCACCAAGTTCCTCGGCGGCCACGGCACCTCCGTCGCCGGCATCATCGTGGACGGCGGCACCTTCAACTGGAAGAGCGGCAAGTTCCCCGAGTTCACCGAGCCCTTCGCCGCCTACCACGGCGCGGTGCTGGCCGACCTGGCGGGCCCGGCAGCCTTCATCACCAAGGCCCGCATCGAGGGCCTGCGCGACACCGGCGCGGCGCTGAGCCCCTTCAACGCCTTCCTCATCCTGCAGGGCATTGAAACGCTGCACCTGCGCCTGGAGCGCCACGGCGAGAACGCCCTGGCCGTGGCGAAGTGGCTGGAGCGGCATCCCAAGGTCGCCTGGGTGAACTACCCGGGCCTGCCCGGCAACGAGAACCACGCCACCGCCGCCCGCCATTTCCGCAAGGGCGCGGGCTTCGGCGGCATCCTCACCTTCGGCGTGAAGGGCGGCCTGGCGGCGGGCAAGGCCGTCATCGACGGCGTGCAGCTCTTCTCGCGCCTGGCCAACGTGGGCGACGCCAAGAGCCTCATCATCCATCCCGCCAGCACCACGCATGCGCAGCTGTCCCCTGAGGAACGGGCGGCCACGGGCGTCACTGACGACCTGATCCGGCTCTCCGTGGGCCTCGAGCACCTCGAGGACCTGATCGACGACCTCGACCTCGCCCTTTCCAGGGCCTGAGCCGTGCCCGTCACCGTTCCCGGCACCCTGCCCGCCCGGGGCATCCTCGAGGCGGAGAACGTCTTCCTCATGGACGAGCAGCGCGCGCTGCACCAGGACATCCGCCCCCTGCGCGTCGCCATCCTCAACCTGATGCCCACGAAGATCGCCACCGAAACCCAGCTGCTGCGCCTGCTGGGCAACACGCCCCTGCAGGTGGAGGTCACGCTGCTGCACATGGCCTCCCACGAGGCGAAGAACACCCCGGCCGAGCACCTGCTCGAGCACTACGTCTCCTTCGCCGAGGTGCGCGACCAGGTCTTCGACGGGCTCATCGTCACCGGCGCGCCCGTCGAGCAGCTCCCCTTCGAAGCCGTGGACTACTGGCCCGAACTCGTGGAATTGCTGGATTGGGCGAAGCGCCGCGTCTTCTCCAGCCTCTTCATCTGCTGGGGCGCCCAGGCGGCCCTCTACCGCTACCACGGCGTGCCCAAACATGCGGTAGCCGACAAGGTATTCGGGGTCTTCCCCCACCGCCTGGTCGCGCCGGCCGCGCGGATCACCCAGGGTTTCGACGACGTGTTCTTCGCGCCCCACTCGCGCCATACAGAAACGCGCCGGGAGGACGTCCTCGCGGCGCCGGGCCTGGAACTCCTCGCCGAATCCCCGGAGGCCGGGGTCTACCTGATCCAATCCACCGACCGCCGCCAGATCTTCGTGACCGGCCACGCCGAGTACGACGCCCGCACCCTGGGCGACGAATACGCGCGGGACCTCGCCAAGGGCCTGTCCGTCGACGTTCCCCGGAACTACTACCCGGCGGACGATCCGACGAAAGCGCCGCTGGCGCGCTGGCGGAGCCACGCCAACCTCCTCTTCGCCAATTGGCTGAACTACGTCGTCTACCAGGAGACGCCCTACGACCTGGGCCGCCTCCCGCAGGAAGGGGGCCGGGCATGAGCTTGAAAATCCTCAAATTCGGCGGCAGTTCCGTGGGCAGCGCTGAGGCACTGCGCCGGGCCGCGGCCATCGTGCGGGAGGAGCTTCCGGGCGGCGGGCTCGTCGTGGTTTCCGCGCTGAAGGGCACCACGGACCGCATCCTCGAAGCCTGCGCTGCGGCGGGCCGGGGCGACCTCGCCGGCGCCCAGACCCACCTCGCGGCCCTGCGGGACCACCACCGGGACGTGGCCGCGGAGCTGGATCTCCTCGCCGCGGTGGAGCGTCCCTGGGCCCAGCTGTTCGAGCGGCTGGACCAGCTGCTCACCGGCATGGCCATGCTCGGCGAGGCCACGCCGCGGGCCCGGGATTCGGCCCTGGCCGTGGGGGAAACCCTCTCGGCGAACCTGGCGGCCCCCTGCTTTCACGGCGCCTTCCGCGACGTCCGCGAGGTGCTGCGGACCGACGCCCGCTTCGGAAAGGCCCGCCCACTGCTGGACGCCATCCGCGCCGCCGCGACGCCCTGGCGCGAGGCGCTGGCCCCTGGGCCGCTCGCCGGCCCGCTCTGGGTGACCCAGGGATTCCTCGGCCTCTCGCCCGAGGGCCTCACCACCACCCTGGGCCGAGGCGGGTCGGACACCAGCGCCACCCTGCTGGGCGAGGCGCTCGGCGCCGCGGAAGTCCAGATCTGGACCGACGTGGATGGCGTGCTCACGGCGGATCCCAGCCTGGTGCGCGAAGCCCGGCCCATCCCCCAGATGAGCCTGGGTGAGGCCGAGGCCCTCAGCGCCTTCGGCGCCAAGGTGCTGCACGCGGATTCCCTCGCCCCGGGAGGGCGTGCCGGGTTCCGCCTGGTGGTGGCCAACACCCTGCGGCCCGGCGCCTCCCGCACCGAGATCCTGCCCCTGGCGCCCGAGCGCCCGGCCGGCGCGGTCACTTCTGTGGCCTACAAGGAAGGCATCAGCCTCCTTCGCTTCCCCGCCTCCGCCGGCCTGGAGCCGCCCCTGGAGGCGGCGCGCAGCCTGGAGGAGGCCGGGGCGCTGCGCTTCGGCCTGATCGCGAGTCCGGCGGGCACCCTGCTCGCCGTGCGTCCCGACACGCCTGCGGCTGCGGCGGCGTTGGCCACCCTGGCGGCCTCGGGCCTGGCCTGTGAACCGGGCTGGGCGGTGGTGGCCCTGGTGGGCGAGGGGCTGAGGGCCGATCCCGTGGCGGCCCTGCGCCACCTCGCCGCCCTGGGCCACGAGCCCATCGGCGGTCTGCTCACCGGCAGCAGCACTGTCTCCATCGCCTTTCTCGTACCCGAGTCGCGCCTGGGGGACCTCATCCCCCGGCTCCACGACCGCTGCGTGCTCGGGGCCCCCGCGCCGGCCTGACCTCAGCCCTGCTGGAGCAGCCAGGCCGTCAGCCGGAGGTGGAAGTTCTCGGGATGATCGAGGTCCGCGGGGCGCAGGCGGGCGGGGTGATCCGGGTCGCCCACGGCCAGGGCCGGCCCGTCCATCCCGTTCGGCAGGCGGTGGCCGTCGGGCAGGGACCAGAGGGCCCCCCGGCGTTCAACGGGGGCGGGCCCGGAAGCCTGCCGCCGCTCGCTCTGCCCGTCCCAGCTCATTGCTTTCTCCCGTAGAATCTAAAGATAAGGCGTACTTTCCGGGCCGCCAGTTCCCAACCCTGAAGTTGAGCGAGGTCCCATGCCGCGTCACATCCTCATCACCGGCGGTTCCCGCGGCCTGGGCCGCGCCTGTGCCCTGCACCTGGCCCGGGTCGAAGCGGCCCACCTCACCCTCCTGGGCCGGGACGCGGAAGCCCTGGCCGACACCGCCGAGGCGGTCCGCCGCGCCGGCGGCACGGCGGGGACTCACCAGGCCGACGTGACCGACCGCACGCGGCTCTTCGACATCGCCAAGACCCTGGCGCCCCTGGACGGCCTGGTGGCCGGGGCGGGCATCTCGGGCATGACCCCCGTGGATGGAGATTCGGACGCATTCTTCGACGAGATCGTCGCCGCCGACCTCACCGGGCCCTGGAACACCGTGCGGGCCTTCCTGCCCCGCATGGGGCCCGGGGGGCGCATCGTACTGGTGTCCAGCGTCCTGGGCCGCTTCGGGGTGCCGGGCTACGGGGCCTATTGCGCGGCCAAGCACGGGGTGCACGGCCTGGCCAAGGCCCTGGCCCTGGAGCTCATCGACCGCGGCATCGTGGTGAACGCCGTGGCGCCGGGCTGGGTGGACACGGACATGGCCCAGACCGGCATCCGCCAGATCGCCGCCGCCACGGGCCAGACCGAGGCCGCCTTCCGGGCCCAGGCCGAGGCGGCCGTGCCCGTGAAACGGTTCTTCCAGCCCGAGGAGATCGCCCACGGCATCGCCTGGCTGCTGAACCCCGCCAACACCATGCAGGTGGGGCAGTGCCTCAACCTGGACGGCGGCGTGCTCCACGTCTGACACCCCAGCCCGCCTCAAACTTTCGGCCGCCGCCTCTGACACAGCCCATCCGAAGGACGTACATTCCCCCTGCGCGGATGCATCCCCGCGAGAACTGGGGGGAATGCCATGAGATCGCTCTCTGAACTTTCCACCGGCCACCTGGAGTGGCTCCGGGACCGGACCCACCCCTCGGCCTACCGCCTGGACGGCGGGGACGAGGTGGTCGCCACCCTCACCTTCCTGGACGACCAGCAGATCCTGGCGCGGGTCGAGACCTCCGAGGGGACCTGGACCCTCAAGCACCTGGGCGTCCTGGCACCCGCCGTGACGGTGCGCGCGGAAGGAGCCAAGACGAACCTCGCTGTGTTCCACCCTCACGCCCTGCGCCACGGGAAGCTGCAGTTCGCGGATGGCCCATCCTTCGACTGGGTGTGGCTGCATGACGCCGGCCCCGGCGGGGCGTTCCTGGACACCGACGGCCTGCCGCTCGTCCGCCTCCGGGCCCACGCGGGCCGGGACCTCAATTCCGTCCCGGGCCTGGAGCGCTGCGAGGTGGACCTGGGCCTGCGGCCCGGCGCCCGCTCCCGCCACGCGTTGCTGGCATCCCTGGGCTGGTACCTGATCCTCTTCGACACACTGAAGGAGCGGGACGCCGTGGCCGCGGAAACCGCCCTGCGGCTGTAGGAACGCGGCGGCTACTTCGTCCGCACCGGATAGGGTGGACGCACCAGCTTCCGGGGCGGGTGCTTCGCCAGTTCTGCCTTCATCAGCTCGATGGCCTTCTCCAGCTGAGGGTCGCGGCCCGCGATGACATCCTTGGGCAGCTGCTCCACCTCGATGTCCGGGGCCACACCCTCGTTCTCCACCACCCAGCCCTTCTCGGTCCAAATGGCCAGATTCGGGGCGGTGATGCTGCCCCCGTCCATGAGGGTGGGGAAGCCGAGGATGCCCACCAGCCCGCCCCAGGTGGGCCGACCCACCAGGGGGCCCAGGCCGAACTTGCGGAACATCCAAGGCAGCAGGTCGCCGCCGGAACCGGCGGTCTCATCAACCAGCATGACCTTGGGTCCTTGGATGGAGGCCTGGGGCGACTTCAGGTCCTGGCCGTAGCGCATGGCCCACATGGCGATGAAGGGCCGCCGCAGCAGGTCGATGTAGTAGTCCGCCACCTGCCCGCCACCGTTGTATCGCTCGTCGATGATCACCGCATCCTTCTGGGCCTGGGGGTAGAAGTAGCGCTTGAAGTAGGTGTGGCCCAGACCCGTGGTGTTGGGCACGTAGACATAGGCCACGCGGCCGTCCGTGGCCTCCTGCACCTTCCTCAGGTTGCCTTCCACCCAGTCGCGGTTGCGCAGCGCGGCTTCGCTCTCCACCGGCACCACGGTCACCGTCCGCGCGCCCTTGCCGGAGGGATCGCCGCCCACCGTCAGCTCCACCAGCTTGCCGGCGGTGTTCTCGAAGCGGGCATAGAGGTTCTCCGGGGCCGCGAGGTCGCGGCCGTTCACGGCCAGCAGGTACTCGCCGGGCTTCACGTTGACGCCGGGCTCGGTGAGGGGTGAGCGCAGCTCGGGGTTCCAGTTCAGGCCGCCGAAGATCTTGGTGAAGCGATAGCGGCCGTTGGCCACGTCCAGGTCCGCGCCCAGCAGGCCCCCGGGGATGGCCTTGCCCGTGTCGGGCAGGTCGCCGCCGCCGCCGCGGTGATGGCCCACGGCCAATTCAGAGCACATCCACTGGATCACCCGATTCAGGTCGGCGCGGGTGGCGAGGTCCGGGAGGAAGGCCGCGTACTTCTGCTTCATGGCCTTCCAGTCGGCGCCATGCATGTTGGGGGCGTAGAAGAAGTCGCGGTTGATGCGCCAGACCTCGTCGAAGATCTGGGCCCACTCCTGGCGGGGCTCGATCTGCACCTGCAAGGCGTCCAGCCCCACCTTGCCCTTGCCCGCCTCGGGCTTGCCCGTGGCCGGGATGATGGTGGCGACATCCTTCAGCCGGTAAAGGAGCTTCTTGCCGTCAGCGGACAAGCCGTAGGCGTCGGCCTTCTCCACGAGCACGGTCTCTTCGCGCTTCTTGAGGTCGAAGCGGCAGATCGCGTAAGGCTCGCTCGCATTGAAACGGTTCGCGCCGCCGGCCTTCCGGAGGTAGAAGAGGCTCCCTTCCTCGCCGGTGGCCAGGCCAGCGAAGGCGGCGCTCTTGACGGCCTCGATGGGCACGATGCGCTCGGCCAGGCCCTCGAAGTCGATGCGGACCTTCACCTCGGCCTTGGCGCCCTTCTTCTCCTCCTCCTTGCCGTTCTTCTTGTCGCCATCCTTGGCGGAACCGGTCTCCTCGTCGCTCTCCTTGGCCAGGGGCGAGGGCGTGTCCTTGGCCAGCACCATCAGGTAGAGGTTCCCGCGCATCTGGGCATCGGCGTTGGACTGGGCGAACCAGTCCCGGACCGGGCCGGCCTCCGTGCTGGCGGTGAAGTAGAGGTACTTCCCGCCGTGGTCGAAGACGGGCTCGCCGGCATCGGCCAGCCCATCGGTCAGCGCGGTGGACTTGTCCTCCTCTACCGCGTAGACATGGATGCGCTGCAGGCCGGACTCGGTGTTCCGGGTGTAGGCGAGGAAGCGCGAATCCGGCGACCAGTTGTGGGTGAGGGTGGGCGAGGGGGTGTAGAGCAGCTCGCTGGAGACGGGCTTCACGGTCCCCGTCGCCAGGTCGAGGATGTGCAGGGCCATGGCGTTGTCGATGTAGGCGATGCGCTTCCCGTCCGGCGACCACTTGAGGTCGCGGTAGAACCCGGCGCCCTTCAGGGCGTAGCTGCGGGCTTCGCCCTTGCCGTCCTGGGCCTGCACCTTCAGCGCATACTCGCCGCCCGCGTCCGACACGTAGGCGATGGCCTTGCCGTCCGGGGACCAGGCGGGGTCGCGCTCGTGGCTGCCCGGCGTGCGGGTGAGGTTCCGGGCGTCGCCCTTCTCGGCCGGCACGCTGAGGATCTCCCCGCGGAATTCCACCGCCACGCGGTTGCCAGAGGGCGAGAGGTCCAGGCTCCGCGCCCACCTGGCGCCGGAGGCCCAGCGGCTGCGCGTCTCAGGGAGATCCGCGGGAACGGCGACCTTCAGGCGCGTGGCCTGCCCGGTGGCGGGATCGAAGCGGTGGAGCCAGCCTGCCTGCTCGTAGACGATGCGGCCCGCACCGTGGCTGGCGGCCAGGACGGGAAAGTCCGTGTGGTTCGTCAGCTGCGCCACGGCCCTGGTCGCCAGGTCGTAGCTGAAGAGGTTGAACTCCCCAGCGCGGTCTGACAGGAAGTAGACCTTGCCGCCGATCCACATGGGGTCGATGTCGTTGCAGCGGCCCTGGGGCTGGGGGATCTGCGTCACCTCGTGGTCCTTGACGCGGTAGATCCACAAGCGCGAGGCCGTGCCGCCCCGATAGTGCTTCCACTGGCGGAAAGCATCGGACAGGGGGTTGTAGACGATGTGGCTGCCATCGGGCGAGTAGGTGGCCCGGGCGGCGTTGGGGATGGGCAGCTTCACCGGCATGCCGCCCGCCAGAGGCACCGTGAAGAGCTGGGTGTACCGGGTGGTGTGCACCGAGCGGCCCGAGGTGAACAACACGGCCTTGCCGTCCGGCGTCCAGTCCTGCACCAGGTCGGCGCCGGGATGCCAGGTGAGGCGCCGGGGCTCGCCGCCTGCGGCAGGGATCACCCAGACATCCGCGTTGCCCTCCAGGGCCGCGGTGTAGGCGATCCAGCGGCCATCGGGGCTGAAGCGGGGCGTGCCGGCGCAGCCGCCGCGGGTGGTGAGCCGCCGGGCGGCCCCGCCCTCGGGGGTGCTGGTCCAGAGGTCTCCGGCATAGTGGAAGGCCACCTGGCCGGCGCTGAGGGCCGGGGACGCCACCAGCCGGGTGTCCTGGAGGTCCACGGCGGCGAGCGGCTGAGCCAGAGCCGCGGCCATCACCAGGGCCAGAGGGGTGAGCGAGGAGGGCCGGAGGGTCATGGGGTCATCCATAAGAAGACGAGGCATGGTGGCGGGATCCCTCCACCATGCCTTCCGCCTTCTCCGGGGTCAATGACTCCCGGTGATCCTCAGCCGAGGAGCCCCTTCAGGAGGTTCATGACATTCCCGCCTTCGGGCAGGGTGCCCTCGGGGCTGAGCTTGTCCACCACCTGGGGCAGGAGGCCCGCCAAGCCATCGGCGGCCTCGCCATGGGACATGCCCAGCTGGCCCGCCAGCTGCTGCAGCTGGTCCGAACCGAGGGCGGCCTGGATCTGGTTGCCGGCGATGGGCTGGTTCTCCCCGGTGCCGATCCAGGAGGCCACCTGATCCCCGAGCCCCTTTTCCTGGAACTGGCCCAGGAGGCCCTGGAGGCCCCCGGGGTGGTTCTGGATGAGCCCCATCACGGCGCCCATGAGGGGATTGTTGCCCTGCGTCTGGCCGCCCTGGCCCAGCAGACCGCCCACCATATCCAGCAGACCCATGATCCCCTCCCGGTGACGTGAGGCCCCATGGTCGGCCTGCACAGGTCCCCCGGCAAGGTATGGGGGGAAGTTCTCTCCCGGCGACCTCGGCGTCTCCTGAGGCCCACGTTGACCGGCCCCCCCGGGGGGCGTAGGGTGGCACACACCCCAAGACAGACGGGAGGCGCCATGCTCCACCTCATCTGGACCTGCATCATCGGTCTCATCGCCGGCGCCGTGGCCAAGCTCCTCATGCCCGGCAAGGACCCCGGCGGGTGGATCGTCACCATGGTCCTCGGCATCGCCGGGTCCTTCCTGGGCACCTGGCTCGGGCGGGCGGTGGGCCACTACCAGGAAGGCCAGGGGGCGGGCTTCCTCATGTCCGTGGTGGGCGCCGTGATCCTGCTGGGGGCCTACCACCTGTACAAGCGGTTCACCAGCTGATGGGCCCGGTCCAGACCCTGGCGGCCGTCCTCGGCCTCTCCACCGTCTCCGGCATCAACCTCTACCTCACGGTGCTGCTCGTCGGCGCGGGGCAGCGCCTCGGCTGGATCCACGGCCTGCCCTCCGACCTGGCCATCCTCGGCCATCCGGTGGTGCTGGGCGCCGCGACCCTGCTCTTCCTCCTGGAGTTCCTGGCGGACAAGGTGCCCTTCATCACCCCGGTCTGGGACGGGCTCCACACCTTCATCCGGCCCCTGGGCGGCGCACTGCTGGCCCTGGGGGCCGCCGGCGAGCTGCATCCGGTGGCCAAGGTGATCGCGGTGCTGGCGGGCGGCACCATCGCGCTGGGCACCCACGGCAGCAAGATGGGCGTGCGCCTCCTCGCCCACACCTCGCCTGAACCCGCCAGCCACAGCCTCCTCAGCGTGGCGGAGGATGCCGGCGTGGCGGCGCTGCTGGTCCTGATCTACAAGCATCCGGCCGTGGCCCTTCCCGTGATCGGGGCGATCCTCGTGGCCACGGCCCTCCTCGTGCCCCTCCTGCTGCGGGCCCTGGCCTTCATCCTGGCGGGTCTGCGCGGGGCCCTGCGCGCGATGGTCAGCCGCGGCCACCGGGACGAGATCCCGGTCTGGGTGGAGCTGAAGGCCCTGGAACTGGCGTCCGAGGGGACCTCGCCAACCCTGCCCTGCGTCGCCCGCCGGGTGAAGGGCGTGCCCCGCCTCGCATCGGCCTACCTGGTCGAGGTGGAAGGGCAGTGGCACCTGGTCTATCGCCGCTGGTTCCGGCCCAGGAGCCTGGCCTTCGACGCCGCGCCGGGCCCGGCCCGCGTCTTCCCCGGATTCCTCAGGGACACCGCGGTGTTCCTGCGGGACCGGAAACCCCAGGTCGTGCTGGTCGGGCGGGACTGGCGCCACGCGCTTCCCGCGGCGGCGCCCGGCGCCTAAGCCCCGGAACTGCCCCGGGGGTAAAGGGGTGAGTATCATGTCCATCGCGCCCCGACGGGCGCCTTCTGTTCCACCTGCAAGCCCTCGGGGATCTTTCCTATGCATCGATCATTGCCCTCCCTCGCCCTCTGCCTGGTCGTCCCCGCGCTGGTGGCGGCTCCCCCCAAGGCCCGTCCCGCGCAGACATCCCAGGGCCTGGACCTCGCGGGCATGGAGCGGACGGTGGCCCCGGGCGACGATTTCTACCGATACGCCAACGGGGGCTGGCTGGCCCGGACGGAGATCCCCGCGGACCGCGGTTCCTTCGGGGTGGGCCACCAGGTGGCTGATCTCACCGACCAGCGCACGGCCGCGCTCATCCAGGCCGCCGCGGCCTCGGACGCACCGGAGGGGTCCGACCTGCGCAAGATCGGCGACTGCTACACCAGCTTCATGGATGAGAAGACCATCGAGGCCCGGGGCCTGAAGCCCCTCCAGCCCGCCTTCCAGGCCATCGCCCGCATCCAGACCCGCCGCGACCTGGCCCAGTATCTCGGCACCACCTTGCGCGCCGACGTGGATGTGCTGAACGCCACCCACATGGACACCCCGAACCTCTTCGGGCTCTGGGTGGCGCAGGACCTGGACGACCCCACCCGCTACGCCCCTTTCCTGCTGCAGGGCGGCCTGGGAATGCCGGAGCGGAGCTACTACCTGGATCCCGCCGAGGGCATGGCCAAGGTGCGCGCCCAGTACGAGGCCCACGTGGCCGCCATGCTGAAGCTGGCCGGGCTGGACGACGTGCAGGCCCGCGCCGCGGCCATCGTGGCGCTGGAGACGCGCATGGCCAAGGCCCACGCCAGCCGCGAGGATTCCGGCGACGTGCTGAAGGGCAACAACCACTGGACCCGCGCCGACTTCGCCCGCAAGGCCCCGGGCCTGGACTGGGAGTCCTACTTCTCCGCGGCGGGGCTCAAGCAGGCCGAGGTGTTCGTGGTCTGGCAGCCCTGCGCCTTCACCGGCCTCTCTGCCCTCACCGCCGAAGTCCCCCTGGCCACCTGGCGGGACTACCTCACCTTCCACGCCCTTCAGCGGCGGTCCCGCGTGCTCCCCAAGGCCGTGGTGGACCAGACCTTCGCCTTCTACGGCAAAGTCCTGAGCGGCGCCACCCAGCCCCGGGAACGCTGGACCTACGGCGTGGCCGTCACCAACCAGGCCCTGGGCGAGGTGGTGGGCAAGGCCTACGTGGCGCGCTACTTCCCGCCCGCCGAAAAGGCCCGGGCCCAGAAGATGGTGGCCAACCTCATCGCCGCCTTCCGCAGCCGCATTGAGCGCCTGGATTGGATGACCCCCGCCACCAAGGCAAAGGCCCTCGAAAAGCTCGCCGTTCTCAAGGTCGGCGTGGGCTACCCCGACCGCTGGCGCGACTACCGCGGCCTGAAGATCGTGAAGGGCGACGCCTTCGGCAACGCCGAGCGGGCCGAGCGCTTCCAGCTGGCCCGCAACCTCCAAAAGCTCGGCCGCCCCATCGACCGCACCGAGTGGGTGATGACGCCGCAGACCGTGAACGCCGTGAACCTGCCGGTCATGAACGCGCTCAACTTCCCCGCCGCCATCCTGCAGCCTCCGTACTTCGATCCGAAGCGCCCCGCGGTCATGGACTACGGCGCCATCGGCGCGGTGATCGGCCACGAGATCAGCCACAGCTTCGACGATTCCGGATCGCTCTTCGACGCCACCGGCAAGCTGAACAACTGGTGGACCGACGAGGACCTGAAGCACTTCCAGGCCTCCGCCAACCAGCTGGTGAAGCAGGTCGACGCCTACCAGCCCTTCCCCGGGCTGCACATCAACGGCCGGCAGACCCTCAGCGAGAACATCGCCGACGTGGCTGGGCTCGCCGCGGCCTACGACGCCTACCGGCTGTCCCTGGGCGGAAAGGAGGCGCCCCTGGTGGGCGGCCTCACCGGCGACCAGCAGTTCTTCATCAGCTTCGCCCAGAGCTGGCGGGAGAAGACCCGCGAACCGCTTCTCCGCCAGCAGATCCTGACGGACGGCCACGCGCCGGCGGCCTGGCGGCCCGCCACCGTGCGGAACCTGGATGCCTGGTACGGCGCCTTCGGCGTGAAGCCCGGCCAGGCCTTCCACCTGGCCCCCGCGGACCGCGTGAAGATCTGGTAGGAGAACCCATGCCTCTGCTCGACGCCGGCCGCAGCATCCTCGTCGTCATCGACTTCCAGGGCAAGCTCGTGCAGATGGTGCACCGGCCCGCCATGGCGCTGGAGGCCACCCGCCGGCTCATGCGGCTGGCGGATCTCTTCGCGGTGCCGGTGGTGCTCACCGAGCAGTACCCCAAGGGCATCGGCCCCACCGAAGCGAGCATCCGCGCCACCTTCGACGGGCTCAGCGCACCCACCTTCTTCCTGGAGAAGACAGCCTTCGGCTGCTGCGGGGACGTGGGCTTCGAGGCCCTCCTGGAGAAGGCGCGCCCCGGCCTGGCCCCGATCCGGCGCCAGATCGTGATCGCCGGCATGGAAACCCACGTCTGCGTCATGCAGACCGTGCTCGAGCTGCTGGCCTCCGGCCACGAGGTCCACGTCTGCTGGGACGCGGTGAGCGGGCGGGGCGAGGAATACCGTCGCCACGCCCTCGAACGGATGGCCGCCGCCGGGGCCACCCTCACCAACCACGAGTCCGTGGCTTTCGAGTGGGCGCGGGACAAGAACCACCCCCAGTTCAAGGCGCTTTCCGCCCTGATGAAGGAGGGCCAGCCCCAGTGAGCCGGGTCGCGCAGGCCGGGCCGGGCCGGGCCGCCGACGTGGTGGTGGCCGGCAACGCTGGCGTGGACACCAACGTGTTCCTCCGCGCGACGGGCATCGACTTCGAGGTGGAGGCGAACTTCACCGAGAACCTCGACTGCGCGGGCCAGGCCGGCGTCTACGCGGCGCGCTCCTACGCGGCCCTCGGGTTCCGCACGGCCTTCATCGGCCACGTGGGCGACGACTGGCCGGGCCGGATGGTGAGGGAGGCCTTCGCCCAGGACGGCATCGACACGGAGCTGCTCGGCCACGATCCGGCGGGCACCGCCCGCAGCGTGAACCTCATCTACGCTGACGGCCGCCGCAAGAACTTCTACGACGGCAAAGGACACTTCGACCTCTCCGTGGACCTCGCCGCCTGCCGCGCCCTGCTCGCTCCCGCGAAGCTGCTGCACGTCCACCTGGCGAACTGGACCCGCACCCTGCTGCCCCTGGCGCGGGAGCTCCAGGTGCCCATCGCCTGCGACCTGCAGGACATCGTGGCGCTGGATGACCCCTACCGGGCCGACTACCTCCGCCAGGCCGACATCCTCTTCGCGTCGGCGGTCAACCACCCCGACCCCGCGCCGCTGATCCGCGCCCTCTTCGCCGCCGGTCCCGCCAGGCTGGTGGTTTGCGGCATGGGCGCCGAAGGCTGCGCCCTCGGCACCCGGGAGGCCGGCCGGGTGCACATCCGCCGCTTCCCGGCCCTCGACCTGCCGGAACCGGTGGTGGATACCAACGGCGCCGGGGACAGCCTCGCCGCCGGCTTCCTCAGCAGCCACGTGCTGAAGGGCCTGCCACTGGAGGAAGCCATCCTGCGCGGCCAACTGGCGGCCCGGCACGCCTGCGCGCAGCGCGCCACTTCCGCCCGGCAGATCACCGGGGCGCAACTCGAGGCCCTGGCCTCCCGCCTCTCGCCCGCGGCCCCCGGCCGGAGGCGCCGGTGAGCCGAGGCCCCGCCGCGCCCCGCATCCAGGGCCGCCCGGTGCCCGCCCTGTTCCCGGTCGCCGGGCCCATCTCGGTGATGCTCTTCGGTGAAGCGCCCGGGCCCCGGGGCGCCGACCAGTCCGGCATCCCGTTCTGGGGGGACGGCGCGGGCATCACCGTCTACCGGGCCCTGGCGGCCACGGGGCGCGCAGAGGTGCCCGGCGCCGCCTGGGAGGACTGGGACGGCGCGCGGTTCAGGGCCCTGGGCTTGGCGCCGGTCCTACGCGGGACGGCCCTCAGCAACGCCTTCCCCGCCTGCCCGACCAAGGACGGCCAGCACTTCCTGGCGCCCACGAACCGGCAGCTGCTGGACCCGAAGAACCTCGGCCGGCTCGCGGCGGAGCTGGGCCGGGCCGCCGCAGAAGGACAGAAACCCCTCCGGGTCATCGCCTTCGGGAAGCGCGCCGAGTGGGTGCTGCAGCAGGTGCCTGACGCCCCGCCCTTTGCCTTTCACGCCCTGCCCCATCCCAGTGCCCAGGGCCTCCTGCAGGGTGCGCCCAATCGTGGCAAGGGCCTGAAACTGGATGATCTGCGCGAGCAGTGGCAGCAGCGGCTCATGGCCCTGCTGGCCCCTTCTTAACAATTCTTAACAGCTCGGGTCCCAGCACCTCTCGTAAGCTGAGGCCTTCCCCCGCGGGGATCTTTCACAGCCTGGAGGCACCATGCCCTTCTCCCGTCGTTTCACGCTGCCCCTGTGCGGGGCTTTGGCCTTCGGGCTGGTGGCCGGAGAGGCCTCCAGGCCCGCAGTCCCCGTCGCGAAGGTCGCCTCCAAGGGAAAGGTCGCGAAGGCCCATGCTGCCCCTGTTCTGGCCGCCCCAGTCCTGGCGGCCCCCGTCAAGGTGACGACGGTGGAGGGCATCACCGAATACCGCCTGGCCAACGGCCTGCGCGTGCTGCTCTTCCCGGATGCCAGCAAGCCCACCATCACGACCAACATCACCTACCTGGTGGGCAGCCGCCACGAGAACTACGGCGAGACCGGCATGGCCCACCTGCTGGAGCACATGGTCTTCAAGGGCACGCCGAAGCACCCCAACGTGCCGCAGCTGCTCAACGAACTGGGCGGCGACTTCAACGGCACCACCTGGCTGGACCGCACCAACTACTACATCTCCTTCCCGGCCACCGAGGAGAACCTGGCCAAGGCCCTCGACCTCGAGGCCGACCGCATGCAGAACAGCCACTTCAACGCCGAGACGCTGTGGGGCAAGGACGGCAAGAGCGGCGAGATGACCGTGGTGCGCAACGAGTTCGAGACGGGCGAGAACAACCCCTTCCGCGTGACCCTGCAGCGCATCCAGTCCGTGGCCTTCGACTGGCACAACTACGGCAAGTCCACCATCGGCGCCCGCACGGACATCGAGAAGGTGAACGTCGACCACCTCCGCGCCTTCTACCACCGCTACTACGCCCCGGACAACGCCATCCTCGTGGTGGCCGGCAAGTTCGACGAGGCCAAGACCCTCCAGCGCATCAACCAGGCCTTCGGCCCGCTGCAGAACCCCCAGCGCACCCTGGAGCCCACCTACACGCAGGATCCGGTGCAGGACGGCGAGCGCAGCGTCAGCATCCGCCGTGTGGGCGGCACGCCCCTGATCATGGTGGGCTACCACATCGCCCCCGGCTTCCACCCCAGCCGCAGTCAGCTGGACCTGGCCGCCTCCATCCTCGCCGACGCCCCCAGCGGCCGCCTCTACAAGGCCCTGGTGGAAACCAAGCTGGCCGCCCAGGTCTTCCCCATCGTCTTCCCCACCCTGGAGCCGGGCCTGATGATGTTCGGCGTGGCGCTGGCCAAGGACGGCGACCCCGAGCAGGTCAAGGCCGTGCTGCTGAAGGAGCTGGAAGACCTCAAGGCCAAACCCTTCACCCAGGCCGAACTGGACCGGGCCCAGGCCAAGGCCCGCAAGATGGTCGACCAGACCTTCGCCGACACCAAGAACCTGGCGGTGGCCCTCAGCGACAGCATGGCGTCGGGCGACTGGCGCCACCTCTTCTTCGACCGCGACTGGACCCTCTCGGCCAAGCTCGACCAGGTGCAGGGCGCCGCGACCTCCGTCTTCAAGGCCAGCAACCGCACCCTGGCGCAGTACATCCCCACCGAGGCGCCCGATCGCGCGGAGGTCCCCGCCGCCGCCGACATCGCGGCCCTGGTGAAGGACTACAAGGGCAAGGAGCTGATCGCCCAGGGCGAGGCCTTCGACGCCAGCCCCGAGAACGTGGACGCCCGCACCGTGCGCTTCACCGCCCCCAACGGTCTGAAGGGGGCCCTGCTCTCCCGCAAGACCAAGGGCGCCATGGCCACCCTGCAGCTCACCCTGCGCTTCGGCCGCGAGGCCGACCTGATGGACCGCAAGTCCGTCCCCGGCATGGCCGGCGCCATGCTCATGCGCGGCACCGCCAAGCACACCCGCCAGGAATTGACCGACACCTTCGACAAGCTGCGGGCCCAGGTCATGGTGAACGGCTCGGCCACCTCCGCCACCGCCACCCTCACCGTGCCCCGCGAGAACCTGGCCGCGGCCCTGCGCCTGGTCGCCGAGGTGCTGCGCGAGCCCGCCTTCCCCGCCTCCGAGCTGGAGACGCTGGTGAAGCAGCAGGTCACGGGCATCGAGTCCCAGCGCAACGAGCCCCAGGCCAAGGTCATCGAGTTCATGGGCCAGGCCTTCGATCCCTACCCGGCCGGCCATCCTTCGGCCTACCGCGGTCCCGACACCCGGCTGGAGGAATTCAAGACCCTCAAGGCCGAGGATCTGAAGGCCTTCCACCAGGCCTTCTACGGCGCCAACCACGCGAGCTTCTCCGCCTCCGGCGACTTCGACGCCGCTGAGCTGCAGCAGCTGGTGACCGAGCTCTTCGGCGGCTGGAACTCCCAGGCCGCCTACGAGCGCGTCGCGGCCCGCCTCAAGGTGCCCGCCGCCCAGCGCAAGGACATCGAGACCCCCGACAAGAAGGGTGCCTTCTTCCTCGCCCAGAGCCGCTGGGCCATGAAGGACACCGACGCCGACTACCCCGCCTTCCTCATGGCGAACCAGATCCTGGGCGGCGGCGCGCTGAAGAGCCGCCTCGCCGACCGGCTGCGCCAGAAGGAGGGCTTCAGCTACGGCGCCGGCGCCTTCGCCAACGTGGGCAACCTCGATCCCGTCACCAGCTGGCAGGCCTACGCCATCTACGCCCCGGAGAACGCCGCCAAGCTGGAAGCCGCCTTCGACGACGAGATCCAGAAGGCCCTGAAGGACGGCTTCACCCAGGAGGAGCTGGACTTCGCCCGCACCACCTGGATCCAGGGCGAGAAGACCGAGCGCCAGGAGGACCGTGCCATCGCGACCTGGCTGGGCCGCAGCCTCTACCTGGGCCGGTCGGTCCGCTTCGAGGCCGAGTTGGAGGCCAAGGTGCAGGCCCTCAAGCTCGACGAGGTCAACACCGCCCTGCGCAAGTACCTCCACCCCGAAACCTTCGTGGTGGTCAAGGCCGGCGACTTCGCCAAGGCCCCCAAGAAGTAACCACTCGGCTGACGATTGAACGACCGAAGGGGCGGCCATGGCCGCCTCTTCGGCTTGCGAGGGCGAACCTGTCAGATTTCAAAGTACCGTCGCAGAACCGTTTCCAGGAGCCGCCGAGCCTCCTCTTCCGAAGCATGGAGACTGGTGTCGTACAGATCCTTGGCGATGGTAGCGAAAGCCTTGAGCAGGGCTGGATCGAAATGATTTCCAGCCCCTGCCTGGAGGATCTCCATGGCGGAATCGAATGGCAGCGGTTCCTTATACGGGCGTTTGGAACACAGGGCGTCGAAAACATCCGCGATGGCGAATATGCGGGCGGCCAATGGGATGACCTCGCCGGCCAGGCCTCGCGGGTAACCCGAGCCATCCCACTTCTCGTGGTGGCCGGCCACAACCTCCCGGGCGCCATCCAGCCATCGAGCCCCCGATACGATCTCCTCGCCCATGTGGACGTGACCCCGCATCAAATCCATTTCCTCTGAAGTCAGCTTTCCGGACTTGAGCAGGATGGCGTCCGGAATTCCAATCTTGCCTGCATCATGCAGGAAACTGCCGGCAATCAACGCCTGCATCTGGGCGCCGTGGATTCCAGCGGATTCCGCAAGCCTGGCGGACATCCAAGCCACCCGGTAGTTGTGGACACCCGTATCCGAATCACGCTTGGCAATGGCTCGCCCCAGCGCTTCCATCATGGCAAGTTGCGCTTCCAGCACCTGCCGGGCCTTCCGTTCGTTCTCGGACACGAGGCGGATCACGATCGGATAGAGCACCCCTCCGCAAATCAGGGAAGCCAGTCCCACCATCACGGCCACCGCCAGGGCATCCGACATGATCTGCCGGCGCTGCCAGTCGGGGATGAGGCGCACCCCTTCGAAGTAGCCAAGGAGATCCCCATTCGTTGCCCGAAGCGGCACGAACACCCGCAGCACCCATCGGTCTCCAGGCAGTTTCCGGCTTTCGTAGTGGGAGGCTTGATAGTGGGGGGCGACGTGCGAAGGAATATCCCGCTCAAGGATTTCGCCCTCGGCGGTCATGGCCTCGGTCAATTTGAGTCCATCGGGGCCATATATCTCGGCGATCTCGAACAGCCCTCCAGCCAGGGTGCGCGCCGAAGCTTCGGCCTGGGCCCTTCCGTAAAGACCGCCAGGTGACGCGGCATCCTGGTGAAGAATCACCCTGTGGGATTCCTCCATGGCGAAGGAAACCAGGCTCTCCTCGGCCTTCTCTCGCGAGACCAGCCAGGCCAGCGGACTCGCGATCACGGCGAGGGTCACCGATGCAACCGCGATCCGGATCGCGGCTTTACGTTTGAAGGAGTGCATGGAAAACCGGAAACCGAAGGCGTGCAGGATTGCAGAGCCGATGAGTGACACATCGGCCAATTCGCGCTTTTCATTAGATTTCAAGGCCTTTCCATGGTCTTCTGGTGGTCCGCTCGGCGTTTGCAAGGACGCGGGGCGATGACGGAGGGCGGAGCCATGGCACGCATCGAACGGGAGTGGCAGGCGGAACACGAGGGCGCGGCCCTGGCCTCGGAACTCCACAAAGTGATGGTCATCAGCCACCGCCAGGCCAAGGGCTTCATCGACGGTCACTGCGTCACCGTGAACGGCGAGGTGGCCCAGAAGCACGGCCTGCGCCTGAAGGCGGGCGACACCGTCAAGGTGGCCTTCGACCCGGAGCAGACCTACGAAGTGTTGCCTCCCGCCCGCAAGCTGCAGTCGGGGCCCTTCGAGACCCTGTGGGAGGACACGCATCTTCTCTTCGTCTTCAAGCCCGCGGGCCTGCTCACCGTTCCCGCGGAACAGGCCGGGGAGCCCAGCCTGGCGGAAGCCATCACCGAATCCTACCGGCGCCGCGGCTTCAAGCGCTTCAACCTCTTCATCGTCCACCGGCTCGATCGCTTCACCAGCGGCGTGCTGGTCTTTGCGAAGACCCCCGAGGCCCTGCACGGCCTCAAGAAGCACTTCGAGCTGCACCGCCTCCAGCGCGTCTACCGCGCCGTGCTGGTGGGCGAGCTGCCCGAGAACAGCGGCACCCTGGCGGGGCACCTCATCGAGCACGCCAAGTCGCTGAAGATGTCCGTGGCCGTGGCCCGCAAGGGGCCCGGCGGCGGCAAGCGCATGCCCGCCGGCGCCAAGGAGGCCGTGACCCACTACCGCGTGGTGGAGCGCCTGCCTGGGCACACGGTGGTGGAAGTGAAGCTGGAGACCGGCCGCCGCAACCAGATCCGCGTGCAGTTCGCCGACCGCGGCTTCCCCCTGCTGGGCGACCAGGTCTACGGCGTCGAAAGCCCCCTGCTGGACCGCCAAGCCCTCCACGCGGAGCTGCTGGGCTTCAAGCACCCCGTCACCGACGAGCAGGTCACCGTCACGGCCCCCATGCCCGCCGACATGGAAGCGGCCCTGAAGGCCCTGCGCAACATGGCCCGCATCCAGCGCGCCACCACCGGCGTGAAGGGCGAAGAGGGCATCTTCCAGCCCACCGAAAGCCGCGACCACAAGCTCAAGCGCGTGGCCCGCGCCAAGCGCTACGACGACCGGGAGCCAGCGCCCAGCCGCCCCGCCCGGCCGCGCCGCGACGAGGGCGAGGAACGTCCCCGCCGCGCCTTCGGTTCCGCCGAACGGCCCGCCCGGCCCCGCCGCGATGAGGGCGAGGAACGACCTCGTCGCGCCTTCGGTTCCGCCGAGCACCCCGCCCGGCCCCGCCGCGATGAGGGCGAAGAACGTCCCCGCCGCGCCTACGGTTCCGCTGAGCGGCCCGCCAGGCCCCGCCGGGAAGGCCCCTCGGACCGACCGGCCCGCAAACCTGCGCCCAGGGCCGGCAAACCCAAGCCCCGGAAACCCTGATCCCGCCTTCACCCAAGACCGATGCGAGCCTTCGCCTGCTGCCTGCTCCCCTGTCTCCTGGCCGCCCAGGGGCCGGGGACCGGCGTCGATCCAGGCCCGCCGCCCGGCCCTGTCTTCTCCACCAGCCTGGGCACTGATCCCCTCGCGCAGATCCGCCTGACGCCCCCTGGCTGCTGGGATGGGCTGATCCAGGGCGGGTCCCTCCGGCCCCCGAAAGCGGGGCGCCGCGGGGCGTCCGGCGCCACGGTGGAGGTCTGGGACCTGCTCCCGGCCGAAACCGCCCGGTCCGCCGCCTTCGCCGTCTATCTGGAAAACCTGAGGAATCGGCTGTCGAAGGCCCTGGAAGTGCCGCCGCCCAGCCATGGGGCCATCGAGCTGAGCGACCTGATGCAGTCGGACGCGACGAACCCCCAGAAGCTGGACCTGACGAAGGTGAAATCCATGCAAGAGCGATTCAACCAGCTGCCTCCGAACGGCTCACCGGTGAAACCCGGCCGACGGTAGGGAGGCCCCTGGCCGGCTAGAGATGCTCCTGGTAGAGGAGGTCCAGCACTTCGGCCAGATCCAGATCCCGCTG
Organism: Geothrix sp.; assembly: GCA_035255365.1. Classification (GTDB taxonomy): domain Bacteria; phylum Acidobacteriota; class Holophagae; order Holophagales; family Holophagaceae; genus Geothrix. Next base: position 21,380 of record DATEZS010000007.1, read on the forward strand.
GGTCACGCCGTGGCTCACGTGGGTGGTCAGCACGGCCACCACCCAGCGGTAGCCCAGGGTCAGGTCGGGGTGGTGGTTCACCCGTTCGGCCTGTTCCGCCGCGGCCACCACGAACCCGAGGCCCCGGGGATAGGCGCTGAAGACGTACCGGCGGCGCAGGGTGAGCCCATGCGAATCGCCCTGGGCCACCCACTCCGGGTGCCGCGCCAGGAAGGCCTCCATGGCCTCGGGACTGACCAGATCCTTGGACATGCTCTCCCCCCTGGGGCATCCTAGTCTGTTGCCTTCGAGTTGTGTCATGCCCTTCGACCAGACCCGCCCTCCCCTGCTCGGCCGTGTCGCCTTCGTCACCGGTTCCTCCCGGGGCATCGGGCGGGCCATCGCCATCGAGCTGGGCCGTTGGGGGGCCGATGTGGTGGTCCACGCCCAGAAGAACCTGGAGCTGGCGGAATCCACGGCCGCCGAAGTGCGCGCCCTGGGCCGGCGGTCCATCGCCATGCTGGGCGACGTGAAAGTGAAGGCCGACATGGAGGCCTGCGCCGACCGCGTCAAGGCCGAACTCGGCCCCGTGGACGTCCTCGTAAACAACGCCGGCACGCGGCGGGACGGCCCCTTCATCCTCATGGGCGACGAGAAGTGGGAGGAGGTCATGAACGTGAACCTCCGCGGCACCGTCTACGCCACCAAGGCCTTCGTGCGGGGCATGATGAACCGCAAGTGGGGCCGCATCGTCAACATCGTGAGCCCCACGGGCATCATCGGCATGGCCGGCCAGACCAACTACGGCGCCAGCAAGGGTGCGGTCATCGCCCTCACCCGCAGCCTGGCCCGGGAGATGGCGCCCTTCGGCGTGCTGGTCAACGCCGTGAACCCTGGCTTCATCCACACCGAACTCACCGCCGACGTGTCTCCGGAGGCCAAGCGCGACCTCCTGGCCCCCACCATCCTCAAGCGGGAGGGCGAGCCCGAGGAAGTGGCCAGCGTCGTGGCCTTTCTCTGCTCCGAATGGGCCAGCTACATGAGCGGCCAGGTCATCAACGTAGACGGCGGATTATGTCCTTGACCCTCCGCCGGGCGGCCTAGGTCACCCGGCCGTTTCCGCCGCCATCAGCGTATTCGTCAGCAGACCCGCGATGGTGAGGGGCCCCACGCCGCCGGGCACCGGCGTCACAGCCGAGGCCACTTGCATGGCCTCGCCGAAGCGGACATCGCCGCAGAGCACGCCGCCCTTGGCCTGAAGCGTCTCCAGCTTCTTGGGTTCCGCGGCGAAGATCCGTTCGCCCAGGGCGGGATCCTCCACCCGGTTGATGCCCACGTCCACCACCACGGCCCCAGGCTTGATCCAGGAGCCCTCCACGAGCCCGGGACGGCCCACGGCCGCCACCAGCAGGTCGGCTTCCCGGCAGACCGCGGGCAGGTCCCGCGTGCGGCTGTGGGCGATGGTCACGGTGGCGTGCTGCTCCAGCAGCATGAGCGCCATGGGCTTGCCCACGATCTCGCTGCGGCCCAGCACCACGGCCCGGATGCCCTTCAGGGCCACCCCGTGGTGGGCCAGCAGGGACATGCAGGCGCTGGGAGTGCAGGGCCGGAGGCCGGGCAGGCCCTCCAGCAGCAGGCCCTGGTTCACGGGGTGAAAGCCGTCCACATCCTTGGCGGGGCTGATGCGGTGCAGGGCGCGCTTCGAATCCAGCCCCTTGGGCAGGGGCAGCTGCACCAAGATGCCGTCCACCGCCGGGTCCGCGTTGAGCCGGTCGATGAGGGCGTCCAGGTCCGCCTGGGGCGTGTCGGCGGGCAACCGGTGTTCGAGGGAGGTGATGCCCACCTTGGCGCAGGCGGCGCTCTTGTTGCGGACGTAGACGTGGCTGGCCGGATCATCCCCCACCAGCACCACCGCCAAGGCCGGCGCGCGCCGTCCCTTGGCCAGCCGGCCCTCGACCCCCAGCCGCACCGCCTCCAGCATGCGGTCCGCGTGCGCCTTGCCGTCCAGGATCGTGGCCATGAGTCCCCCCCTCCCATTGAATCCCAGCCCGCCTGTGGCCCCCATCAAGTTTTTGACCCGGCCCCCCAGGAGATCTCAGCTCGGCACGGCTCCGCCGAGCCGAGCGCGGGGGCCAGGGGGCATGCGCCGAGCGCAGAACCCCCAGGAGATCTCAGCAAGGCACGGCTCCGCCTGGCCGAGCGCGGGGGCCCGGAGGTGTGCGCGCAGCGCGGAACCCCCAGGGGATCTCAGCGAGGCACGGCTCCGCCGGGCCGAGCGCGGGGGCCCGGGGGTGTGCGCGCAGCGCGGAACCCCCGGACTTTATTAACCATCCTTGAGATTCCCGGCCGGGAGGGCTAGACTGATAAGTCAATTCGGCCATGGCGTCCCGTTCCCGGGTGCCAAGACTGGGTGGGTTCGACCCACCTTTTTTGTTGTCCCCCCTGGAGTGTCCTTGGATCTGAAGAAAGCCCAGCCCGCCCTCGAACGCCAGCTGGCCCTGCTGGGCTACGAGCTGGTGCACCTGGAGACCGTCCGCGAAGGCCGCGACGAGATGCTGCGCCTCTACATCGACCACCTGGACGCCGAGACCAGCCACCGCAAAGTCACCCTGGACGACTGCACCGCCGCCCACGAGGGCCTGCTGCTGTGGATGGATGTCGAATTCCCCGACCTGCGCGAAAAGCTCGGCGTCGAGGTGAGCAGCCCCGGCATGGAGCGCCCCCTCGTCAAGGCCGACCACTTCCGCCGCTTTGCCGGGCGGCTGTGCCGCGTGCAGACCGCCGCCCCCATCAACGGCCAGAAGCGCTTCAAGGGCTGGATCGGCCCCGTGGAAGCCGGCGCCGTCACCCTGGAGGAGGACGGCGTCCTCAAGACCATTCCCGTCGAGGCCATCCAGAAGGCCCGGCTGGCGCCCTTTGACGAAGACAAGACCCCGCGGCCCAAGCACCTGACCGCAAAGCTGACCGATGTTCCCGATGCCGACGGCGTAGAGACAAGCGCCGCCGAAGAAGAGGAGGCCTGAGATGGCGAACGTGGCAACGACCTTTTTCGACAGCGTGAAGATGATCGCCGCTGAGAAAGGCATCAACGAAGAAGATGTCTTCGCGGCGGTGGAAGAGGCCCTGGCCAAGGCCGCAGACAAGTACTTCAACGCCCAGGATTTCTACGGCAACTTCCAGGCCCAGATGGACCGGGAGACCGGCGAGTTCCACGTCTACGCCCTGAAGCAGGTCGTGGCCGAGGTCGAGGAGGAGGATCTCGAGATCAGCCTCGCCGAGGCGCAGGAGCTGAACCCCGACGCCGCCGAGGGCGACACCCTCTGGCTGCCCCAGGACACCAGCCAGCTGGGCCGCATCGCCGCCCAGGCCGCCAAGCAGGTGCTCGTGCAGAAGGTCCGCGAGGCCGAGCGCGAACGCATCTTCACCGAGTTCGCCGACCGCATCGGCGAGGTGGTGGTTGCCGAGGTCAAGCGCTTCGAGAAGAGCGCCATCATCCTCGAGATCGACCGCGTGGAGTCCATGCTCCGCCGCAGCGAGGCCCTCCGCGGCGACCGCTTCGACAAGGGCCAGCGCATCAAGGTCGTCATCGTCAGCGTCGACCGCAGCGCCAAGGATCCCCAGGTGCAGGTCAGCCGCACCGATCCGCGGCTGCTCATCAAGCTCTTCGAGAACGAGGTGCCCGAGATCCACGATGGCACCGTGGTCATCCGCAACTGCGTCCGCGAAGCGGGCGACCGCGCCAAGGTGGCCGTCCACAGCCTCGATCCCGACGTCGATCCCGTGGGCGCCTGCGTGGGCCTCAAGGGCAGCCGCGTGCAGGCCATCATCCGCGAGCTGAAGAACGAAAAGATCGACATCGTCCGCTACTCGGACGACGCGGCCCAGTTCATCGCCAACGCGCTGAACCCCGCCAAGGCCATCCGCGTGAACCTGGGCGATCCCGAGAGCCGCCGGGTCGAGGTCGTGGTGGACGACGAGCAGCTCAGCGTCGCCATCGGCAAGCGCGGCCAGAACGTGCGCCTCGCCGCCAAGCTGACCGGCTGGAACATCGATGTCCGCAGCGAGGCCGAGAAGCGCCGCGAAGCCGAAGTCGCCATGGGTCTGGCCCTGCCCCTGCCCGAGGCCGTGGCGGAAGTGGGCGAGGCCCAGCCGGAACCTACGCCGGTCTCCACCCTGGCCACCGAGTTGCAGGTCGAAGGGCTGGACGAAGCCCTGGCGGAAAAGCTTGCCCTGGCTGGCTTCCCCACCGTGAAGTCCCTGTTCTCCGCCACCGCCGAGCAGCTCATGCAGGTGGATGGCATGGATCAAGAGTTGTCGTTCCGTCTCATCGATGCTGTTCAGGCGCATTTCGGGGAGTAGGCTGAAGTCCTGCAGTCCACTCCCGTTTTCTCCACCCAGGTCGAGGTAGTCCGCTTACATGCTGCGCATCAATCAACTCGCCAAAGAGCTCGGAATCGCCAATCAGGAGGTCATCGAGGCCGCCGAGAAGCGGCTGGGCCTCCAGGGGAAGAGCCATAGCTCCAACCTCACAGATGACCAGGCCGACCAGATCCGCCGGACCTTCCAGGGCAAGCAGAAGGGCGCTCCCGAAGCCCCTCCCTTGGCTGTGCACAAGCCATCGGCGGCCGTAAAGGTCGTGAAGGGCGGCGGTGCCCCGGCACCGAGCCACGGGCCTGACTCTGTGGAACACGGCGAGAGCCCCGCGCAGCCCGAGGCCCCCAAGCCCGCCCCCGCGGTCCTGGTGAAGCCCGCCGTCCTCATCAAGAAGGCCGAGCCCGCCCCCGAAGCCCCGAGCGCCCCGACCACGCCCGAAACAGCGAAACCGGCCGCGCCCGCGGCCACCGCCACAGAACCCGCAACGGTCGCCAGCAAGCCGGAAGGCCAGGCTGCCGCCACGACCCCGGGAGCCGCCATTTCCCAGCCCGCCGTCCCCGAGGCCGCCCCTGCGGCGACCCAGGAAACTTTCTCCCGCCTGAAGGTCTCCACCACCCCGGCGGCCGCCGCGCCCCGGGATGAAAAACCCGCCCGGTACATCCAGCTGCCACCGCCCCGCCTCACGGGGCCCGGCGTCGCCCGGCCAGCCTCCCAGCCTCAGACCGGCGCGCCCAGCACACCCAGCGCGCCTTCAGGCCCGCGTCCCGAAGTCGGCGCCCGCCCCATCGTCCAGCGTCCGGGACAGGCCCCGGCCCCCAGCCAGGTGCAGCGCTCCGGCATGCCCCAGAAGGAAAAGGCCGTCCTGCAGATGGCCACCAACACGAGCCGCGGAGAAGTCCGTCACGACATCCCCGCGCCCACCAGCCCTTCCCGGCGCCCCTACATCCCTCCCGCCATCACGCAGCTGCGGCCCGACCAGGGCTTCACCCGCATCAAGACTTCCGATACGCCTGCTCCGGCCCCGCGGACCCAGGAACCGGCCCGCTACATCCAGCTGCCCCAGAGCCGCCCCGCCAGCACGGGCGGCGTGTCCCGCCCCGGCGGCCCCGGCGCGCGTCCCAGCGGTCCTGGCGGACCCAGCCGCGGTCCCGGCGGTCCCAGCCGTCCCGGCATGGGCGGTGCACGCCCCGGCGGCCCCGGTCGGCCCGGCATGGGTGGCGGCCGCCCCGGCGGCCCCGGTCGCGGTCCCACGATCACCAACACGGGCCCCATTGATCCCAACAGCCAGAAGGGCCCCGGCCGCATCTCGCAAGGTGGCGGCAAGAAGAAGAAGGGCGGCTTCGTCCGCACCAAGGAAGAAGAACTGGATCTCAAGCTCCGCCAGCCGCGCTCCCGCGCCCAGCAGATCGCCACGGAATACATCGAGGAGGAAGTGGGCATCGTCATGCTCTCCGAGGGCGTGACGGTCAAGGAACTGGCCGAGAAGTGCAGCAGGCCCGCCAAGGATGTGGTGGCCAAGCTCCTCCACCGCGGCATCTTCGCCACCATCAACCAGCCCCTCGATACCGAGATGGCCAAAGAGATCGCCCGCGAATTCGGCTATCTGGCCGACATCGTCTCCTTCGAAGAGGATGTGCAGATCAGCGCCGACGAGGCCGCCGAGGTCGTGGGCGAGAAACTGCCTCGTTCTCCTGTGGTCACCATCATGGGTCACGTCGACCACGGCAAGACCTCCCTGCTGGACGCCATCCGCAAGACCAAGGTGGCCGCAGGCGAGATCGGCGGCATCACCCAGCAGGTGGGCGCCTACCACGTGGACGTGAAGGATCCCAACACCGGCGAAATGCGCCAGGTGGTCTTCCTCGATACCCCGGGCCACGAAGCCTTCACCAAGATGCGCGCCCGCGGCGCCAAGGTCACGGACATCGCCATCCTGGTGGTGGCCGCCGACGACGGCGTCATGCCCCAGACCGTGGAATCCATCAACCACGCCAAGGCCGCCGATGTGCCCCTGGTCATCGCCGTGAATAAGATCGACAAGCCCGGCGCCAACCCCGACAAGGTGCAGCAGGGTCTCCTGCAGCACGGCGTCCAGACCGAAGCCTACGGCGGCGATGTGCCCGCGGTCCAGGTGAGCGCCAAGACCAAGCAGGGCCTCGATGAGCTGCTGGAAACCCTGCTCCTCGTGGCGGACCTGAAGGAGCTCAAGGCCGTCTACGACTGCCCCGCGGCTGGTTCCATCATCGAAGGCCGCCTGGATCGCGGCCGGGGCCCTGTGGCCACCGTCCTCATCCAGAACGGCAGCCTGAAGGCCGGCGACATTTTCGTGGCCGGCGCCACCATGGGCCGCGTTCGCGCCATGTTCAACGACCTGGGCCAGAAGGTCACGGAAGCAGGACCCTCCAGCGCCGTACAGATCCTCGGTTTCGAGGAAGTGCCTTCCGCCGGTGACAACTTCCAGGTGGTCGAGGACGAAGCCAAGGCCCGCACCATTGTGTCGTTCCGCCAGGAGAAGGCCAAGCAGGTCGCGCAGCTCCGCCAGCGCGTCACCCTGGAGAACCTCTTCAGCACCATCAAGGACGGCCAGGTCAAGGAACTGCACCTCATCATCAAGGGCGACACCCAGGGTTCCGTGGAATCCCTGGTGGGCCAGCTGGAGCGGCTCAGTACCGAAAAGGTGCGCGTCCGCATCCTGCATAGCGCCGCGGGAACCGTCACCGAGAACGATGTGCTGCTCGCCGAGGCTTCCAAAGCCACCATCATCGCCTTCCACACCAAGGCCGAACGCAAGGCCGAAGAGCTGGCCAAGGAAGAGGGCGTGGATCTGCGCTTCCACGACATCATCTACAAGGTCACGGAAGAGATCGAGCAGGCCATGGTGGGCCTCCTGGATGCCACCGACAAGGAAACCATCCACGGCCAGGCCGAAGTCCGCCAGATCTTCAAGGTGAACAAGGTCGTCATTGCCGGTTCCTTCGTCACCGAAGGCAAGGTGCAGCGCGGCTACAAGGTCCGCGTGAAACGAGGCGAGGAGACCATCTTCACGGGCGGCCTCAAGAACCTCAAACGGTTCAAGGAGGACGTGTCCGAGGTCAAGAACGGCCTTGACTGCGGCATCTCCCTCGATGGCTTCGACGGCCTCAAGGAAGGGGACATCCTCGAGTTCTTCAGCATGGAGAAGGTGATCGCCACCAGCCTCGGCTGATGATCCCCCGCTTCATCCCTTGAGCACCTTCCCCGACGACGCCTTCCTGGCACTCGTTCCCGTTCAGGCCCTGGCCAGCGAGCCGGGCCCGGACGGGACGGTGGTGCTGATCCGTCCCAAGCTCCTGTCCCCCCGCTGGGCGTGGCTGGTCCGGATGATGAAACGGCCCGCCTTCCGCGTGAAGCTCGATGCGCGGGGCGCCACCGTCTGGCAGGCCTGCGACGGCACCCACACCGTGGCCCAGGTGGCCGCAGCCGTGGCCGGGACCTTCCCCCAGGAAACGGACACCCTCCCCCGCACGGCCCGGTTCATCCTGGAGCTGGCCCGGGGCGGATTCGTGCATTTCGCCTAGACTGAACCCTGGAGGCAAGATCCATGGCCAGGCAGGTGAAGGAGGAGGGACAGACCCTCACCCGCAAGCGTGCGAAGCTGCGTGAGCCGGGCATGTGGAAGGTGCTGCTACACAACGACGACTACACCACCCAGGAATTCGTGGTGTGGCTGCTGAAAACCGTCTTCCGCAAACCCGAGGCGGAAGCCACGGTCATCATGCTGGCCGTGCATCGCGCCGGGGTAGGCGTGGCGGGCGTCTACACTCGAGACGTCGCCGAGACCCGCGCCGAGCGGGGCCGCCAGCTGGCCGAGCGCGAAGGCTTCCCTCTCCTGCTGACCGTGGAGGCTGAAGATGCCTGAGGTGAACCAGGAAAAGCTCACCACCAAGACACAAGTAATCTGTTGGCCTCGCGTATCCGCACTGCGGATACCGAGCAGGCACCAAGAACTGCCTTTTTTCTTGGTGCCTTGGAGCCTTGGTGGTGATCAGTTGTTTTTTTCTCCGGTAGTCCGATGAGCCCTGAGGCCCCCCAGATCAGCTCCGAATTGAACCAGGCCTTCCAGCGCGCCTTCGAACTGGCCAAGGCTCGCCGCCACGAGGACGTGGGGCTCGAGCATCTGCTCCTGGCCCTCCTGGAGGAGGCCCACGCGGTCAAGGCCCTGAGGGGCTGCGGCGTCAAGCTGGGGGCCTTGCGCCAGGATCTGGAGGAGGCCCTGGGCAAGCACTTCGAGCCCGTCCCCGACGGTGAGGCCTTCCAGCCCCACAGCACCCTTGGCTTCGTGCGGGTGGTGGAGCGGAGCCTCCTGCACGCCATCAGCGCGGGCCGCCGCGAGATCCAGGGCGGAGAGCTGCTGCCCTCCTTCCTGGAGGAGGAGGACAGCCACGCCCGGCACCTGCTGGAGAAGCACGGCCTGAAGCGCCTGCCCCTGCTCAAGGTGCTCAGTCACGGTCCCGCCGCACCGCCGGTCCCCAAGGCCACACAGCCCGGTGACGAGGACGAATCCGCCGCCGTGGCGGCCGATCCCCTGGCGACCTACGCCGTGGATCTGGTGGCCCGGGCGGCCGCGGGGCGCCTGGACCTCCTGGTGGGCCGGGACGCGGAGATCCTGCGCATGGCCCAGGTGCTCTGCCGCCGCCGCAAGAACAACCCCCTGCTGGTGGGCGAGCCCGGCGTGGGCAAGACCGCCATCGTCGAAGGGCTGGCCCGGCGCATCCATGAAGGCACTGTGCCTGATCCACTGAAAGAGGCGCGGATCTTCGCCCTGGACCTGGGCGCCCTGCTGGCGGGGAGCCGCTACCGTGGCGACTTCGAGGAACGCCTCAAGGCGGTGCTCAAGGCGCTCGCGGACACACCCGGCGCCATCCTCTTCGTGGACGAACTGCACACCTTGGTGGGCGCCGGCGCCACCAGCGGCGGCGCCATGGACGCCGCCAACCTGCTGAAGCCCGCCCTGGCTTCCGGCGACCTGCGTTGCATCGGCGCCACCACCTTCCAGGATCTGAAGAGTTCCCTGGATCGCGATCGCGCCCTGTCCCGCCGCTTCCAGGTGGTGGAGGTCAGCGAGCCCTCCACCGAGGACACCCTGGCGGTGCTCAAGGGATTGCAACCCGCCTACGAATCCCATCACGGCGTGAAGTATTCCGAAGAGGCCCTGGAAGCCGCCGTACGCCTGGCTTCCAAGCACCTGCCCGACCGCAAGCTGCCGGACAGCGCCCTGGATGTGCTGGATGAATCCGGCGCCGCCCAGAAGCTGCTGCCGAAAAAGCTGCGCGCCAAGAAAGTGGGGGCCGCCGAGATCGAGGCCGTGGTGGCGCGCATGGCCCGGGTGCCCGTGGCCTCCGTGAGCGCCGACGATCGAGATGCCCTGGCCGCCCTCGAGGCGAATCTCCGGGCCCAGATCTTCGGGCAGGATCCCGCCTGCGAAACCGTGGCCGGGGCCATCAAGCTGGCCCGTTCAGGGCTCCGCGATCCCCTGAAGCCCATGGGCTGCTTTCTCTTCGCCGGGCCTACGGGCGTGGGCAAGACGGAGCTGGCCAAGCAGCTGGCCAAGGCCCTGGGCATCGCGTTCCTGCGCTTCGACATGAGCGAGTACCAGGAGAAGCACGCCGTGGCGCGGCTCATCGGCGCGCCGCCGGGGTATGTGGGCTACGAGGAGGGTGGCCTCCTCACCGACGCCATCCGCAAGCAGCCCCACGCGGTACTGCTGCTGGACGAACTGGAGAAGGCCCACCCGGATCTGTTCGGCGTGCTGCTGCAGGTCATGGATCACGCCGCCCTCACGGACAGCCATGGCCGCAGCGCCGATTTCCGCCACACGGTGCTGGTGATGACCACCAACGTGGGCGCCCGGGAGCTGTCGGCCCGGCAGGTGGGCTTCGCGGAGGAAGGCGGCCGGAAGTCCGCCACCGGCACCATCGAGAAGGCCTTCAGTCCCGAGTTCCGCAACCGCCTGGACGCCATCCTCCAGTTCGCCCCCCTGGGCCGGGCCGAGATGGAGCGCGTGGCGGACAAGCACCTGCGGGAGCTGGAGGTCCAGCTCGCCGAGAAGGCCGTCACCCTCACCTGCACCCCAGCGGCCCGCGCCTGGCTGGCGGAGAAGGGCTACGATCCCGCCTTCGGCGCCAGGCCCATGGCCCGCCTCATCGAGCGCGAACTGCGCCGCCCCCTGGCGGAGGCCCTGCTCTTCGGGCCCCTGGCCAAGGGCGGAAACGCCACGGTGGACCTCAAGGACAACCGGCTGTGCCTGTCTTTCGGCTGACGAAGGCCCTGGTCTTCCCCGATCCGGAACTGGCCGAGGACGGCCTGCTGGCCATCGGCGGCGACCTCAGCGTGCCGCGCCTCCTGCTGGCCTACCGCAGCGGCATCTTCCCCTGGTTCGGCGAGGGCGATCCGCTGCTCTGGTGGTCGCCGCCGGAGCGGGCCCTCCTGCACCCTGGCCATCTGCATCTCTCCGCCCGCACCCGCCGGAGCCTGCGCCACCGCCCCTTCGAGATCCGCTTCGATACGGCCTTCGAGCAGGTCATCGGGCATTGCGCCCAGGTGCCGCGCCTCGGCCAGGACGGCACCTGGATCACCGCCGACATGCGCGAGGCCTACCTCCAATTGCACCGGGCGGGCCACGCTCACACCGTGGAGGCCTGGCGGAACGGCGAGTTGAAGGGCGGCCTCTACGGCGTATCCCTGGGCGGCGCCTTCTTCGGCGAGAGCATGTTCAGCCTGGAGCCCGAAGCCAGCCGCGCGGCTCTCCAGGCCCTGGATGTCCGGCTCGCCGCCTGGGCCTTCACGATGCTCGACGGCCAGCTGCCCCATGAAGGGCTGGCGGGATACGGGTTCCAGCCGGTGCCGCGAACCCTGTTCCTGGCGGAGCTGGCCGAGGCGCTGCAGGTGGCAGGGCGCCCGGGTTCCTGGGAAGCCTGACGCCTCCTTGACCACCCCCGCCAAGCGCCATCGGGTCGCCGTGGGATACCATCGTGCCCATGCCCCGTCTCGTTCGGTCCACCTGCCTGCTGCTCTGGTTGTGCGCCCTCTTGTTCGCGCCCGCCATGGCCCTGGCCCAGACCCCGGGGAAAGCTGCGCCCCTGCCCAGAAAGACGGTGGTGGTCCTGCACTCGCTGCCGGTGGATGTCTCGGGTCTCCGCCAACTCAGCGAGGCGATCACGGAGGGTCTGGCCAAGGGCGGGGCTGGACCGGTGGATGTGTACAGCGAATACACGGGCCTGGACCGGTTTTCCGGGCCCACCTACGACGCCAGCCTGCTGACTCTCTACAACGAAAAATTCGCCCGCCGGAAGGTGGATCTCCTCATCGTCGTCGGGCCCACAGCCCTGGACTTCGTGCTCGCGAAAAAATTCCTGCCGGATGTCCCGGTGGTCACCTGCTACATCGCCCAGCGCTTCGTGGAGGCCGCGCGACTGCGCCGCCCCAACCTCACGGGCGCGCTCTCCGCCCAGAACGCCCCCAAGACCATCGACCTGATGCTGGGCCTCTACCCGGCGACCCGCCGCATCCACGTGGTCCTGGGAGCCAGCGACTACGAGCGGAATCAGGCCAGGATGGGCCAGGTCATCTTCAAGTCCTTCGCCGGCCGGATCGCCTTCGATTACCTGAACGATCTCTCGGTGGACCAGATCGAGACCCTGGTCAGGACCCTGCCGGACGAGGATCTCGTCCTCTTCGGCAGCATGTTGCAGGATGCGGCTGGGCGGGACTATCTCACCGGCGACCCCCTTTCCAGGATCTCCGCGGCCAGCCGCCGCCCGGTGTTCGGCGTGCTCCATGAGGATTTGGGGGAAGGCATCCTCGGCGGCGTGCTGCTGAGCATGGAGCTGTCCGGGAAAGCCGCTGCCGAATTGGCCCTGCGCGTGTTGAAGGGGGAATCCCCGGCGGCCATCCCCCTGGTCGCGGATACGGGCGCGGCACCCATGTTCGACTGGCGCCAACTGAAGCGCTGGGGACTTCGGGAGAGCCACCTGCCGGCGGGCAGCATCATCCGCTTCAGGAAAATGGGCCTCTGGGACGCCTACTGGAAGGAGATCAGCCTCGGTATCGGCATCATCCTGCTGGAGAGCCTGCTCGTGGCGGGGCTGGTGGTGCAGCTGCGGCGGAGGAAGCGCACGGAGCGGGCGCTGGCGGATGCCGAGCAGCGGTATCGCACCGTGGCGGATTTCACCCACGACTGGGAGTTCTGGCAGAAACCCGATGGGGCCTTCGAATACTTATCTCCCGCTTGCGAGCGGGTCACGGGGCATCCCGTCCAGGCCTTCATGGCCCATCCCGGCCTCCTCGAGGAGGTGGTGATCCCGGAGGACCGCCCCGCCTGGAAGGCGCACCAGCAGGAGGCCCTGGCTGGCCGCCCCCAGGGTTCCCTGGAATACCGGATCCGCACCCAGGGTGGAGAGACCCGCTGGGTGGAGCAGGATGACAATCCGGTTCTGCTGCCCGGAAATAGGTCCGCAGGCAACCGGGGCAGCATCCGGGACATCTCCGATCGCAAGCAGGGGGAACTGGCCCTCAATCAGGCCTTCCAGGAGATCCGCACCCTCAAGGACCGCCTCGAGGCGGAAAACACCTACTACCGGGAGAAGATCCAGGCCGTGGAGGGCTCTGACCAGCTGCTGGGCCAAAGCGACCCCATGAAATACCTCCTCTTCCGGATTCGCCAGGTGGCTCCCTCCGAAACCACCGTCCTCATCCAGGGCGAGACGGGCACCGGCAAGGAGCTGGTGGCCGAGGCCATCCATCGCCTGGGTCCCCGTGGCAGCGGCCCCCTGGTCAAGGTGAACTGCGCAGCCCTGCCCCCCTCCCTGGCCGAGAGCGAACTCTTCGGCCACGAGCGCGGGGCCTTCACGGGCGCCCAGTCCCAACGCAAGGGGCGCTTCGAGCTGGCGGACAAGGCGACCCTCTTCCTCGATGAGGTGGGCGAACTGCCCCTGGACGTGCAGGCCAAGCTGCTCCGGGTGCTCCAGGATGGGGAATTCCAGCGGGTCGGCGGGGATCGCACCCTCAAGGTGGATGTGCGGGTCCTGGCGGCCACCAACCGCGATCTCGCCCGGGAAGTCGCCTCGGGGCAGTTCCGGGAGGATCTCTGGTACCGCCTCAATGTCTTCCCCATCACGGTGCCGCCCCTGCGGAACCGCGTGGAGGATATCCCGGTGCTGACCCAGGCCTTCCTGACGCGCATCTGCCAGAAGCTGGGCCGTCCCGAATTGGCCCTGCCGAATTCGGTGATCCAGAGCCTCCAGGCCTATGCCTGGCCCGGCAATGTGAGGGAACTCCAGAATGTCGTCGAGCGGGCGGTCCTGGTTTCGGAAGGCGCCACCCTCCGGCTGGCGGATCGCCTGGAAGTGCCCGAAGCCCGATCCGTGGAAACCGGCGGCATGAAGACCCTCGAGGACCTGGAGAAGGAGCACATCCTGCGGGTTCTTGATGCCACCCACGGCAAGCTGGAAGGCGCCAAGGGCGCAGCCCAGATCCTGGGATTGAAACCCAGCACCCTCCGTTCCCGCATGCTCAAACTGGGAATCGAACGGTAGCTCGACCCCACGAAATACCGTGGCCCACGGAATGCCGTGGCCACGAAGGGGCGGGTGGCGGTGATCAGGGACAGGGCTGATTAAATAACTTATTTTATTTATAAACTTAGCTTGTATTTATAAAACCGGCTGGGCCTGGCACCGTGCTTGCGGAGGAAGGGGAACGACCCCCTGGAGTCTCCATGAAGCAGCAGTTCCCCGGCGAGGAGAAGATCCTCACGGCCTTGATGACCGCCAAGCCCGAGAAGCGCGATGAACTGATCCAGACCCTCCGCCTGCTGCTCGATGAAGCCCGCCATCAAGCCGGATGCCTCGATTGCATGGTCGGCCAGGATCTGGGGAACGAGCCCCGCTTCATCCTCTATCTGGTGTGGAAGGATCTGGCGGCCTTGGAAACCTACATGGGTTCGGAGAGTTTCCGCATCCTCCTGGGCGCCTCCAGCACGCTGGCTTCTCCGATGGCCTTCCATTTCGAGGCGGTGGATGGGCTCAGGACCGGGCGCGGGGCCCCGCCCCAGGCCCGCGACCCCGTGCCGGAGCCGCCCCTTCGTTCCGCCTTTTCCTGAGTCAACGCCCTCCTTATCCGCCCGCCCCTTTTTTTTAGGAGCTCCATGCGAATGCGTAAAACCGCTCTCCCCTTCCTGCTACCCGCGCTGCTGATCCTGCCGCTGTTCATGGTGGCCTGCGGAGGTGGTCACGACAGTGCACCGGCAGCTGCCCCGGCGGCTCCGGCCACGGGAATCGCCTACACCAACCCCACCGGCTCGGGCTGGCGTCTGGTCAAGGACGCTGCTTCGACCCCCACCCGGCTGCTCCTGAACCTGCTGGGTCCCACCGGCCTGAAGACCAGAGGCGCAGGCTTCAATCTTGTGGCACCCAGCGGCATCACCTTCGGCAACTTCACGGAATCGGGCTTCCCCATCAAGGACATGGGAACCTATGAACTGTGGAACACGGATCCCTGGCCTGGCGATGGCTCCGTGACCCCCGGTTCGGATCCCCTTGAGCCCAAGCTCCTCGCCGGTGGCGTCAAGGCCGGGAATCTCCTCACCGTGGGCATCTTCCAGAAGGACCGCCGGGCCACCGCCAAGGAATCCGGCCGGCCGCTCTGCCAGATCGCCCTGGAATTCGATCCTGCCTCCCCCCTCAAGGCAGGCGATCCGATTCCCCTCTCCATCACGAAGGCCAAGCACATGGCCGAGGACATCGGCGCCTTCGCCGTCAGCCCCACCTGGGAGATGACCCAGAAGGCCGTCCTCGTGGAGATGACCATCGCCGTGGGGGAGCTCCGTGCGAAGTGAGATTCGATCCTTCTCATCCATTCAAGGAGTCCGCATGCATGGCACGCTTCCACACCCCTTGACGGGGTTGGTCCTCACCCTGGCCCTGGGCGTCCTTCCGGCTTCCGCGCGCACCCTCCCGCCCGCAGCCCGGCCCGCTCAGCAGGCCCAGCAGGCCAACCGCGTCGAGCTTGCGCGGGAATACCTGATGCAGCAGCGCACCGCCCTTGGCCTCGGCAGCAGGGAAGCCTTCGTGCCGGCCAAGGCTTTCACCAACGCCGAGGGCGAAGCAGTGGTCCGCTTCGACCAGACCTACGAGGGTTGCCGGGTGCTCGGCAGCCAGGCCATCGCCACGGTGCCCATGACCGGTGGGATGCGAATCGCCGCGGACAAGGTGCGGGCCCAGGTCGCCGTGGCGGATGCCCCCACGTTGACACCTGAACAGGCCACGGCCATCGCCCTCCATCATCTGGCACCCAAGGGCGCCCTGGCGGACGCGCCCAAGGTCGAGCGGGTGGTCTTCCCGGCGGAATTCCTGGGCAACCTTGCCACCACGGTCGACCCTGACACGGGCAGGCAGGTCCTGGACCGGAAGCTCACTGTCCACGCGAAGCTGGCGGCACCCTACGTCTGGGCCTACGAGGTCAAGACCCACCTGAAGAACGATCAGGATGGGCCGAAGGCACTGACCTACTTCATCGACGCCCGGACGGGGAATCTCCTGCGGGTGAACAATGAGCTCTACCAGGAAGCCACGCCGGCCGTGGGCACGGGGAACGGCTACTACAACGGTGCCGTGTCCATTCCCACCAGCCTGATGAACGACGGCACCTATGCCCTCTACGATCCCTCCCGCGGCATCCTGCCCAACCCCTCGCTCGCGGGTTTCGCGGACGATGGCTCGGGCTGGGGTCCCACCGGCCTGCAGGTCTGGTACGACCAGCACGATGCGTCAGGGGCTTCCACCTGGATGACCTATCTGTTCCAGTCGAATCCCACCAATACCTGGGGTGACGGGCAGGTCTTCACCGCCTGGGGTCAGGAGAACGGGGCCAATGGCCAGTCGGCCGGTGTGGATGCCATGTACGGCATCACCCAGACCTGGGACATGTTCAACCATGTGTTCGGCCGCAACGGGATGGATGGCCAGGGGACCTCGGTCTTCGCCCAGGTGCTGTCCACCAATCCCTACTATGTGGACAACGCCTACTGGTCCGACTGGGAGCAGGGGCTGTACCTGGGAGCCGGAACCTACCCCGCGAATCCGAACGGGATGAACTCCCTCAATGAGCTGGATGTGGTCGCCCACGAGATGACCCACGGGGTGACCGCCTCCACGGTCAAGTTCATCACCGGCGCCGGCTACGAAGAGGCGGGCCTGAACGAGGCCACCTCGGACTTCTTCGGGCAGATGGCCAAGGCCTACGCGGCTCGCGCCACCGGCGCGGACGATGCCATTCCCGAATCCGGCGAAGCCTGGCGGGTCGGCTTCAAGACCGGCCATGGCACCCCCATCCGCTGGCTGGACAAGCCCAGCAAGGACCATCGCAGCGTGGATGGCTGGTACGACGGGCTCTACTACATGGACGGCCACTACTCCGCCGGGGTCCTGAACCGGGCCCTCTACTTCCTGGCCCACGGCGCCTCCGCCACCCCGGGAGCCGACGACTACAGCCCCTACCTGCCGCAGGGCATGACGGGCATCGGCAACGACAAGGCCGCCCACATCTGGTTCAAGGCCGTGACCGAGATTCTCTACAGCGGAAACATGGGCACCGTCACCTATGCCGATGCCCGGGAAGCGGCCCGCCAGGCGGCCCTCTCTCTTTACGGCGCAAGCGCTGACGGCTGGGGGTTGGACAGCATCGCCTCCCATGCCGTCGAGAACGCTTTTGCCGCCGTCAACGTGGGGCTGGCCTACGGCGAAATGTCCAGGACCCAGGTGCGCTTCGCCGACTGGCGAGGCCAGGACTGGATCAGCCGACATCATTTCTCGGATACCGGCTATGGCCACAAGCAGTACTTCCCCATGGGCGAGGCGGTGAGTCCCAGGGTCACCGTGCTGAACAACGCGAACCCGGCCGTGACCTGGAGTCTGGGAGGGCCATCGCTGTACAACGGCGCAACCTATGTCGAGAAGGGCGGCGTGATCAACCCCGACGGCACCTGGACGACGCCCAAGAACGTCGGCTGGTTCGCCATTACCGCCACCAGCAAGGCCGATCCCAACCAGTTTGCCGAAGGCCGCGCCTTCATCATCAACATGGATACCGATACGGACCTGGAGCAGGACGCCATCGACCTGGGCCCCATCGCCTTCTCCTGGCAGTTGACCAACGGCCTGAATCCCGCCCATTCCATGTACAACGCGCCCTGGGTGGATGACGCCGATGTCGCCGCCTTCGTCGATGCCATGAAATCCACCTGGTGGAACAAGTGAGGACCTCCATGCGAAACCGCGCCCTGTCTCTCCTCGCCCCGGGCCTCGCGCTGGCCCTGGCTCTTGCCTGCGGCGGTTCCTCCAACACCTCCGCGCCTCCACCGGCCCCACCTCCGGCACCGGCTCATACCCTGACCTACTCGGACCCCTCCGGAACGGGCTGGCGCCTGGTCAAGGACGCCTCCTCGACCACCACGCGTCTGGTGCTGAACCTCGTGGGTCCCGCGGGAACCAAGACGCGGGGCGTGGGCTTCAACCTTCAGGCGCCGGGATCGGTGTCTTTTGGAAAGTTCGGCAATGGCCTGCCCATCAATGACACCGGCGTCTATCAGCTGATGACGGCGGGTTCCACGGATGTCAGCGAGCCCGTGGCCATGACTGGTGGCGTGAAGAAGGGCAACGTGTTGTCCGTGGGGATCTACCAGAAGGACCGCGATCAGGCCGCCCAGGATTCCGGTGCGGCCCTCCTCCAGGTCGCCATCCTCTTCAACCCCGCCGCCAATCTGAGCACTGGAACCCCGCTGGCCCTCTCGATCCCCAAGGCCAAGGCGATTCCCGAGGACATCGGTGCCATCACGGATGACCTGTGGACCCTCGACCAGAAGATGCGAATGACGGACATCAACATCGCCGTCGGCACCCTCGCTGCCCAGTGATCCCAATGCCCAGCCACCTAGGAGCACCCATGCCATTCCCATTCCCGCGTCCTGCCCTGGCCCTGGTCTTCGCCCTGGCCGCAGGGGCCGGTCCCCTCACGGCGATCACGCCGACCCTCTCCCCGGCGCAAATTGCGGGCATCCAGGCCCAGCAAGCGGTCCGGGTCGCCAAGGCCCAGGCCCAGATGGTCCAGCTCAGCGGCCAACTCAACCTCGGTCCCGGTGCCGGCTTCGTTCCCCGCCATGTCTCCACGACTCCGCAGGGGCGCACCGTCGTCCATTTCAGCCAGACCTACGAGGGATATCGCGTGTGGGCGGGGCAAGCCATCGCCCACGTGGAACCCGAAGGCCAGGTGAAAACCCTTACCCAAGGCCTGAAAGCAGGGATCGCCCTTTCCAGCACCCAGGCGAAACTCAGTCCGGAGCAGGCCCAGGCCATCGCCCTCAGGAACCTGGCCCCCAGGGGAGAAATGAAGCTCGCCCCCAAGGTCGAAGCGGTGGTCTTCCCCACGAAATTCACCGGGGGCCTGGCCACGCGGTTCGATGCCGCCAAGGGCCGCGAAGTCCTCGACAAGGACATGAGCCTCTTCACCAAGCCGAGTGCGGAGGCCTATGTGCTCGCCTACGAGGTGCGCACCCTGCTGGCCAACAAGCAGGACGGCCACCAGGAGATGAGCTACATCGTCGATGCCAACACCGGCGCCATCCTGCGGAAGTGGAGCGAGCTGAAGATGGATGCGCCCGCCCAGGGCACGGGCAACAGCTTCTACCGCGGCTCGGTGCCCCTTTCCACCTCCTCGGCGACGGATGGCACCTTCTCCCTCGTGGCCCAGGACCGCGGCACCCTGCCGCAGCCCTATTTCCAGCAGTTCGGCATCACCCAGGTGGGACTCACCACCTGCTACGGCAACATCGACATGAACGCCGGGCTGACCGGCTTCGAGGTCTACAAGGGGCTCAATACCACCAACAGCTGGGGTGACGGCACGATCATGCCCTTCGCCTACGACTTCAGCTATGTTCCCGACCCCAACGACTGGACCCGCTGGTGGGGCGCCACGAACCTCGAATTCAGCGCCGACGGCCTGTTCGCCTGGCTCCAGAATGCCCAGGCGCCCAACGGCGAAACCACCGCCGTGGACGCCCATTACGGGTTGAGCACCACCTGGGACTTCTACAGGAATGTCTTCGGTCGGAACGGCATTGACGACCAGGGCACCTCCACCTTCGGCGTCGTCCACGCCATCGATGCCAACTGGTTCGGGATCTATCCCATGTACGACAACGCCTACTGGGCCCCCTGGTACTTCGGGATGGTTTTCGGCGATGGCACCGAGGGGACCCCCTGGGCAGAGGGCAGCTACGGCATGAAGGCCCTGACCGAAATTGACGTGACCGGCCATGAGCTGACCCATGGCGTGACCGAGTACTCGGCGGGCCTGATCTACAGCGAACAATCCGGCGGCATCAACGAGGCCACCTCCGACATCCTCGGGAAGATGGTCCAGGCCTACGCGGATGGAGGCACCCAGGGCGCCAGCATTCCCAGCTTCCCGACCGGGGACCTCACCAAATGGGAAGTGGCGCGCCATTCCGTCAACCCTGCCATGGGCCCCCTGCGCTACATGTACAAGCCCAGCCTGGATCACGCCAGCGCGGACGGCTGGTACGACGGCATCGAGCTCATCGATGTGCACTTCAGCAGCGGTCCCGTGAACCGCTTCTACTTCTTCCTCACCAGCGGCGCTTCCAGCAACCCATCGAGCCTCTCCTACAGCCCCTACTATCCTGCTGGCATGAACGGCATCGGCAACGACAAGGCCGCCCACCTCTACTACAAGGCCCTCACCGAATACATGCCCTCCGATGCGGATTACCTGGCCGCGCGCACCGCGACCATCAGCGCCGCCCAGGATCTCTTCGGCCCCGGATCTCCCGAAGAACTTGCCGTGATGCAGGCCTGGTCCGCGGTGAACGTGGGGCTCGCCCCAGGGCAGGCCCCGAGGCCCACGGTGACCTTTCCCGTCATCAACGGGGCGGGCAGCTTCCTCGATGCCAATGCCGTTCCCACGGGCATCCTGAAGAAGGTCCAGATCTTCCCCACCAGCACGCCCGTGAAGATCAGCGTGAATGTGGAGAACAGCGCCAATACGGCCGTTGATTTCACCACCCCCTCCTGGCACGGCTATGCCCCCGCCGGGACCATCCAGCCGGATGGCACCTGGACGACGCCGAACTGGCCGTACTACGAGGATCTTCTGAACGTCAAAGCCAGTAGCCAGGCGGATGCCAGCCAGTTCGCCATGAACCGGGTGCTCCTCGTCGACCTCGACTGCGACCTCGACAACGAGATCGACGCCCTGGACCTGGGGACCACAGCCATGAGCTGGTCCAAGCCCGGGTCTGGCTTCCAGACGCCCCATGAAAGCGCCCGGATCGCTGGGGGATGGGACTGGGATCTCGTTTTCTTCACCCAGGCCTTCACCAATGGTTTCCCGGTGAAGTGAATGAATGAACCGATCAGCCAGACCAGGGAGAATGCTGACATGAAGCCGCAAGGCGCCCCCCCGGCTCAGATGAAAGTGGTTTGCGCATGGTGCGGCTGCGACCTCGGGTGGATCGAGGCCCATCCGCACTTTGCCGACCGGACCAAGCAGGGGATCTGTTCCACCTGCAGATCCTCTTATGAGGCCGGCAACGGTTCTTCCTGAGGCAACCGTTGGTTCGAGCCTGAACCCTGCCCTAGCCCGTTTTCCTGGGGAATTGGTACCCGAACCACCCTTTTTCCAAGTGCAATCCTCATAGGAGATCCTCGGGCGTCCGATAGCAGGGTTATCCTGCTCGCAGGACTGCCCGAGGTTTCCCATGTTGACGATCTCGGAATCGAAACTCTCCCCACGGCACACCATCGCCCTGGTGATGGCGGGCGGGCGCGGCAAGCGCCTCATGGACCTCACGGACCACTATTCCAAGCCGGGCCTCGATTTCGGCGGCAAGTACCGCATCATCGACTTCACCCTGTCGAACTGCGTGAATTCGGGCTTCCGCCGCATCATGGTGCTCACCCAGTACAACTCCCACCGGCTGCTGGAACACCTGCAGTTCGGCTGGACCTTCCTGGCGGGCAAGCTCAACGAGTTCGTCCATGTGCTTCCGGCCCAGCAGAGCTTCGACAAGAACGCCTGGTACAGCGGCACGGCGGACGCGGTGTACCAGAATATCGACAACATCCAGGCGGCGAACCCCAAGACCGTGCTGATCCTCGCGGGCGACCACATCTACCGCATGGACTACAAGATCTTCCTCCAGGATCACTACGACCATCAGGCCGATATGAGCATCGCCTGCCTGGAAGTGCCCCAGCATCAGGCCCGGGGCTTCGGCATCGCGGGCGTGGATTCGGAAGACCGCATCGTCTCCTTCGTGGAGAAGCCGGACGATCCCCCCACCATTCCGGACAAGCCCGGCATGTCCTTCGCCTCCATGGGCATCTACCTGTTCAACGCGGAATTCCTCTACAAGGCGCTGTTGCAGGACGCCGAGGACCCCAACTCGGGCCACGATTTCGGCAAGGACATCATCCCCAGGATGGTGCATGAGGCCCGGGTCTTCGCCCATCGCTTCGAGCGCAGCTGCATCCCCAACTCCGGTCATCCGGATCCCTACTGGCGGGACGTGGGCAGCGTGGACTCCTACTGGGAGGCCAACATGGACCTCACCAGCCCCCTGCCCGCCCTGAACCTCTACGACGAGGCCTGGCCCATCACCACGCACCAGGAGCAGCTTCCTCCCGCCAAGTTCGTCCACTCCGGCGAGATGCGCAACGGCGTGGCCCTATCCAGCCTGGTGTCCGGCGCCTGCATCATCTCCGGGGCCCATGTGCACAACTCGCTGCTGTCCAGCCGGGTGTTCGTCCATTCCCACGCCCGCCTGGACGAGTCCGTCATCCTTCCCGGCTGCGATATCGGACGGCAGGCGCGGTTGCGGAAGGTCATCGTGGCGCGGGACTGCAAGATTCCGGACGGCTTCGTGGCGGGCGAGGATCCCGAGGAGGATGGCCGCCGCTTCTACCGCAGTCCGGGTGGCGTCACCCTGATCTCCCAACGCACGCTGGGCCTGCTGGAGCGCTGACATTTGAAGATCCTGTTCGTTGCGTCGGAGCTGTTCCCCTATGTCAAAGTGGGTGGCCTCGGGGACGTCATGGCCGCGCTGCCCCGGGCCCTCATCGCCCTGGGGGCGGATGTCCGGCTGCTCATTCCTGCTTACCCCACCCTGCGCGCCGCGGTGGACATCCAGGAGGAAACGGCGGCTTTCCCGGACCTCATGGGCGGTGGCCCTGCGCGCCTCCTGCGGGCCCAGGCGCCGGGCCTCCCCCTCTACCTGCTGGACCAGCCCGCCTTCTTCGACCGGCCCGGGAACCCCTACCTGCATCCCGAGGACCTGGCCCTGCGCTTCGGGGCCCTGTCCTGGGCCGCGGCGCATCTGGGTCGGGCCGGGGATGCCGAAGGCTGGCGGCCCGACATCCTCCACGGCCACGACTGGCCCACGGGCCTCATGCCGGCCTACGTGGCCTACGGCGCGGGCCCCCGGCCCGGCACGGTCATGACCATCCACAACATCGCCTACCCGGGCCGGTTCCCGGGGTTCCTGCTGGACGACCTCCTGCTGCCCCGCCACGCCTTCACCCCCGAGGGCGTCGAATTCCACGGGGACATCGGCTTCCTCAAGGCCGGGCTCCGTCTGGCGGACCGCCTGAGCACCGTGAGCCCCACCTACGCCCAGGAGATCCAGCGGTCCGATGGTCACGGCCTCGATGGGCTGCTCACCCATCGCAACGATTCCCTGCGCGGCATCCTCAACGGCGTGGATCACGACACCTGGAGCCCCGCGAAGGACCCCTATCTCGTCAGCCACTTCGACCTGAAGCACCCCTCCCGGCGCACGCCCAACCGCCCGGACTTCCAGCGCAGCATGGGGCTGCAGGAAGATCTCGCCGCCCCCCTGTTCGCGACGGTGAGCCGCATGGACCCCTTGAAGGGGCTGGATCTGGTGCTGGAGAATGTCGACCACCTGGTGAGCCGGGGCGCCCAGCTCGCGGTGATCGGCAGCGGGGATCCCCTGGCCGAGGCGGCCTTCCTGCGGGCCTCTCAGAAATACCCGGGGCGCGTGGCGGCCTTCATCGGCTACGACGAAGGCATCGCCCACCGCGCTTTCGCCGCCGCCGACGTGCTGATGGTGCCCTCCCGCCAGGAACCCTGCGGCCTCACGCAGCTGTACGCCCAGGCCTACGGGGCCCTGCCGCTGGTGCGGCGTACCGGGGGCCTCGCCGATACCGTGGTGGGTGTCACTCCGGAAACCCTGGCCAACGACACGGCCACCGGGTTCCAGTTCGACGCGGCCAACGGCTGGGTCCTCGGCCAGACCATCAACACGGCCCTGGACCTCTTCGCGGATCCCGCGGCCTGGCGCCGGGTGCAGCGCCGGGCCATGGCCGCGGATTTCAGCTGGGAAGCCCCGGCCCGGGCCTACCTGGATCTGTATGCGACCATTCCGGTGAAGGGAGTTTGAAATGGATATCCGATCGCCTTGGCAATCCGTGGTGGCTCATCCCATGGGCGGATGGCGGCAACCAGCCGATCCGGCGCTGCCCGGCCTCGATCCCGCGAGGCGCCTGCTCTGGTGCGGCATCGGCGGTTCCCTGCTGCCCTCGGAAACCCTGATCCGGGCCTTCGGCAACCAGCGGACCATCCAGAACTGGGTACCCCTGGCTTCTCCCGAACCCGCGCCCCATTTCCACCTCCAGCCCGGCGACCAGCTGGTGCTCGCCTCCAAGAGCGGCAAGACCCTGGAGCTCTGGACCTGGATCGCCCGGCTGCGGGCCCTGCCGGGCTTCGCCGAGCTCGCCGCGCCCATCCTCATCACCCAGGACGACGCCAATCCCCTGGCCGCCTGGGGCCGCGCCAACGGCTGCCGCATCCTGCCCATTCCCCTGGCCGTGGGCGGCCGCTTTTCCGCCTTCACGCCCATCGGCACCCTGCCCCTGGCCTGGATGGGATGCGACGCGGCCGCCTTCGTCCAGGGCGGGCGGGAGGTGCTGGCCCAGGTCGAGGCGGGTCGGGGTCCCTGGCACGACCGCGTCGCGGCCACGGTGGCGCTGCTGCTGGATGCCCATGAGCGCGGCATCACCGAATGGGTGCTCATGCCCTACGCCATGCGCCTGGACAGCCTCTCCGCCTGGTGGGTGCAGCTGGTGGCCGAATCCCTGGGCAAGGTGGCCAAGGACGGCACGCGCAAAGGCTTCACCCCCATCCGCGCCGTGGGCCCCGTGGATCAGCACAGCCAGCTGCAGCGCTGGATGGCCGGTCCCCGCAACCTGGGCGTCATCGTGCTCACCGTGGAGGGCGTCGACGGTCCCGAGAAGCTGGATCCGCCGCCGGGGTCGCCCTACCCGGGCCTCGCCCATCTGCAGGGCGCCGAGATCCTCCGTGCCCAGGCCGAAGGCACCACCGGCGCCCTGGAAGCCGCGGGCGTGCCCGTGCTGCGCTGGTCCATGCCCGCCATCAGCGAGCGGGAGTTCGGCGCCTTCATGATGGCCTGGCAGGCCATCATCGGCATCCTCGGCTTCGCCATGGAGCTGGATCCCTTCGACCAGCCCGAAGTGGAGGACGGGAAGAAGCGCACGTTTAAGCGGCTGGGGCTGGCCTGAGCTAAGCGAAGCTCAGCACCGCTCCAGGATCAGCGCGATGCCCTGCCCCACGCCGATGCACATGGTGCAGAGCGCGTAGCGGCCCTGGCTGCGTTCCAGCTGATGGAGCGCGGTGGTCACCAGCCGCGCGCCGCTCATGCCCAGGGGGTGGCCCAGGGCGATGGCGCCGCCATTGGGATTCACCCGTTCCGGGGGCCGGCCGCCCTGATCCGCCAGGCCCAGCTCCCGGAGCACGGCGAGCCCCTGGGCGGCGAAGGCTTCGTTGAGTTCGATGACATCCATCTGGTCCAGGGAGAGCCCTGCCAGGGCCAGCGCCTTCCGGGTGGCGGGCACCGGGCCCATGCCCATGAGGCGGGGCGGCACGCCCGCCACGGCCATGGCCACGACCCGGGCCCTGGGCACCAGGTCCTGGGCTTTCGCCGCAGCTTCGGAGGCCACCAGCACCGCGCAGGCGCCATCGTTGATGCCGGAGGAATTCCCCGCGGTCACGGTGCCCTGGGCCCGGGCGAAGGGCTTCAGGCGGGCGAGGCCTTCCAGCGTGGTCTCGGGGCGGGGATGCTCGTCCTGGTCCACCACCGTGGGGGCGCCGTGTCGTGCGGGCAGGGCGACCGGAATGATCTCCCGGGCGAAGAACCCCTCCTGCACGGCCCTGGCGGTGCGCGTCTGGCTGGCCAGGGCGAAGGCGTCCTGGTCCTCCCGCGAAACCTGGAACTGCTCCGCCACGTTCTCGGCAGTCTCGCCCATGGAATCGATGCCGTACTGCTCCTTCATGAGCCGGTTCACGAAGCGCCAGCCGATGGTGGTGTCGAACATGGCCACATTGCGGTCGAAGGGCGCCGTGGCCTTGCTCATGACGTAGGGCGCCCGCGACATGCTTTCGACGCCGCCAGCGATGATCAGGTTCGCCTCCCCCGCCTTGATGGCCCTGGCCGCAGTGCCGATGGCATCCATGCCGGAGCCGCAGAGCCGGTTGAAGGTTACGCCGGGCACGGCCACGGGCAGGGCCGCGAGCAACGCCGCCTGCCGCGCCACATTGCGGTTGTCCTCGCCCGCCTGGTTGGCGCAACCGTACATCACATCATCGACCTGGCTCCAATCCACGGAGGCATGCCGCGCCATCAGGGCCTGGATGGGCAGGGCCGCCAAGTCATCGGTGCGGACGCCCGACAGCCCGCCGCCATGGGTCCCGATGGGGGTGCGGAGGGCCTCGCAAAGGAAGGCCTGCGGTTCGGCCGACACGGTCAGGCCCCGGCCTGCACGCGCAGGACGGCGATCTCGTCGCCGTTGTGGAGCGCGAAGGCCTTTTCATTGGACATGACCAGGGTGCCGCCCACGGCGATGATGAGGCTCTTGTCCGAAAGCTGCTTGGCGGCCTGGGGGAAGCGCCGTTTCAGGGCGGCCCGGAGCTCTTCCACGTTGCCCAGGGGCTGGTCCAGGATGATGGCCCCTTCGGAGGCCCCAGGTAGGTTTTCCGGGAGGGTCACCTTGATGGCGAAGCCCGTGGTCACGGCCGCGAGGCCCCGATGCCTCTCGATGGAGGGGACGCCGGAGCCGTTCATGCCCAGGAAGGCATCCCGATGCTCCTTGAGGGCCACGAACTTGGCCTTGTCGAGCTTCTCCCCGGCGAAGGGCCCCTCGGGGATCTCCTCCTCGAGCCAGGCATCCAGCAGCGAGGCCTCCGGTCCCACCAGGCCAAGGCGGGAGTTGATGAGCCGCTCCATGCCTGAAATATTCAGGCCCACTTCCTCCAGCTGCTTCACCGAGAATTCTTCCTGGGTCAGGGCCTTCATCTGCTGGGCGAAATCGCCCAGTCCGCTGTCCGGCGCAGCCTGAGCCTGCCTGGCGGCGAAACGGCACTGGCCCACGGCATCCCCCACCGGGACCGTATGTTCGCCACCCCGCAGCGCCTCGGCGAAGCCCAGGGCGAAGCCTTCGAGGATGCTCTCGTCGTGGGGATCGGATTGGAACAGCTTGTTCAGGTTGATGCGGTAGGGCAGCGCCGCCTGCGTGTACTTCCCGCGCTCGACGGCCTGGGTGGAATCGGCGATGACGTCCCCGAAGCCTTCGCGCTTGGCGGTGAGGGTGAGGAGCTTTTTCACGACCTCGGCATTGCCCCGGGTGAGTTCAAGACCCCGGGTGTCCGTCCTGGTGATGATGCCCTTGGCATAGAGCTCCATGGCCCAGACGATGGCCGCCCCGGTGCTGGCAGCGTCCAGGCCCAGGTGGTGGGCCATCCGGTTGATGAGGCTGATTTCCGCAGGATCCGTGATGCCCAGCATGGGCCCCAGGCCTTCCGGGACCACGTAATCCAGGCCGTGGTGCTGGTCCAGGGGGCGCCTGACGTCGCGGGGATCTGCGTTGTTGCAGCGGATGGGGCACTGCTGGCAGCCCTCCAGGCCCAGGCGGTAGCCCGCGAGGTGTTCCGCATCCAGCTGGTCGGCCCAGGGCGCCGCCGGAACCGCGTGGAGATGTTGGGGTCCCGCGGCCAGGGAAGGCGCGCCCTGCTGCCCGAGAACCAGCACCGCCTTGAGCTTCAGGCCGCCCATCTTGGCGCCGGTGCCACCGCGGGCGTACATGGCTTTGGGTCCGCCCATGATCGCCGAACAGAGCACCTGGTTCTCCCCCGCGCGGGTGATGCGGGCCATGGCCATGTCCTTGTGCTCGGTGCAGGAGAAATCCTTTTCGATGATCTGCGTGAAATCCCGGTTGTCCATGCCCAGGTAGGGGGCCGCATCGTGGAACTTGACCCCGTCCGCGGACAGCTCCAGCAGGGTCCAGGCCGAGGCCTGGCCGTAGAGCACGAGGTGGTCGTAGCCCTGCAGCTTGAGGAAGGCCGGAAAGGCCTCATGGCAGTTGCTGTCCAGGATGCCGTGGTGATCGGGGGAGACGCTGGCCACATGGCCCCGGGCCACGGGGTGCGCGGCTTCCGTATGGACGCCGCTGCCGAAGATCAAGGGCACCTGGGGATCCAGAGCCTCCCGGCCTTCCAGCAGCAGGTTGTAGAGCAGGTACATGTTCCCGCCCCGGTTGGAGAGGAAGGTGCGGAACACGTCCTTGGCAAGGAACTTGGAAAAGGCTTTCCGGCGTTCCAGATCCACGAACAGCACAGCGCCCTGGGACGGGTACTGGGGCTCGTCGAACATCCGGGCGGCGAGGCTTTCGACGCGGGTACGGATATCAATGGCGATCTTCTCGAGGCCATTCACCTTCCCCTTGGACTCCAGCGCCTTCACGAGGCCCCGGATCATGGTGTTGTACGGCGTGGGGACTTCGGCCTGGGCACCGTACTCGGCGATCTTGCCATTGATGAAATCCACCTCCGTGCGCCGCCCCGCCTCGATGTCCTGGAGCATGGACGGCTTGTGATGACCCGCGCTCTTGATGTAGTCGATGCAGTACGGATAGAAGCCCGACCCCAGGGTGTACTCGTTGGCCCGGGCCACGGCCACACCTTCCTTGATGAGGGCGCCCACGAGGTGGAACAGAATGGGATCCTCGATGAGCTCGGCCATGGTCTTGCCCGTCACGGCGCAGATGGGGTTCATGCACCCGTTGAGGATGGCCTTCTTCCAGACGAGGTCGCGGATCTGATCGGAGTGGTAGGTGTCCAGGCCCACTTCCGTGAACACCTTGCAGATGGCGATGGCCGCCTCCCGGGAGCTGGGGTCCAGTTCCTGGATGTGGTGGGGGCGGATGTGGAAACCGATGCGGATGCGGCCGGGGGCGAGGGGCACGCAGCCCAGGTTGACCACGCCCCGCATGACCATTTTGGAACCGAGCTGCTGGGCCAGGAGCAGCTCGGTGTCGATGCCGTTCTGCCAGCTGATGACGTAGGGGCCTGACTCTGCGTGCTCGTTGGTGCCGTCGAACGCGGAGCGCAGTGCCGAGGACACCGCGGGAAGCGCGATGGCCTTGACCGCCACGACGATCACATCAGGACGGTCGTTTCGCAGATCGTCAATGCGGGTGGTGATCCGGGCGACCTTGGCCTGCAGGGTGTCAGCGCCCTCGATGCTGATGCCGGGATCCAGGGCCGGCGTCAGGAGCGCCATGTCGATGTCGCACAGGGTGACCTCGTAGCCGCCCTTCGCGAGGAAGGCCGCCACGATGCAGCCCACCGGGCCCGCTCCAATGACCGCGAATTTTTTCGGTGCGAAGGCCGCATGTCCCATGGTGTTTCCTTTGGCGTGTGGCGCGTGGTGCCGCCCGCTATTTGGCGGGGTACTCGTAGAAACCCTTGCCGACCTTCTTGCCCAGGTAGCCGGCCTTCACCATGTTCCGCAGCAGGGTCGGGGGCGCGAACCGCCCTTCCTTGGTGGCGTCGAAGAAGATGTCGCCCACGTACTGGGAGATCTCCACACCCGTGAAGTCCATGAGCTCGAAGGGCCCCATGGGGAAGCCGGCGCCCAGCTTCATGGCGGTGTCGATGTCATCCCGGGAGGCCACGCCGCTCTCGAGCAGGCGCACGGCGTCCAGCATGTAGGGCACGAGCAGGCGGTTCAGGACGAAGCCCGGCGTGTCCTTGCAGGTGATGGAGGTCTTGCCGAGCTTCTTCGCCATCTCCAGGGCCAGGTCCGTGGTGGCCTGGGCGGTCTGCAGGGCGGGGATCACTTCCACCAGCTTCATCACGGGCACGGGATTGAAGAAGTGCATGCCGATGAACTGGGCCGGGCGCTTCACCAGGGAGGCCATCTCGGTGATGGAGAGGGAGGAGGTGTTGCTGGAGTAGACGACATCCTCCCGGGTGATGGCGTCGAGCTTCTCGAAGAGCTCCTTCTTCACCTGGATGTTCTCGAAGACCGCCTCGAAAATGAAGGGCACATCTTTGAGCGACGCCACTTCCGTGGAGAAGCTGACGCGGGCGAGGGTGTCCTTCATGTCCGCCTCGGTGATCTTCTCCTTGCTGAGCAGGCGCTCCAGGCTCTTGGTGAGGGTCTTCAGGGCCCGGTCCCAGGCCGCCTGGGTCACGTCCACCGCACGCACCTCGAAGCCCGCCTGGGCGGCCACCTGCATGATGCCGACGCCCATGCTCCCGGTGCCCACGACGCCTACTGTCTTGACCTCTGCGATGTTCATTTCATCCTCCCTTGGGTTGTGGATTATTGGTTCGTGAAGTTGGGTTTCCGCTTTTCGGCAAAAGCCGTGAGACCTTCCTTGGCGTCCTGGGTGCGCAGGTTCTCCAAGCCGTACTTCCGCTCGACGTCGAAGCCTTTCTCGATGGGCAGATCGATGCCTTCCATGACCGCCGCCTTGATGAAGCCCAGGGCCTTGCCGGCCCCTGAGGCCAGGCCAGTCGCGAAGGCCATGACCTCCTCCTGGAAGGTTTCGGCGTCGAAGAGGCGATCCACGAGGCCGATTTCCAGGGCCTCCTCCGCCCCGAGCACGCGGCCGCGCAGCAGGATATCCATGGCCTTGGAGAGGCCGACCAGGCGCGGCAGCCGCTGGGTGCCGCCGGCCCCCGGAACGATGCCCAGACCCGCTTCGGGCAGCCCGATGAGCGCCTTGCCCCGGGCCATGAACCGATAGTCGCAGGCCAGGGCCAGCTCGCAGCCCCCACCCATGGCGTGGCCATTGATGGCGGCGATGACCACTTTCTTCAGGCGAGGCAGCATGGAGTAGGCCTCCTGCAGGAGCTTGGAGAAGCTGGCAGACTGGCTCTGGTCCATGGCGGCCATCTCCTTGATGTCCGCCCCGGCGATGAAGGCCTTCTCCAGGGCGCTGGTGATGATCACCACCGTCACGTCGTCCCGGTGCTGCACCTCGCAGAAGGCCCTGAAGAGCTCTTCGCCGAAGGCGCGGCCCAGGGCATTGGCGGGGGCCCGGTTGAGGCTCAGCTTCAGCACCCGGCCCGTGGTTTCCATGGTGATGAATTCGTAGTCCATGACTCACCCCACCTTGATGATGATGGAAGCCGCCGTATCGCCCGCGGCGCAGCCCGAGAACAGGAGGTGGCCGCCGCCCTTGAGGGCCAGTTCCTCGATGCCCTCCATGATGAGACGGGCGCCGGTGGGGGCCTGGGGATGGCCGAAGATGAGCGAGGAGCCGTAGTTGTTCATGGCGTTCACATCCAGCCCCAGTTCCTTGGCCATGACCAGATCGTTGGAGGCGAAGGGATTGTGGGTCTTGATCGCCCCAATGTCCGAGGCCTTCAGGCCCGCCTGCGCCAGGGCCTGGCGCGCCGAAGGCGCCACGGCGGCCCCCATGAAGCCCTTCTTGGCCCGGGCGAAGCCGTAGGACAGGATCTGGATTTCCAGCTTGGGATCGGCGCTCAGCTCCCGGGCCCGCTCCCGCGTGGTCACCGAGATGCCGCAGTTGCCATCGGCGGGATGGGTCTGGGAACCGAAGGTGTGCACGCCATCCGCCAGCACGGGCCGCAGGGCCGCGAGCCCCTCCGCCGTGCTGGGCATCACGCCTTCGTCCGCCTCCAGGGTGAGGGTCTTCTTCTTGGAAAGCTGCACTTCCGCCGCGAACATGTACCGCTTCTGGAAGTCCCGGTCATGGACCAGAGCCATCTGGTACTGCTCCTGCCGACGCAGGGTGACGGCATCGCATTCCTCCCGGGTGAGGCCGTACTCCTTGGCCACGTTCTCGGCGGTCTGGATCATGGCGCCGCCCGCCCAGGGATCCAGGCCGAAGTTGTCCATGACCCAGTCCTCGGCGAGGACCTGGCCGCCGGGGCCGTTGGGATTGGGCCAGATGGTGTGGGGGCCGTTGGAGCAGCGGTCCGCCAGGAGGCACCAGCTGTGGTCGAAGAGGCCCGTCTCCAGGCCCATGCCCGCCTGGTAGATGGAGAAAGTGGAGCTGGAGCAGGCCTGGTTGATGAGGACGCCCGGCGCCTCCGTGGCACCCATCATGGCCGCGGCCCAGGGTCCCGCGTAGAACCACTGTTTCTGGTAGACGGTGCTGCCCACGAGCACGTATTGGATCGCCTTGGGATCCCAGCCCTTGGACTCGAAGAAGCGCTTGGAGGTTTTCGCCCCCAGCACGATGGAGTTCTCGTTGGCCAGGCTGCCCTGCCACCGGGCGAAGGGCGTGCTGTAGTAGCCGCGATAGGGGATGAAGGCTTTGGTGAGCATGGCTGGTTCCTTCGATGGATGAATGAGAGAAAGCGCCTAGTGGATCCGGATGCGGCCATCCACGGCGAAGACGCCGTGCGCGAAGGCCATGACGGGATTGAGGTCCATTTCCTGGATGCCGGGCAGGTCCGTGACCAGCTGCGAAACGCGCTGGATGAGATCGACGATGGCGCCCTTGTCCACGCCCTTCTCGCCCCGCAGGCCGTCCAGCAGAGCCGCCGTCTTGATGGAACGGAGCATCTCCTCCGCTTCCACCCGGGTCACCGGGGCGATCTTGAAGCAGACATCCTTGAGGGTCTCCACATAGATGCCGCCCAGGCCGAACATCACCAGGTGGCCCAGGCCCCGGGAAGGACTGGCGCCCAGGATCAGCTCCCGCCCGCCGGGCAGGAACTTCTGGACGAGGAACTTCAGCTGGCGGGTTCCCCCAAGGCGCGTCTGCATGTCGGTCACCGCCGCGCGCACGGCCTCCGGGTCCCGCAGGTTGATGGCCACGCCGCCGCTGTCGCTCTTGTGGTCCAGGTCCGCGGCGTCCACCTTGACCACCACCGGGAAGCCGATGGCTTCGGCCGCGGTCATGGCCTGTCCGGCATTCTCCACCACGCGCCAGGGCGCCACATGGATGCCATAGGCCTCGAAGAGGCCATAGACCTCAAGGGCCGACAGGATGGCGCGGCCCGCGTCCTTGGCTTCCTGGACGATGGCGGCGGCCTTCCGGGCATCCACGCCGGGCATGATCTGGGGCTGGCCGATGTCCCGCTTCCGCAGGCGGCCGTACTTGGCCAGGGCCGCCATGGCCTTGGCCGCCGCCGTGGGATTGGCGTAGCAGGGAATCCCGCCCTCCTTGAGGATCTTCCTGGTTTCCTGGAAGCGCGGCTGGGTGAGGTCCGTCATGAAGTTGCAGACGATGGGCTTTCGCCCCTGGGCGCCCACGGCGGCGATCTGCCGGGCCACCTCCTGCGTATCGGTGAAGGGCGCCGTGACGAAATTGACGAAGACGCAGTCCACGCCGTCCTCGTCCATGAGCACATCCAGAGCCGCGCGGAAGTGGGCGCCGCTGGCCGTGGCCACCACGTCGATGGGATTCTCCAAGGCCGCTTCCGGCAGCTGGGTTTCCCTCAGCCGGGCGATGGCGGCTTCGGACAGCTTCGGAACATCCAGGCCCATGGCCCCGAACACATCCGTGGCGATGACGGCGGGACCACCGGTGTTGGTGATGATGCCCACGCGGCTGCCTGCGGGAATGGGCTGAGTCGCGAAGGCCTCGGCGGCCCGCACCATGTCCTCCTCGTTGTCGAAGGAGAGGATGCCCGTCTTCTCGAAGATGAGCTCCGTGGCGATGTCCACCCCTGCCAGGGAGCCGGTATGGGACGACGCGGCCTTGGCGCCCTGTTCCGTTCGCCCGGCCTTCATGGCCAGCACGGGCTTCACGCCCGACAGTTCCTTCGCCACATCCAGGAACTCCTGGGGCTTCGCGAAGCCTTCGGTGTAGAGGATGATGGCGCGGCAGCCGGCGTCCTTGCCCCAGTAGCGCAGGATCTCCGGAATGGAAATGTCGCTGGCGTTGCCATTGGAGGCATACATGCGCATGCCCACGCCCAGGTCCGCCAGGGCCTGCATGATGACCGCGCCCACGCCGCCGCTGAGGGCCACCACGGAGATGGCGCCGGGCTCTGGATATGTGAAGGTGAAGTTGCAGTAGGCCTTCAGGGCGGGATCGGTGTTGATGATGCCCTGGCAGTTGGGCCCGAAGATGCGCACGCCATACTGCTTCGCGTTGGCCAGGAAGGCGACCTGCAACTCGGCGCCTTCTTCGCCCAGCTCGCTGAAGCCCGCGGAGTTGATGATGGCGGCGCGGATGCCCTTCTGGCCGCACTCCGTGATGACCTGAGGCACCAGCCTCGAGGGCACGATGATGTGGGCGAGGTCCACTTCGCCCGGAATCTCCGCCAGGGACGCGTAGGCCTTCAGGCCGCGGACTTCCGGTGCGGTCGGATTGATGGGATAGATCGGTCCCCGGTACCCGTACTGCTGCAAGTTCTTGATGATGACGTTGCCGATGGACAGTTCCTTGGTGCTGGCGCCCACGATGGCCACCGCCCGGGGCTTGAAGAGCGGATCGAGCATCCTATTTCCCCTCCAGGATCTGTTCAATGAAGGCTTCGATGTTCGTCTTGGTCTGCTCGTCGGAGATGCAGCGCAGGTCGTTCAGATCGCCGGAAATGGTCAGGCTGGGCACGCCGGTCTCCTGCTCCAGGCGCTTGGGCAGGCCGTAGCGGCTGTTGGAGTTGTTGGGACAGGTCTTGGCGTCGTGGTAGATGATGCCGTCCAGCCGGAACTCCTCCACCATGCGCTTCATGTACGTCTGCTTGTATTCGTCGGAGCGGACGATGAACAGCTCCAGGTAGGCCTGGGCCATGCTGCGGAAGGGATCCCGCTCGTCGAAGGCCGGGAAGACCCAGCTGCTGCAGTAGGTGGAGGCGGCCACATTGGTCTTTAGTTGAAGGAAGAGTTCTGAATGCTGCCGCAGGCGGCCCCACACGGGCATCCCGTCCCAGTAGAGGCGCACCTGCTCGCCGTCGATGGCGCCCTGCCCTTCGCGCACATGCTGCTGCAGTTCCGCCAGGAGCAGCTTGTAGTAGTCCACGGCCGCCTGGGTGCCGCGCAACACCACAGCCGGCCCCATGTGGATGGTGCCGTCGAAGAATGTCAGCGGTGCCGGTGTGGCCTTGGCCGTATCCAGCACCTCCTTCCAGAGTTCCGTGCATTGCTTCGAGAGGGCCACAGTCTCCCGGAGGCGATCCAGGTCGAGCTTGTGGCCCGAGATCGCTTCCAGCTGAGGCACCAGCTCCTGGATCTGCCGCGACACATCCTCGATGGGCGCGGCCCCCACCTCGTTGAGGTTACGGGGCGACTTCACGCCGATGGACGGGATGCCCAGCTCCCTGGAATACCAGCCGAACCAGTCCTGCACGTCCCGGCACTGGTTGGTGCTGTAGACCAGCACGTCCGGCTTGGGCACAGACGTGATGCCGGGGTAGGACTTGGCCAACGGCGTGACGCCCTTCAGGTAGGCGCCGATGTCGGCCGTGAGGTAGGAGCAGATGTCCGGCGAGTAGCCGATGGCGTTGGCCTCGGGAATGAGATCCGTGGCCATGCGGGTGGCGCCCAACAGAGCGCCGTGGTTCTCCGGGAAGTGGACCGCGAAGCCCAGGGCGCGCAGCAGCTCCGCGGGCCCCACGCTGGTGCACCAGGCCACCTTCCGCTTGCCCGTGGTGGCGGCCTCGTGGACTTCGTAGAAGTAGTCCGCCATCACCTTGTTCATCTGCTCGCCAGCCTGGAGCTTCTTGCGCGTGGTTGCGGGCTTGGTTGGTTCCGTCATGGGAGTTCCCCTTCGGAAGGTTCTGAACTGGATTCGCCCTTGGCTTCGATGGCATACACCGCGGCGCCCATGGCGCCCGCCAGCTGCGGATATTCGGGGCGAAGCACCGGGCGGCCCAGCATCTCCTCGGTCATGTCCACGATGTAGGGATTGTGGGCCACCACCCCGCCGGTCATCACCACGGTCTGGGAGGGCAGGTCCATCTCCAGGACCCGTTTGACCACCGAGTAGAAGAGGCCCTTCACGATGTCCGTCACATGCTTGCCGTTGCGGATGTTTTCGAGTACTTCCGTGGCCGAGAACACCGTGCAGTAGCTTCCAAGCTTCACCATTTCCTTGGAGGCCCGGGCCAGGCCGTCCATGTCCTCGATGGGAATGTCCAGGCGGTAGGACATCTCCTCGAGAAAGGCCCCGGTGCCGGCAGCGCACTTGCGGTTCATCTTGAAGCTGCTGCGACGGCCATCCTGGTCCAGCTTGACGATCTTGTTGTCCTGTCCGCCGATGTCGATGAGGGTGATGAGACCTGGTATGTATCCGGGGGGGACCGCCTGCTCGCTGCGCTCGCGATGTCCCCCCCGGGAGCCCCCCACCCCATGGTCTGGAGACCCGCCCATGGGGTCTAAAACAGCGCGTCTGCACCAGTTGGCGAGGCAGCCGATCTCGGTCTTGTGCTGGTCCGTGACGAAAG
The DNA here is from genome assembly GCA_035255365.1 of Geothrix sp. GTDB lineage: Bacteria > Acidobacteriota > Holophagae > Holophagales > Holophagaceae > Geothrix. The sequence goes on from DATEZS010000007.1 coordinate 57,533, forward strand.
CCACATTGGTTCGTCCATAGCCCGTGGACACGGCCTGGACGATGTCTTCCCGGGTGGCGCCGGCCATCTCCAGGGAGGCGTCGAGGCAGACCTGGGCGGTGGCCGAGAAATCGGTGCCGGATTTCTTGATCGCATGTCCCAGCAGCTTCCTGTCGGCATCCAGAACCGCCACCTTGGTTCTGGAAGAGCCGATATCGAGACCCACATAGACAGACTTGGACATGCGCTCCTCGCGGGCTTTCAGCGATCGGCCCAGACGGGGGAGCGCTTGCCCAGGAAGGACGTCAGCCCCTCCACGGCATCAAGGGTGGCCATCAACTCATCGAGATAGAGGCGTTCCACAGCCTCCAGTTTGGTGCGAATGCGCTCGTTGACGCCGATCCGCGCAGCGCGAACGGCAAAGCGCAGAGAACTGGCGCTGCGGGCCGCGAAGTGTTCATCGTAATAGGCGCGGGCCGCCTCCTCGGGATCCTCCGCCAGGACATCCACCAGCCCCATGCCATGGGCCTCTCCGGCGTTCACGCTGCGGCCCGAGAACAACAGATCCTCCGCATGGGCCTGACCGATGCGCTCGGGCAGGAGGCAAGACGCCGCCGGCGCGAAGACCGCCAGTTTGATCTCGGGCTGCCCGAGCATGGCCGTGGGTGCCGCGAACAGGAGATGCCCCGCAGCGGCCACCTCAAGACCCCCGCCCAGGCACTGGCCCTTGATGGCCACCAGGAAGGGCACAGGACACTCCAGGATCTGAAGAACCAGCGCGTGGAGCTGCTGCAGCATGGCGCCACAGGATTCCGGCAGGTGTTCTTCCACGCTGGCCCCGAAGCTGAAGTGGGGACCTTCCGCATCCAGCAGCACTGCCCGGAGATGGGGATTCGAGAGATGCTCACCCAGCGCCGCGCGGAGGGCAGCGATCATGGCGGCATCGATGATGTTGGCCTTGGGCCGGTCCAGGTGCAGACGCAGGAGTCCACCCTCCTTTTCGACCCAGACCTTGAGCGGACTTGCATTCATGTGAAAACTCCCGGCAACCGTGGAGAGAAAGAGAAATCAAGGCACGAGGATCACGCGCCCGCAAAGCTTGTGGTCGTGGGCCGAAGCGAAGACCTCGTTGATCCGGCTCAGGGGGTGCCGCTCGATGAAGGGGGCCAGGGCGATCTTCCGGTCCAGGACCAGGTCCAGGGCCTGGGGATACAACTCCGCCAGGCAGCCCCAGTTGCCCAGGGCCCGGGCATGGAAGGCCATGAGGTTGGACAGGCGCAGTTCGATCTTGTCCATGGTGAACCCCACCACGGAGAGGGTGGCGCCGTGGTTGAGCAGGCCGTAGGCAGTTTCCTGTCCCGCGGCGGTGCCGGAACACTCGAAGATCTTCCACCGGGTTTCACGCTGGCCGTCCTGCTTGGCGAACTCCTGGATGGCCTTCTTCAGGTCCCGCCCGGAGAGGTTCCGCACATTGAAGGTCCCGGCGGCCCCATGCTGGGCCATCTGATCCAGCTTCGCCTGATCCACATCCAGCGCCACCACCGTGGCCCCGAAGGCCCGGGCGATCTGCACCGCATACCCGCCCACGCCGCCGACGCCGACCACCACGGCGAAGTCGCCTGCCTGGACCCCGGCCTGGGTCACCGCCTGGTAGGGCGTGGTCACCGCATCGGCCACCACGGAGATATCGGCCAGCTCAAGGCCCGCCGCCGCGAGGCGCCCTTCATCCACGGGACACAGACCCCGGGCGGGAACGGTGATGTGGGAGGCGAAGCCCCCCTGGATGTCGTTACCGGGCATCCTCTGGCTGCGGCAGATGGTGCCGTGGCCGGATTGGCAGAGCTCACACACGCCACAGGGAATGACGGCGGGAATGATGACGGCCTTGCCGAGCCAGCCTTCGGCACCAGCCCCGGCAGCCACGACGCGGCCGCTGATTTCGTGGCCCAGGGCCAGGGGCAACTCATGGTTGACCCGCACGCCGCCGTAGAAGAAACCCAGGTCCGTGTGGCACACGCCACAGCCAGCCACCTGGACCACCACTTCCTCAGGCGCGGGTGGGAAGGAGTCGAAGCTCGTCTTGCTGAAAGGTTCGCCTGGCGCGGCCATCAGCCAGCGGTAGGGTGCCTCACTCCCAGGGTTCACGGTATTCAAGGGATCTCCTTCGTTATTGGCTTTAAAGATTCATTTTCAGTCGCAAGCAAATGACCATATGAAGGGCCTACCCCCGGTTAAAATTTGCTTGGCAATGGGCAGTTTAAAATGGCTTAAAAAGAGAATGGAAAGCCATTAATATAAGGTTTTAGGGATAATAATAAATTTTGATGGAGAACGATACCGCCGCGGCCTTTATGCGTCAATGCTTGAAGCCCCATTTATGGCCAGAAAGACGGATATGTGATATTCGTCATAAGCGTTCCTGGGAGGCCACCGCATGATCTTCCGCTGCCAGAAATTGATCCGCTTCTCCCACTGCGATCCAGCGGGCATCGTGTTCTATCCCCGCTACATCGAGCTGGGCGTGGAGGCGGTCGAGGACTGGTTCAACAAAGGCCTTGGTTTCAGCTTTTGGACCCTCCACGAAGAACACCGCCTGGGCATCCCGGCCGTCCACCTGGAGGTGGACTTCATCACGCCCAGCCGCCATGGCGACCAGTTGGACTTCCTCCTGTCCATCGCCCACATCGGCACCAGCTCCATGACCCTGGACCTGATCGTGGAATGCGAGGGCGAACGTCGTTTCCGGGAGCGGATCGTCGTAGTGCTGGTGTCGCTGGATACCATGCGCTCCGTGCCAATCAGTGCCGAATGGCGGAAACGCTTTTTGCCTTTCCTGGAGCCGGCCCGGGACTAAGGTTGGTTCTATCGCTTTATTCCACGCTCCTGAGGGGCATGCCTCAATAAACGAATCCGTTAATGACCCAAAGGCCACTTATGGAATTGAATTTCGAAATCAGTAAACGCCTTTCCAGGGAGCACCTGGAGGTCATCAGCTTGCTAGGCCGCCTGGGGACCTTTTTGCAGTCCGGCGGCAGGGACCACCAGCCCGACTGGCAAGGGCCGGAGGTCCGCCGGGTCATGAGTGATTTGAGGGGGGCCCTGCGCGCCGAGATCCCCAACCATTTCGCCATCGAAGAAGAGGTCCTCTTCCCCCTGTTCGCCCAGGAGAACGGCACGGACCTGGTGGAACTCCTCCTGGATGACCACCAAACCATCCTGGGCTTCGTGGCGGACCTGAAGCCCCTCGTGGAAAAGGCCCTCGGCTCTCCCGATGGCCTGAGCCAAACGGAATGGGAGATCTTCCGGGCCAAGGGCCAGGCTCTGGTCACCGAGCTCACGGCCCATGCGGAAAAGGAGGAATTCGGATTCGTGCCGCCCCTGGACGAGGGCCTGGATCCGGCCACGGCCAAGGACTGCCTCAACCGCTACCTGCTGATGTAGAGCCGCTCCACCAGTCGCTTCGCCAGCACCGGCACGATGCGGCGCCGGTAGGAGACGTCCACCAGGGTCGTGCCCATGGCCTGGGTGCCGGCCTTGACCTGGCGCAACAGGATGGCCAGTGCCAGATCGTCCAGGGGCCGACCCACGAGGCCTTCCAGGCCATGGATGCCTTCCGGCCGGGAGGACACGCCGGTCAGGGCCACCCGCAAGTCCAATAGGGTTTCCCCCTGGCAGCGCAGAGCCACCGCGACGCCGGCCAGGGGGAAATCGATGGAGGCCCGGACCCGGATCTTCTCGTAGCCGCTGTTCCAGCCCAATTCCAGCGGCACGCGCACCGCCACCAGCAGTTCATCCGGAGCCAGGGCCAGCCAGGCCATGCCGTCGTCGCGATAGAAGGCGGCCATGGGGAGCCTGCGCAAACCCGAGGGGCCCAGCAGTTCCACTTCCGCCTGGAGAACCATCAGGGCGGGCGCGAGGTCCCCGCTGAAGGCCGCGTAGCAGCGCGGGGACCTGGTGGCGACCCGGCAGGCATCGCTGCCCAGTTTCATGCAGAAGTCATTGGCCTCCCGCCAGGTTTCACTCTGGTTGTAGAAACGGCAGCGGGTCTCCAGACAGAGGTTGCCGCCCAGGGTGGCCGAGCGGCGGTGGGTGGGTCCCGCCACCCCTTCCGCCGCCTGGGCCAGGGCGGTCAGGCGGCCCCGGATCACCCCGTGGGCCGCGAGGGCGGCCAGCGGGACGCCCGCGCCGATGCGCAGCACACCAGGCTCTTCACGGATCTCGGTGAGTTCGGGCAAGCCGCCGAGATCGATGACCACATCCGTGGCCACGAGCCCCCGGCGCAGGTTCGGCAGAAGATCCGTGCCGCCGGCGAGGTAGCGGCTGTCGGGGTGCAAGGCATGGAGGCGCGCGGCCTCGGCGGCCGTGTCCGGCCGCAGCAGCTGGAATTCCGGAAGGACGGCCATCAGTCGTCTCCTCCGGCCAGGGAAGGCTGCGCCACTGATTGAGAAACTGCACGTGGGCGCTTCTCCAGCGCATCGAACACCCGCATGGGCGTGATGGGCAAGGCCTGGAAGCGGAGGCCGATGGCATCCTCGATGGCCGCTGCCAGCGCCGAGGGGAAACCGGAGAGGGGCCCTTCGCTGGCCTCCTTGGCACCGAAGGGACCGTTGGGATCGATGCTCTCCACGATGTGCACCTGGATATCCGGCGAGTCCAGGGTGGTGGGCACGCGGTACTCCAGCAGGTTCGCAGCCTGGTGTCGGCCCTTCTCGTAGACGGTCTCCTCGCTCAGGGCCTGGCCCATGCCCATCCACACCGCGCCCTGGACCTGGCCCTCCACGGACATGGGGTTGATGGCCCGGCCGCAATCGATGGCGGCCCAGACCTTCTCCACGGTCACCTTGCCCAGTTCCACATCCACGTTCACTTCCACCACCTGGGCCGTATAGGAGAAGCCCATGGTGGAACCCACGGCGCCGCCGCGCTGCTTGCCGCCCTGGAATTCCGGCGGGCAGGTGAAGGTGCCTTTGACTACGAGGGTGCCCGTGCCCACCAGGGCTTCCTCGACCACCTCCGGGAAGGTAATCCGCCGGGCATCGTCCCCGATCACCGCAGCGCCTTCGCCCAGCCATTCAACCTGCTCCTCGCTGACTTTGAGACGCCGGGCCGCCGCGGCGACGAGCAGCTGCTTCAGGTTCTCCGCAGCTTCCAAGGCGGCATTGCCCACCATGAAGGTGACGCGGGAGGAATAGGAGCCGTTGTCCTTGGGGGTGATGGCCGAGTCGTTGGCCACGAGGCGCAAGCGGCTGTCATGGAGGCCCAGAACCTCCGCGACGATTTGCGTGAGGATGGTGGACGAACCCTGGCCGATGTCCGCGGCCCCCGTGAGGATGGTGACGCTGGCATCGAAATCCAACTTCAGGAGGATCACCGCGTGGGGCTCCCCGGACCAGTGCACGGGCTTGGCGGATCCGCTCACGAAGTGGGAGCAGGCCATGCCCAGTCCCCGGCGGATGGGGCCGGTCTGGCCCGGCTGGCCATGGCGTTCCTTCCAGCCGCTGACCTGTTCCACCCAATCCAGGCACTGGGGCAGACCGTAGGACATCACCTTCAGGCCATTGCTGGTTTCCGTGGGGGCCTCCAGCAGGTTGCGGCGGCGCACTTCGAAGGGATCCAGGCCCAGTTCCCCGGCCATGGCATCCAGCAGGGACTCGAAGGCGAAGCGGATGTTCACAGTGCCGTGGCCCCGCATGGCCCCGCAGGGCGGCGTGTTGGTGTAGACGCGGTAGCCGTCGTACTTCACGGCCGGAAGAGCGTAGAGGCCGTGCAGCAGCGCGCCGGAATAGAGGATCGTCACCAGGCCATAGCCGCCGTAGGCACCGCCCCGCTGGACCACTTCGGCCTCGCAGGCGGTGATGCGGCCATCCTTGGCCAGGCCCAGCTTGACGCGGATGTGGCTCTCGGGGCGGCCCCGGTGGGTGAGGAAGGTCTCCTCCCGGGTCAGCACCAGGCGGACGGTTCCAGCAGCGGCGCGCGCCAGCATGGCGCAGATCACTTCGAAATTCAGGACCTCGGTGCGATGGCCAAACCCGCCACCCACGAAGGGCTTGATGACGCGGATGTGAGCCGGTTCCATCTTCAGGCAACGGGCCAGGGTCAGGTGCACATAGTAGGGAACCTGGGACACAGACCACAGCGTCAGGTGGCCACGCTCCACATCGAAGGTGGCCAGCGCGGCGTCGGGTTCCATCATGGCGTGGTGGACCTCGGCGCATTCGTAGCGTTCCTCCCGCACCAGGTCCGCCGAGGCGAAGCCAGCGACGGAGTCCCCGAACTCGTTGTGCACTTCCCGCTCGATGTTGCCGGGCTTGTTGCCGTGCAGCAGCACCGCCTCCGGCTGCCGCGCCTCAGCGGCACTGAAGCAGGCGGGCAGTTCCTTCACGCGCAGTCGGATCCGCGCGAGGGCCTCCAGGGCCGTGGCCTCGTCCACGGCGGCCACGGCCGCCACGGGATCGCCGTAGTACCGGACCCGGTCCCGGGCCAGGGGGAACTCGTTCTGCGCGATGGGAATCACGCCGTAGGGCAGGTCGCAGTCGGCGCCCGTGATCACGGCGCGAACGCCCGGCAGCTTCAGCGCCTCGCTGGCATCCACTTCGAGCAGTTCCGCGTGGGCATAGGGGCTGCGGAGGATCTTGCCGACCAGGGCCCCCGCGGCGGGCAGGTCCGCGGTGTAGCGGGCCGCCCCGGTCACCTTTTCGATGCCGTCCACGAAGGGCATGGAGGTGCCCACTCCCTGGACCGGCTTCATGAGGGCTGCCCCTGCGACTGGGCCGCCGCTTCCACCGAATCGATGATCTTCACATAGCCCGTGCAGCGGCACAGGTTTCCCGCCAGCGCCTCCCGGATGGCCCTTCGATCCGGATGGGGATTGCTGCGCAGCAGCGCCTCCGCCGCCATGATCATGCCCGGCGTGCAGAAGCCGCACTGGGTGCCGAGGTGCTCGTGGAAGGCCCGCTGCAAGCGCGACAGGTTGCCTTCGTGGCTCAGGCTTTCGATGGTTTCCACCACGCGTCCGGCCACGCTGTGGGCGAGGGTGCAGCAGGCCAGGCGCGGCTGGCTGTCCACCAGCACCGTGCAGGCGCCGCACTCGCCTCCATCGCAGCCCTGCTTGGTGCCGGTGAGTCCCAGGTCCTCGCGCAGGTAATCAAGGAGCAGCGCGTTCTCGGCCACCGCGTCTTCGCGGGGCTGGCCGTTGACCGTGAGGCTGAGGATTTTTTTCACGTGCGTGCCTTGGCTAGGACGCCATGGAGGCTTGCGGCAGCAGCCCCTTGGCCTTGAGCTTCCGGTGCCGGAAGATGCCCCAGAGCGCCGCGCCGATGGCCCCGGCGAACAGGGAATCCGGGTGGGCCGCGATCTTGGTGGTCATCTTCTGCTTTTCCCGGCCGTCCTGCATGGCCTTCACGAGCCCCGCGTCCAGGGCCAGCCCGCCCGTCATCATCACCACGCCGTCCTTGGCGATGTTCGCGTCGATGGATTTGAGCAGTTTGAGCAGGCGGTCCGCCATGGATTCGTGGATGCCGCGCAGGATATCGGCGGGGGGAATGGAGCGGGACACCATGTTGATGACGTCCGTTTCCGCCAGCACCGCGCAGATGCTGCTCACCTTCTCGGGGTTCGAGGAGGAGAGGGACAGCCCGGGGATCTCGTCCTGGGCGATGCCCAGGTACCGGGAGATGTTCTCCAGGAACTGGCCCGATCCCGAGGCGCATTGGCTGGTCATGCGGTAGTTCAGCACCTTGCCCCGCTCATCCAGGCAGATGGCCCGACCGTGGAGCGCGCCGATGTCGAGCACGGCGCGGGCTTCGGGGTTCAGGTACAGGGCGCCCCGGGCATGGGTGGTCATGGAGTAGAAATGGCCCGTGGCGCCGGGGAAGCTCTCCCCTTCTCCGGTGGTGGCGATGTAGTCCACCTCGCTTCGCGCGAGGCCTGCCTTCGCCAGCACATCCTCGATGGATTCCTCCACCAGCTTGAAGGAGTCCCGCTGGCGGATGCGGGCATCCCACTTGGCCAGCCACTCGTAGTTCTGGCTCTCCTCGCCTTCGGCGCGGAACAGGGTCGTCTTGATGACCCCCGAGCCGACATCAACACCAATGGAAACGGTCATGGTTCCAGCTCCCTAGTTCATCACGGATCGGTGGGCGAAGCTCGCCCCACCCAGCGCGCCGGTGTAGATGGATTCGGCGCTGATGTTGATGGTCATGTCACCGTAGTTCTCCTTGATCAGCTGCCGGAGTTCCTTCACGGCGGCCTCGTTCTTCGCCACGCCGCCCGTGAAGGTGAACTGGTCGGTGACGCCACCGGAGCGGGCGATGATGGACATGGCCCGCAGCATGATCGCCCGGTGCAGGCCCGCCAGGATGTCGGTGCGCTTTTCTCCGAGGGAGAGGCGGTCCCGCAATTCGGCCCCGGCGAACACCGTGCAGGTGGAGTTGATGCGCGTGGTCTTGGTGGCCTGAAGAGCGATGGGACCCAGCTCGTGCAGCCCGATCTTCATCTCGTCGGCGATGTAGCCCAGGTAGCGGCCACAGCCCGCGGCGCAGCGGTCGTTCATCTGGAAGTTCGTCACGATGCCACTTTCGTCCACCTGGATGCCCTTGGTGTCCTGGCCCCCGATGTCCAGCACCGTGCGGGTGCCGGGGAACATCATGTGGGCACCCAGGCCGTGGCACAGGATCTCCGAGCGGATGTGCTCCTTGGGAAAGGGCAGCCGCACCCGGCCGTAGCCCGTGCCCACCACGTAGGTCTCTTCCAGTTCCATGGCCAGCACCTTCTGCAAGGTGGCCATGGCCTCCGCCTCGCTGACGTTCACGGCGCCCATGTCCCGATAGGCCCGGGAGAGGCCATTCAGCAGCTGCTTGGCCACCATGTCGTCGGTGGAGACCTGGGCCTCGATGTCAAGGATGGACTTGTCGTAGATGTTCAGCATGGCGTCGAAGCTGACGCCCGATTCCTTGGCGACCTTCTCCGCGAGGTTCATGAAGCGCGAGCCAGCGATGTCGCGGAAAAAATCGGACTTGCGGTTGGCGCCCGGTGCGTAGATGGCCGCGGCCTCCTGCTCGATCTGCCGGAAGACGGCCGCCAGGGCTTCCCGGAGGGCGCCCTTGCTGTCCGCGAAGCGGGGGTGATCGAGGTACCCGTCGCAGGAGGCTTCCAGCTGGCCCAGTTCACCCAGGAACTGCTCCAGCCGGAAGTTGCGCTCCAGGTTGGCCAGCAGCTGCTCCACGCTCCCGTCATGGCCCAGGGCGTTGTGGAATAGCGTGAACCGCGCGCTGATCTTGGCTTCCTGCTTGGAAACCGAAGCGGCCACGTCGTAGTTGGAGCGGGAGTTGGTGATACCCCGACCCAGGATGTTCTGGTGCTCGTCCAGCACCACCGCCTTGGTGGTGGTGGAGCCCAGATCGATGCCGATGAAGGTTTGCATTCGGATTCCTCTACGCGCTGACCGCATTGCCGGTGATGAAGCCACCGGCCCGGCGTTTCTGATCGATCATCTGGAAGTAGCTCTCCAGGCGGTTTTTCACGTTGGCCGCGGAGAAGTAGCGCGGATCCACCAGATCGGTTTCGATGAAGGCGCCAGGCTTGCCCGTGAGCTTCTCGATCTCCCTCAGCATCACCAGCTGGCCCGCCGAGAAGCTGTTGCAGCTCTTGATGGAATTGATGAGCAGGCCGTCCGCCTCGTATTCCTTGATGTTGCGGGCCAGCATGTCCACCCGGGTGGGCAGGTTGCGGTTGGTGTAGACGCCCAGGCAGTAGTCCGCCAGGGTCTCCAGCGGATGCTCCGGGTCGTGGCGGAAGCCGTCGTAGTCATAGACGCCACCCACCTTGGTGTAGGAGCTGGCCACCACCACCGCGCCCGCTTCCGTGAACATCTGCCAGAAGTCGCGGAAGGAGGTCCAGTTGGGCGGCCCTTCCACCACCAGGCGGTACTTCTCCTCCGCCATGTCGCCGTCCAGGCCCTGGGCGCAGAGGCCCTTGGCGATACGGTCCTCGATCTCGACGCGGAGCATGTCGTAGTAGGCGATGGCTTCATCGGTGCCGCGGAAGGCGGTGAAGATGGGGCCCATGTAGTAGACGCCGCCGAAATAGCAATCAATGGGGGAGGGCCGGCGCTTGGACTGCTCCAGCATCCACACGAGGTTGTTCTCGGCGGTGGCCGACTTGCGCAGGAATTCCCGCAGCCGGTCGATGTCGAACTTGATGCCCGAGACCTTCTCCATGGTGGGGATGACCTCGTCCTTCAGCTGCTTGACAATGTAATCCCGCATGTTCTTGGTGGGCTGGCCGTCGGCGGCGTAGGGCACGTGCAGCATCACCGTGGGGCACTTGTACTGTTCGCGAAGCAGCTCGAACCACTTCATGAAGGTGAAGCAGCCCGAATAGCTCAGCAGCAGCATGTCCGGGTCCCGGAAGGGCTTGCCGTTGGGGGCGATGTTGCCCTTGGCCATCATGCCGATGTCGGCCTTCACGTAGGTGCAGACATCCTCGGAATGGCCGGACCGTTCCGCCTCCTGGATCATGTCGCCGGATTTCTTGCGCATGGCGTTCTGGATCGCGTTGATCTCCGGGAGATTGTTCGCGATGTCGAAACACATGAGCAGTTCGTTGAGGTTGCCCGGCACGAAGGTGGAGGACACCTTGCATTCGCCGCTGGTGATGCGGTCGTAGTTCCGGGAGATCATCTCCTTCTGGATGACCTGGGAATTCGACTTGGTGACTTCGGCTCCGCTCATGCGTTGCTCCACAGCTTGATGGAATCGGCGAAGGTGCCGGACTGCTCCCGGATCGGCTGCATCTGGCCAGAGTTCTCGGCGTACTGCATGGTGATGTAGGGAACGCCCTGGGCCTCGACGCGGGTGATCATCATGGGCTGGTCCAGCAGTGCCGGATCGCAGAAGCTCGGGGCCGAGAAGATCACCCCGTCGGCGCTGCGCTTGCGGATGATGTCGAGGAGATACTTGCCCTTCTCGTTCATGTCCGGTTCGTACTTGGCGGCGGTCTGGCCGGACTTGTGCAGGAAGGCCCTGGAGAGACTGGTCAGCGGATCGCCGGTCGCCTCCACATCCCCCTGGATCCAGCGGTTCACCAGCATGAAGTCGTCGTCCACGATGTAACAGCCGGAGATCTCCAGGGACTTGATCAAGGCCAGGGGCGGCTGTTCGCAGAAGCCTCCGGTCAGAACCACGCGGCAGTTGTCGCGCATGGGCCGGTTCTCTGCCTCGGCGGCGGCGATGTACTCCTTCATCAGCAGCGTGTGATCCTCGGGCGGCAGCACCATGCCCGCGCGCATGAGCAGGTAGACCTCGGCGGAGGGCGCCTTCCAGGGGGCGGCCGACCGGAAGTCGTAGACCTTGTTCACCCATGCGCGGTTCTCGTTGTAGACGCCGATGGAGTGCCTGAGCATCTCGTCCGTGATGGCCCGCCCCGTGACCCTCTCAAGGCCTTCCTTCAGCTCATGCAATTCCTGCGTGTAGAAGACGCCGCCCACCTCGTCCTTGAAGTTCTGGGGCACATCGAAGTAGCGGACGTACTTGTCCTTGAACAGGATCTTCCAGATGCCGCTCATGTTCCGGATCACGTCGCAGGTGGACGGGAACATCATGCCGTCCACGAAGTCGAGGCGGCCCGTGACGGCCAGTTCCAGGGTGGAGCGCGGGATGCGGCAGATGTAGCTCTGGTAGTAGGCGTCGCCGTGGATCACCTCCAGGTCGGCGCCGCCGCCCAGGATGCCCAGGGGCAGCATGCCCGCGGCGTGGATGATCTCCCGGGGGACATAGGTGGGCATGAAGCCGATGACGCCCCGACCCGGCTGGGCGGCCTTCCACTCCCGGGCGCAGGTGAAGTCGAGATCGTCGAAGATGCCCTGGCAGAACGCGACGATGTCGTGGACGGAGCGGTGATTCATCGTGCCTGCTCCTGGGCGGCGGGCATGAGGCTCTCGATGAGCTCCTCGGTCCAGGGAATGCCCTGGGCCAGGCCCTGGCGCAGCTTGACGAAGTCGATCTCGCGGCCCGTCTCCTTGGTGCCCTCATTGAAGGCCCGGAACCCCGCCCGGGCCTCGTTCATCATGTTCAGGGCCAGCCAGGCGCGGGAGTTCTCCTTGTTCCTGTTCCAGGCATCCAGCTTGGGCTTGCGCAGTTCCTCCAGGCTCTTGGTCATGCATTCCGGAAAGGTCTCCAGGAGCTTGGCGCAGAGTTCCTCCACCTTCGCGTCCAGCAGGCTGAGGTCGAGCTCGCCGCCCTTGATGAGGGCCTGACCTTCCTTGAAGTCGGCGCCCGTCTTGAATTCGCCGTGCACGACCCGGCCGAATTCATCCAGGAAGCGATCCGAAATCACAGTGGGATTGGCCTTGAACTGGCCATCCACCTTCAGGGCCGGCACCAGGCCCGAGATGATGCCCAGCCGGGCGGCCTTGTGGGCGGAGAAGGGCTCGCAGAGGGTTCCGGAGACCATGGCCTGCTCGCAGCCGATCATGACCGGCAGGAAGTCCGTGGCGCCGCCGATGGCCGCGGACCCGTGCTTGGGGCCTGCCTGGCCGAAATTGGCGAGGTCCTGGGCGATGGTGAAATCGCAGGCCATGCCGATCTCCTGGCCGCCGCCGATGCGCATGCCGTTGACCCGGCACACCACAGGCTTGTCGCAGCCCAGGATGCTGGACACCATGTCGTTGAAGAGGCGCATGTACTGACGGTACTCCTGTGGGTTGCCCGCGTAGTACTCGGCGTATTCCTTGGTGTTGCCGCCGGTGCAGAAGGCCTTGTCGCCCACGGCGGTGAACACCACGGCATTCACTTCCCGGTCCACGGAAGCCCGGCGGAAGGCCAGGATCAGGGCCTTCACCATGTCCGTGGTGTAGGAATTGAACTGCTTGGGATTGTTCAGGATGATCCAGGCGTTGAAGAGCCCCTCCACGGTGGAGCCGTCACGGCGTCTGGCTGGGCGCTTTTCGTAGCAGACCATGCCGTTGCAGAGGTCCTCCACCTTGGTGGTCACCAGGTTGTGGTCGTTCAAGGACGTCGGCGCCGTTTTGGCAATGATCTCAGTTGTGGTGGCCATGCGTTCTCCGGACTTGGCTGCCTGTTCAGCAGCAAAAGGTTGGAATGGGATTCAGAGGGCGAGGGTCTTGACCAGGACCAGCCGCTGGGACTGCTGGAAACCGCAGGCGCGGAGGAATCGGTTGAGGCTGAAATCCTCCGGCGTGAGCTGGGTCTGCACCCGCTCGACCTGCAGGGTGGAGAGGTTCAGCAACAGCTGGGACAGGAGGGCATGGCCGATGCCGAAGCCCGCGAAATCCGGATGGACGCCGATGGTGTCGATCACGGCGGTGGCTTCCACCTGGCCGAACTCCCCGAAATCCACCCGGGCCATGAGATAGCCCGTGAGCACGCCTTTTTCCTCCGCCACCAGGGAGACCCGGATGCCGGACCCCGTGAGCATCTCCCGGAACTTGGCGGCGAAGTAGGCGGCCCGGTCCCGGCCCGTCAGCTTGTGATCGATGCGGACCACCTCGGCCAGGTCCGCTTCCCCCAGGGACCGCACCAGGACGCGGTCCCGGGACAGGTCGCTGGCGTCTTCGCGATCCCGCCTGCGATCCGAGCGGAATTCCCCCACCTGCTCTGCCAGGGGCGAGGTGTCCCGCTCCAGGACGAGGGTGGAGGACAGGCGGAAGCCGCTGGCGGCGAAGAACTGGACCATGGCGGGATCCGCCCAGGCGACCTGGGTCTTCAGCCAGGGGATGTCCCTGGCCTTCAGCTGCGCTTCCATGTGATCCAGGAGCGCCTTGCCGAGGCCCTGCCCCTGGGCATCGGGCGCCACGCCAATCACATCCAGCACCGCCACCGCCTCCCGGGCGGCGAATTCGCCGGTCTGGATGCGGGCGATGGCGTAGCCGGCCAGACCCGCGGGACCCGTGGCGCCGCAGGACAAGAAGGCGTTGGGATCGGCGGCGGCCGCCGCGAAGCGTTTCTCCAGGAAGCCCCGCCGGGGATGCCCCGCGATCCGGCTCTCGATGGCGGCCACGCAATCCAAATCCTGTACCGCGAGTGAACGAAGCGTCACCTCGGACATGTGGCTTCCCCCTGCTGCCGATCCTGGTTTCATGTGTGGTGGTTTACTTGTAGTAAGATGCCATCAACCTGCCTGAAACGAGGGACCTCATTGAGTGACCAATGTCTCCTTTTCTGAACCTTGAAGGGCGGGTCGCCGTGGTCACCGGAGGCGCCAGCGGGATCGGTTTGGCGATCACCAAGGCCCTGCTCGACCAGGGTGTCCGGGTGCATGTGTTTGATGTTTGTGATGGGGATGCTGGGTTTGAACATGCCTATTGCTTTCACACCGTGGATATCGCAAATGCAGCCGCCGTGGCGAAAGCCGTCGCGGACCTGACCGAACCCGTTTCCCTGCTGGTGAACAATGCCGGCATCACCCGGGACCGAAGCACCGTGAAGATGAGCGACGAAGAATGGGACTCAGTCCTCTCTGTGAACCTCACGGGCGCCTTCAACATGGTGCGGGCCTTGGCCCCCGGCATGCTCCAGGCCCGCGACGGGCGCATCGTCAACATCTCCTCCATCAACGGGATGCGGGGCAAGTTCGGCCAGGCCAACTACAGCGCCTCCAAAGCCGGCCTCATTGGCCTCACCAAGACCTGGGCCCGGGAGTTCGGCCCCAAGGGCATCACGGTCAACGCCGTGGCGCCGGGCATGGTCCTCACCCCCATGGCCGAGAAACTGCCCGCCGAGATCCGCGACAAGGCCCTTGCGGAGAGCGTCCTCCCTCAGCTGGCTCAGCCCCGGGACATCGCCAACGCGGTGCTCTTCCTCCTCTCCGATGCCGCCCGCATGATCACCGGGGAAGTGCTCCGGGTGGACGCAGGGCAGTACATCTAGGTCAGGCCATGGCCTGCTGCAGCAGGTGCGCGACGGTGGTGGCGAAGTTCTCCATGAGGTCCACGGCCTCCGCCGTGAGGCGGCCTTTGCGCCGGTCGTTGCACTGGATCAGCCCATAGGTGACGCCATCCCGCCGGATGGGGAAGAGGGCCACCGTCTCGTACCCCTCGAGGTGGCAGCGGTTGCGGGTCCGGCCCAGGGTCTGGACCTGGGCCGGTGAGGACAACAGCTCGGTGGTGGAGGACGTGATGAAGCTGCCCCGGTCGGTGAGGGGCGCCCCTCCCTGTTCTCCCGGGCCCCTCAGGACCCGGCCGCACATGCACTCCAGGAGGGGCCGCCGTCGGGCATCCCGCAGGAGATGGCCCTCCTCATCCACGGCGCAGAGTTCCGTTTCCGCGACGAGGAAGGGCTCCGGGAAGCCGAGGCTGGCGGCATAGGGGAAGTCCGGGCCGTCCTTCAGGCGGATGGCCACGGCCTCGCAGCCCGAGAGATGCTGGGCCAGCACCACCAACTGGCGGGCCAGCTCCCTGGGGCCCGCCATGGTATTGGCCATCCTCATCAGATCGAGGAAAGCGCGCCGTTCCAGATCCAGGCGCTTGGTGTTCGCGGATGCATTCGACGGCCCAGCCATGGCGACGCTCCAGAGCATCCCTTTCGGATGTCCCTGGAATAATCATAAGATCGGGCAGAACGGGTGCTCTAGATGGTCAGGGCGGCGGCATCTGGCAGCTGCTGCCGACGGCGGCGGGAAGATAGAGGTGCTGGACGTAATCCTGCACCATGCGATCCGCGTTGAAGCGCCAGGCCAGGGTCCGGATGGAGTGCTTGATCTGCTCCACCCAGCAGCGGGGAACCCCCGCGGAATTCCTGTTCTCGTAATACATGGGCACCACTTCCTCCTCCAGGAGGCGGAAGAGCGCTTCGGCGTCCCGGGCATCCTGGATGGCCTGATCGGCGTGGGTCTCGCCGGAGCCGATGGCGAAGCCGTTCTCCCCATCATAGGCCTCGGCCCACCAGCCATCGCGGATGGAGATATGCAAACCGCCGTTCAGCACCACCTTCATGCCGCTGGTACCACAGGCTTCCAGGGGCCGCTGGGGATTGTTCAGCCAGGCGTCGATGCCCTGGTAGAGGATGCGCCCCACATGGATGTTGTAGTTCTCGACGAACAGGATGCGGTGCTTGAAGCGGGGGTCTTCCATGATCTTGACGACCTTCTGGATGAGCCCCTTGCCGCCCTGGTCCGCCGGATGGGCCCGCCCCGCGAACACCAGATTCACGGGCCGATCAGGGTCGTTCACCAGGCGGTCCAGGCGGTCCAGATCAGAGAAGAGGAGGTCGGGCCGCTTGTAGGGTACGAAGCGGCGGGCGAAGCCGATGATGAGCGCATCGGGGTCCAGGGGGGGCGGAACGATCTCGGGCAGGCCGATCCGGTCCCGCATGTCCGCCGCCCGCTTGCGGATGTAGCGCAGCATGCGGGCCTTGAGCACCTGCTTGGTTTCCCAGATCTCGGCGGAGGACACATCCTGGATCTTCGACCAGGTCTCGGGTCGGGTGAGGGCGCTCTGATAGGCCACACCAAGGTGCGCCTCGTAGAGATGGTTCATCTCCGTGGAGAGCCAGGTGGGCAGGTGGACGCCATTGGTGACATGGCCGATGGGCACCGCCTCCTCGGCCCCGGGCCAGAGGTGGTTCCACATTTTGCGGGAGACGACGCCATGGAGCGCGGACACGCCGTTGGCCCGCCGGGAAAGTTTCAACGCGAGCACCGTGGGCAGGAAGGGCGAGCCCAGATCGTGGGGGTTGACGCGGCCCAGGCCCATCACTTCATCCAGGGGGAGCTTCATCCCTTCGGCCAGGAACCGCAGGTGTTCCGCCGCCAGGTCCGGAGGGAACCGGTCGTGGCCGGCGTCCACCGGGGTGTGGGTGGTGAAGACGCTGGCGGCCGCGACTTCCTGCAGCGCCTTGTGGGGATCCAAGCCATCTTCCTGGATGCGGTACCGGGCGCGTTCCAGCAGGGCGAAGGCCGAGTGCCCCTCGTTGAGGTGGAAGACGCTGGCGGAAATGCCGAGGGCCCGGAGCGCCCGGGCTCCGCCCACGCCAAGGAGCAGCTCCTGCTCGATGCGCATGCGCTGGTCCCCGCCGTAGAGCCGGGCGGCCAGGGCCACGTCCTCCGGACTGTTGGGCTGCACGCGCGTATCCAGGAGGATGAGGCGGACCCGGCCCACCTGGACCTCCAGGACCGCCGCGTGGACGAGGCGCCCGGGCATCTCCACCTCGATGTGCACGGGCTTCCCGAGCGCATCGAGGGCGTGGGTCAACGGCAGGTCGGCGATGTCGAAGGGCTCCATCACATCCTGCTGCCAGAGGTGGCCGTCCAGCACCTGGCTCGTGTAGCCCTGGTGGTAGAGCAGGCCCACGCCCACCAGCGGCACGCCGAGGTCCGAGGCGGCCTTGAGGTGGTCCCCGGCCAGGATGCCGAGGCCCCCGGAGTAGATGGGCAGCGATTCGTGGATGCCGAATTCCATGCAGAAGTAGGCGACGGGGCGGGACCGCATGGCTCCTGCATGCATGAGCCCCCAGGTGGTGACCGTGGTGAGGTACTCGTGGAGTTGCCGCAGGGCCCGGTCCGCCCGGGCCGGAATGTCCACATCCGCCGCCCGCTGGTCCAGTTCCTCCGGCTCGATCTGCTTGAGCACGGACATGGGGTTCTGGTGGACCTTGTGGTAGAGCTCCAGGTCCAGGTCCCGGAAGATGGTGCGCACCTCGGGCTTCCAGGTCCACCAGAGGTTCTGGGTCAACTGCTGCAGCTTGGGGATGAGTTTGTCCATGGCAGTTCCTAACGAGGAGAAACGGGAATCAGGAAGACGGCCGCCAGGGGAGGCAGGGTCAGCGACAGGGACTGCTCGAAGCCATGCATGGGAACGGGAACGGCCTTCACCTGCCCCCGGTTCCCCTCGTTGCGACCCCCGTAGTAGGAGGAATCGGAATTCAGCCGCTCTTCATAGACCCCGGCGGCGGGGACGCCGATGCGGTAGCCCTTCTGCTCCTGGGCGGTGAAATTGAAGGCCACCACGGCGAAATCCTCCGGGCGCTGGCCCCGGCGCAGCAAGGTCAGCACGCTGTTGAAGCGGTCCCCGCAATCGATCCAGGAGAAGCCGCCCTTCTGGCAATCGCCTTCATGGAGGGCCGGAAGGCTCCGGTACAAACCGTTGAGATCCCGCAGCAGGTCGTGGATGCCCTTGTGCTCGGGCTGGTCCAGCAGGTCCCAGTCCAGGGCCGTGTCATGGTTCCACTCGCTCTCCTGGCCGAACTCCCCGCCCATGAAGAGCAGCTTCTTCCCCCCGTGGGCGAAGAGCCAGGCGTACAGCAGGCGCAGGTTGGCGAACCGCTCCCAGGCCTCGCCCGGCATGCGGCCCAGGAGGCTGCGCTTCTCGTGCACCACCTCGTCGTGGGAAAGGGGCAGCACGTAGTTCTCGGCATCGTGGTAGACCATCGAGAAGGTGATGATGTCGTGGTGGTGCGGCCGCGCCATCATGCCCTGGCCCAGGTAGCGCAGGGTGTCGTGCATCCAGCCCATGTCCCACTTGAAGCCGAAGCCGAGCCCGCCGGTGTTCGTGGGCCTGGATACCGCCGCCCAGGCGGTGGATTCCTCCGCCACGGTGAAGGCGTCCGGGAACTGCGCGTAGACGACTTCGTTCATGCGCCGGAGAAAGGCCACGGCCTCCAGGTTCTCCCGGCCCCCGTGCCGATTGGGGATCCACTGGCCCGGCTTGCGGCTGTAGTCCAGGTAGAGCATCGAGGCCACGGCATCCACGCGCAGTCCGTCGATGTGGTACTGGTCCAGCCAGAACAGGGCGTTGGCGATGAGGTAGTTCTGCACTTCGGTGCGGCCGTAGTTGTAGATGAGCGTGCCCCAGTCCATGTGCCGCCCCTGACGGGGGTCCGCGTGCTCGTAGAGGTGGGTGCCATCGAAGCGGGCGAGGCCGTGGGCATCCTCGGGGAAATGGGCGGGCACCCAGTCCAGGATCACGCCGAGACCCGCCTGGTGGAGGATGTCCACGAAGGCCTTGAACTCCTCCGGGCCGCCGAAGCGGCTCGTGGGGGCGAAGAGCCCGATGGGCTGGTAGCCCCAGGAGGGATCGTAGGGGTGTTCCATCACCGGCAGCAGCTGCACGTGGGTGAACCCCAGCCAGCTGGCGTAGGGAGCCAGATCCGCGGCGATCTCCCGGTAGCTCATGTAGGAGCCGTC
The DNA here is from genome assembly GCA_035255365.1 of Geothrix sp. Lineage (GTDB taxonomy): Bacteria > Acidobacteriota > Holophagae > Holophagales > Holophagaceae > Geothrix. The sequence continues at coordinate 76,649 of DATEZS010000007.1, forward strand.
CGGTCGCCGCCGCCAGGAGCCCAGGTGCAGCTCGTAGATGCTGAGCGGCGCCTGGTGGACCCGGGTCTGCCGGCGCCGGTCCAGCCATGGGCCGTCGCCCCATTCGTAGGCGGGCAGGCCGTGCACGATGGAAGCCGTGCCCGGGGCGCGCTCGCAGCGGAAGGCGAAGGGATCGGCCTTGAGGGGCAGCAGCGCGCCATTGGGCCCCTGGATCTCGAACTTGTACAGGGCGCCCGGACCCAGCCCGGCCACGAAGGTTTCCCAGAACCCGTTGGGGCTGATGCGCACCATGGGATGGCTGCGCCCGTCCCAGGCGTTGAAATCGCCCACCACGCTTACGGAGCGGGCATTGGGAGCCCACACGGCGAAACCCACGCCCGCCATCCCGTCCACCACCCGGGGATGGGCACCCAGCTTTTCATAGGCTCGCAAATGCTTCCCCTCGCCCAGCAGGTGAAGATCCAGGTCGCCCAGCATCGAGGCGAGTTGGGAACGGGCCATGTTTCATTCTAGTTCGGGTCGGCGCAGGATGCCGGGCGAATCGGAGGTTCCTTCCCCTGGGCCAGTGGGCCAGAATATGACCAGTGGATCCTCTGTCTGCATGATTGGACGAATCAAATGAATCTCCCAAGCCCTGATCCAGTCCAGGTTGCGGTCCTCGTCCCCTGCTACAACGAGGAGGCCGCCATCGCCACGGTGGTGCAGGCCTTCCGGGAAGCCCTGCCGCAGGCCGACATCTACGTCTACGACAACAACTCCACGGACAGGACCGTCGCCATTGCGAAGGAGGCCGGAGCCAGGGTGGGCTTCGAGTCCTCCCAGGGCAAGGGGCATGTGGTCCGGCGGATGTTCGCCGATATCGAGGCCGACATCTACCTGATGGTGGACGGGGACGCCACCTACGACGCCGCCAGCGCCCCGCGCATGGTGGCGCTGCTGGTGGAGCAGCAGGTGGACATGGTCGTCGGCTGCCGGACCGAAACCCAGGCCGAAGCCTACCGGCCCGGCCATCGCTTCGGGAACCGGCTGCTGACCTCGTCGGTGCGCCTGCTCTTCGGGGAGCGGTTCACGGACATCCTGTCGGGGTACCGCGCCTTCTCCAGGAGGTTCGTGAAGTCCTTCCCGGTCCTTTCCGAAGGCTTTGAAATCGAGACGGAGCTGACCGTCCATGCCCTGGAACTGTCCATGCCGGTGGCGGAGATCGCCACCCCTTACGGGGCCCGGCCCGAGGGCTCCACCAGCAAGCTCAGGACCTATGCCGATGGCTTCCGCATCCTGTCGCTGATCGCCCGGCTCTACCGCAACGAGAAGCCGCTGCAGTTCTTCTCCATCCTTTCCTCCCTCCTGGCCGCGGCGGCCATCGGTCTGGCGATTCCCGTCTTCCGCACCTACTTCGCGACGGGGCTCGTGCCCAGGTTCCCGACGGCCATCCTCGTGACCGGCATGATGGTGATCGCGGCCCTGGGGTTCACCTGCGGGTTCATCCTCGACACCGTGACCCGGGGGCGCAAGGAGATGAAGAAGCTGGCCTATCTCGCCATTCCAAGCCTCGGTAGCCGCCCGGTCCGTTCATGACGCTTCCCGCCGAGACCACGCCATGAACGCTGCCCCGGAAAATACCCCTCAACCCTCCTGGCTGCGCAGGTGGGGCCTTCCAGCCCTTTTCTTCCTTTATGCGACCGTTCTCTTCGGCGGGACCGCCCTCCTGCAGCAGGGGCTCTTCGAGCGGGACGGCTACTTCCATGCGCGCCTCGCCTGGCTGATGCCCACGCACGGCCTCTCCCGGGCCTTCCCCTGGACCCAGCTGAGCACGTGGCGCGAGCACTTCTGCGACAAGGAATTCCTCTATCACCTCGCCATGATGCCCTTCACGCGCTTCAGCCTGGACCCGATCCTCGGGGCCCGCATCTTCGCCACCCTGCTCTCCGTGGCGGTGCTGGTCGCGCTCTACCTGGTGCTGCGAGCCCAGCGCGTGCGGTACCCCGTCTTCTTCGCGGCCCTGCCCCTGGCCATTGGCGGGCTCTTCATCGCCCGGCTGGGGATGATTCGCTCCCACGTGCTGAGCATGCTGCTCATCACCATCGGCCTCCATTTCCTGATCGAGAAGCGCTGGAAGGCCCTCGCGATCCTTGGTTTCCTCTACGCCTGGTGCTACACGGTGCCCTTCGTGCTGGTCCTGACGGCCGTACCCTTCGCCCTGGGCATGTGGTTCGGCGGCGACCGCCTGGACCTCCGCCCTTCCCTCGCCGCGGGCCTCGGTTCCATCCTGGGCCTGCTCATCCATCCCTACTCGCCCCTCACGCTGGAGACCTTCCTGACCTACGTGCAGGTGTTCCGCCTGGGGCTCCAGGGGGCGGGCACTTCCGGCTTCGAACTGGGCAATGAGCTCTATCCCTATTCGTGGCCTGTCCTCTTCGACATCTATCCGCTCCTCCTGATCCTCATTCCGCTCCTGGTGCTCATTCTGATCGGCGCGAGGAAGCGGTTGACCCCCGGAACCATGGGCCTGGGAGCCGCGGCGCTGTTCTGGTTCGCCATGACGGTGACCACACCCCGGTTCGCGGAGTATTCGGTGCTGCTCCTGGCGGCGGCCTGCGCCCTGGTGGTGCGGGACCTGCTGCCGGTTCTCGAGGAGCCCGGACGCTGGCTCTCCCGGGGACGCATCCGGATCGGCGCGGCTGTGCTTGCCCTGATCGGCCTGGCGGGATTCCACGCGCGGTCCATGACGTTCTACCAGGTCTACCAGACGGAAGCAGCCCCGCCGCGCTTCTTCAAGGGGGCCTGTGCCTGGATGGACCAGCACCTCGCGCCCGGTGAAACCGTGATCAACCTGTACTGGGATGATTTCCCGGAACTGTTCTACGACGGCTCCCGGCAGACCTATCTCTGGGGCCTCGATCCCACCTATTCCCTGCGGGAGGACCCGAACCGCGCCCGGCTGCTGGAAAGCTTCCGCCGCCATGGCACGCCGCTCAACGCCCGGGTGCTGGCAAACCAGTTCCATTCCCGCTATCTGGTCCTTCGCGCCGCCCGGGCGGAGCGCTATATCGAACTGAACCGGCCCCCCTTCCGGGAGGTCTACCGGGACCCGGCCTCGGTCATCTACGCCCTGGATTGACACCCATAGGACCTGACGACGCCAGGGAGCTCTGACCTGAAAGCGGTGGCTCAGGCTGCCGGTACGAGCTTCACCACATAGACCTGCTTCGGCTGCGTCATGGTCAGTTCCGCGATGCGGACCGTCGCTTCGACCTGGGTCGTGAACCGCTCAGGAAGCTCAGTCCGGCGTCCCGTAGACAGGTCTAGGTGGACGATGACAAAGGCGTTCATGCTGAGTTGATCTCCTGAAAACCCATGTTGGAGAGCCCCCCAGGGCCATTCGTCACAAAAGTGTCATGTATCGATTTCTTAACATCTCTTAACAATCCTGACGGCAAGCTCCCACAGGCATGCATCACCGTTCTCCCTGCTTATTTAGCCCAACCGGCTCCACACCCGCAGCGCCTCGCTGACGCTCCAGGCCTGGGCATCGCAGCCCCGGGGCGCGTGGGGCGCATCGCCATCGAGGAGTTCGGGCAATTGGCCAAGGCAGCCTTCGTCCAGCAGTGGTGCCACGGAACCCAGCCAGGCCCGGGCCGTGGTCCGGGCCGCGGGATCGCCTTCCCAGGCGAGGTCCAGGGCCTCGCAGAGCATGGGCAGCTGCCAAACCCAGGCCGTGCCGTTGTGATAGGCGGGCTTGCGGCGCGTGTCCTCGTCACCCTCATAGCGGCCCCAGTAGGGATGGCTCGGATCATTGAGGGTGCCGCCGCCGGGGGCCGGAACGGGCAAGGGCACCGCAACGGGCAGCGGCGCCAGGCTGCGGAGGCCGCCGGGCACCAGCAGATGGCGGGCGCAGGCGGCCACGGCCGAACGGGCGCGATGGCCCTGCACCAGGCCCAGGGACATCAGGAAGAGCTGGTTGGGCCGCAGATGATCCGCGGGCAGCCCGGCCTTCGCCGGCACACCCCGGCCCGCCAGCAGCACATCCGCGAACCAGCCGCGGTCCTCCAGCCAGAAGGCAGCGAGGGAGGCTTCGGCCCGGGCTGCCGTGGCGGACCAAGCCTCCCCGTCGCTGGGTGCCTCGAGCTTCGCCAGCAGGCGCAGGAGGCGGATCCACAAGGCCTGGATCTCCACGGGATAGCCCTCCCGCGGCGAGCCCATGGGATAGCGGGTGTCCATCCAGGTGAAGTGCGCGGGGCTCCAGAGCAGCGCCGATTCCGGATCCATCCGGACCCCGTTGGGCGCGCCTAGACGCAGGTGCTTCCCCAGGGAGGCGAGCACCTCGCCAAGGGTGCGTGCTCCCGCCCGGGCCTGGAAGAAGTCCGCCCCGAGCCGCTGTGCGGCCTCCTCGCAAGCCACGGCCAGCCAGAGCGGGGCATCCGAGGTATCGCGGTCCGCGGTGCTCTCGGCACCGAGCATGTTGGGCAGCGTGCCCCGGTCCTCCAAGGCCGCGAAGGTCTGGAGGATGCGGCCCGCCTCCTCGGCCTGCCCGGAAACCAGCAACCCCCGGCAGGCGATGAGCGTGTCGCGGCCCCAGTCCAGGAACCAGGGATAGCCCGCGATGATGGTGAGGCCCTCGTCACGGCGGGCCAGAAAGGCGTTGAGCGCCCGCCGGAGGCGGTTGTGGAACGCCAGGGTGTCGCCGAGCAGGAGACCTTTGAACGACTCCGGGGTGTCCGGTACCCCGCCTTCCGCCCGGACCACCATCTGGACCTCAGCGCCCGGTTCCAGCAGCAGATCGAACCAGCCAGGGCTCCAGGCATCCCCGGAAGCGGCCAGGCCCCGGGAGGCTTCCACCGGGTGGGCGATGCCCCGGCAGGCCTCGGGCTGGGGGTGGAAGACGCCTCCTTCGCACCGGACTTCCAGGCGATGGTCCGCCGCGGGGCTGAACCGGAACCCGGCCCCGCCTTTCAGGGGCGCCGTCACCCGCTGCCAGTGGGCCTCGAGACCCGCGTCTAGACGGGTTTCCCCATGGAAGGAGCGATCCTCCAGATCCATGCGCACCGTCAACCGCACCTGGCAGCGGGAGGGCAGATTCGATTCCGCCCCCGTATCGCGCGGGCGGGACCAGCGCAGCACCACGGCGTTCCTGCCCCTAGGCATGTGGGCTTCCAGCCCGATCTCCACCTGCCGGCCGTCCCCGGCGTTGGCCAGGAAGCTCCAGCGGGCCGCAGGGCCCGCTTCGAGACGCGCCAGGTTCCCACCGTCCAGGGCCGTGATGAAGCCATCGGCGTTGACCCAGGCTCGCAGCCGCTTGGCCAGCACCAGGCGCTCCGAGGGTACGGTCGGATGGAGGTTGGCGCCGAGCAGGCAGTCGTACTTGGAGGCGATGGCGCCCAGATCCGCCTGCAAGCGGGCCATGGCGCCCCGGCCATTGGTGAGCAGCACCAGGCCCTCGCGTACCGGCCGGGCGGGCTCCGGTTCCGGCGGCAGGAACTGAAGCGTAGCCACCACGCAATCGGTGCCACGGCCATGGCACCGCATCCGCAGCTCACCTCTCCCGCTGCGCCCCGGTCGAGGGGGTACCGCGGCGATGTGACCTTTTCCTGCGGGCACGCTGCGCAGATGGAGATCCCGTTGATCCTCCATGCGCAAGGTGACTTGGAAGGGAGCGGCATCCTGCACCAGCAGCCAATGCCCCGGCGCCACCAGGCTCACGCGCCTCGCATCCGCCCCCTGCCAGGCCGTCACCAGGGGAAAGGCGGGCTTGGCCTGGGCCCGTTGCAGGGCCTCCACCAGGTCCCGCCCGAGCCATTCGGCGTCCAGGTGGGGCAGCGCCGCCAGGAAGGCCGAAGGATCCTGGGCGGCGCATGCCGCCAGAGCCTTCCAGTCACAGGGTCCCAGAGCCTCGGCGGGATGGACTTCGGCCAGGCACTGCAGGGCCCAGGCGGCCTGGGCCCTGGCTCGCCGGTAGGGTTCCCCGGCCAGACCCCGGGGCTGGCGCTGCGCGGAGAGACAGTAGCTCGCGCCGGGAGGAAGGGTCAGCTCCTGGCCGCCCGGGAGGGGGCGCCCCTTGGGGAGGCCCTGGCCCAGCAGATCCACGCACCCTACTCCGATGCAGGCCCAGGCAGCGGCCTCAAGGTGGCAGGTCTGCGGCGACTTCACGTCCAGGTTGACCAGCACCAGGACCCGGTCGAGGCCCTCGCCGGAGGTGCGGAGGAGCGCCAGCACGGGCGCATCATCGGCGCTCAGGCGCCGCACCTCGGCCCCGTCGAAGAAGCAGGGGTGATCGGAAACCAGGCGGTTCAGGGCCGCCAGTTCCGGCACCAGGTTGGGGGTGGTGCCCCAGGCCAGGTCGCGGGCCTCATGCACATCCACCTTCTCGGTGGCCAGCCACTCCACGCCGGAGGTGAAGCCGAAGCCGCCGCTCTGGCTGGCCAGGGCGCAGAGGCGGTTCCGCAGCAGGGACCAGGCCTTGCCGTGCTCCGCGAGGCGCCGGTTGTCATGGGTCTCGCTGTAGTGCACCAGCAGTCCGCTGCGGCCGCTCTGGACCAGGCAATGGTCCAGGTAATGGGCCACCTCGCGGGGCTGGTAGTTCTGGAAGAGTTCCGAATAGGCCCACTGCATGCCGCCGCGCACCAGAAGCGTTTCCGTGGCTTCCCAGGCGCCGCCCAGGCCTTCCAGGAGGAAGACCGCCTCCGGGAAGCTCTGGTGCACTTTGGCGGTGATGTACTGCCAGGCGGGCAAGGGCACCATGTAGCCGGCATCGCAGCGGAAACCGTCCACGCCCCGTTCGCACCAGGTGAGCAGGGCCCGGGCCACGGCCTCCCAGAGCTCCGGGCTGCCATGATCCAGTTCCACCAGGTCCTCCCAGGTGGTGCCCCAGGCGCCGGGGCTGTGGAAGGTGCCATCCGGGTTCCGGCGGAACCAGTCGGGCCGGTGCTCCAGCAGACGCGAGCCCCAGCCGGTGTGGTTCACCAGGATGTCCAGGAACACCTGCCCGCCATGGGCGTGGACGGCGGTGGTCAGTTCCAGGAACTGTTCCTCGGCCGTGGTGCGGCGATCCAGTTCCACCAGCGCCGGATCGATGGCCGTGAGGTCCAGCTGGGCATAGGGGCTGCCGAAGCGCCCCATGCGGGCGAAGGTGGTCGGCACCGGGCCCACGGGCAACAGGTGGAGGATGCGGCAGCCAAGATCGTCCAGGATGTGGGGCACGGTGGCGGTGAGATCCCGCAGGCGCCCCGAGGGCGGGATCACCGCATAGCCGGACGCATCCAGGCTGCTGATCGCCTGGGCCAGGTCCGGCCGCTGCCGGGCCGCCGCGCCGCCGCACATCCGCGGAAAGGCGCAGTAGATGGTGTTGGCGGTGCGCAAGCGATCCGGGTGGACGCTGAGGGACACATCCTCGCCCTGGGGCCAATGCTGGGTCCCCTGGGGATCCACGCAGTAGGCCTTGGCCCGGAAGGCCCCCGCCTCCGTGAGGGGCAGATCGAGGGACCAGCCCTCTTGCGCCTCGCGAAGGGGGATGTCGCGCCAGGAGGCGCCCGCCCGCAGCTGGGTTTCGCCCTCCTGCTGCCCCAGCAGGCCCAGGGTTTCCTCTAGCGCCCGGGCCCCTCGGGTGAGGTTGGTCCTCAGGAAGGCCCGCCAGCCCGGCTTCCCCGCCTCCGGGTGGCCCAGGCGGAACACCGCGCGGTCGCCCACGAAGCGAAGCAGCTGGGTGCCGCAGGGCGGCGTCATGACGGGGTGGAGCATGGCGCCCCCAAGCCTACTACTGGCCTACTACTCGATGGGCAGTCGTCCCGAACCCATGCGCATGATCGCGGGCACATGGAGATCATCGACGCCCGGCAGTTCGCCGCTGGGCGTCGGCGCCTGGGGCATCAGCCGGGTGGGCGTCGGGCCCTGCTCGCCGACGGGCATCTCGCCGTAGACGCGGCCACTCACCACCTGGGTGGGCAGCGGCTGGCTCACCGCCACGGAACTGGCCGCATAGTGGCTGGCGGCAGGGCGGGCCTCGGCAGCACTGAGGTTCAGGCTGTGGCGACGGCCCTCCAGCAGCTCTTCCTCCTGATCAAAGCCGCTGGCCAGGACCGTGACCAGCACGCGATCCTCCATGCCCTCGCCTTCCACGGTGCAGGCCTTGATGTCCGGCCTGCCGGAATAGTGATCCTGCAGATAGTTCATGGCTGTTTCCACGGCAGAGGCTTCCATCACTTCCCAATCGGCGGTGATGGACACCATGACGTTGGCCGCGGCTCCCGCCTGGGCCCGCTCCAACAAGGGGCAGGCCAGGGCCTTGCGCAGGGCGTCCATGACGGCTTCTTCGCCCCGCCCCTGGCCAGTGCCGATGAGGGCCTCGCCGCCATTGCGCAGCACCGCTTCCACATCGGCGAAATCACCGTTGATGATGCCGGGCTTCAGGATCAGGTCCGCGATGCCGCGCACGCCCTGGATGAGCACGCCGTCCGCCACCCGGAAGGCTTCTTTCATGGTGACGCGGGCATCGCACACGGCCTTGAGACGTTCGTTGCTCACGACGATGACGGTGTCCGCGGTTTCCCGCAGGTTGGCGAGCCCGGCCAGAGCCTGGTCACCCTTGCGGCGACCTTCCCAGGCGAAGGGCGTGAGCACCACGCCCACGGTGAGGGCGCCGAGCTCGCGGGCATAACTCGCCAGGATGGGCGAGGCGCCGGTACCCGTGCCGCCGCCCATGCCGGCGGTGATGAAGATCATGTCGGCGCCCTGAAGCGCGGCCAGCACTTCCTCGCGGCTTTCCTCCGCCGCCACGGCGCCCCGATCGGCGCTGCCGCCAGCGCCCAAGCCGCGGCTGCTCTGGGGACCCAGGGGCAGCTTCAGGTGGGCCTTGCTCTGGGCAAGGCTCTGCTGATCCGTGTTCATGGCGATGAACTGCACGCCCGTGACGCCGCTGTCGATCATGCGGTTGATGGCATTGCAGCCCGCACCGCCGACGCCCACCACCTTGATGTTGGCGCCGGGCAGGGTGTGGGGGCAGGGCAGGAAGGGAATCTCGGACATCGGGTCTCCCGAAAGGGCTTGGCTTAGAAGAGTTTCTTGAATCGGCCGAGGAAACCATCGCCCCGGTCCTGCTTGCCGCGGGTTTCGCCCAGATCGCGGGCCAGGGACTTCACGGCGCCAAGGGCGTTCACGAAGAAGGGATTGCCCGTGGCCTGGGGCAGGCCGCTGACACCCTGGATGCGGCCCAACACCACCCGGGGCCTACCCAGCAGCGTCTGGGCCAGGATGGGCAGATGGGTCAGCAGCGCGCCGCCGCCCACCAGATGCACACCGCCGTGGATCTCATGCATGAGCCCGGTGCGGCCCATTTCCGAAAGCACCAGATTGAGCAGTTCCGCGGCGCGGGCCTGGAGGACCTCGGCGATTTCCCGGCGGGAGACCAGGCGGCCTTCCTCTTCCAGCTCCACGGATTCCTCGGGGGGCACATGGGTATGGAGCACGGTGCCGAACCGGATCTTGATGCGCTCGGCCGCCGCGATGCCGCCCAGGTGCTTGGTGATCTCCAAGTCGCGGGTGAAGTGCATGCCGCCGATGGGAATGACCGCCGAATGGAAGAGGGCGCCGTGGAGGAAGATGCCCAGATGCGTGAGGTGCTCGCCGATGTCCACCACGACCGCACCGTTCTCGCGGTCCTCACGGCTCAACACGGCCTCGGCGCTGGCGAGGGGCGAATACATGAGCTCGGCCCCGTGGAGGCCGGCGTTTTTCAGGGCCAGCTGGATGTTCATGATCACGGGGCTGGGCGCCACGACGATGCGGACTTCCGCCTCCAGCGTTTCGCCGAACATGTTCACGGGATTGCGGATGTCCCGCTGGCCCTTGATGTGGAAGATCTGCGGCAGGCGGTGCAGGACCAGCTCTTCCTTGGCCAGCTTGCAGCCGTTGGTGGCCTGCTCCAGCACCCGATCGCGGTCCGCGGCGGTGATGATCTTGTCGCTGCTGGAAATGGTGATGGAATCCCGCAGGTTCTCGCCCTTGAACTGGATGCCGTCCACAGCCACGCGAATGCCATCCACCTTGGCCTGGCCCGCCGTGTTCATGGCCTCTTCCACCGCGCGGGTGATGGCCCGGGTGGTGAGATCCATGTCGGTGATCTGGCCTTGGGTGAAGCCACCCTGGGGGGAGCCCTGGCCGGTGCCGGTCACATTGAGGGCACCGTCTTCCTCCTGGACGGCCACCACCGCCACCACCTTGCTTGCACCAAGGTCGAGCCCTAGAAGAACGGCGCGTTGAGGCATGAACATCCTTTTCCTTGCCTTTGATTTATACCAGTTCCCGCCCAGGAAACGAGGACCTGTTGCAGGTGAAGCCCAGATTTCTTTCGGGGACGATCAGCGTGGGGACTTTCCTGGCGCGGGGGCTTCCTCCGGTTCACCCACGGCCACCTCGTCATCCCACCGAAGGTCGATGTACCGGAGCCGGGCCAGATCTGGCCGCTGGGAAAGGCGGTCCACGAACAGTCCCTGGAAATTGGGAACATTTTTCGTCACATCCCACTTGGAAAGGTAAATGGGGGCGGGGAGCCCTTCGATGTAGGCGATGGGCCCCTTGGGACTGTCCCTGAGCTCCGTCACCCGCTCGTAAAAGCCCTGCTGTTTTTCGCGCAAAGTCCGTGCAGCCGCGATGAGGCGGGCCATTCCCTGATCTGTTTGACTGGCCGGGTCCACCACCACGGGAATCGGCATTAGGTTGGCCTGGCTCACGCGATCCAGCACGATGCCATCGTCGGACATGAGGAAGACGCCGTTGGGGCGGACCAGCCAGAGGACGGGCTTCCGCTCCTCCACGATGAGGCTGAGCCGGTCAGGGGGGTCCTTGCGGATGAAGAGCCCCCGCACCCACCGCTTGGCCTCGATGCTCGACCGCAAGGTTTCCGCATCCACCCAGAACAGGGGCTTGCCCAGCACCAGCTTCTCGGCCAGTTGCTGGATTTCCGCCTGCCGCTCGCCGCGACAGCCGCTCACGTTCACCTGCTCGATGACGAGCTTCTGGAGCCCCAGATAGCGCGTCCCCAGTTCCATGACGCCCCAGCCCACCAGGCCTAGCACGACCAAGGTGATCCCCGCCCGGGCCCAGGGAAGCCAGGGCCGCTTGGGGCGAGTGCGGGGGAGCATGGACATGGGGGATCAGTTTACAGATGGTGGGTTGGGATGGAACCGGGACGATTCCCGCCAGATCTCCACCTCGGGCTCCAGGTCCACCCCATGGACCTCCCGGACCCTGAAACGCACCTGATCCATGAGTTCCGCAAAGGCCTCCGCCGTGGCGTGACCGTGGTTGACCAGGAAGTTGGCGTGCTCGGGACTCACTTCCGCGTCGCCCACCCGCAGGCCCTTGAGGCCCGCCTGGTCGATGAGGCGCCCGGCGCTCAGGCCCGGCGGATTCTTGAAGATGCAGCCGGCATTGCGCTTGGAGAGGGGCTGGCTGGTGCCCCGCTTCGCCCGGTATTCGTCCACCTGGGCGCGGATGGCCTGGGCATCCCCTTCCGCGAGCCGGGCCGTGGCCGACAGCACCACGCGTCCCGCCGTCAGGTGGCTCCAGCGGTAGCGGAACTCGCCGGGTTCCGGCGCCTTCTCCACCAGCTCGCCCTCGGGCGTGAGGAAGCGGTACCGTTCCAGCACCTCCACCCATTCGCGCCCGTAGGCGCCGGCGTTCATGCGGATGGCGCCCCCCAGGGAACCCGGAATGCCGCTCGCGAATTCCAGGCCCGAGAGCCCTAGTGTGGCCGCCGCTTCGGCCAAGGCGATGTGGCCGTGGCTGGCGGGGGCCGTGAGGAGACAGCCTTCCCGTTGCACGGTCTTGGGGAAGGCCAGCCGCAGCACCGGCGTCTCCACGTCCCCCAGCACCACCAGGTTCGAGCCGCCGCCCAGCACCCGCCAGGGCAGGCCTTCCCGGGCGCAGGCGCGGACGAAGGCCTGGGCTTCCCCTTCCGTGGCGGGTTCGAACAGCCAGCGGCACAGCCCACCCACGCCCAGGGTGGTGAGGCGGGCGAAGGGCACATCCCGGCGGTGGGGGATCCTCAGCAGGTCATCGGGAAGCGGAAGCGGCATGGAGCCAGTATGGCTGGTCCCGGAGAGGCCCGGCCTCCCGAGGCCGGGTCAATCTGAAGCCCAGCGCCGCGAAAGCAGCTTGACCTTCAGGTCGCCGCCTCTCCAGGTCCCGCTCGCCGTTTCCTGATTTCCCAACTCAATTCCAGCGCCAACAACCTCGTCTTGCGCTCCGGGCTCCCGAAAGCGCTCCAGCCGCCGGGACCCTGGGCCGACACCACCCGATGGCAGGGGATCAAAACCAGAATCGGATTGGCCTTCACCGCCTGCCCCACGGCCCGGGCCGCGCCGGGGCGCCCGGCCAGGAGGGCCACCTCGCCATAGCTGATGGTCTGCCCCGGCACCGTGGCGCGAAGGACCTCCGCCACGCGCCGCTGGAACGGGGTGAGATCGGCCAGGTCCAGGGGGATGTCCGCGAGCGCTTGGGGCTTCCCGGCCAGGTGGGCGGTGATCCGGCGCACCGCCTCCAGAACCCAGAGCGGCGCCTGGCGCGCCTCCTCCCGGTCCAGGCTGTCCACGAAGCGGAGGGAGCAGATGCCTTCGGCCGTCCAGGTCAGCCGGAGGCGGCCCAGGGCGGTGACGAAGGTGATCCCCATTTGTATCCGGGGGGACCGCCTGTTTGCTTCGCTCACAATGTCCCCCGGGGCCCCCGACTCATGGTCGGGGAACCGGCCATGGGTTCTACAGCGCATCCCGTTAGGATGAAGCCATGCGCTGGCTTGCGATAGACCACGGCACTAGGAAGATCGGCCTCTCCTTTTCCGACGAGCTGGAGATCCTCGCATCGCCCTTCGCGGTGTGGCCCCAGGAGGAGGACCGCACCCTCGATCGCCTGGCCGAGCTATGCAAGGAGGAGGGCGTCCAGGCCCTGGCCGTGGGTTTGCCCCGCCACAAGGACGGTGCCGAGAGCGCCACGGCCCCCGCCGCCCGGGCCTTCGGCGAGGCCCTGGCGACAAGAACAGGTCTTCCCGTGCGCTTCGTGAACGAACACCTCAGCAGCGCCGAAGCCGAGCGGCTGCTGCGGGAGCGGGGCGTGAAGCCCGACAAGCGCAAGGCCATGCTCGATGCCGCGGCGGCGGCGGTGATTCTCGGCGAATTGCTGGAGGATCGCCGGGCGAAGGGGGTTCCTGCGGACCGCCTGGACTAGGCCAGGAACGCTCAAGCCCTCGCCAGCCACGGCCTCCGTGAGGATGATGGAGCCACTCTCTGGAGTTTCCATGACCCTGCGTGCCTTCGCCCTCAGCCTGATTCTCTCCATCGCCCTTCAGGCCCAGGCCCCTGCCCTCGCCGTTCGGCTGGCGGCGGCGGAGACCGTGATGGCGGCTCATTATCGAGGCGAGCCCCGGGATGTGGCCCGGGCCAAATCCAATGCGGCCATCGAGGCCTACAATGCCCGCACCAGGACCGCCCAAGCGGGACTGGAGGCCGCCAAGATCGCCCTGGACCGCGACCTGGCTCCATCCCGTGCGGCCGAGGCCGGCCTCCGGGACCAGATCAAGGCCCTGGATGCCGCCCTCAAGGTGGTTCCCGACGGCAACGACCAAGAGGGCAATGCCCGCTATCAGGCCAAGGTGCAGGCGCGAAAACCACTGGTGAAGCAGCTCAACGAGCTGGTGGGGCGGGAGAACGAGGCGCTGGAGGCCTACAACGCCAAGGTCCGCCAGACCCAGGAGGAATTGAGCGGGCTTCGGGCCCAGGTCCGGACCGAACGGGAAGCAGTGGACCGGCGGGTCGCCGCCTACGAGGCCTTCGCCAAAGATGGCGGCGATGTGGCCTTCTGTACCGAAGTGAATCGCCTGCTGCTGGAGGCCCGGAAGACCGGCGATGCCGCCGCCCTGGCCCAGGTCCGGGCCCTGCGCCGGGAACTGGGCGCCTGGGCCACGGCCCTGGAAGCCCGCAGCCCCAACGGCATGGTCATCCTGGAGGCGCGCATCGGCGAGGAGGCGATCTGGCTGGTGCTGGACACCGGCGCCAGCGATGTGGTGGTGGGCCCCGAGGTGCTGGAGGCCGCGGGTGTTTCCCTGGCTGCGGGTGAAGACAACACCTTCGTGGTGGTAGGCGGCCAGCGGCTGCGGGGCCGCGAGGTGCGCCTGCCTCGCCTCAGCGTGGCCGGCCAGGCGATGACCCAGGTCCCCGCCACCGCCGTCCATTCCTTTCAGGTGGGCGTGGATGGTCTCCTTGGCCAGAGCTTCCTCAAGGGCTTCGTTTATACCATCGATGACCGGAAGGCCGAGAAGCTGACGCTGATCAGGAAGGATTGAGGACCTGCCTTTTAGATCAATAGGGGAAGCGCTCCAGGAAGGCCTGGAGGGTGGCCTTGCCGCCCTTGGTTTCGACGGAGAAATAGTAGGTGCCCCTGGCCCAGGCGAAGAAAGCCCCTCGCTTCTCGATGCGCAGCACATAGGCCCCGGGGACCCGCAGATCCACCTTCTCTTCGATGAGCTGACCGGGCTGGGACTTCGATTCCCGCTCCACCGTGGCGAGGATGTCCCGGAGCGCCCTGGCGTCCGGCGCCTTGCCGAACAGCAGGAAGAAGGTCTCGCCCTTTCCTGCGTAGCGCGCCTCTCCGTCCCGGTCCCGGGTCGGCGCCTTCAGGCTCTCCCGGTGATAGGGGCCAAGGTCGGCGGGCAGGAGGACCTGCCAGTCCTCTCCTCTGGGCAGGGGCTTGCGATCCACCGCAAAAGGCATCTGGCTGACCAGCGCCATGAGTGCGGGCAGTACGAGCAGAGGCATGGGGGCTCCCGGGGAATGGCCCCATGGTGGGTTATTCCGGGCGCCCGAGAAAGGGGTCCATCGTGGGCGCTGAAAGTCCGTTCCCGATTCGCCGGGCTCAGCCCAGCCGCACCGTCCGCATGCACCGCTCGGCCAGCCCCGGGTTGTGGGTGACCAGGAGCGTGGTGGGCCGCAGCTCGGCGTGCAGGCTCAAGAGGAAGCCGAACACTTCTTCCGCCGTAGCGGGGTCCAGGTTGCCCGTGGGCTCGTCCAGCAGCCAGAGCGCGGGCTTGCGCACCAGGGCCCGGGCCAGGCCCACCCGGGCCGCCTCGCCGCCGGAGAGCTGGCCGGGCAGCCGCTCGGCGAGACCGCCAAGGCCCACCGTGGACAGCAGATCCCGGATCCAGATTTCGCTTTCCGGCGTCACCTTGTCCTCGATGAGGAGCGGCATGCGCAGGTTCTCCAGCACGGTGAACTCGGGCAGCAGGTGCGGCTGCTGGAAGGCCAGACCCACGCGGCGGCGGCGGTAGAGGGCCCGGGCCTCGGCGCCTTCCGGGACGGGCTCGCCGCCCACCGCGATGCTGCCGCCCTCCCAGTGGTCGAGCCCCGCGACACAGTTCAGCAGGGTGGTCTTCCCCACGCCGGAGACGCCCACCACGGCGCTGAGGCTGCCGGCTTCCACGTCCAGCGAGAACCCGTCGAAGACCGGATGGGCGTTACCGGGATAGGTCTTGTGCAGATCGGTGATGGAAAGGGGTTGTCCAATCATTCCGCCCTCAGCGCGTCCACGGGGTCCAGGGCCGCGGCCTTCTTCGCGGGATACCGCGCCGCCAGCCAGGACACCAGCAGGGGAAAGATGCCCACGAGCACCACGTCCATGACCTTCAGGCGGAAGGGCATGTAGGTGATGAAGTCGTAGACGGCGGCGGGCAGCTTCAACAGGCGGAAATGATCGAGGATCAGGCAGAGCGGCACGCTGATGCCCAGGCCCCAGGCGGTGCCCGCGGCGCCGATGCGCAGGCCCTGGAGTTCGAACAGCCGCTGGATCTGCCGGGGCGTGGCGCCCAAGGCCAGCAGGACCCCCAGATCCCGCCGCTTCTCCGTCACCAGCAGCACCAGGGAAGCCACGATGTTGAAGGCCGCCACCAGCACGATGAGGCTGAGGATGGCCGCGAAGGCCCATTTCTCCACGGTGAGCGCCGCGAAGAGGGAGCGGTTGGAATCCCGCAGGTCCGTGGCCTGGTAGGCGGGGCCCAGGGCCGCCAGCACGCGGGGCTTCACCTCGGCGATGGCGTCGATGCTGTGGGCGCGGACCTCGATCATCTCCGCGCGCCCCTCGGAATGCGCCATGCGCTCCGCGTCGGCCAGATGGATGAAGGCCCAGGACCGGTCGTATTCGGAGCTGTGGCTCTGGAAGGTGCCCGCCACCCGGAAGGCCGCCACCTTGGGCTGCTGGCCGCCCAGGCCCAATTCAAGACGGAACACGGCCAGGGCGACCGTGTTGCCCACGCGAAGGTTCAGCCGCTGGGCCAGTTCCTTGCCCAGGATGATGTCCCCTTCCTTCAGCTGCTCGATGGGCGCGGGCTTCATGGAATCGAAAATGCTGGAGGTGCCGTGGGCCGAAGCCGGATCCACCGCCTTCACCACCACGGTCTCCGGGGGGATGTCGCTATCCGGGCGCCGCAGCAGGCCCTTCTCCAGCCGGATGGGTGAGGCCGCTTCCACCCCTGGCACCGCGCGGATCTTCTTCAGGGTCTCGGGCGTATCGGGGATGTCCCCGGCGAGGTGGAACACCGTGAAGTGGGCCGTGGCGCTGAAGAGCGTGGCCTGGATCTCCTCGCGGAAACCGT
The DNA here is from genome assembly GCA_035255365.1 of Geothrix sp. GTDB lineage: Bacteria > Acidobacteriota > Holophagae > Holophagales > Holophagaceae > Geothrix. The sequence continues at coordinate 93,273 of DATEZS010000007.1, forward strand.
TCATGACGGCCAAGGTCACCACCATGGCGAAGACGCCCAGGGCGGTGCCGCCTCTGGCGAAGCGCACCATGATGCGCACGAAGGCCCCCTTCCGGTGGCTCTTCAGGTAGCGATCGGCGATGGTCCGTTCGAACAAAGGCATATGAACAGACTAGTGTGCCTCGCCTGCAAAACGCGAGACAACCTGGGTTGCTGGCGGGCCACACTCCCATCGGGGCAAAGCCCCTCGGGCGCCCGCAAACGCAGTGCGTTCGCGGGCTGTCACCCCCTTGGGGGCACTGCAGTGCCCCCAAACCCCTGCCACGTGGTGCCCATGGGTGAGTTGGATTTTACGGGAACGCATGGTGGGCACCACGAGCGGTACCCCCTAGCTGATTCCCAGGTGGCCCTCGATCATCTGTCGGAAATCCGCATCCAGCTCGTAGGGCTTGACCAGGATCTGCGCCACGTCGGCCTCCCGGGCCCCCAGGACCAGTTCCGTATCCACCAGCCCTTCGGCGAGGATCACCACCGGCTTCTGCTCGCTGGGAAGCTGCTGGATGAAAGAGGCCAGGGAGAGCCCTTGCAGCTCGGCCACCCCGTCATCCACCAGGACCAGGTGCACGCCAGGTTGCGACAGGTGTCCCAGCAGTTCGGTCAGGGTCGTGGCCAGCAGCACCCGGCCATAGCCCTCGGCTCGCAGGAAGGCCGCCACGTTCTGGGCATCGAGCCCTTCCGGCATGGCCAGCACGATCCCTTTGGCCCGGCGTTTCACCCGGAGGAGCGCCTTGGCCCGGTCATCCAGGACCGGGACTGGGGCCTCGGGCGCCTCGACGGGAACCTCGACTTCCTTCACCGGTGCCGGTGGTTCCTTCATGGCTGCGGGAGCCGGTTCCGGGGCCTTGGCCTGCTCGGCGGGCCGGGCCAGGTGGCTTTCCTCTTCCTCTTCCAGGCGGGCATCGTTCTGCCGCCGGGTTTTGGGAGGAACGCTCGAAGGGATGGCCCCCGCGCGGCTGGCGACCAGGGAGCGCACGGGTCCGAGGAGGGCCTCCTTGCCAGGCTCGAAGGCAATGCCCACCAGCATCCCCTGGGCCGCATCCACGTGGACGACGATGCCTTCCAGCTCGATGACCGGACATTTGGGGAGCTTGGAGAGCTTCACCAGCATCAGTGGCTGGCCCACGGTGAAGAGGTTGCCGCCCAGGTGCATCTTCCGCTGGGTCTTCACGTCCATGGCCTTGTCCACCCGGACGCAGAAGCCCCCCTCCGAAATGTTCTCGATGCTGCCATTGATGCCGGTGCCATCGAAAAGTCCCGTCAGGGCGACGACCGTGGCGCCCTCCCGGGCATTGAGCCTCGCCCGGGGCCTTCTCCGCCGCTCCGCCAGGGCGATGCTGCCGGGCAGGGACATGGCCGTCGCGCCCGCCTTGACCTCCAGCATCCGGCCGGACGCCTTGAAGCGAAGGCCATCCAAGATGAAGATCAGGCTGACTTCAGCCCCCTTCTCCACCGTCAGGGGGCCTTGGGGAGACAGGGAGACGCTTTCCTCGGAAATGGCGGTGAGGTGGGCCGGAACCTCGCGCCCCTTGGCATCCACGATGGAAAGCCTGGCCTTCACCCGCTGCGCTTCCTCCAGGTAGGCCAGAACCAGTTCGGTCCCCTCGGAAGGCTTGGATTTTTTGTTTCCGAACATGGCCATGGATGCGGAACTCCGTACCTACCCCATCGTCATCATTACTTGGGGCTTGATTATTGTGACCCGACACGGCAGCTTGACCCCATGGATGAATCGACCCTCCGCTGCCTCCTCATTGCCCGCCAGGGGCCCGAAATCCGGGAGGAAGCCGTCCAGGATCATCTGCTCGAGCTGGCCGAACTGGCCCGGAGCCGCGGTTTCGAGGTCCTGAGCCGCCATGCCTTGAAGCGCAGCCAGATCGCGACGCGCACCTTCTACGGCTCGGGGCAGCTGGAGGCGGTGGCCCAGGAGGCCGCCCGGCAGGGGGCGCGCTACCTCATCTGCGACGATGAACTGAGCGGCAGCCAGGTGAACGCCATCGAGAAACTGACTCAGCTCATCTGCATGGATCGCACGGGACTCATCCTCAGCATCTTCGAGCAGCGGGCCCAGACCCGGGAGGCCAAGGCCCAGGTTGAACTGGCGCGGTGCGAGTACGAGCTGCCCCGGCTCAAGGGGGCCTGGACCCACCTGGAGCGCCAGGGCGGCGGCGTGGGCCTGCGCGGGGGGCCCGGCGAAACCCAGATCGAAGTGGACCGCCGCATGGTCCGCACCCGCATCAGCCAGCTCAAACGGGAGCTGGTCCACCTCGAGAAGGTGCGGGAAACCCAGCGCCAGGGCCGCCCCAAGGGCCTGCCCCGGGTGGCCCTGGTGGGCTACACCAATGCTGGCAAGACCACCCTGTTGAAAGCCCTGACCGGGGAAGGGGAGCCCAAGGACCTGCTCTTCGCCACCCTGGACACCACCACCCGGAAGGCTTGGCTGGGGCAATGCTTCGACCCGGAGACCGGCCTTGCCCTGGATCCCAAGCACTGCCTCGTGGCCGATACAGTGGGCTTCATTCGCAAGCTTCCCCATCAGCTGGTGGCCGCCTTCCGCAGCACCCTGGGCGAGGTGCGCACCGCCGACGCCCTGATCATCGTGGCCGATGCTGCCCATCCGGACCTGGAGGCCCACCTGCGGGTGGTGGGCGACACCCTCCGCGAGATCGGCTGCGCTCCGGAAGAGGATGGCGCCCAGCCCAGGCTGCTGGTCCTGAACCAGGTGGATCGCCTGCACCGCCCCCAGAAACTCGACCTGAAGAAACGCCACCCGGGCGCCGTCCAGTCCTGCGCCCTGAAGCACCAGGGCATCGACGAGATCCGAAGCTGGCTGCGGGACCTCATCCCCGGTGCCCCCGTGCCGCGGGAGCTGGAAGACTGGGAGCTGCCCCAGAGCGCGCCCTGCCAGCCCTGAGTTGACCCAAGAAAGGCGTCAGGGCTGCCGCCGACTCCGTTCGATCAGCCTTCGATTTCGGCTGCCGCTTCCTCGCGCCCCACCCGGGGCAGGAGACCGACGGTGGCGGCCAAGCCGATGGCCAGGAGGATGCGCAGGAAAAAGAGGTTCCGGCTGAGGACATGAACCTTGTTGAAGGCCACCCGATCCGGGTGGTCCTGGGCTAGGTTCTCGATGGGGGTGTTGATCCTGAGCTTGATGGCCTCGGCCTTGGGCGTGACCACGAAGGTGCTGGCCAGGCACATGACCAGAGCCACCAGCCAAGCCGCGCTCCAAAGGCGGATGGGACCGATGAGATCCTCCTTCACCTCGGCCACCCAGCGTCCTCCCCAGCTCATGCCCGCCAGGCCGAAGGCAATCCAGGCCGCCCAGTCGAGGCGATGGATGATCAGCCCGGAGATGCGTCCCGCCAGGGCCCTGCTGGGCAACTGCTGAAAAATGATCGGGGCGGCAAAGAGGCCGAAACCAAGGGCCGCCCCCGCCCAGACGAGCAGGAGGATCTTGGTCAGCTGGTCAAGACGATGGAGGGTGGCGGGGCTCATGGGGTCCTAGGGCAGGAGGGGGGTGCGGTGGGCCACCGGAGGTGGCTTCGCTACCATTCGTTGTAAGGGATTCCGTTGGAGCCCACGTCCGTGGACCCGCTGCGCACGCGCCAGACACCGATCTCCGCATCGGGGTTGTCCGGATCGGGCGCTTCCATTTCCGTCTGCCAGGTCTCCCGGGACTGGGTCATGGGATCCATGGGAATGTCGCGCAGGTACCCCAGTTCCTTGAGGGGTCCCAGGCTGGCCGGATACTTGCCGCGATCCGCCCGGTGCTGCTCCAGCGCATGGTTGATCTGGAAGAGGTTCTCCTTCAGCACCGCTTCCTTGGCGGTCCGCACCTTGGACCGGTACCCCGCCAGACCCACCGTGGCCAGCAGGGCCAGGATGGTCATCACGGTCAGCAGCTCCAGCAGGGTGAAGCCGCGCTGTCGGAGGAAGAAGTTGCGCATGGAACTACCTTAGCGGAGTCGGGCCGCGCCGTGGGAACTGGGCATCCCTACAACACGCCCCGCTTCTTCTGATCCAATTCGATGGAGTCATACAAGGCCTGGAAGTTGCCTTCCCCAAAGCCCATATTCCCCCGCCGCTGGATGATCTCGAAGAACAGCGGCCCGATCTGATCCTCGGTGAAGATCTGCAGCAGGTAGCCGCTTTCGTCGCCGTCGATCTGAACGCCCAGTTCCTGCACGGTGGCGAGGTCCTCGCGCACGGTGTAGCCGCTCCTGGCGATGCGGTCCGGCAGCAGTTCGTAGTAAGTGGCGGGCACGCGCAGGAACTTGAAGCCCTGGGCCTCCAGGGTGCGCAGGGTATGGAAGATGTCGTTGGTGGACATGGCGATGTGCTGGACGCCCTGCCCCTTGTGCCGCGTCACGTATTCCTGGACCTGGCTCTTCTCGTCCGTGGGCTGGTTGATGGGGATGATGACCTTGTTGTTGGAGCTCTGCACCACCTTGGAATCCAGGCCGGTGCCCAGGGCGCCGCGGATGTGGAACTCCCGGGTCACCACGAAGCCGTAGACCCGTTCGTAGAAGTCCACCAGGGCCGCCATTTCGCCAGGCCCCACATTGTTGGTGAGGTGATCCACCCGCACCAGCCCGGGATCGCACAGGGCGGGCAGCGGGTCCGGCTCCAGGCCCGGCCAGAACGAGGCCAGCTCGCCCTTCCGCTCCACCAGAAAGTTCCACACATCGCCTACACCCTGGATGGCGGCGAACCGGAGGGTGCCTTCACCCAGGCGGTGGGTCTCCGGTTCCAGCATCACCCGGGCACCCTGCTGGCGGGCGGAGGCCAGCGCCGTGTTGAGATCCTCCACCTGGAAGTTCAGGGCGCAGACCCCTTCTCCGTGGGCCTGGAAATACTGCCCGGCAGGGTGGCTGTTCTCCGCCTCGAAGATCAGGATGTCCATGCGCTGCTGGCGGAGATGCACCACGCGGCCCCAGGCCTGCCGGGCGGATGCCACTCGGGCGAAGCCCAGCTTCCGGTACAGGGGCTCCAGGCGTTCCAGCGAACCCGTCAGCTGGAAGTGATCCACTCGGGAAAGGCCCAGGGGATTGGAAGCAGGGCCGGAGGAGGTGGGTGCGCTGAGCGAAAAGCTGGGTGAGGACATGGGTTCCCCAAAGAAGCGAGGCCCCAGTGTGGGGCCTCGCTGACGTGACAGGGATCACAGTGTTTATCTTTACTTCCCTGTATTCAATAGCTTGAACACCGTTGAGTCAGGTATGCGCCTAGAAGTTCGCGCTGGGGGGCGCGGGCTCATCGGCGGCCCCGGCGTTGTCGAGGGGCACCTTCACCAGATAGACGGCGATGGCGGCCAGGATCGCGAGGCTGACGAGGAAGGACCATTCCCACTTGGACTGGAAGGTGCTGGCCGCGGTGTTCCAGATGAGGCCCGTGATCTGATACTTCACCTCGAAGAAGGCAAAGGCGGCAAAGAGAAGACCGACGAGGGCCTCACCGGCGATGAGACCCGCGGCCAGCAGCACACCGTTGTTCTCCACGCGCACCTTCTGGGCCTCGTTCAGGCCACGCTTGGCAGCGGCCATTTCGACGGCGCCCTTGATGAGACCGCCCAGGAAGATGGCGAAGGTGGTTTCCAGCGGCAGATACATGCCCACGGAAACCAGCATGGGACTCTTCACCTGCATGAGGATGAAGGCGAAGCCCATCATCATTCCGACGATGATGAGCGGCCAGGCCATCTTGCCCTCCACGATGCCCTTGCTGAGCAGGGCCATGAGGCCCGCCTGGGGGGCAGCCAGCTGCTTGGAGCCGAAACCCGCATCCAGGGAGAGCACGGCCTTCTTCTGATCGGCGGGGAGCTTCTTCACTTCATCCAGGGTGTAGGTCTTGACCACCCCATTGACATCGGGCGGGGCGGTCACGACCTGCACCTGCTGGGCCGTCAACTCGGCGATGCGCTTGGTGCTCTGGGCGGAGATGTCGCCCTCATGCAGCACCATGAGGGGGATGAACAGCACCACGGAGGCCAGGGCGACACCCAGGAGGTCGCCCATTTCCATGCGCCAGGGCGTGCCGCCCAGGATGTGACCAGCCTTCAGGTCCTGCAGCATCTCGCCGGCGACGGCCGCGCTGACACAGACCACGGCGGCCACGCCGAGCACCGCGGCGACACCCTCCCGGCCCTTGACGCCGAGAACCACCATCACGAGGGCGGTGAGGACCAGGGCGGTCAGGGTGAGGCCGGAGATGGGGTTGTTGCTGGAGCCCATGATGCCGACCAGGTAGCCGCTGATGGCCGAGAAGAAGAAGCCCAGGATCACGACCACCAGGGCCGCCACGAAGGAAACCAGGGGGCTCACGTGAAAGATGCGCCAGGTGATGAGGAAGGTCACCAGGGCGGCGAAGCCCAGGCCGAACAGGACATAGGTGAAGGGCAGATCCTTGTTGACGCGGTCCACCACGTGCTCGCCAGCGGCTGCCTTCTTCACGTCCGAGATGGAGCGGGTGAGGCCCGTGGCCAGGCTCTTGCGCATCTTGAAGAGGGTGAAGCAGGCGCCCATGAGCATGCCGCCGATGGCGATGGGCCTCACGATGAACTTCCAGACGGAAACCGACAGGGCGATCCAATCACCATGGGGGGCGTTCTCGGGCAGCACGCCGGGCGCCAGGAAGTAGGTGATGATGGGCACAAGCAGACCCCAGGCCAGGATGCCGCCGGAGAAATTCAGGGCGCCGAGCTTGGGTCCGATGATGTAGCCCACGCCCATGTAGGCGGGGCTGATGCCGGGGGAGCTGAGCAGCATGCCGCCCATGACCTTGGCTTTCCAGGTGCCCACGAGGCCGATGGTGGTGGCCTTGAAGGCCGCGAACTTCTCCCATGCGGTGGCGAAGAGCTGGATCTGAACCAGGGCCTGGATGCCCGCGCCGATGCCCATGGCGCCGAAGAGGAACTTGGTGCCGCTGCCACCACGGGCGCCGGCCTTGTGGATCTCGGCGGCAGCCACGCTCTCGGGGTAGGGCAGTTCGGCGTCTTCGACCATGACGCGGCGCAGCAGGGCCACGAACATGATGCCCAGCACGCCGCCCGCGAACATGATCAGCGAGCTGGTGACATAGTTGCCGGCCGTGAAGAACTTGGGCCAGATGCCGCTGATGACGAAGGCGGGAATGGTGAAGATGGCGCCGGCGGCCACGGACTCGCCGATGCTGCCCACGGTCCGGGCCATGTTCTCTTCCAGGATGGTGCCCTTCATCAGCTTGATGAGGGCCATGCCGATGACCGCCGCGGGATAGGTGGCCGCGATGGTCATGCCCGCCTTGAGGCCGAGGTAGGCGTTGGCCGAGCCGAGGATCACGGCCATGACCAGGCCGATGAGCACCGCCCGGAGGGAAAACTCCCTCAGGTTCTGGTTAGAGGGGACAAAAGGCTGCATAGGGACTCCTGGGGGGGTGCCTTGGGGGGAGGGCTTGAAGGCAAGATGGGACGGAATAGTCTAATACCGATTCCGGCCCGCCAGACAGCCCAGCCCCGCGCCGGGGGCCGGACCCCGGTCACAAGCTCCCCGACCCCGTTCCGGGCTTCAGGTCCAGGTGACGGTGGTGGGCACGGTCACGATCTCATGGACGCCCGCCATGCCTGTGGGCTGTGGTTCCCCGAATTCGATCACCGGCTCCTTGGCGCCCGCCATCTGGAGCACGACTTCCAGGTAGCCCTGCAGCACCCCGTTCTGCCAGTTCACGAGAAGGGCCGGAACGCCCTTGCGGGCCACCTCCACCCAATAGGTTTCGCTCTTGACCAGGGCGATTTCGCCGAAATTGAAATACTGGAAGAACAGCTTGGGGAGTTTCGCGGCGATGGATTTCGTCGAGAAAATGGCGAAAAAGATACGGTAAACACCTTTTACATCTTCTTTTGCCTGCACCGTCGAACGCATCCGGATGAATTCATAAAAGGGCATCTGAAGCAATTCGGCGCAGACAAAGCCCGAGGCGGCCAGGGGAAAGACGTCGTACCAGTTGCCGGGAAGAAACTGTTGCTCGAAGAAGGAACGGAGCGACTCGGGCAGGGCATGGATGAACCCTTCTTGGCCTCCAGGAATGAACCGCCGGCAGTAGTCCAGATGGCCGAGGTAGGCCACGCCCTTGATCTTGAATGCGCTCATGCCCGGCGCTTCCGCCAGCTGGGAGGCGACATCGTGGGGTTGGGCAGTGGTTTGCATGCAGGCTGCTTTGCGGAGGGACTTGAAGATGAGGGATTGGAGTGTCATTCAGGCGTCATTTCCCGCCCGCCTCCCCTCTTATCGGCCGATTCCCGCCAAGCGCCAACAATTCACCTGCGGAGGTTGCCGCCCGGGGCGAGGTATCCTCGCTAGGGTATGCTCTCCATCCATCGAGGACTTCCCATGCGCCTGATCCACGCCGCTGTCCTGGCGGGTTTGCCCCTGCTGTTCGCCTGCGAAACCGTGCCGCCGGTCACCGTCCCCAAGGCGCCCGTCGTCCAGGCTCCCGTCATTCCCCAGGGGCCCCCGCCCAAACCCAAGATCGCCCTCGTCCTGGGCGGCGGCGCCGCGCGCGGCTTCGCGCATGTGGGCGTCATCCGGGCCCTTGAGCAGGAGAAGATCCCCATCGACATGATCGTCGGCACCAGTGTCGGCGGCCTCATCGGCGCCATCTACGCGTCCGACCTCAGCAGCTTCGATCTCGAGTGGACCGCCTTCCAGCTGGAGAAGGACGATCTCTTCGATTTCGGCGTGATGAACGCCGTCACGGGCATGGGCTTCGCCAAGGGCGACAAGCTGGAAGCCTGGGTGACCAGCCATATCAAGACCAAGAACATCGAGAACATGAAGGTCCCCTTCGCCGCCGTGGCCACGGACCTCAACTGGGGCTACAAGGTGGTGCTCGACAAGGGCTCCGTGGCCCGGGCCATCCGGGCCAGCGCCGCCATTCCGGGCGTCTTCCAGCCGGTCCAGCACCAGGGCAAGATCCTGGTGGATGGCGGGGTGGTGGACAACATCCCCATCTCGGTGGCCAAGGCCAAGGGCGCCGATATCGTCATCGCCGTGGACATCAGCGCCAACATCGGGAACACCAACATCACGAATCTCGTGGGCGTCACCCTCCAGGCCACCAACATCATGTTCGCCCTCAACGTGGAGCAGTCCAAGAAGGGCGCCGACATCCTCATCACGCCCGCGGGCATCGGCGACATCGGGATGCTGGATTTCACCCAGAAAAAGCGCTGCATGCAGGCCGGCATCGAATCGACGCGTTCGGCCATCCCGGCCATCCACAAGGTCATCGATGCCTGGATCGCCGCCCATGCGCCATCCGCCACCCCGGCCCCCTGACGCCATCCATGCCCCTATTGACCAGCAAGGCCAATCCGCGCTTCAAGGCCCTCCAGGCCCGGCTGCGCCCCAATGGCCCCAGGCGTGAAGCCACGCTGCTGCTGGGTGAAAAGCTCATCGAGAGCTGGACCGAGGTTCGCCGGACGGCCGCCGGTCAGCGCCTGCGACCGGTCCTCTGGCTGCGCCTGGAAAAGACTGATCCGCACCCCCTGGAAGCGACCCTGGCCCTGGAAACCCTCGAACTGAACGAAGCCCTCCTGAGGGAGCTCGCCGACGCCGGCAGCCCGCCCCGTCACGCCCTGCTGATGGAGCTGGGACCGGAACCCGCAGGGCCCTTGGCCGCCCGGGTCCTGGGCGCCTGGGGCATCCAGGATCCCGGCAACCTGGGGGCCATCCTGCGCTGTGCCGCCGCCTTCGGCTTCCAGGAGGTCCTCCTGGGTCCCGGTTGCGCCGATCCCTTCCATCCCAAGGCCCTCCGCGGCAGCATGGGCGCGGCCTTCCTCCTGCCCCTGCGCCGGGTGGAGGCGCTGACGCCCGATGCGGGCCGGTGGTTCGCCCTGGACGGGGGCCCTGGCGCGATTCCCCTGGCCGAGGCCGATCTGGCCGATCCGCTCCGCCTCTGGGTGGGCAACGAAGGCCATGGCTGGCAGGGGGTGGACCTGCCTCCAGGGATGCGGCGCCTCGCGATCCCCATCCAGGGCGTCGAAAGCCTCAACGCCTCCGTGGCCGCGGGCATCGCCTGTTACGAAGCCGCCCGGAGATCAAACCCTTGAACCAGTCCCGCCTTCTCCGCCCCTTCGAAACCGCGGTCCTGTCCATCATCTTCGCCCTGGGCTACCGCTTTCCCGGCGCCCTGGGGGGATGGCTCGAGCCCATGGCCGCCTTGGCCTTTCCGTTCCTGTTGATGGAAGCGGCTTTCCGGGGCAGGAAAGCCATCTGGATCTGGTTGGCCCTGGTGGGCGGGCTCATCCTTCTCTTCCACTGGGTTCCAGGGACGCTGGTCTCCAAGGGCGGTTTGCCCTGGCCGCTGGCCTTGTTGGGAGCCGGGCTTTTTTACGGGTGGGAGGCCCTGGGCTTTCTGCTGGTGGTGCTTTCGGCCCGCTGGCAGCAGCGCCGGTCCGGGGCCCTGGCCGCCGCCTGCGGCGCGGCTCTGGTGATGCTCCTCTGGGAAACCTGGGGCTTCCATATCTACACCTGGAGCTGGGGGGCGGCCTTCGGGTCCCTGCCCTGGACCGCGCGTTCCGCGGCCTTCCTGGGCACCCGGGGGCTTTCCGCCCTGGCCTGGGGCATGGGGGCATGGACGGCGGCCAGCCTGGTGGGCGGCGCTTCTCTGCGGCGGACCCTCGCGGGACCCGGCCTCGTGGCGGGGCTTTTGGCCCTGTGTGGCGGCGCCTGGTACCTGCTGCCGCGGGATGCCGAACGGCAAGTGGACGTGGCCATGATCCAGCCCAATTTCCCCGCCGGCGTGCGCTGGCCCGGCATGGAAGCCGAGATGTGGCAGCGCAGCGATGCCCTGCTGAAGGCCAAGGGCCTCCCCCGACCGGAACGGCCCACCCTGCTCCTCTGGCCCGAGAGCTCCATCCTGGGCCGGGATGACCGCCGCCCCAACGACCACCTCAAGGCCGAAGCCGCCGATCGCCATGTGGCCTGGCTCTTCGGCACCGAGGGCGGACCCTTCAACCTGGTGCGGGGCGAGGTGGCGGGGCGCATGACCTTCCTCCTGGCCAAGGTGGACCCCATGCCCTTCGGGGAACGGATGCCAGGCCCAGCACCGGTCCGTCATTGGCTGGACCGCCAGATGGGCTTCATTTCCCAGGAACCCGGCGAACTCCGGGAGGGCTGCGGATTCCTGGTGCCGACCCGGGGCGAAGACCTCCGGGTGCATCCCCTGATCTGCAGCGAAGCCTTGCTGCCGGAGCGATCCCGGCGGGGCCTGGCCCTGAGCCGGGCGGACCTGCTCACCAATCACACCAACGACGGCTGGTTCGACCGCAGCATCGCCACGGACCTCCACGCCGCCCAGATCCGCCTGCGGGCTACTGAATTGGGTGTGCCCCTGCTCCGCACCACCCTCTCCGGGAAATCGGGCGTCTTTCGGGAGGACGGCCACTTCGAATTGTGGGGCGAGCCCCTCAGTGAAGGGGCCTACGCCCTGGAACTGCACTGGCGCCCCATCCACACGCCGGCCCGGTCCCCCTGGCTCCAGCCCTTGCTGCTGGCAGGCCTCGCAGCGGGGGCCGCCCTGCTAGGATGGAAACCCACCACCCGGACATCCTGATGGATCGCGATTTCCTCGTACCCGAGCCTCTGGCCACGACCCATGGCCTGGTGGCCTTCTTCGACGAAACCTGGACCGTGGATCCCCGGGAACTGCAGATCTTCTTCCAGGCCGAGCAGGTGTACTGGACCGCGGACCGCACCATCGAGCAGTGGCGCCGGCTCCTGGCCTGCTCCCGCATGCTCACGGCCCGCCTGGTGCCCGAGGGCAGCCGCGGCGGCCGCCTGGTGGGCGCCACCCGCCTCTGGTCCGACCATGCCTATGAAGCCAAGCTCTACGATGTGGTGACCGCCCAGGACTTGATGGGCCAGCGCATCGCCTCCGAACTGGTGAAGTGGGCCCTGCGCCACCCCTGGGTGGGCGACGTGCAGCGGTTCGTGCTGGAAACCCGGGACGCGGTGGATTTCTATCCCCGGTTCGGGTTCAAGAAGGGGGACACTGTGGACAGCTTCCACATGCGCGTGGGCGCCCTTGAGTTGCAGGGACGGGGACTCCGATGAGCGAGACGCGGCCAGGAACGCTCCAGATCGCCCAGCCCCTGATCCTGGCCAGCGGCAGCCCCCGCCGACGGCACTGGCTGGAGGCCATGCGCATCCCCTTCGAGCTCCAGGTCCCCCATGTGGACGAGACCCCCCTCCTGGACGAGGAACCCCTGGACCTGGTCCAGCGGCTGGCGGAGCTCAAAGCCGAGGTGATCGCCCACCGCAATCCGGGCCGCTGGGTCCTCGCCGCGGACACCACGGTGGCGGTGGACCATCACACCCTCAACAAGCCCGTGGACGTGGAAGATGCCGTGCGCATGCTGAACCTCATCCAGGGCCGGGCCCACCAGGTGCATACCGGCTTCTGCCTCCAGAAGAACGACACCGTCCACAGCTTCGTGGATACGGCCCAGGTCTTCTTCCGCCCCCTCACCGAGGCGCAGATCCGGTGGTATGTGAGCACCCGCGAGCCCATGGACAAGGCCGGAGCCTATGCCATCCAGGGCATCGGCGCCCTGTTCATAGAAGCTGTGGAGGGGAGCTTTACGACGGTCATGGGCCTTCCCGTGGAGCGCATGGGCGCCTTGCTGCACCACCTCGGCCTCCTCAAGCCATGGATGGGCTTCCCCCCTCCGGCCTGATCCCTCCCGTGCTGCTGAATGGAACGTGGATGAAACCGATTTTGCCCTTTAGCTCATTAAAATTAACCACCAATAAATCAAGAACATGCCTTGGATGTCTGTTGAAAAAAGATGCAAACAATACGGTTTATATGTTCTATGATTGTGACTTGCGGCACATTTTCACGGGCGTCCTCGGATCAATCGATCTAAGTCGCTGGGCTGTCTAAGTTTTCATACCCAAACCACCCAGCCCCGCGCGCCCATTCCGTTGATTTGCACTTTTCATGGGGTTGGGCATGCATGCGTTCGACCGGGCCTTCCGATTCGTCCTGCCGGTGGGGGCTGTGGCCATTCTGGCCACCATCCTCACGGTGGGCTGGTTCACTCAGCCGGACCGCTTCGCCAAGGGCTACGCCCCGGAACAGCCCATTCCCTTCTCCCACCAGCTGCATGCCGGGACCCTCCGCATGCAGTGCCAGTACTGCCACTCGGGCGTGGACAGATCCCGGGTCGCGGGCATTCCCAGCGTGGATCTCTGCATGGGCTGCCACAAGGTCACCCGCACCGACCGCCCCGCCATCCAGAAGCTCACCGAGATTGCCAACAGCGGCGCCCCCCTGGCCTGGCAGCGGGTGCACACCATGCCGGACCACGTTTATTTCGACCATCGGCCTCATGTGAACGCGGGTATCGCCTGCCAGAGCTGCCATGGCGAAGTGCAGTCCATGAAGGTGCTCACCCGGGAAATGGGCATGCGCATGGGCAACTGCCTGGCCTGCCACCGGGACCCCCACGCCGCGCTCCCCGCGGGATCGAAAATCACCAGGGCCGCGGAGAACTGCTCCGCCTGCCATCGCTAGGGGGATGGAAACCATGCCGGATTCCCCCCGCCACCCCCTTCGGGACAAGGCCCTCGCCCTCCTCGCAGGTCCCTACCTCCTGGGCCAGAAGGCCCTGAGCCTCGTCTTCCTGCCCGACAAGGACGCCCCGCCCGAGCCGCCTCCTGGTCCATCGCCTCTCCGAATCACCGTCACACCCCCTGAACACGCCATCAAGCGCCGCGGATGACACGATGAAGACACGACTCCCCGATCATGGCCCCCTCGAGACTCCGCGCTACTGGCGCACCCTCGATGAACGCGTCGAGACACCCGCGGCCCAGCAGGCCGCTCACGACGAGTTCCTCCCGGGCGCCATCCCCACGGGTCCCAACTATGACGATGTCCACGGCCTGGCGCCCCAGAGCGGCTTCTCCCGCCGGGATTTCCTGGGCTTGGTGAGCGCCTCCGCCGCCCTGGCCGCCACGGTGGCCTGCGACCGCAAGGGTCAGGGCACCGTTGTGCCCTATACCAAGCGCCCCGTGGAGGTGATCCCCGGCGTGGCCAACTACTACGCCAGCGCCCATCAGGAAGGCCGCCGCGTCTACCCCGTCCTCGTGAAGACCCGGGAAGGCCGCCCCATCCATCTCACGGGCAACGACGAGCACCCCGGTGTGAAGGGCAAGACCAGCCCCCGCACCATGGCCGACGTACTGCGCCTCTACGATCCGGATCGCCTGCGGGCGCCCAGGGCCAACGGCCACACCCTCGGCTGGCAGGAGGCGGAAGCCCAGCTTCAGGCCGCCCTGAAAGCCGCCAAGGACTCAGGAAAATCCGTCCTGCTCCTGTCCGGTGCGGTGGCTTCACCGTCCCGCAAGGCCCTGCTGGCGGACCTCAAGGCCGCCCTGCCCACCCTGGAGCATCTGGCCTATGAGCCTGCCGCCGGCGACGCCGCCGAGGAGGCCGCCAAGGCCAGTTACGGCCAGGCCGTGGAGATCCAGCCCCGGCTGGTCAAGGCCAAGGTCATCCTGTCCCTGGGCTCCGACTTCCTGAACGGCGAAGATCCCGAGGCCCTCGCCGCCTGGGGTGCCCAGCGCCGGCTCCGGAATGCCCACGATCCCATCAACCGGCTCTGGGTGCTGGAAGGCCCCCTGACCCTCACGGGCACCAACGCCGACCAGCGGGTTCCCGTGTCGCCCTCCCGCCTGGCCGCCGTGGCCTTCGCCCTGGCCAAGGAATTGGCCGGCAAGGGCTTCACGCTGCCTGCGGGCGTGGACCTGTCCGCCATCGGCGCCCCCGCCGAAGTGCCGACCAAGATCTGGTCCAAACTCGTGGCCGACCTGCAGCATGCGGGCAGGCAGGCCGTGGTGCTCTGCGGTGCCCAGATGCCCGCCGAGGCCCATCAGGCCGCCCACCTCCTCAACGCCATGCTCGGTTCCGAAGCCCTCGAGATCCTGCCCACGGAGCCCCTGGCCACCGCCAAGGATCTGGCCACCGCCGCCGAAGCCATGAACGCGGGTCGATACGGCGCCATCCTCTTCTGGGATGTGAATCCCGCCTACACCTTCCCCAGGACCGCCGCCTGGAAAGATGCCGTCGCGAAGGTCCCCTTCCGCGCCTGGATCGGCCAGGTCGAGGACGAGACCGCCGCCCAGTGCCAGCTGCTGCTGCCCGAAAGCCACTGGCTGGAGAGCTGGGGCGACTTCAGCACCCCCGGCGCCGCCGTCCTCCAGCAGCCGACCGTGGGAACCCTCTACGACACCCGCCAGGGCGAGGACATCCTCCTGGGCGCCCTGAAGGCCCTTGGCGCGACCTCGGCCGACAGCTACCACGCCTACCTCCAGGCCCGCTGGAAGAAGGAGCTGCCCCTCGGGACCTCCTTCGAGCAGGTGCTCCACGACGGCCTCCTCAAGACCGGATCCAAGGCCGCAGCCCCCGCCTTCAAGGGCGCTTCGGTCGGAGCCGCCGCCAAGAAGGCCGCGGCCGCCAAGAACAGCGATTTCGAACTGGTGCTGGTCCCGGGCTTCGCCACCCACGACGGCCGCCACGCCAACAACAGCTGGCTCCAGGAGACCCCGGATCCCATCACGAAGATGACCTGGGACAACCCCGTGGCCGTCTCTGTGCGGGACGCCAAGGCCCTGGGCCTCGAGGAAGGCGATCTGGTCACCCTCACCCTCGATGGCGTCACCCTCAAGCTGCCCGCGGTGATCCAGCCGGGTCAGGCGCCGGGCGTGCTGGCTCTCGCGCTGGGCTACGGCCGCGCCACCGGCGGCGTGGCCAAGGGCGTGGGCGTGAACGCCTTCCCGTTGCTGAACCTGGATCCCGCCAGTGCGCATGTCCGCGGCGGCGCGAAGCTGGCCAAGGCCGGCGGGAAAAAGGAGCTCTCCCGCACTCAGAGCCACCACCGCATGGAGGGCCGCGACCTCGTCCGCTCCCTCACCATGGACGAGTTCGCCCACAACCCCCAGGGGCACCACCACATGCCCGAGCTGGTGACTCTCTACGAGGATCAGAAGTTCCCCGACCACAAGTGGGGCATGGTCATCGACCTGGCGGCCTGCACCGGCTGCTCTGCCTGCATGGTGGCCTGCCAGTCCGAGAACAACGTGGCCACCGTGGGGCCCGAGCAGGTGGCCCGCGGCCGCGAGATGCACTGGATCCGCATCGACCGCTACTACGAGGGCGAGCTGGAGAACCCGAAGGTGGTCCACCAGCCGATGCTGTGCCAGCACTGCGACAACGCGCCCTGCGAGAACGTCTGCCCGGTGAACGCCACCAACCACAGCCCCGAAGGCCTGAACCAGATGGCCTACAACCGCTGCGTGGGCACCCGCTACTGCGCCAACAAC
>DATEZS010000008.1:0-19343 GCA_035255365.1 Geothrix sp.
TGGACATCAGCTGTCCAAGGGGAACGCGGACAGCATGAACTGGTCCTTCGCCCAGATCCTGCAGCGCACCAGCTACGGCATCCAGATGCAGCCCGGCGAAGTCATCGGCAGCGGCACCGTGGGAACGGGCTGCCTGCTGGAGCTGAACGGCTCCAAGATCACGGACAACCTTTGGCTCAAGGCCGGCGACGAAGTGGTCATGGAGATCGAAGGCCTCGGGCGCCTGGTGAACACCGTGGTGCATGCCCCCGAGCGGCTGGAGAACGTCCCGCCGTCCCTGGTGGGCGGCACCCTTCCGGATCTCTACGCCGGCAGCCCCACGGGAGAGGCCGGGGACTGACAACCAGCGGCTAGGGCCTGTTTTCAAAGTGGGGTGTGGCCGCGCAAGGGGCGCCGCCCAAGCGAGACGAGGAAAGCGACGAAGGCGATAGCGGTACTATCGACAAGGAGCTTGACGATGTATCGCGCCGGGCGCCGCCCCTTGCCCTTCGGGACGGGGCCAGCCGCACCCCTGGCTGCGTTGTCGGCCTCGAACGATGTCCCGCATCGCCCTTCAGCCGCCGCCTTGCCACAGGCGCGGCTGGCCGCCGTCGCGGCCCACATCCACTTTGAATACAGGCCCGGGTTGGCATTGCTCCGGGCCGCCGCCTGGACCATCATGGCGGCATGCTCCGGACCCTTCCCTTCCGTCACCTGCTCGGCCTGATGGCGGGCCTGGCCCTCGCGGCTCAGCCCCCTTCGCTGATCCGGGCGGGGCGCCTGCTGGATGTCCAGACGGGCCAGGTCCAGGTGGACCAGGGCCTCCTGGTGCGCGAAGGGCGCATCGCGGCCACCGGTCCCTGGGCCAGGATTTCCGCCGCCGCCCCCAAAGATGCTATGGTCCTGGATCTCTCGAATCAGCTGGTGCTGCCTGGGCTCATCGAAGCCCACACCCACGTGCTCCTCCAGGGCAACCGGTTCAGCCAGGATTATGCGGATCAGATCCTCAAGGAGAGCGTGCCCTACCGGACCCTGCGCGCTGCCGCCTCGGCGCGGGCGGCGCTCTTCTGGGGCTTCACGACCCTGCGGGACCTGGGCACGGAAGGGGCCGGCTGCGCCGATGTGGACCTGAAGAAGGCCATCGAGGCGGGCGTGGTGCCGGGGCCGAGGCTCTTCGTGGCGGGCCGGGCCTTCTCGGCCACGGGCACCTACCCCCTCCAGAACTACGCCTGGGAGTTGGACCTCCCCTCGGGCGTGCGGGTGGTGGATGGCGTGGAGCCGATTCGCCAGGCGGTGCGGGACGAGGTCCGGCGCGGTGTGGACTGGGTGAAGGTCTATGTGGACCGGGGCGCCTACCTGGGCCCGGACGGGCGCCTGCGGTCCCTGACCAACTACCGTCCCGAGGAGCTGAAGGCCTTCGTGGAAGAGGCGAAGCGCCTGGGGAAGCGCACTTCCGCTCACGTGAAGGGCTGGGATGGCATCGACGCAGCCCTGACGGCCGGGTTCGATTCCCTGGAGCATGCCGATGGCTTCACCGATGACCTCCTTGAACGGGCCGTGAAGCAGGGCACCTTCTGGTGCCCCACCATCTATGCGGGCATCTGGGTGGCCGATGGGCGCGGTCCCCTGGGCCACAAGTATGTGGAGATCCTCGCAGCGGCCTTCCGGAAAGGCCTGGCCAAGGGCGTGAAGATCACCCTCGGGAGTGACATTGGCGCCTTCCCCTGGACCGAGAACCCCGCCAAGGAGTTGGCCCTCATGGTGGAGCGGGGCATGACGCCGCTCCAGGCGATCCAGTCCGCCACCGTGGTGGCCGCGGAGCTCCTGGGCTCCAAGGAGTTGGGGAACCTGAACCCCGGATTCCGGGCGGATCTGGTCGCCTTGACCGAGGATCCCCTGAAGGACATCACCGCCTGCCAACGCATCAAGACCGTCATCAAGGGCGGCATTGTCGTCCGCCAGGAGCCCTGAACGGTGCCATGCTGGCGGCAGGATGACGTTGCCGTTTCCCGGAGGTTTCATGCGCCGTGACCTGTTCCTGCTCCTCGCGGTTCTTCTGCTCGGCTTGCCGGTTTCGGCCCAGAAGGCCTTGCCTTCATTGCGCACCTATTTCGCCGATGCGGCACCCCTGCGCGAGGGTGGCGTGAAGCTTGTCTCCATCAAAACGCCCAAGGGCGATTTCAAGGTCTGGACCAAGCGCTTCGGGAACAACCCGCGCATCAAGTTGCTGCTGCTCCACGGTGGACCTGGATTCACCCACGAGTACTTCGAGGCGCTGGAGGGCTACCTTCCGGCCGAAGGCATCGAGTTCATCTACTACGATCAGTTGGGCAGTGCCTTTTCCGATCAGCCCAAGGACAAGGACCTGTGGACCACCGAGCGGTTCGTGGAGGAGGTCGAGCAGGTCCGCGTGGCCCTGGGGCTCAACAAGGACAACTTCTACCTGCTGGGGCACTCCTGGGGCGGCATCCTCGCCACGGAGTACGCCCTGAAATACGGGGCAAACCTCAAGGGCCTGATCATCTCGAACATGATGATGAGCATCCCCGACTACAACCGCTATGCGGAGGAGGTGCTGGCCAAGGGCATGGATCCGGCGGTGGTGAAGGAAGTGAAGGAGCTGGAAGCCAAGGGGCAGTACGAAAGCCCGCGCTACATGGAGCTCCTCATGCCCCATTTCTACGCCAAGCACCTGTGCCGCCTGCCCGAATGGCCCGATGCCATCAACCGCGCCTCCGCCCGGGCCAACAAGGACATCTATGTGCTGATGCAGGGGCCGAGCGAGTTCGGCGCCTCGGGCCGCCTGGAGAAGTGGGATCGCAAGGCCGACCTGCCCAAGCTCGCCATGCCCACCCTCGTCATTGGCGGCACCCACGACACCATGGATCCGGCCCACATGAAGTGGGTGGCGAGTCAGGTGCAGCACGGCAGCTTCCTGCTCTGCCCCAAGGGCAGCCACATGGCCATGTGGGATGATCAGGCCACCTACTGCAACGGCCTCATCCGTTTCCTGAAGGGGACGGACGCGGGCCGGAAGACCGTCGCCTTTGCCGGGCACTGAGTGACCCTGGGGCGCAATTTCCGGGCGGACTAAACGGACCTGCGAAGGTTCTCGTAGGGCTGTCTGTCTCGGGGATCCTTCATGCGTCGTTCGGCCTTGGTGTTCAGCTGCCTGCCCATGTTGGCTTCCCAACTGCCCAATCCGCCCCATCTGGCCCTCCCGAGGCTTGCGCAAGCCCCGTCCATGACCCGGGACGCGGATCTTTCCACCTGGACCGGTGCCTTGGAAATCAAGGAATTCGGCATGATCATGCCCGACGACAAGGGCGAGAACCGCTGGCCCACCCTCGTCCATGCGGCCTGGGGCCCCGACGCCCTCTACGTGGCCATCGAGGCCATGGACCCCGAACCCGCGAAGATCCATGCGGCCCGCCACATGCGCGACACCAACAGCGGCGACTTCGACTTCGTGGGGGTGGATCTGGATCCCTCCGGCAAGGGGCAGAGCTTCCTTCGCTTTTTCGTGACTCCCCTGGGTGGGCAGATTGATGAGATCGCCTCGGACAGCACCGGCGAGAATTCCTCCTACAACTGCCTGTGGGATTCCACGGGGGTGCTGACCGCCAGGGGCTATGTGGTGAAGATCCGCATTCCCTACAGCAGCCTGCGGCGGATGCCGGGGGAGTGGGGTCTGCGCATCCTGCGCATCGTCCCCCGGGAGCGGCGCTATGGCATCTCCTGGCCGCGCATGAGCAAGGATGTGCAGTGCGACAGCTGTCAGATGGCCCGGGTATCCGGCGCGCCCGTGGACAAGCCGGGGTCGCCCTTCCTCATCATCCCCTTTGCCACCTTCAACCGAACCCAGTCGCTGGAGACGAACCCCACCGCCCCGGCGAAAAGCGAGTCCCGCCTGGGCATGGACCTGCGCTACGCCACCACGGCCCTCACCCTGGAAGGCACCTACCGCCCGGACTTCGCCACGGCGGACGCGGATGTGGATCCGCTGCAGATCAACAGCCGCTTCAAGGTGTTCTATCCGGAACGGCGGCCCTTCTTTCTTGAGGGCATGGATCTGCTGGGGGTGCAGGGCGCCCAGCGGCAGTTCTTCAGCCGGTCCATCCAGGATCCCCTCTACGGGGTGAAGGCCTCTGGTCAGGCATCCTTCGCCAGCTGGAGCGTGCTCCATGCCAAGGACCAGGATGGCGGGGCACTCCTGGGCGCCAACGGGGCCGTGGGCGTCGAGGGCCTGGCCACCCGCGACACGGCGGCCGCCGTGAAGATCCAGACGGGCGACCGGGGCTCCGGGCTTTCCTTTCTGGGCACCGAGAAGCGCCTGCTGGGGGGACCCGACGGGGTTGCCGGACAGAGTGGCGGCCTCTACCTGGACCAGTACCTGGGTTCCGAATTCCATTTCCTGGGCAGTGTCATGTTTGCCACCGCGCACCTGCCGCAAGCGGATGGAACCCTGTCCTCCCAGCGGGGAACCTCCTCCTCCGCCGAACTGGACTGGAGCACCCGCAACTGGTCCGCCTTCGTCATCTCCCAGGCCACGAGCCCGGACCTGATGCTCCTGTCGGGCTTCACCGATCTGCAGGGCTACCGCCGGCACAGCGCGGGCTTCGAATGGCGGAACAACTGGAACGCGGGCAGGCTCTCCTCGGCCAACATCTCGCCACGCTGGCGGCACCTCACCTGGTGGAACGGCGATCCCATGGACCGCGCCGTGGGGCTTGATGCGTCCTTCGAGACGGCGGGGCGCCTGAGTTTTTTCATGAACTGGGATGTGGCCGGCCGCACCTGGGCGGAGGATCCCGCCCGCTCCGTGGCGACGCGCTCCCTCACCCTCGGTGGCAACTGGCGGCAGCACTCGCCGTTCCAACTGGGGTGGAATACCACCCGGGCCCGCACCCTGGAGCTCGCTTCGGGGGATCCGGCCCGGTTCCATTCGGCGGCGCTGTACCTCTACGGCACGGTGGGCTCGATCTCCTACAACTTCACGGGCCAGCAGTCGGGCCTCGATCGGGAGGCCGATGACCTGCGCCTCATCCGGGCCAGGGAACTCATCCTCACGGGCAGCTGGCAGTTCCCCCTGTCGTTCTACCTGAGGACCCAGGCCTTCGTCGTGCGCTACGACGGCAGCCTGGCCGATGGCGTGGACAAGTTCCTCAAGGCTTTCCTGGGCTGGCAGCCCAACGCGTTCACCAACGCCTATGTGGGCTGGTCCGGCCAGCGGCGCCGGGATCCGCTGGCCATCCTGCCCGCGGAGCGGATGGTGGAACGGGGGCTCTTCGCGAAGCTGGCCTACGCGATCCAGTTCTAGGGCCGGGGGCACCGCTACACTGGTCCCATGCTGGAACTCCGCAACCTGACCCGGGCCTACGAACTAGGCGGTGAACGCGCCGGCGTGTTTGATGTGTCCCTGGAAGTGCCCGGGGGCAGCTTGGCCGTGCTGGCCGGGCCCAGTGGCAGCGGCAAGACGACGCTGCTGCAGGTGGCCGGGCTGCTCGATGTCCCCGATGAAGGCGAGGTCCGGCTGGGCGGGGAGACGGTATCCACCTTGCCGGAAAAGGCCCGCTGCGACCTTCGCCTGCGCAAGCTCGGCTTCGTGTTCCAGGCCTTCAACCTGGTGCCCGTGCTTTCGGCCCTCGAGAATGTGATGCTGCCGCTCCAGCTGCAAGGGGTGGTGGAACCCGCTGCCCGCGAGCGCGCCGAGGCGGCGCTGGTGCGGGTGGGGCTGGGCGATCGCCTGCACCACCGACCCGGCCAGCTTAGCGGCGGCCAGCAGCAGCGCGCCGCCATCGCCCGGGCTTTGGCGCCCGATCCCCTGCTGGTGCTGGCGGACGAACCCACCGCGAGTCTCGATCATGCCCACGGCGGCCCGCTCATGGATCTCATGGCCGAGCTGGCCCTGGAAAGGGGTGCCACCTTCCTGGTGGCCAGCCACGATCCTGCGGTCATCGCCCGCGCCCACCGCGTGTTCCGGCTGGCGGACGGCCGGCTCGTGGATGAGGAGATCCGATGATCCTCGCCCGCCTTGCCCTCCGGAACCTGCTGCGCCAGCGGCGGCGCACGGGACTCACGCTGATGGTCATCGTCGCGGGGTTCCTGGCCCTGAGCCTCGCGGGCGGTTTCATGGCGCAGACCTTCCAGGGGCTCGCGGACGCGGCCATCCGCGGGGGGTTGGGCCACTTGCAGGTGCTTCCCGTGGAAGCCTCCGGGACTGATGAGGCCCAGAGCCTCGAACATTCCCTGCCGGAGGCGGAAGCCTTGGCCGCGCGGCTCCGCCAGGATCCGGCCGTGGCCGAGGTGCTGCCCCGCATCCAGTTCATGGGGCTGCTCTCCAGCGGCGCCAAGAGCGTGGCCTTCCTGGGAACCGCCGTGGACGCCACCCTGGAGCCGAAGCACATGGCCTGCCTGGAGGCCCTCAAGGGCGGCGCCCAAGCGCCGGGCGGAGCCGGTTCCCGGTGGCTGGCCGCCGATGCTTCCGCGCGCGAAGTGATCCTCGGCACGGGCCTGGCCCGCAGCCTCGGCGCCTCCGTGGGCAGTTCCCTGACGTTGATGTCCACCACCCGGGACGGCGCCCTCAATGCCGTGGACGTGGAGGTGGCGGGCCTCCAGGACCTGGGCCTGCGGGAGCTGAATGACCGGGTCATCACCGTGAGCCTCGGCACGGCGGGCGCGCTGCTGGATGCGGGGTCCGCGCGATCGGCGCTCTCCATCGTCCTGAAGCGCCCCCAGGACACGGCGGCGGAAGTAATCAAGGTCCAGGGCCTCGCGCCCGGTGCGACCGTGAAACCCTGGTTCGAGCTGGCTTCCTTTTACCGGCAGGTGAAGCTTCTCTACTTCGCCATCTTCGGCTTCATGGGCCTGGTGCTCTTCCTGGTGGTGCTGCTCGCCACGGCCAATACCCTGCTCATGTCCGTCATGGAGCGGGTCCGGGAATTCGGGGTGCTGAGGGCCATGGGCCTCCAGCACGGGCAGCTGGTGTCGCTGCTCCAGTGGGAAGGGGCCTTTCTCGGGATCATGGGAAGCGCCCTGGGATTGGTGGTGACCCTCATCCTGCGGGCGGGGCTCAACGCGCTGCATCTGCAAATGCCCGCGCCACCCGGCACGAGCCATGGCTACGAGTTGAACATCCACTTGGTGCCCCTCGTCTATTTCACCGTGGCCCTGGGCCTCCAGGCCGTGATCCAGGTGAGCGCCCTCTTCCCGGGGATCAAGGCCGCCCGCCTGCGCATCGTGGAAGCTCTCAGGCATGTCTGAACCCCTCGGGTGACGAAGCGGGCTGCGGGGCAGCCCGCGAAGTCGGGACCCGAGGCGGTTCAGAGTCACGCCCGGGTGAGTCGTAGCGGGCTGCGAAGCAGCTCGCGAAGTCACCCGAGGCGGTTCAGAGTCACGTCCGGGTGGGTCGAAGCGGGCTGCGGGGCAGCCCGCGAAGTCGGGACCCGAGGCGGTTCAGAGTCACGCCCGGGTGGGTCGTAGCGGGCTGCGAAGCAGCCCGCAGAATCCGCTGAGGAGATTCAGCGCCACGCTCGAGTAGGTCGAAGCGGGAAGCCGTCCTACCATGAAGGCATGGATGCAACCCCTTCCCGGCAGACCGCCCCCCGCCTCGCCTGGTGGATCGCCACCGGATTCGGCAGCGGCTACTTGAAGCCGGCGCCCGGCACCTGGGGCACTCTGGCTGGACTTGTCGCCTGGCTCTTGTTGGTGGTGGGCCTGCGTGCCGCTGGGCGGGCCTGGGTTCCATGGCTCCTGTTCCTGGCGCCTCTGGCCATCACGGCCATCGGCATCTGGGCTTCGGATGTGGTGGTGAAGGAAACCGGCGAGAAGGACCCCTCCTACATCGTCGTGGATGAGTGGGCGGGCATCTGGTTCGCCCTCACGCCGCTGCTGTTCACGGTGACCCTCCAGCCCCAGCCCTGGCTGCTCTGGGCGGCCCGCCTGGTGGCGCCCTTCATGCTGTTCCGCCTTTTCGACATCTGGAAGCCGGGCCTCGTGAATACGGCCCAAGGCCTGCGGGGAGGTCTCGGCGTGGTGATGGACGATGTGCTGGCCGGGCTCCTGGCAGCCCTCCTCGTGCTGCCTCTGGACCAGTGGTTGGGCGCGCAGTCGCTGCTGCACCCAGGCGCCTGGGGACGTTGACGGACCTACTGCACCAGGACCGTCAGGGTCCGGCTCGTGCCATGGCCCAACCGGTTCAGCACCGTGAGTTCGAAGGTGGTAGTCACCAGCAGGGGCGGTGTAGCGATGGGCACCCCGCTCAGAACCTCGCCCAGGGTACCGGTGGTCCACAGGTCGATGCGCCCCGTCCCATCGGTGAAGACCGCCGTGAGCGAGGTGCTCTCGCCGGGATGAAGCGCCATGGCCGCCGCTTCGAAACGTTGGATGGCGGGGGCGGGAAGCACCGTCACCTTCCAGGTGAAATAGGCGGAGTCCCCGCAGGGATCCCGGGGCGTCCTCACCGTCAGGGTCTGGGTGGTTCCGGCCAGGGAATCCGGAGGCGTCCACCGGACCGTTTTCACGCCGTAGTTGTCAATCAGCGCACCTTCGGGGAGGCTGACCGGTTCCAGGGAGAAGCAGGAATACATCCCGCAGTTGTAGGCCCCATGGAAGGTGGCGGTATATGGGTTTCCTGCGGTGGCTTCGGGAGCTGGACTGCCCTCGATCTGGGGAGCCGGATCGCAGCTCATGGAGAATTCAGCATCGGAACCCACGAAGCAGCCGAGGCTCAGCAGAATGATCAGTCCAGAAACGGGAATCCAATGTTGCATGGCCGCCCCCTTTCCGGGGCCGACGGGCTTCCCGGGGGGCCCCGGAAAAAGGTAGGCCTACGCCCCGGTCTCTTCCAGGAGGGTCCGCCAAACGGCGGGTTCGCTCAGCCGCCCGGACTCGTCGAAGTGGCGGCTCTCGATGAGGTAGCGGTAGCCCTGTTCCGTGAGGAAGAGCTGGCGGTTGCGGGCGAACTCCTGCTCGGTGGTGTCGCGGCTGATGAGCGAGTAGAAGTAGCTCACATTGCGCTCCCCCTTGGGGCGCAGAATGCGGCCCAGCCGCTGGGCTTCCTCCTGGCGGGAGCCGAAGGTGCCGCTCATCTGGATGGCCACGCTGGCGTCGGGAAGATCGATGGCGAAGTTGGCCACCTTGCTCACGATGAGCACCCGCAGCTGCCCTTCGCGGAACTGCCGGAAGAGGCTCTCGCGTTCCTTCTCGGGCGTCTGCCCCGTGAGAACCGGCACGCCGAGGCGCTCGCCGATGATGCGGAGCTGTTCGAGATATTGCCCGATGATGAGGATGTTGTCGGTGGGGTGGCCCGCCAGGAGTTCATCCATGACGGCCATCTTCATGCTGTTCTCAGAAGCGATGCGGAAGCGCTGGCGCTGGTCGGCCACGGCGTATTCCATGCGCTCATCGGTGGGCAGGGGGACGCGGATCTCGAGGCAATGGGCGGTGGCGATGAAGCCATCCTTCTCCAGCATCTTCCAGGGCACGTCCACCCGCTTGGGGCCGATGAGACTGAACACATCCTCTTCCTTGCCGTCTTCGCGCACGAGGGTGGCCGTGAGCCCCAGTCGCCGCTTGGCCTGCAATTCGGCCACCGCCCGGAAGATGGGCGCCGGCAGCATGTGCACTTCGTCGTAGATGACCAGGCCCCAGTTGGCCGCCTCGAAGATCTTGAAATGCTCGAAGGGCGCGCCCTTGCTCTTGCGGTAGGTGAGGATCTGGTAGGTGGCGATGGTGACCGGTTTGATCTCCTTGGTGTCCCCGGTGTAGAGGCCCACCTCGTCTTCCGTGAGCGTGGTCTTGTCGAGCAGCTCCTGCTTCCACTGCTTCACGGCGGTGCCGTTGGTGGTGAGCACCAGGGTGTGGGTCTGGAGCGTGCTCATGCAGCCGATGCCGATGACGGTCTTGCCCGCCCCGCAGGGCAGCACCAGCACACCTGCGCCGCCATCCGGCCCTCCGCCCGCATGGAAGACGTCCATGGCCGCCTTCTGGTAGGCCCGGAGGCCGAAGGGCTTGCCGTTCTGCTTGAGGGTCGGCGACAGGGAGAAGGCCAGGGGATCGCCAGGTTTGTAGCCCGCCATGTCCTGCACGGGATGGCCCAGGCGGATGAGTTGCAGCTTCACTTCGCCGCGCATGCCGGTCTGGAGGTAGATGCCCTTCTGGTCCGGGTAGGATTCCGCCAGCAGCCCCTGCAGCGATCTCTGGTTCTCCAGTTCCCAGTAGAGGCCCCGGTCATCCATCTCCAGGGCCAGGCGGTCGCCCTTGGCAACTAGGCGCAACTTGCCGTACCGCGTGCCGTGGTCTTCGATCTCCTGCAGCAAATTCTGGGGAACGGGATACTTGGACCAGGTGTTCAAGGTCTCGATCATGTCCGCGCAGGCCACGCCCGAGGCGGAGGCGTTCCACAAGCTCAGGGGCGTGATGCGATAGGTGTGGATGTGCTCGGGGCTCTTCACCAGTTCGGCGAACCGCGCCAGCTCATCACGCACCTGGGCAAAATCCGGGTGGGCCACTTCCAGCAGCAGGGTGCGATCGCTCTGGACGATCAGGGGATTATCGGGACGAAGGGCGATCACGGTGGCGGCAGACCCAAACCTTTTAGCCTAGAAGGGCTGGAGGAAGGGGTCAACGGATGACACCCGGCGGCCGGGCCAATCCAGACCCATTAAGGTAATGTCAGAGGAAGCTGGCCCCCCCGGGAGCGTATATTTAAAGTCCCTTCGGGAGGTGGCTGAACTTTGATCGCCCAGAGGGTTTCCCGGAGCAACCATGGGCACACGAACGACGCACCTTCTCACTTCCCTCGCGCTGCTGGTGGCCTCAGGGCTGCAGGCTCAGGAAAATGCCTACACGGCCCAATTGAAGCACAACTACAGCCGTTTCACCCGGGGCGACGACACCAAGGTGATTGATGAAGCCTGGGGACGTCAGCAGTGGTTCCTGGAGCGCATGGGGGGCAAGCTGGGCCCTGACTTCACGCAGCGGCTCCTCGACCAGGCCTCCCGGGAGCGCGCCAAATATCCCGGCCGGTTCACCTCGGGCTCGGACTTGAAACTCATGCCCCTGGCAGCGGGCGGCACGACCTGGGTCAACATCGGCCCCACGGGCTCCGCCTTCACCCAGAACGGCGTCGAGTTGACGAAGGTGGATAGCGGTCGTCCCAGGGTGATCTTGCCGGACACCGAAGACACCACAGGAAATACGGTCTACATGGTGGCCGCAGGCGGCGGCCTCTGGAAGACCACGGATTTCCTCAGCAGCACCCCGCATTGGGCGGCCCTCACGGATTTCGTGGGCAGCAACATTTCGGGGTCGGCAGCCTTCGGCAGGACCACGCAGACCCTCTACCTGGGTTCGGGTGATGCCTTCGACCTGGGCGTGGGTGGTTTCATGATCAAGTCCACGGATGGGGGCGCCCACTGGACTTCTGGCACCGTCCTTGGGACCTCAAGCAAGATTCTGGACGTGAAGGTGGATCCGACCCAGGCCCAGGATATCGTCCTGGTGGGTACGGATGCCGGGTTGTTCCGGTCGGGGGATGGCGGCGCCACTTATGCTCCCGTGGCCTCCATGTCCACGGTGGGCACGGTGTGGACGCTGGTCCACACGTCTGCCGGCTGGCTGGCCTCCGCCGAGGATTCCGCGGGGAACGGATCCTTGTTCCTGAGCACGGATCGGGGTCTCACCTGGTCCCCCATCACCAACGCGGGGACGGTCTACACCGGCGCCGGCCGCACCACCCTCGCCGTGGGGCAGCCGGGGGATGCCGTGGTCTACGCCTTTGCCGCCAACACCGCCAATGCCGCGCAGTTGGATCTCTTCAAGTCCACGAATGGGGGCCAGACCTGGGTGGCCCTGGGAATCACCACCAAGGTGCCCACCAATCCCAACAGCGATCAGGGAACCATGAACCTCATGGCGGATCAGCCATGGTACAACCACATGATCCTGGTGGACCCCATGGATGCGGCGCGCAACACCGTCTATCTGGGTGGCCAGCTCGCTTCCGCCAAGACCACGGACGGGGGGACCACCTGGACCCTGCTGTCGGATTGGCTTCCGGACCCAACGAGCGATACCGGGAGCATGCCTTACATCCATGCCGACTTCCACTGCGCGGCCTTCAGCAATCTCGGGGGGCACCCCCGCCTCTACTTCGGCACGGACGGAGGTCTGTTCACCAGCGCGGATGGCGGGGCCACCTGGGACGACACCAAGAACAAGGGTCTCGTAACCCACCTCATCTATGCCCTGGCGGCCAATCCCGGTGTGGCGGGCAGCGCCCTCATCGGCGTCCAGGATAATGGCACCCGAATTCGGCAGGGAACCACGGGGACTTTCAACCAGATCCGCGGTGGTGACGGATTTGGCGTGAGCTGGGCCCAGGCAGTGACGGATGCCACCGCCGTGTCCATGAGTTCCTATGTCTACAACACCATCAAGCGTGCGACGGTCAGTCCGGTGACGGACCAGCTGGACTGGAATTCCTTCACCACTGGGCTGGGCTCTACAGGCAGCACCGACAACGGGACCAGCTACTATTTCGTTACCCCCATCGTCACCCCCGCGGCCACGGCCGATCCCAGCGGGAAGGTGTTCTTCACCTACAGCAACAATGGCACCGGGACGAACAGCAAGAAGATTTTCCGGAGCAGTGCCACGGGCTGGACGATGATTGGCAAAGCCGGCACGACCCCGGGTTTATCTCATTCTGTGCGGAGCGTAAGTCATGGATTGGGCGTCAGCCCATTGGACATCCAGCGCATCGCCCTGGCGGGCCTTGGTGGTTATGTACCCGTCACCGTCAACGGCGGGAGCACTTGGACGGAGACATTCCTGGGCGCCGAGCCAACCACGCCCGGCATGGTGGCCGGTTGGCAGGGCTACAATTCCAATGTCGCCTGGGCGAACAACTCGCTCCTTTACGTTTGTTCGGAAGCTTCGACGGCGGGCGCCACCAGGGTGGCCAAGTCCACGAATGGCGGAACCACCTGGACCGCCGCGGACAACGGACTGCCGGATGTGCCGGTGACGAAGCTGGCGGTTGATCCAGGGGATGCCACGGGCAATACGGTGTACGCCGCCACCTGGCTGGGGGCCTACAAGACCACCAATGGCGGCACGACCTGGGCGCTCTTCGGCACAGGCCTGCCCCAGGGACGGGTCACGGACATCTGGGTCGCTCCGGATAGTTCTTCCGTTCGCGTGTCCACCTGGGGCCGCGGCGTCTGGGAGCTTCAGGCCGCGCCGGTTGGCCCCACGGTGTCCGTCTCACCTACTGCCGTCACCATGGTCAATGGCGGCACTCAGAACTTCCTGCCCACCGTGACCGGCGGCACGACCAACACGGTGACCTGGACCGCTTCCAGCGGCATCATCGGGGCGGGTCCCACGGCTTCCGGTGTGGTGCAGGGCTATACGGCACCCGCCTCGGGCAGCAGTGCCACCGTGACCGCCACCACCGTCGCCACCCCGGCCGCGACGGCAACGGCCGCTGTCACCTTGGTGTCTCCTGCGGCGGTGTCCGTGGCGGTCAGCCCCGCAACGGTGGAACTGATGACCGGTTCCGCGACCCAGGCATTCTCGGCTACGGTGAGTCCCCTCACCAATCAGGCGGTCACCTGGACCGGTACCGGAGTTAGTGGTTCCGGCGTATTCAATGCCTCAGGTCTGGCTGCCGGCCCCTATACCGTCACGGCCACCAGTGCCGCTTCGCCCACGAGTCCTGCTGGCACCGCCACGGTCAACCTGATTGCTCCCAGCTCCGTCACGGTCACCGTGGCTCCCGCTCCCGCCACAGCCCTCATCGGTGCCACCAAACAGTTCACCGCCACCGTCTCCGGCCTGTCCACCGGCAACCAGGGCGTCACCTGGAGCGTCAGTGGAGGAGGCACCATTTCCGGCACGGGTCTCTTCACCGCCACCACCGCTGGCAGCTTCACCGTGACCGCCACGAATACCTTCAGTGGTGTGACCGGCTCTGCCACTGTGGCGGTCAAATCCATGGATCTGGATGCCAATGGCATCGTGGATCTGAGGGACCTGCTCTTCTTTGCCCAGAACTACGGAACCAGCAACGCTGCTTGTGATCTGAACGGAAGCGGCACCGTGAACGACACAGACCTCGATCTCCTGATCGCCGGGCTGTGAAGGAGATGACCATGAAACCTTTCAAGACTCTTCTCTCTGCCTGCGCCCTGCTTGCCCTTCCGGTCCTCCTGGCCTGCGGGGGAGGCGGCGGCGGTGATAACAATCAGCCCACGGTCGCTGTGACCATCGCACCTGTCACCGCCAACCTCACCACGGGCGGCACCCAGACCTTCACCGCCACCGTGACCGGGTCCAGCAATACCTCGGTCACCTGGGCGGTCTCGGAAGCCGCTGGCGGCACCGTCAGCGTTGGCGGACTCTACACGGCTCCCGCGACGGCTGGCACCTTCCACGTAGTCGCGACCAGTGTGGCGGATACCTCCAAGCACGCCACCGCCACCGTGACCGTGTCGGTTCCCACCGCCACCAGCCTCGCCTACACAGATCCCGCCACCGGCACCTACAAGCTGGTGAAGAATGTGTCCAGTTCCGGTTCCCACCTCGTTCTGGATCTGGTGGGGCCCGCTTCGGGAACCGCCATGGGCGTTTCGATCACCCTCACCGGCGATGCTCACACGACCTGGGTGGATGTGCCCGCTGGCGGAACCACCGCTGTGCTGATGCAGAATGGCTCCCAGTTCATCCTCGGTTCCGGCACGCCCATCCAGAAGGCCAAGGCCAGCGGCAACGTGCTGCAGGTCACCGTGGCGCAGAAGGCGCCTACGGCGGCTGCCTCGCTGAATGGCGTCCTGCTGCGCGTGGCCCTGGACCTGAAAACCGGCCAGAACCTGGCCCAGGGCACGGCGCTCACGCTGACCTCCGATGCCGTCAAGTGCCAGGTCCTCGATGGGACGGGAACGATCAGTTCCATCCCCGTCTCCGTCGGCACGCTGTCAGCCCAGTAGGCTCTTCCCAGTTCCTTCCGATTGCAGCCGGCACCTCACAAGGGGTGCCGGGCTCGTTTCCGGATCCAGCTTCCCAGGTACGCCATGTCCATGCTCCGCCGGATCATCCTGCTCATGTTCTCGGGAGTTCTCCTGAGCCCCCTGGCGGCCATGCCGCCACCCAAACCGGGCATGCTCGAAGCCTACCGCCAGGATGGCACGCTGGAGGCCCGCAGGGCCTTCGCGCGGCAGATCGGGAACAACCGGGTCGATCCGAACCTGCTGGGAGCGGCCAAGGCCCGGCTCCAGCGGCTGGCCGGGTTCTCCACCAGCCCGGGCCTCCTGCCCACGCCGCCTTCCGCCTGGCAGGGCATGCCCACCAAGGGGGCTGTGAAGATGTTCGTGCTCCTGGTGGACTTCAGCGATTACCCGCACAACGCGTCCCAGAATGCCACTGCCTCCGTGAATGCCCGGATCTTCGGGGATGGGGATTCCGCCGCCGCGGCTCCCTACGAGAGCCTGCGGAATTATTATCGCCGCGCCTCCTACAATCAGCTGGATCTTGGCGGCGCCGTGCTGGGTTGGTACCGCCCCGCCTATTCCCGCGCCAGCATGGCCCAGACCTCGGCGGGCAGGGAGAATCTCATCAAGGAGGCCCTGACCTACTTCGAGGGCCAAGGGCACGATTTCTCCCAGTACGACAACCATGGCAACGGAACCCTGGACTACTTCGCCGTGGTCTGGACCGGTCCTGACAACGGCTGGTCTGGATTCTGGTGGGGCTACCAGACCGTCTTCGGCGACGCCTCCTTTAAGGTCAGCGGCAAGACCCTTTCGAAGTACTCTTGGCAGTGGGAATCCAACCCTGTGGGCGGCGCCTTCGTGCCCCACACCTTGATCCACGAGACCGGGCACGCCCTGGGGCTCCCCGACTACTACGACTACGACGATGCTGTGGGACCGGGTGGCGGGGTGGGCGGCCTGGACATGATGGATGGCAACTGGGGTGACCACAACTGCTTCAGCAAGTTCCTGCTGGATTGGATCACGCCGAAGGTCATCACCGGGGCCACGACTGGCGCGACGCTCATCGCGGCGGAAACCGCCCCCGGGGAAGCGGCAGTGCTGATGCCCACGGCGACCGCGGGCCAGCCCTTCGGCGAGTTCTTCATGATCCAGAACCGGACCCGGACCCAGAACGACAGCAGCTATCCCGCCGATGGCCTCCTCATCTGGCATGTGGATTCGCGGCTGGACCCCTCCAAGGGCAACTCGGACTATCTGTATGACAACTCCTTCACGGAGCACAAGCTTCTGAAGCTCATGGAAGCCGATGGACTGAACCAGATCGAGACCAGCAGTGCCCGCGCCCATGCGGGCGACTACTACCAGGCCGGAAAGATCTTCGGGCCCAGCAGCAATCCGGCCAGCATCGCCTACAACGGGATGCAGACCTGGCTCGAAGTGCGGAATATCTCGGCGCCAGGCTCGCCCATGCAGTTCGACGTGGCTGCCATCGCTCCGGACGCCACGGCCCCCACGGGCGCTCCCTCCCAGCCCACCGCCAGCGGCAACCTGGACGCCTTGACGCTGTCCTGGAACCTCGGGTCGGCGGCGGATCCGGAAAGCGGCATCACCGGATATTCAGTGCAGATTGGCACCACGCCTGGCGGAGCGGATGTGTTCGATGGCGTCGTGGGACCTGTCACCACCAAGGTTTTCGCGGGGCTGGGCCGTTTCGAAGGAACGCCGCTCACGGCCCGCGTTCGCGCCATGAATGGGGCCGGGCTTTTCTCGAGCTGGTCTGCCAACAGCGCACCCGTGACCTTGGCCTTGCCGCAGCTCCCCTGCTCGGTGCTGGATGCCTGCCCCCTGGTTTTCAAATCGCTGGGGCCCTGGAGCGAAGACGCCTCGACGCAGACCCTTGGCGGAAGTTCCGCGAAGAGCGCCGCCATCGGTGACAATGGCACCACTTCCCTGCAAACCTGGGTCCAGGGCGCTGGCACGCTCAGCTTCCAGTGGCGGGTGAGCAGTGAAGGCGGCTATGACTTCCTGCGCTTCAATGTGGATGGTCTGATTCCGGCGTCGGTGGCTCCCATCAGCGGAGAGGTTCCCTGGACTCAGGTGACCCTGAACCTTCCCGCTGGCGTGCATTTCCTCCAGTGGATCTACGCCAAGGATGGCGGTGCGTCCAGCGGGGTTGATGCCGGCTGGGTAGACCAGGTGAGCTGGATGCCATCCACACCCAGCGGTTCCCCGGATGTGAACACAGATGGCACCGTCGACCTGAGGGACCTGCTTGCTTTCGCCCGGGCTTATGGAACGACCGGCCCTGCCGGTGACATGAACCTCGATGGAACAGTGGATGACCTGGATCTCGCGCTGCTCCTGGGCCTGCTGTGAGCCTGACATTCCAGCCGATCAGCCACCGCTGATGAGGTGAATGACTTTGACGATGGCGCCATCCGGGATGGTGGTGGCGTCGTAGTCCTTCTTGTGAATCAGCGTTTCATTGATGTGGATGACCAGCATGGGGAAGCGGTAGTTCTTCGCCCGCAGCACGTCCCGCACCGTCATGCCCGGATGCCACTCAAGCGGTTCTTCGTTCACCTGGATCATGCCGACGCTCCGCCCTTCTTCATCTCGTCCCAGCAGAAAATCGGCCGCTTGCGCGGCCGATTTCGTTAGAGGTGCTGCTTGACCACTTCCACCACTTCGGGGAAGGCATCAAGGCCAAGTTCCTTCAGGCGCTCCAGGGTCGGCACGCCGTCCAGGGTCCAGCCCCGGCGGGTGTAGACGCTGTCCATGAGCTTGGAGAAGCGGCCGGTGCGCCATTCGCGGTGCAGGGCCATCTTCTCCTCGGTGGTCTTGCCGGCAGGATCGAGGCCCATCTCGGTAACGATCTGCTGATCGTAGCGCTCGGCCCGGGATTCGTATTCTTCCTTGGTCACGGGGCCCAGCGAGCGGTAGGGGGCGGCGTCGTGGAGGCGCAGGCCCTTGCCCATGCGGATGTTGAAGACCCGCTGGAAGTTGTAGACCTTCGCGGACTGCACGATGAGATCTTCCTTGGTGATCTTGATGCCCGTGGTGGCGGTGAACAGGTCCACGTAGTTCTGCACGTGCTCGGGCACCTTGTGGGCCTCGGGCTGGGAGCTGTTGTTGGCGGGGACCACGTCGTTCCAGGGCAGCTTGCAGAAGCCGTTGAGGCCGAACCAGGTGCGGAAGAGGGGGAAGTAGTAGAGCGCTTCCGCCTTGTCGTCAAAAGTGGGCAGCTGCTTGTTCACCATGTCCATGAAGATCAGCCAGGCCTCGTCGTGCTGGGGGCCCTTGTTGGTGAGGGCGTAGCCGCCCTGCTGGGCCAGGGATTCCTTCGACATGTACTGGGAGTACTCGAGGCCCTTGTTCTCCATGCCGATGTCGTTGATGAGCTGGGGATCGCCCCAGCCCTGCTTGATGAAGTATTCCTTCATCTTCTTCACGCCCATGCCGGCGATCTTGCCGAAGCCTTCGCCCCGGGCCATCTGGTGCATCATCTCCAGGTCGGCCTCGGCGTTGCCCCAGGTCATCTCCAGGCCGCCGGTGCGCTCCTTGTTGAGGATGCCGCGCTGGTAGCACTCCATGATGAAGGCGGTGAGGGTGCCATAGGTGATGGTGCAGATGCCGTAGGTGTCGCAGTAGAAGTTCAGCTCGAGCAGGTAGTCGGGATCGAAGACGCCGCAGTTGGAGCCGAGGCCCGCCGCGTTCTCGTACTCGGGGCCGTCCACGGAAACCATGTCGCCCTTGTAGGGGCCGGTCTTGAGGACCACGCCGTCCGCGCCCTTGGCGCAGGCCATGGAGCAGCCGTACCAGCAGCCGTCCACAGTGGCCTGGGTGAGCCGCTGCTGCCAGTAGGCGGAGTCGATCTTGTGGACATCCGGATGGGAGCCGTACTGGAAGTTGTGGACGGGCAGCAGGTCGTAGGCGTCCATGATCTCCACGATGTGGGCGGTGCCATTGCGGCGCATCATGCACTGGGTGCCGTCGTTCTCGCGGATTTCCTTGTGGTATTTCACGCCGGTCTTGGCGATGGTTTCGGGATCCACCGGATGGTTCAGGTCGCCAGCCACCTTGGGTCCGCGGATGACCAGGGCCCGGATGCGCTTGTTCCGGAACACGGTGCCGATGCCGCCCCGGCCCGCCTGCTTGAAGCGCACGCACTTGCGGCGGCGGTCGTAGAAGGAGAAGTTCAGCATGCCGATGAGGCTGTGCTCCGCGGCGGCGCCCGAGGACACCACGGAGATGTTCGGCAGGTCCGCTTCGTTCTCCGCGTACATGTGGGTGAGGATCTCCCCGAGCACGTGGCTGTCCACGGGATCCGTGGGGGCTTCCTCGATGCGGATGATGCCCTTCTGG
>DATEZS010000009.1:0-25271 GCA_035255365.1 Geothrix sp.
GTGACTGAGGGCTGGAAGAAGGAACTGGACATCGTGGGCGTCGGCTACAAGGCTGCCATGGAAGGCAACAAGCTCCGCCTCGACCTTGGCTACAGCCACCCCATCTTCTACGACGCTCCGACTGGCGTCACCATCGCCGTCGAGAAGAACACCCACGTCATCGTCACCGGCCACGACCGGCAGATGGTTGGCCAGGTGGCTGCCGACATCCGCAAGTTCCGCAAGCCCGAGCCATACAAAGGCAAGGGCGTCCAATACACCGGCGAAGTCATCCGCCGCAAGGCCGGCAAGACCGGGAAGTAAGGGGAAACCATGGCGAACGATATCCAAATTCGACGCGACAAGACCAAGGCCCGCATCCGCGGCCGCGTAAGCGGCACGGCGGAACGGCCCCGTCTCACCATCTACAAAAGCCTGAAGCGCATCTATGTCCAGGCCGTGGACGACGCCAAGGGCGTCACCCTGGCCGCGGCAAGCAGCCTGGAGAAGGATCTCCGGGGAACGCTCAAGAACGGTGCCAACATCGAGGCCGCCAAGGCCGTCGGAGCCAGCATTGCTGCACGCCTGAAGGAAAAGGGCATCACCGCAGTGGTGTTCGACCGGAACGGTTATGTTTATCACGGCCGCGTCAAGGCGCTGGCTGACAGCGCCCGCGAAGCCGGGCTCCAGTTCTAGGGGAAGACCATGGCGACTGCAGAGCTCAAAGACAAGAGGGAATCCCGCGACTCCGAAGGCGGGGAATTCAAAGATCAGGTCATCTACGTCGGTCGCGTGACCAAGGTGGTGAAGGGGGGCAAGAACTTCTCCTTCTCCGCGTTGGTGGTCGTGGGCGATGGCAATGGCAAAGTCGGTTTCGGCCTCGGCAAGGCCCTCGAAGTGCCTTCCGCCATCAAGAAGGGCATCGAGAGCGCCAAGCGCAACATGATCAAGGTTCCGGTCACACCGAACGGCAGCCTGCCCCATCCCATCACCGGCATTTTCGGTTCCGGCAGCGTGCTCATGAAGCCCGCCCCCGAGGGCACCGGCATCATCGCCGGCGCCGCGGTGCGCGCCGTCATGGAAGCCGCCGGCGTCCATAACGTGATGACGAAAAGCCTGGGCTCCTCCAATCCCCACAACGTGGTTCGCGCCACCTTCGAGGGCTTGAAGGATCTCATGGATCCCTACACGGTCCTGACCAATCGGGGCCTGGATCAGGCGGAGGCTTAACATGAAGCAGTTCATCGGCAAGCAAGTGGTGATCACGTTGAAGCGTTCCATCATCTGCACCACCCCCAAGCACCGCGCCTACATGCAGACCCTCTGCCTCAGGCGGCCCGGCGATACCCGTGAGTGCGAATACACCCCCAATATCCACGGGATGGTCAAGCTCGTCCCTCATCTCCTCGACGTCAAGGTGAAGGGGTAGATCATGAAGCTCAACGAACTCAAACCCGCAGCGGGTGCCACCCAGACGCGCAAGCGCGTCGGTCGCGGCAAGGGCTCCGGCATCGGCAAGACCTCCGGCCGTGGCGAGAAGGGCCAGAAATCCCGGTCCGGCTATCGCAGCAAGCGCGGCTTCGAGGGCGGCCAGATGCCCCTCGTCCGTCGGCTCCCCAAGCGCGGCTTCACCAATATTTTCGCTCCTGAAACCAAGGAGATCACCCTCAGCCTCATTTCCATCCACTTCAAGGATGGCGAGACGGTGACCCTCGATGCGCTCCGCGACAAGAAGCTCGTGAACTCCCGCGTGGAGAAGATCGTGGTGCTCGCCAGCGGTGAGCTCACCACCAAGGTGAATGTTGTCGCCGACCGCATCACCAAGGGTGCCCGTGAAGCCATCCTGGCCAAGGGCGGCACCATCCAGGAGCCTTCCGCAAAGACAGCTGAGTAGCTTTCATGGACCGGATCAGGAACCTCTTCTCGAACCCGGAGCTGCGGAAGCGGTTCCTTTTCACGCTGCTTCTCCTGGCCGTCTATCGGCTCGGGGTGCACGTGAGCGTGCCCGGGGTGAACGCCGAGAACCTGGCGGCGGCCCTTCGTCGCGGTGGCGGCGGGCTCTTCGATGTGATTGACCTCTTCTCCGGTGGCGCTTTCAAGAAGTTTTCGATCTTTGCCCTTGGCATCGCGCCCTACATCACCGCAAGCATCGTCTTTCAGCTGATGGGCGCGGTCATTCCCCAGCTGGATAACCTCCAGAAGAAGGAAGGCGAGGCTGGCCGCGAGAAGATCAACCAGTGGACGCGTTATCTGACCGTTCTCCTGGCCTTCATCCAGGGCCTGGGCATCGCCTCCCTGGCGCAGAGCCAGAACGCCCCTGGTCTTGAAGTGGTCACCTCCAGCCTGTCGCCCACGGCGTTCCGGTTCCTGGCGGCTTTCACGCTGTCAGTTGGCACCTTGTTCGTCATGTGGATCGGCGAGCAGATCACCGCTCGGGGGCTTGGCAACGGCATCTCCCTGCTGATCTTCGCTGGTATTGTGGCCGGACTGCCCCAGGGCATCACCACTCTGTCCGTGATGATCACGGGCTCCCTGCGGAACGCGCCCAACATGGCCCCTCCGGGCATCTTCATCCTGCTGCTCGCGGCCATGACCGCCGTCCTTCTCGCGGTCGTGCTGGTGGAGAACGCCTACAGGCGTATCCCCATTCACTACGCGCGGCGGGCGGACTCGGCGGGCATGTCCAGTCAGCGCAGCAGTTATATGCCGCTGAAGGTGAACACCGCCGGCGTGATGCCTGTCATCTTCGCCAGCTCCGTCATCTTCTTCCCGGCCACCATCGCGACGTTCTTCCGCGCCGAGTGGCTGCAGAAATTCGCCTCCTACCTCAGCCCGCAGACCCACTTTTGGATCTATGTCCCGGTGTTTGTGGGTGTTACGATCTTCTTCTCTTTCTTCTACACCAGCATTGTCTTCAATCCTGATGAGACGGCAGAGAACATGAAACGATCCGGTGGCTATATCCCTGGCATCCGTCCTGGCAAGGAAACCAGCATCTTCATGGACGGCATCCTGTCCAAGCTGACCTTCGTGGGCGCCATCTATCTCGCCATTGTTTCCATCGTGCCCCTGATCATCACCAACAACATCCAGGGACTCAATTTCTACTTCGGCGGCACCAGCCTGCTCATCGTGGTGGGTGTGGCCATGGACACGGCCGCCCAGGTCGAGAGCCATATGGTGATGCGTCGCTATGACGGCTTTCTCGAGAAGGGCCGCATCCGCGGTCGCTCGACCCGGGGAGGCGTCGCGTGACCCTCACCGCCAACATCCTCCTCGGAGCCCCCGGCTCCGGCAAGGGAACCCAGGCCAAGCGTCTGGTGGAAACATTCTCTTTGACTCACCTGTCTACCGGTGACATTCTGAGAGACGCCGTCTCGAAAGGGACGGAGATCGGCCTGAGGGCGAAAGCCATCATGGCCGATGGAAAACTGGTGGACGACGACACTGTCAATGGCCTAGTCTTCGCGCGGCTGCTGGACGAAAGCTCTGATGTGTTGTTCGACGGCTACCCCCGCACTCTTCAGCAAGCCCAAGCCCTGGAAGACTTCCTCTCCTCCAAGGGCATGGCGTTGGGTCG
Organism: Geothrix sp.; assembly: GCA_035255365.1. Taxonomy (GTDB): domain Bacteria; phylum Acidobacteriota; class Holophagae; order Holophagales; family Holophagaceae; genus Geothrix. Next base: position 3,560 of record DATEZS010000009.1, read on the forward strand.
CGTGGTACTCGTGGATGTCCCCCAGGAAGTGCTTGAAGCCCGCGTGGTGGGTCGTCGCGTATGCAGCAACAACGCTTGCGGCGCCATCTACCACCTGGTGTCCAAGCCTTCCAGGCAAGAAGGTGTCTGCGATCTGTGCGGAAGTCCCCTGAAGCACCGCTCTGACGACACTTCGGAAGCCTTCCAGAGCCGAATGGGCGAGTTCAACTCGACCTTCCAGCCCTTGCTGGGTTTCTACAAGAACCGGCCGAATTTCGTGAGCGTGGATGGCAACCGCCACCCCGACCAGGTGTTCGAGTCGCTGCGACATGTCTTTGGAGAACGCGCTTGAGCAAAGAAGAAGCCATTGAGCTCGAAGCCACAGTGGTCGAGGCATTGCCGAACGCGGTATTCCGGGTCGAACTGGAGAACAAACATCAGGTGTTGGCCCACATCAGCGGAAAAATGCGGAAGAACTTCATCCGGATCCTCCCTGGCGACCGGGTTCTCGTAGAGGTAACCCCCTACGATCTCACCCGTGGCCGCATCATTTACCGATTCAAGTGAACGAGAGGACACCATGAAAGTACGGCCCTCCATCAAGAAGCTGTGCGAACACTGCAAAGTGGTCCGCCGTGAAGGCATCAATCGGATCATCTGCAAGAAGAACCCCAAGCACAAGCAGCGTCAGGGTTAAGGAGAAACGATGGCACGCATCTCAGGTATTGATCTGCCCATCGGGAAGCGCATCGAGATCGCGCTCACCTACATTTACGGCATCGGCCGCGCCAAGGCGCTGAGCATTCTGTCTCGGGCGAAGGTCGACATCGCCACCAAGGTCAGGGATCTGACCGAGGACGAGGTGGCCCGTATTCGCAAGGTGATCACCACCGAGGAGACGGTGGAGGGCGACCTCCGCAAGAACATCTCCATGGACATCAAGCGACTCATGGATATCGGCTGCTACCGCGGCCTGCGTCACCGGAAGGGTCTACCCGTCCGTGGCCAGCGCACGCACACCAACGCCCGCACCCGCAAGGGCAAGCGACGCGCCATTGCCGGCAAGAAGAAGTAAGGCGAGGAGCACATGGCCAAGACTCAGACCCGAACCGCCGGTAAGAAGGTGGTTAAGAAAAAAGAGAAGAAGAATGTCCCCCATGGCGTCGCCCATGTGCAGGCATCCTTCAACAACACCATCATCTCCATCTCAGATCCGATGGGGAACATGCTTTGCTGGTCTTCCAGCGGCAACCAGAGTTTCCGTGGCGCCCGTAAGGGAACCCCCTTTGCCGCCCAGGTCGCTGCAGGCGTTTGCGCCGAAGCCGCCAAGGAGCAGGGTGTCCGTTCCGTGGATGTCCGCGTCAAGGGACCAGGCGCCGGTCGTGAGAGCGCCATTCGCGCGCTCAACGCGGCAGGTATCCAGGTGACCAGCATCCGCGACGTCACCCCCATTCCCCACAACGGCTGCCGGCCGCCCAAGCGGCGCCGGGTTTAAGAGAGGAGGAGAGACATGGCACGCTATACAGACGCCGTTTGCCGCCTCTGCCGCCGCGAGGGCATGAAGCTTTATCTCAAGGGCGAGCGCTGCTTCAAGGAGAAGTGCTCTTTCGAGACCCGCAAGGGCAAACTCCCCGGCCAGCATGGCGCCGGGAAGGTCAAGAAGCCCACGGGATATGCATTGCAGCTCCGCGAAAAGCAGAAGGTGAAGCGCATTTACGGAGTGCTCGAGAAGCAGTTCCGTCATTACTTTGAAAAGGCTGACGCCAAGAAGGGCGTCACCGGCCACAACCTGCTCGGCTTCCTCGAAAGCCGTCTGGACAACGTGGTCTACCGGCTCGGCTTCGCCGCCAGCCGCGCCGCCGCCCGCCAGATGGTCATGCACGGCCACGTGCTGATCAACGGCAAGCGCGTGGACATCCCTTCCTTCCAGGTGAAGCCCGGCCATTCCGTTGAATTGGGCAAGCGTTCCCATGAAAACGATGCCATCAAGGCTTCGGTGGAAACCTCCACCGGGCGCGGCATTCCCAAATGGTTGACCCTCGATGCCGCCGCCTTCAAGGGCCAGGTGCTCGCTGCACCCACCCGTGAGGACATCACCCTCGACATCAACGAGCAGTTGATTGTTGAACTGTATTCGAAGTAAGGGGGAATGATGCTGAACCTCGGCGATTTCCAGAGGCCGCGCTTCGCGGAGGTGACCCCCGGGTCCCTCACCGACTCCTATGGAGAATTCGTGGCCTATCCCTTCGAGCGTGGCTTCGCCACGACCGTCGGGCACAGCGTTCGCCGGGTGCTGCTCAGCAGCATCCAGGGCGCCGCGGTTACCAATGTCCGCATCAAGGGCGTGATGCACGAATTCACGACCATTCCTGGCGTTTGGGAGGACATCACCCACATCCTCCTCAATCTCAAGGAAGTGCCTTTCAAGATCCACAGTGTCGAACCCCAGACGGTGACCATCTCCGCCAAGGGTGAAGGCACCGTGACTTCCGCCGCCATCCGCTGCAACCAGAACGTGGAAGTGATGGATCCCAACATCCACATCGCCACCCTGGGCGAGGAAGGCGAGCTGGAGATCGAACTCGTGGTCAGCCTTGGCCGCGGTTTCATCACTGCCGACCACAATCACAACGAGAGCCTGGGACTGGGCTTCATCCCCATGGATGCCAACCACAGCCCCATCCTCCGCGTGAACTACATCGTGGAACCCGCCCGCGTGGGCCAGAGCACCGACTATGAAAAGTTGACGCTTCAGGTCTGGACCAACGGCACGGTGCACCCCAAGGAAGCCGTCTCCGACGCGGCCCTCATCCTGCGCGACCACTTCCTGGTGTTCGCCCGTCAGGACGAGGACTTCACGGAAATGGAACTGGGCGGTGCGACCCTGGGCAGCGAAGCGGCCAACGCTTGGCTGGGCAAGTCGGTGGAAGAACTCGAACTTTCCGTTCGCGCCAATAATTGCCTCCGTAACGCCACCATCACCACCATCGGCGAATTGGTCCAACGGACCGAGGCCGAGTTGATGAAAACCAAGAACTTCGGCAAAAAGTCGCTCCAGGAGATCAAGGACGAGCTCGCTCGTATCGGCCTCTCCCTCGGCATGCGGCTTGAGCAGGAAGTGTAGGAGCCTCCCATGCGTCACAACGTTGCCGGCAAGCGCCTGGGCCGCACCACCAACCAGCGCAAGGCCCTCATGAAGAACCTCGCGACCGCTCTCATCGAGAGCGAGCGCATCGAGACGACCCTGGTCAAGGCCAAGGAACTCCGCACCTTCGTGGAACCTTTCATCACCCTCGCCAAGACGGATAGCGTGGCCAATCGCCGTATCGCGATGTCCCGCCTCGGAAGCAAGGCCGCCGTTCAGAAGCTCTTCGGCGCCGATTTCCGCACCCGTTTTGAAAGCCGCCCCGGTGGCTACACCCGCATCCTAAAGATGTCCCATCGCCTCGGCGATGCGGCTGACATGGCCCTCATCGAGTTCGTGGACTACACCCTCCCCGAGCCCAAGGTCGAGGACGCAGACTAGACTGCCACGATCCATGAAACGGCCCCGGTTTCCCGGGGTCGTTTCATGTCCGGAGGGAACTCAGCCCACGGTCCATGGGACATCCGAAGGGTCCTCGGGCGGGGGGCGGTAATCGCTGCGGTGCAGCCGCTGCGCCCGGACGATGGTAACGGAGCAGGGCGCGTGGGAGGCCACCTGGCCGGATACGCTCCCGAGCAGGGTCCGACGAAGTGAACTGGCGCGGGCACCCATGACGACATGATCCACATGGTTGGCGCTGACGAACTGCAGGATGGCTCCGGCGGGGTCGGGCGATGCCAGCACATGGAAGCTGAGGCGCCCCTCGTCCATCTGCAGCGCCTCCGCCCATTGCCGCAGCTCTACCAGCCGCTGGTGGTGGATGTTCCGGCCCTGCTCGTCGATGGTCGCATCCAGGGTGATGCGGCCCTGCTTGAGCACATTCAGGCAGGCAATCCGCGCCCCCGGAAGGGTGGGGATCATGCGCAGCACCATGGCGCGCAATGAGTCGGCCACGGCACGGGCTTCCGGGGAGAGATCGACGGCCACGGCCAGGATGGGTGCATCGCCATCGTGCCCGGAGGGGGCCTTGGCCGAGGGAAGGGTGAGGTGCAGGTCGCTGAAGCGGCGCCGCATGACCGTGGTGAAGGCGTCCTGCTTCATCCGTTCGGACCGGGCGGTGAGCTTCACCTGGGCCGGATGCTGAAGGGCCAGGGCCAGCTGGCCAGCGGTGGGATAGCGCCAGGCAGGATGAACTTCGAGGCAGCGCAGGATGATCTCCTGCAGCCAGGGAGGGCAGTCCGGCTGCAGGCACCGGGGCGGCACCGGATCTCGCCAGATACGCCGCTTCAGGCCCGAAAGGCGCTGGGGATCGCCAAAGGGCCGGCGGCCCGTCAGGAAGAAATAGAGGAGGACACCCAGGGCGAACTGGTCGCTGCGGGGGTCGCTCCGGAGGCCCATCACCTGTTCCGGGGCCATGTAAGGCGCGGTGCCATAGGGCAGGCGGAACTCCTCTCCCATGAGATCCGGCAATTGCTGATGGTGGGAGAGCCCGTAATCAACGAGGACGATTTCCCCCGTGGGCCGGCTGAGGAGATTGGAGGGTTTCACGTCCAGATGCACCACATGCTGGCGGTGCAGATCGTCCAGGGCGGCGGCCACCCGTGCCCCAAGTTGGGCGACCTCGGCCCAGGAGAGGGGCAGCTCCTTGAGTTTGGGAAGCAGGGAGGGACCCGGGATCCGCTCCATGACCAGGTAGGGCTGGACGGAGAACTCGCCCTGGGCCACGAAAGCAGGCACATGCGGACCCCCCAGCCGAGGGAGGATCATCTGTTCCATCTCGAAGCCGACGATGGCCGCAGGGTCCACGCCTTCGGACATCACGGGGACCTTCATGAGGAGCGGGCCGGGATGATCCGGGTGGGTGACCTCCCAGATGGAGGCCATGCCTCCCCGGTGGAGGAGGGCCTGGATGTGGAACCCATCCAGCGAGGCGCCTGGCTCGAGGCGGAGGGTGCCCATGGCTCAGCGCCCTTCCCTGAGCCGCTGGGCCAGGACGGGCGGGAGACCGGCCCGCAGCACAGCCTGGGCAGCGGCATTGACATCATAGGGAACGCGGAGGTGGGTGATCTCCCCCCGGGTGGTGTCGAACAGGGCATAGGCCGCAGCCGTATTCCCGTCGCGGGGTTGCCCCACGGAGCCAACGACTGTGAGCCAGCGTCGGTGGCGAGGCAGGGGAATCGGCACGCCCGGAACGGGTTCGAAGGAAACCAGCTGTCCTGTGGCCGTAATACCGTGGAGGGCCGGCCGGTGGGTGTGGCCACAGAAGACGGTCTGGGCGCGGCTGGCCTCCAGGGCCCGCTTCGCGGCAGGGCCATCCTGGATGTAGAGCCAGGGTGGATAAGTCTGGGGGCTCGCATGCACATAGAGCCGGGTGTCGTCCTCGAAACGCATGGGCAGGCTGGCGAGGAATTCCCGTGCGTCCAGCCCCAGCTGCCCGCGGGTCCAGGCGAGCGCGGTCTCCGCATCAGGGGTCATGGCCTCCTGGTCGTGGGCGACCGCATGGTCGTGGTTGCCGGCAATCGCGATGGCGCCGCGGTCCACTTCGGTCATGACCAATTCGAGGACCTCGGCGGGCTCCGCGCCATAGCCGACGAAGTCCCCCAGGAAGACGAACCGGTCCGGGGACCCCTGGCGGGCGTGGGCCAGGCAGGCCTCCAGCGCAAGCCGGTTGGCATGGAGGTCTGCCATCAGGGCAATGCGCATGGGAAGCACCTGGGGAAATGGAGATCTTCATCATAGATCTGAGGGCGGCGTTGCCAGCACGGAGAGTCTGCGGCAGAGGTTGACTGAAAAGAAAAACCGAAAACCCCCCTTGACCCTACTTGAAGGTAAGCGTTAGCTATTGGCAGTCCATTCACATCCAAAACGCCAGCCAGACGGTTCCGCCGTCGCCAAGGTCTTTCAAGTGGTCGGCTCCCGCCGCCAGCTCTGGATCGCCCAGGCAGGCGCATACCTTCTCATTCGACTCGGCCGAGTCGCTCCCCCGAAAGGTTGAATCCCATCTCCGCCGATGCAGCACTCGGCCCGATCCAGGAAATCCATCCGACATCAGCTCCCAATCCCAATCCCTTCCAAGGAGGCATTCCACCATGGCCATTGCAACCGAAGCCGTCTCTACCAAGACGCCCATCAGCAAGGAAGAAAGGTTGGTGATTGCAGCCTCGTCACTCGGGACCGTGTTCGAGTGGTACGACTTCTACCTCTACGCCACCCTGGCCCCCTTCTTTGCCGCGCTCTTCTTCCCCAAGGGGAATGAAACGGCCGCCTTGCTGTCGGCCTTCGCGGCCTACGCGGCTGGGTTCCTGGTCCGTCCCTTCGGCGCGCTCGTGTTCGGACGCATCGGTGACCTCATCGGCCGGAAGTACACCTTCCTGGTGACCATCATGGTCATGGGCCTCTCGACCTTCGGCGTGGGCCTGCTGCCCACCTTCGCGACCCTCGGCTGGTGGGCGCCCATCATCATGGTCACCCTGCGCCTGCTCCAGGGCCTCGCGCTGGGCGGCGAGTACGGCGGCGCCGCCACCTACGTGGCCGAGCATTCCGCCCATGACCGGCGCGGCTACAACACCAGCTGGATCCAGACCACGGCCACCGTGGGCTTCTTCCTAGCCCTGCTGATCATCGGCGGCTGCCGCATCTGGATGACCAAGGAAGCCTTCAGCACCTGGGGCTGGCGCATTCCCTTCTGGGTTTCGATCTTCCTCCTCGGCGTGTCCGTGTGGATCCGCCTGAAGCTGAACGAATCTCCCGTGTTCACGAAGATGAAGGCCGAAGGCAAGACCTCCAAGGCCCCGTTGTCGGACAGCTTCCTGAAATACCCCAACAACAAATATGCGCTGCTGGCCCTTCTGGGCGCCACGGCCGGCCAGGGCGTGGTCTGGTACACCGGCCAGTTCTACGCGCTCTTCTTCCTGCAGATCACGCTGAAGCTGGACTTCCTCACCACCTACGTGCTGATCGGCGCTTCGCTCCTGCTGGGCACGCCCTTCTTCATCTTCTTCGGCTGGCTGTCGGACAAGGTCGGTCGCCTGAAGATCATCCTTTTGGGCTGCCTGATTGCGGCCCTGACCTATTTCCCTCTGTTCAAGGCTCTGACGCATTATGTGAATCCGGCGCTGGAACAGTTCCAGAACACCACGGAGATCCTGGTGGCCGGGGATCCGAAGGACGAGACCTTCAACCTCTTCGTGGGACCCTGGAGCCACTTCTCAGAACTGGATCGCATGAACGACTTCTTTGGCAAGCAGGGGCTCAATTTCAAGAAGGTCGTGCCGGAGCCCGGGAAGATGGTCGTCGCGACGATCACGGGGAAGAACCCCACCACCGGCCAGTACACGGCCACCCGCGTGGAAGGATGGGGCGCCACGTCTGAAGCCTCCCTCAAGAAGGCCTTGAACGACCTGGGATATCCCAAGGAAGCCGACAAGTCGAAGGTCAATTACCCCATGACCCTCGCCATCCTTTTCGTCTTCCTCATCTACGTGACCATGGTGTACGGGCCCATCGCGGCCTTCCTGGTGGAGCTCTTCCCCACGAACATCCGCTACACATCCATGTCGCTGCCCTATCACATCGGCAACGGCTGGTTCGGTGGCATGCTGCCTCTCATCGCGACAGCCATCGTGGCCCTGAAGGGGAACATCTACTACGGGCTGTGGTATCCCATCATCGTCGCCCTGGTGACGGTCGTGGTCGGTTTCCTCTTCCTCAAGGAGACCAAGGACCGGGACATCAGCACCTACCAACACTGATGAGCTGTCCGGGCGACCTCGTCACCCAGTGACTTCTACAAGGGCCGGATGCGTGGTAGATTCCAGCCACCCCGGCCCTTGTGCTTTTCGAACTGCAACCACGCCATTCAGTTCCCTCTCCGGAGCGTTGCATGTCCCAGGATCTTTTTCCCGTCAATCCCCTCATCCGTGAACGGGCCCACATCAAGTCCATGGAGGAGTACCAGAGGCTCTACCGCCTCTCCCTGGACAATCCGGAGTGGTTCTGGGGCGAGCAGGCCAAGGCGCTCACCTGGTTCCATCCCTGGCAGTCGGTCCTGGATGCCGACTACAAGGAGGTGGATTTCTCCTGGTTCCTGGGGGGACGCCTCAATGCCTGCTTCAACTGCGTGGATCGGCATCTACCCCACCTCGGCGACAAGACCGCCATCATCTGGGCCCAGGATGAACCCGGTGTCTACACCCACATCACCTACCGAGAGCTGAAGCACCAGGTGGCCCGCGTGGCCAACGTGCTCCTCCACAACGGCGTGAAGAAGGGGGATTGCGTCTGCATCTACCTGACCATGATGCCGGACCTGGTGTACACCATGCTGGCCTGCGCCCGGATCGGGGCCATCCACTCCGTCGTCTTCGGCGGCTTCTCCGCTGAAGCCCTGCGGGATCGCATCGTGGACGCCCGCTGCAAAACCGTGGTCACGGCCAATGAGGGCATGCGCGGCGGGAAGCGGGTCCCCCTCAAGAAGACGGTGGACCGGGCGATCGAAGGCATGTCCATGGTGGAGACGGTCCTGGTGGCGCGCCGCACCGATGGAGACGTCCCCATGCTGGCGGGCCGGGATCTCTGGCTGGATGAGGAAACCGCCAAGCAGCGGTCCACCTGCACCAACGAGTGGATGGGCGCGGAAGATCCCCTATTCGTGCTCTACACCTCGGGCAGCACCGGGAAGCCCAAAGGCTTGCTGCACACGACTGGGGGCTACCTCACCTACGCGGCCTACACGCACAAGATGGTGTTCGATTATCACCCGGACGACATCTATTTCTGCGCCGCCGATGTGGGCTGGGTGACCGGACACAGTTACATCGTGTACGGACCACTAGCCAATGGTGCGACCACCGTCATCTTCGAGTCGACTCCGCTGTACCCGGATGCGAGCCGCTACTGGCAGATCATCGACGATCTTGGGGTGACCATTTTCTACACGGCCCCTACGGCCCTCCGGGCCCTGACGCAGGCCGGCGACGAGTGGGTCAAGAAGTCCAGCCGCAAGTCCCTGCGCGTCCTCGGAACCGTGGGCGAACCCATCAATCCCGAGGTGTGGCGCTGGTATCACGATGTGGTGGGCGAGGGCCGCTGCTGCATCGTGGACACCTGGTGGCAGACCGAGACGGGCGGCATCCTCATCACGCCGCTCCCCGGCGTGACACCCACCAAGCCCGGTTCCGCCACGCTTCCATTCTTCGGCGTGAAGCCCGTCATCGTGGATCCGGCCACGGGAGTGCCTCTTGAAGGCAACGATGTGAGCGGCGCGCTGTGCCTGGCTGCACCCTGGCCCGGCCAGGCGCGGACGGTCTATGGCGATCACAAGCGTTTCCGGGATACCTACTTCACCCAGTACCCGGGCTACTACTTCACGGGGGACGGGGCCCGGCGGGACGAGGATGGCTACTACTGGATCACGGGCCGCATCGATGATGTGATCAACGTGAGCGGCCATCGCCTGGGCACCGCGGAGGTGGAAAGCGCCCTCGTGGCCCACGAGGCGGTGGCCGAGGCCGCCGTGGTGGGCTATCCCCATCCCATCAAGGGCCAGGGCATCTACTGCTACGTGATCCTCAACTCTGGCTATTCAGAGAGCGGCAGCCAGCAGCTCATGGGCGCCCTCAAGGAACAGGTGCGCCAGGTCATCGGCGCCTTCGCCGCCCCGGATGTGATCCATATCGCCTCGGGCCTGCCCAAGACCCGCAGCGGCAAGATCATGCGCCGCATCCTCCGGAAGATCGCCTCCTCCGAGTACGACGGCATGGGTGACATCTCCACCCTTGCTGAACCCGATGTGGTCAACCGTCTCATCGAGGAACACCAGACGAATCACGCCTGACGTTCCCGAAGATTCCGCGCCAGCCCTCAGCTTGCATTGCCGGTCTGAGGCGCTGGGGCCTCGGGTTCCTACTCGAACAACGGGGTTCCTACCGGGGGAGATCCCGGACGAAGGCGCGAATCAGTGCCTCGAAGCGGCCCGCGGCCGCCGCCCCGGCTTCCAGCACTTCCTGGTGGGTGAGGGCTTGGGGAAGGATGCCCGCGGCCATGTTGCAGAGGCAGGAGATCCCCGCCACGCGCAGCCCTTCGTGGCGGGCCACGATGGCTTCCGGAACGGTGCTCATGCCGACGGCATCGGCTCCCAGAACGCGGAAGGCGCGGATCTCGGCGGGGGTCTCATAGCTCGGGCCGGTGAGGCCGAGGTAGACGCCAGCCCGGAGCGTCTGCCCCAAGCGCTGCGCGCAGGCCTGGAGGTGCTCCCGGAGCCCGGCATCGTAGACTGCCGTCATATCCGGGAAACGGGGTCCCGGCTCCACGTTGGGGCCAATGAGCGGATTGGTGCCGAACAGGTTGATATGGTCGGTGAGGGCCATGAGCTCCCCCACGCCGAAACCCGGATTCAAGGCCCCGGCCGCATTGGTGAGCAGGACGGACCGCACACCCAGACGACCGTAGAGCCTCATGGGAGCTACCACGACAGGCATGGGATGCCCCTCGTAGAAGTGGAACCGGCCAGCCTGGAGCAGGACCTTCCGGCCCTCGAACTCGCAGAAGACCAGCTTCCCGCCGTGGCCGGCCACGGTGGGAGTCGGGAATCCCGGAAGTTCTGCGAAGGGGATGGCCAAGCCCGCCTTGGCTTCGGCGCTCTCGGCCAGAGCGCCCAGGCCTGAGCCCAGCACGATGGCCAGCTCGGGGACAAAGGGGGCACGCGACTGGAGGACTTCCAAGGCTGCTGCAGTCATGGCGTGGCTCCAGAGTTCAAGGGGCCGGAGTGAAGACCACGGTCACCATGAAATCGGGCTGGAGGGTGGTCGGGCTCTTCAGGCGCATCTGAACGGGGTGGAAATAGGGTGCCGTGCCGCTCATGGGCATGATCACCGGGTCCGTGCTACCCCCTGAGCCCGTGAACAGGAAGGTGCGGTACGCGCGGGGCACATCCAATTCAACCGCGGCACCTGCGCCGAGGGCAGGAGTGATGGTAGCTGAAATGACATAGCGCTTGTCAGTGCTGACGCTGAAACCGGCATAGGCGATTTCCCCCTGGGATAGATTGGGGTAAGCCCCGTTCACCTGGACAGCGGTTGCCATGCTGAAGGGAACCGGGGGAATGGCCTTGGTGGCACTATCGGGATCGGTTCCCCAGTCTGCGGCGAAAAGTGACTCGGGTCCGGTGGTGGGCCGGGGCCAGGTAAGGCCGAAGGGCGCCAGAAGCGGGGTCAGGGCGGCATCTGTGAAGATGGAGGCCAGGTCGACGGGTTCAGCTGCGGTTTTGGTTTCCTGCAATCTCTTGATCTGACTGTAAATGCTCAGGGGTTCAAGGTCACCGGTAGCACCACTTGCTGCACCTGGGGCCTGGACGAATCGGGCCGTGTTGAAAGCCTTGATGGTGGCCCAATCAGTGGCCGTGCCCGGGCTGGCGATGCTGTTGGCCTTGAGGATAATCTCCCAAGCCAAGGCCCGGACCGATCGAGCGGAATAGACGGAGAGATCTGAAGCCGTGAGACCCGTCAGATCGCGGATATCCGTCAAATGTGCCAAGGCGGTGCCGTTCGTATCCGCCAGGTAGGGAGATTTCAGAAGTGCTGCGGCCATGGCATCGGCCATCCCTTCCCGGAGAGCCAGATTGGGGCTCAGGTTGGTCAACGACAGGCCAATGGGGTAGAGGGGATCGGTATACGAGGCGAAGGTGCGGCCCTGGGCGATTGTGTACAGGGCATTGCGGGCGAAGAGCGGGAGGAGCACCCCCTCATCCCAGGCGTCGTCATTGTCGGCGGCGCCCCGGATGGACCCGAACACATGGAATTGCTCTTTGCCGTGCTCGTAATTCTGTCCTGGTGCATAAAGAGCTGAAGACAGGTCGTATTCGATGTAGGTTCCGCGCGGTTCCGAGCGCCCCGGCCAGTAGTGCAGGTCCAGCGTGGTCGAACCGGGTGTCGCGATGCCGTACTGGATGAGGTGAGCTGCCAAGGTATCGCCGATGCCTAGTGGGCGGCTACCGGCACCCTCGCCAGCGGTGCGCCCCGGCAGGTCCGTTTCAAGTACGGCGCCGGTGACGATGGAGGCGGGAACCTCTCCACTGACCTGGTTGAAGTCCGGATCCACCAGCCACCAGGAGTCCTTGAGACCCACGGCAAAATCCACCGTGGCATCCGCGGTGATGATGGAGGTCGGCGCGTTCACATTGGCGGGAGCCTGGCCATCGGCCGCTTTCCGGATGGCGAACATGCGCCGATTCATGACGGTTGCCGGCTCCAAACTCTGGATGCCTCCGGGTTCGCCGATCAAGTTGACACGCTGGCCGCCACCACCATCGAAGGTACTGATGAGCTCCACCATGGTGGGCCGGTCCTTGGTGATCGAGAGGAAGTAGTTGCCCACGGAATCGGTGAGGCCACCCCCTCCGATGACCCAGACATAAGTCTTGGTCCCATCCGGCTGAGTCTGCTCCACCTGTTGATAGATCCTGATCCGAACGCCTCGCGCGGGAAGGGTGACGAGGTTCGCGGCGACGGTTTCATCCATCAGGCCGGTGGGAACGCCATTGGCATCCTTGGCCAGGGGAACCCGAGTGTAGGTCACCTTTCCGCTGATCTGGACCTTGGTGGAAGGGGCGCTCGCCTGGGAATTCTTTTTGCCTCCACAGGCCAGGGCCAGGGCGACAAACGCCAAGGCCCCCATGGTCCGCAGGAAGGCTCGATACACGGGCATGACCACCTCGAAATGGCGAAAGAATTCAGTCTACCACGGCCCCGGACCTCAATCCCGCGCTGGGAATGGGGGGAGACGCCTCTTGTGGATGCCGCCAAGCGGAGGTTGGTTCAGTGATGGTTGCCGGAACCGCGGGTCATTCCTGAGCCGATCAACGCGTTCTGGGCGGCTACTTCCGCCGGGATCTCTTCCTCGTCGTTGAGTACCGGCAGGGGATTGCGTTGAATGCCGTCCAGCTTCAGCTCGAAATGAAGGTGGGGGCCGGTGGCGTTCCCAGTGCGCCCGACTTCTGCGATTTTCTGGCCCCTCCGGACGATGTCCCCGGAATGGACAAGATTCAGGCTGTGGTGGGCATAGAGGGTCTCGACGCCGTTCCCGTGGTCCACCACCACATAGTTGCCATACTGCTTGTGCTTTCCGGCAAAGAGGACTTCCCCGTCCATGGCGGCGTAGACGGAGGTTCCGATGGGGGCCGTGAGGTCGACGCCCTTGTGGCGGCCGCGGTAACGCACCCGCTTCTTCCGCTGATTCTTGACGCGCACAACCCGGGTCCGCATGCGGGGACCCCAGGCGGAGCTGATGGTGCGAGTCTCCACGGGCCAGAGCAGATCCAGGTGGTCCGGATCGGCGGGGGTGAAGACCGGAAGGAGAGCCTTGTACTCCGCGTCGGTGAGGGGAGGGAACACGGGATGCAACTGGGAGAGGAATTCCGATAGGGCCCCGGAGTCCCCGGCGGCCATCGCCTTGCTGCCTTCGCCCGGTGCCAGAATCCGGGGCTGGAAGGGCAGGAGCCGCTCCAGGTGAGGCATGGGGCTCGAGGCGAACATCGGAGCCGAGGGAACCGCGGGCAAGGGTAGACGAGGGGTCGTGGAGGCCATGGGAGCGGTTTCGGAGGCCACGGGCGCGCTGCCGGCGGCCTTCCCGGTGACCAGGCGCATGCCCACGGTCAATCGGGACAGCTTGATGCCGGGATTCAATTCCGCCAGCTCATCCAGGCTCAGCGCCGTGAGGCGGCAGACTTGGGCTGCGGTCTCGCCTTTCTTGACCACATGAACGGTGGCGTCAGCGGGCACGGCGGCTCGCCGGGCGTGATGACTTCGCTTGGAGGTCCGTTTCGGGGCGGCCTGAAGGCCGAGGCTGAGGGACGCTAAGACTAGGGTCAGGGCGGCAAGACGCATGGGGGAACTCCCGGCTGGAACGGAAAAGCCTGCTTCGCTAGGCCTCCTGAAGGGGCGTGACCCCGGGTTCAATGAAAGAAACGGTCCAGATCCATTCTACCGGCCAGGGGGTGTCCAGGAAATGCAAATCTTTTCCAACTGGCCCTCAGCGTTGAAGGGAGCCGCCATCGGAATCGCGAAAATTCAATTCGAATGACGATGTAAAGTATTTAATATATTGTGTTTAATTTTTAAAGAATTCCGGCCTGGCGCTACTCCGCCCAGGGACACCCGTTCCAGGGCAGGGTCACGGTGCCTCGCCGGCCCCCTTCTTTCCGGAGCAGCCGGGCCGGGCCCAGGCTCATGCCATGGCTCACGGCCTTGAGCATGTCGTAGAGCACCAGCAGGCCCACGGCGACCCCCGTCAGGGCTTCCATCTCTATGCCGGTGCGGCCTTCGCAGCTGACCTCCACCCGGAGCCAGGCTCGGCGGAGACTGGGGTCCCAGTGGTGGGCCACCTCCACCGCCTCGATGGCCAGGGGGTGGGCCAGGGGGATGAGGTCCGAGGTCCGCTTCACGCCACCCACGGCGCCCAGCCGGGCCACGGACCAGGGGTCCCCCTTGGGACCGCCGCCCTGGGACAGCGCTTCCGCCGCGGGGGCATCAAGTTCGAGGTAGCCTGCGGCCACGGCCCGCCGCCGGGTGATGGGTTTGGCCGAGACATCCACCATGCAGGGGCGGCCTTCGGGATCGAGATGGGTGAGTTTGGCCATGGCTTCCCCCCCTGGGTCAGACGAAATAGGCGAGCAGGATATCGCGCAAGGCGGCCGTGTCCGGGGCATAGGCCCTGGGGCCGCAGGCCTCCAGGGCCTCCCTGGGGTAGAAGCCGTGGCCCACGGCCACGCTGGGCACGCCGGCGCTGCGGGCCATGTCCAGGTCGAAGGGGGTGTCCCCCACCATGAGGATGTCCGCCGCTGCCTGCCCGGTCTGCTGCTGGAGCAGCACCAGGGATTCCGGGTGGGGCTTTCCGTGGGTGACTTCATCCGGGGTGATGATGGGGTCGAACAGGGACTCCCAGCCGAACTGGGTCATCTGGCGCAGCAGCGGAAGGCGGCGCTTGGAGGTGACGACCGCCATGGGGACCTTGCGCGCCTTGAGCTCCAGGAGCAGTTCCGGCATGCCTTCAAAGGGGGCCATGAGGTATTCATGCTCGGCGTGGCCGAAGCTCCGATAGGCCTTCAGCACCGTATCCATATCCAATCCGACGGGTCCGAAGGTATTCCGGATGCCGTGCTCCACGGGCAGGCCCACATACTTGAGCCATTCGGCCATGAGGGACCGGGGCTGCCCCAAGGCGTCCAGGGCATGGGTCATGCCCGCCTCGATGATGGGGCGGCTGTCCACCAAGGTGCCGTCGAAGTCCCAGGCGATCATTTTCAAAGAAGTCAAAAAAGCCTCCAGCCTTCCATCATGCCATTCCGGCGGCCGAAGGCAGGTGGATGGCCTGGGCGAAGGTGGCCTGGGTGGCTTTCCGGACGGCTTCGAGGAGGGAATCGGGCACCGGGGTATCCACGGAAAGCACCACCATGGCCTCCCCCTTTTTCTCCCGTCGGCCCAGGTTCATGAAGGCGATGTTGACCTCCTGTTCGCCCAGCAGGGTCCCGATGCGGCCGATCATGCCCGGCCGGTCCTGGTAGCTGAGGACCAGCAGGTGTTCCTCGGGCATGAAGTCCATGGCATAGTCCCGCAGCTTGACGATGCGGGGGGTCCCTTCGAAGAGGGTGCCCGCGAGAACGCGGATGCCATCGGAACCTTCGAGGGTGAGGGTCACCAGATTGGAGAAGTCCCCGCCCTGGGTGGACTTGGACTCCTCGACGACCAGGCCCATCTGGTCGGCCACGAGGCGGGCGTTGACCGCGTTCACGGGCTGATCCACGGCCCGGTCCAGCAGGGCCGCCAGGCCGCTCACGGTCAGGGGGGCGCAATCGTGGCCGGCCAGGCCGCCCTGATAGCCGAAGGAGACGCGCTCCAGGCGGCCCGGGAGCAGCTGCATGCCGAACTCGCTGAGGACGGTCATCAGCTTGAAGTAGGGGCGCATCTGGGCCATGACCGCCGGGTCGAAGCGCGGCAGGTTCACGGCATTCTCAAGGGGCAGGCGGTCCAGGTGGTTCAGGATCTCCCGGCTCACGTCCACGGCCACGTTGACCTGGGCCTCCTGGGTGTTGGCGCCCAGGTGGGGGGTGACCACGAGCCGATCCTGGGCGATGAGGCGCTGGAGGGTCTCGGATTTCGGTGGTTCCTCCGACCACACGTCCACGGCGGCCAGGGCCACCTTGCCCGCCTCCAGGGCCGCCAGCAGGCCCGCCTCATCCAGGATGCCGCCCCGGGCCACATTCAGGAGGATCACGCCGGGTTTCATCAGGGCGAATTGCGAGGGGCCGATCATCCCCAGGGTTTCCTCATTGAGGGGCGTGTGGACTGTGAGGATCTCGCAGATACGGCAGAGCTCCTCCAGACCGGCCAGCCGCACGCCCAGGTCCTGGGCCCGCCGGGGAGCGATGTAGGGGTCGCAGCCCAGCACCTCGCACTCGAAGGCCTTGAGGCGCGTGGCCACCCGGCCGCCCACCTTGCCCAGGCCGATGACGCCGACGGTCTTGCCCTTGAGTTCGACGCCTGTGAACTTGGCGCGCTTCCATTCCCCGGCTTTGAGGCTGGCGTGGGCCGCCGGGATGTGGCGGCAGGCAGAGAGCAGCAGGGCCAGGGTATGTTCCGCGGCGCTGTTGGTGTTCCCGAAGGGCGCGTTGACCACGACCACGCCGCGGCTGGTGGCCGCCTCCACATCCACATTGTCGATGCCGACACCGGCCCGGGCCACGATCTTCAGGTTCGTGGCGGCCTCCAGGAGGGCCTTGTCCACGGTGGTGCCGCTGCGGGTGATGATGGCGTCGTAGGCGCCGATGCAGGCCAGCAGGGCCTCCCGGGACAGGCCCAGGCGAACATCCAGGGTGATGCGCGGATCTCCCTGGAGGAGGGCTAGACCCTCGTCGGTCACCTCATCGGTCACGATGATCTTCATGGCATCCCCCGTCGGGTGTGGGCTCTGTTCGGCAGGAAACAGTCCTCCACCATATCGCGGCCAAAGGCCAACGGGGACAAGGAACGGTGCTCTGAAGAGGGCTACTTCCGGTAGATCCCGGCGCCGAAGATCAAGCCATCCCAGACTTCGATGTAGCTGGTCTTGGGCTCCTTCTTGCCGGTCTTGGGATTCATGTACTGATAGTTGTGCCAGCCCCTGCCCTTGCTCTTGGCGAGCTGGATGCGCTCCTGGACATAGGCGACCCCATCGGGATCCACCGCCTTCAGCTGGTTGACCCCCACCTTGGAAGCTCCTTGGCCGTGGGCCACGACATTGCCATTCATGTCATAGACGAAGACATAGAGCTCACCACCGTTCCGCCGGAATTGGCCCCCTGCTTTAGTGATTTCCTTGAAGGCCGCATCCTTTCCATGCGCCTTGGCATAGGCAATGGCATCTTTCACCAGGGCCTCAGCCTCCTTGGGGGTGGCGTCCTGGGCGGCCATAGGGAGGCAGATCGCTGGAAGGCAAAGAAGGGCAGAAAGGGTGCGGGACATGAGTAGCTCCAGTAGCCTGGACCATTCTCTTCGAAAGCCACGTGATTCCTTCTGTATTTTTAGAATAAATCAACCAATTTCCTGATCGGGAAGGGATTCTTCCTCGGTGCCGAACACCCCTTCCCACTTGGCGATGACCACGCTGGCGAGGCCGTTGCCGACCACATTCACCATGGTGCGGGCCATGTCCATGATCTCGTCCACGGCCAGCAGCATGGCAATGCCCGCCTCGCCGGGCAGGCCGAAGCTGCCGCAGGTGGCGGCGATGATCACCAGGGTGGCCCGGGGCACGCCCGCCACGCCCTTGCTGGTGAGCATGAAGGTGAAGACCATCAGCAGCTGCTGGCCCAGGCTCATGTGGATGCCCGCCGCCTGGGCGATGGTGAGGCTGGCCAGCACCAGGTAGAGGGTGGAGCCATCCAGGTTGAAGCTGTAACCGGTGGGGATCACGAAGCTGGCCACCCGGCGCGGCACCCCGAAGCGAACGACCTCTTCCAGCAGCTTCGGCAGGGCCGCTTCGCTGCTGGCGGTGCTGAAGGCCGTCAGGGCCGGGTCCTTGATGGCCTTGATGAAGTCCAGGATCTTGATGCTCGACAGCCAGGCCACGGGCACGAACACGAGGACGAACAGCAGGCTGAGGGCCAGATAGAGGCTGCCCACCAGCAGGCTGTACTGCTTGAGGAGGTGGAACACGGAAGGCCAACCCTTGAGAAGGACGCCGTTCACCGCATGGCCCGCGGCCATGTGGCTCACGTTGTAGGCCATGGCGCCGAAGACGCCCAGGGGCGTCAGGGTCATGACGAAGTCCGTGTACTTGAACATGGTCTGGGCGACGCCATCGAAGAAGGCCAGCACGGGCTTGCCGCGCTCCCCCACCTTGGTGAGGGCGATGCCGAAGATGGTGGCGAAGATCACCACGGGCAGGATGTCCGCCTCCGCCGCGTGCTGGATGAGGTTGGACGGGAACATGTGGAGGGCGATTTCCCAGCCGGTCTTGGCCTTGGCGGCGGCGACCGCCGAGTGGGCGCTCATGTCCATGGGCAGGTGGGCGCCGGGCTGGATCCAGTTGGCCACGAAGAGCCCGATGAACAGGGCCAAGGTGGTGACGATCTCGAAATAGAGCAGGGCCTTGCCCCCCATGCGGCCCACGGCCCGGATGTCCCCCGTCTGGGCGATGCCCACGATGATGGTGGACAGCAGCAGGGGCACGATGAGGCCCTTGATGAGGCTGATGAAGGCCTTGGAGAGGAAGCGGAAGGTGTCGTAGGCCCAGGGGTACTGGTCCTGGGGCAGGGAGCCGCCCAGGATCACGCCCAGGATCAGGCCCATGAAGATCCAGAAGGTGCTGGAGCGGTACCAGGGTCGTTTGACGGTCACAGAAACCTCATGGGGGAAAAGCCAGTTTGGCATGGGGTTCCTGTGACAGTCCTCCGGTAGAATTGAGCTTCATTTTGGAGTCTATGGAATGAACCCATCCAAGCGCTGGAACCTGCTCAACACGCTCTTCCTCACGGGCACCCTGGCCCTGGCCCTGGTGCTGGTGCCCTGGCGCCTGGCCACCTCCGGCCTGCGGTGGAGCGAGGGGCTGGTGTTCCTCGCCATGACCTTCGCCGTGGGCACCGCCATCAGCGGCGGCTACCACCGGCTCTTCAGCCACCGCGCCTACAAGGCCTCCTGGCCCGTGCGCTTCCTCTTCCTCTGCTTCGGCGCCGCGGCCTTCGAGAACTCGGCCCTCAAGTGGGCCAGCGACCACCGGGTGCACCACCAGCACGTGGACACCGAGAAGGATCCCTACCAGATCGGCAAGGGCTTCTGGTACGCCCACTGGACCTGGGTGATGGAGGCCAAGGGCCTGCCCCTGGCCGGCGTGGCCGACCTGGAGAAGGATCCCCTGGTGCAGTGGCAGCACCGGCACCACTTCCTCATCGGGGCCGTGGTGACCTGCATCCCCCTCGTGATCGGCCTGGCCACGGGCAACGTCCTGGGCCACCTGGTCTTCGGCGTGGCGCTGCGCATCGTGGTGACGCACCACACCACCTTCTTCATCAACAGCGCCGCCCACATGTTCGGCAGCCGGCCCTACACCGACGCCAACACGGCCCGCGACAACTGGCTCCTGGCGCCCCTCACCTACGGCGAGGGCTACCACAACTTCCACCACCTCTGGCAGTGGGACTACCGCAACGGCGCCCTCTGGTACCAGTGGGACACCACCAAGTGGGTGCTGAACGTCCTCCGCTGGTTCGGCCTCGTGGGCCAGTTCCGCCGCGTGTCCGCCGCGGCCATGACCCGGGCCCGGCTCCACATGGAGGAGAAGCGCCTGCGCGAGCGCCTGGCCCTGGCCAGCCCCGGCAGCGCCCACCCCATGCGGGACCGCCTGGAGGCCGCCCGCCTGAAGCTGGACACGGCCCTGGCCGCCCTGCATGACCGGCACGAAGCCTGGCAGGCGAAGAAGGCCGAGTGGCGGGCCAAGGGCCTGGCCAGGGCGGAAGCCTGGCGGGAGGCCAAGGCCGAGCGGAAGGCCGCCCTGGCCCTGCACCGCGCCGAGCTCCGCAGTGCCTGGGCCGAGTGGAAGGCCGCCCGCCTGGAAGTGCGGTCTGCGCTGGTGTACGCCTAGGGCCGATCCGGCCCCGGCAATATGGGATCATGGGGTTCCGCAACGGAACCCCGTTCTTTGGAGCGCAGCATGGCTTCCTTCGATCTCCTCGTCATCGGCTCCGGCCCCGGCGGCTACATCGCCGCCATCCGCGCCGCCCAGCTGGGCCTGAACACGGCCCTGGTGGAGAAGGATGCGGGCCTGGGCGGCACCTGCCTCCACCGCGGCTGCATTCCCGCCAAGACCTGGCTGGAGAGCGCCCACCGCTTCGAGCAGATGCAGGTGGCGGACGACTACGGCATCGATGGCGTGGACGCCAAGAGCCTGAAGGCCAACCTCGCCACCATCGTCAAGCGCAAGGGCCGCATCGTCCTGAAGAACGCCAAGGGCATCGAGTTCCTCATGAAGAAGAACAAGGTGACGGTGCTGAAGGGCTTCGGCAAGCTGCTGGGCGGGGGGCGCGTGGACGTGGCCGGCGAGGTCCACGAGGCCAAGCGCATCATCCTGGCCACGGGCTCGGCCCCCAAGCCCATCCCGGGCCTGGAGACGGATGGCGTCCGCGTGCTCAACAGCGACCACATCCTGGACCTCACCGAGCTGCCGAGCCACCTGGTGATCCTGGGCGCCGGCGCCATCGGCGTGGAGTTCGCCTCCGTGTTCAGCCGCCTGGGCTCCAAGGTCACGCTCGTCGAGTTCATGGACACGATCCTGCCGCTTGAGGATGAGGAGATCGGCCTGGAGCTGGCCAAGATCTTCAAGAAGACCTACAAGATGGACGTGCGCACCAAGACCAAGATCACCCGCATCGAGAAGCGGGAGGACGGCGTGGTGTGCTTCCTCGACCCCAAGGCATTGGCCTTTTTTTCGACCATCTTTGCCACGGTACTGACCCCGAGCTCTCCCGTCTGGCTAAAGGTGGTCTGCGTGGTGACCATCGGCCTCGTCTCGACGTCCTGGCATCTGTTTCTTGCCACCCTCTTTGCCTCGAAACGCATTCAAAAGCAGTACAGCGACTTCCAGGGGCGGATTCATGTCATCGCCGCGGCCGTATTGGCCCTCTTCGGCGCCGGGTTGCTGATCCTCTGAATGATGGCACCTCTCTTTGCCGCTGTGCTGGGGTGCGAGGCGGAGGCCCTCGTGTTTCTTCCCCGGAATCAGCGTGCGCAGTTGGGGCGGCACCATGTCGCCCGGCATGCGTCTCGGGGTGATATGGCCCTGCATCGGCTACAGTCAAAGCGGGGAGCGGCGGCGACAGCCCGGCTGCCGGTACAAGGTATCGCCGTCATGGGGTTGGCGCTGCCAACGAGGAGACATCACAACCATGTTGAGACGAGTCATTCTGGCCGTGCTGCTGGGGTCGGCCGTATCGAGCGTGCCGGCGTTGGCCCGTGAGTGCATCGAGGTGGTGTCCGCCGGTGGCGGTTATGCCTTCTGGCAGGCGGTCGGCGAGGGGGCGAATCAGGCCGGGAAGGAGCTGGGCATCGACATCTACTTTCGCGGCCCGTCCAGGGAAGAAGACCGCGACGCCCAGGAAACCATCGCCAACATGATGTGGGATCT
>DATEZS010000010.1:0-75647 GCA_035255365.1 Geothrix sp.
GATTCGAACCGCGTCTGGCTTCGCCAGCCGCCGGCCTTCTCCGGCGTGCCATCAAGGCACGCCTCCGAAGTCCACTCGCAGGTTCGAATCCCGCAGGGATTCACTCCAGTGAAAAGGCCCCCGCGCGCGGGGGCCTTTTCACTGGAGCCAACTACAGGATTCGAACCTGCGACCTGCTGATTACGAATCAGCTGCTCTACCAGCTGAGCTAAGTTGGCGCTGGCCTCTCAGTTTGCCCGGGGAGGGCGGTGGAATCAACCTCTGGGCGAAGGCATTGGCGCAGGTGGTCTTGCAAAATGGACCAGAATGGGCCTGTTTTCCAGGGCAGTATGGGCGAAGGGGCCTGTCCAGCTGGAGCCGGGCAGCCATTCTCGGGCACTCGTCGGCAAATCCGGACCGTGCATGGGGGGCCTCTTGGTGGTAGGCTCCGGCCAGATCCGGAGGTCACTTGGTCCCACCATCCAAGAAGAAGGTATTCGTCCTCGATACGAACGTCCTCTTGCACGATCCCAATTCCATCCTTCATTTCCAGGAACACGATGTGGTCCTTCCCATCGTGGTCATTGAAGAAGTCGACCATTTCAAGAAGGACCCCACCGAGATTGGCCGGAACGCGCGCGCCGTGTCCCGTCTCCTGGACCGGATGCGCGCCACCGGCTCCCTGAACACGGGGGTGCCTCTTGAGGGCGGTGGGTCGCTCAAGGTGGATGTGGCAGCCCACAACCTTGATCTGGGCATTCTCTCCGCCGACAAGAACAAGGCCGACAACCAGATCCTCGCCTGCGCCAGGGAGCTCCTGCACACCTGCAAGGAGCGGGTGGTGCTGGTGACCAAGGACAGCAACCTGCGTATCAAGGCCGATGCCATTGGCCTGCAGGCGGAGGACTACACCACGGATCGCGTAGAAATGGATGAGCTCTACACGGGCCACAAGACCTGGGACGTGGATCCGGTACAGATCGACCAGCTTTACGATGGTGGCCTGCGCCCCGAGCCCTCCCTGGAGCTCCAGCCCAACCAATTTCTCACCCTGATCGACCGGACCAACCCCAGCCACACAGCTCTGGGCCGCTATCTCGTCGGGGAAGGCATGCTGAGGCCGCTCCGCCGCATGGAAGCGCCCCCCTGGGGCATCAAGCCGCGCAACCGGGAGCAGCAGTTCGCCATGGAACTCCTCCTGGATCCCAGCGTCCAGGTGGTCACTCTCCTTGGCAAGGCCGGCACGGGCAAGACCCTCCTGGCCATCGCCGCCGGGCTTCAGCAGGTGGTGGATGACGAGGACTACGACAAGATCCTGGTGAGCCGTCCCGTGATGCCCATGGGCCGCGACCTGGGCTACCTGCCCGGCGACATCGGCGAGAAACTGCGGCCCTACATGCAGCCCATCTACGACAACCTCGAGTTCATCGTGGGGGCCAACAGCGAAGCCCGGAAGCGCACCACCATGACCGCGGGCCAGCTGGAAGAGGCGGGCTACCTGAGCGTGGAACCGCTCACCTACATCCGCGGCCG
The DNA here is from genome assembly GCA_035255365.1 of Geothrix sp. Classification (GTDB taxonomy): domain Bacteria; phylum Acidobacteriota; class Holophagae; order Holophagales; family Holophagaceae; genus Geothrix. Next base: position 1,513 of record DATEZS010000010.1, read on the forward strand.
CAGTATTCCCAAGCAGTACCTGGTGGTGGATGAGGCCCAGAACCTCACCCCCCACGAAGTGAAAACGATCCTCACCCGCGCGGGCGAAGGCACCAAGGTCATCTTCACGGGGGACCCCCACCAGATCGACAACCCCTATGTGGACGCCAGCACCAATGGCCTCAGTTTCCTCGCAGAACATTTCAAACAGCTCGACATCTCCGGTCACGTGACGCTCATGAAGGGTGAGCGCAGCAAGCTGGCGGAACTGGCGAGCAATCTTTTATAGGAGGCCGCCATGGCGGATGGATCCTGGGACAACGGCGGTCACGGCGCACCGCTCAAGCCGGGGATGCCCCTGTGGGCGAAGATCACCCTGGGTTGCGGCATCGCCTTTCTGATCGTCCTTGTGACCTGCGTGGGCGGCGTCGCCTTCGTGGCGAACAAGTTCAAGAAGGATCCCGAAGGGGCCAAGCGCTGGGCGATGGGACTGGCCACGGAGAAGATGCGCCCGGATTGGGATGACTTCACGCAGGTCGTCAACCAGCTCCGCACGCCTGAAGGGACCCGGGCCCTTTATGCAGCCAATCCCGATCTGGCCCAGACCTGGCCCAAGGAAGCCGATTTCCTGAAGGACGCAGAGGCCTGGCGCCCGAACCTGCCGGAAATTCCCCCCATTGGCCCTGAGCTCCTGGAACAGGGTGGTCTCAGCATCAACCATGAGATGCGCGGTACGGTGCGCATCGACTGGCGCCCGAAGACAGGCGCACGGATCGCGGTGACCTTCACGTCGAAGCGAAGGACCGGATCCACGGAGCCTCGCAAGGTCGCCCTGGTGGAAGTCCGCTGAGGTTTTATTGAAGGCTCCCGGGGATCTGCATTGAGCCAGCGGGATTTTTAAGCCAAGATTCAGACATGACTGCACCTTTCGGATCCATATCTGATGCTCTCGCCCTGCTCACAAAGGGCACCGTCACATGCCACAAAGTGGAGCAGCTGGAGGCGAAGCTCAAGGAAGGCCGACCCTTGCGCATCAAGGCCGGCTTCGATCCCACGGCCCCGGACCTGCATCTCGGCCATGGGGTCCTCATCCGGAAAATGGCCCAATTCCAGAAACTGGGCCATGAAGTCACGTTCCTCATCGGCGATTTCACCGGCCTCATCGGCGACCCCACGGGCAAGAAGGCCACCCGGCCCCCTCTGACCCGGGAAGAGGTCCTGGCCAACGCCGAAACCTACAAGACCCAGGTCTTCAAGATCCTGGACCCGGCCAAGACCCGGATCCGCTTCAACAGCGAATGGTTCGGCAACCTGGCAGGGGAGGGCTGGATCCGTCTGGCCAGCCGCTTCACCGTGGCCCAGATGCTGGAGCGCAACGATTTTGCCAAGCGCATGGACGCACACGAACCCATCGCCCTCCATGAGCTGCTCTATCCCTTGGTGCAGGCCTACGATTCCGTGGCCCTGGAAGCCGACGTGGAACTGGGCGGCAATGACCAGCTCTTCAACCTCATGCAGGGCCGCATCCTCCAGGAGGCCTCGGGACAGAAGCCCCAGGTCGTGCTGACGGTGCCCCTGCTCCAGGGCCTCGACGGCGTCGAGAAGATGTCCAAGAGCCTTGGCAACTACATCGGTTTCATGGAAGACCCCGACACGCAGTTCGGCAAGGCCATGAGCATTAGCGACACCCTCATGTGGGACTGGTACCTGCTCCTCACGGACCAGCTGCCGACTGCGATCGAAGCCCTCAAGCAGGGGCATCCCATGGACGCCAAGAAGGCCCTGGCCCGCCAGATCGTTTCGGATTTCCATGGTGGGGCCGAGGCCCAGGCCGCGGAGGAGCGCTGGATCCGGCGATTCTCCGAACGCAAGCAGGACGAGGCACCCGAGGTGTCCGTGGCCCCCACGGAGGAAACGCCCCTAACCCGCCTTTTGGTGGACCGGGGTCTGGCCCCAAGCCGCAAGGAGGCCGAGCGCCTGATGACCCAGGGCGGCGTCAGCCTTGACGGACAGAAGGCTGCGGATCCGTCCTTGCGCCTGACGCTCCGCTCCGGCGACACCCTCCTGGTGAAGGTCGGCAAACTGAAGATCGAGCGATGGGTGGTGTCATGAGCCTTGCAGCCCTCAAGGATCTCCTCTCCAGGCGCCGGGGGCGGGCTACCGGCGTCTGGACCCTGGGCGACGACCCGAAGCGCACCATCTTCCTCGAAGAGGGCGATGTGGTCTTTGCGACCAGCACGCATCCGCTCGACCGCCTGACCCACCTCCTGGTGGAGCGGGGACGCCTCACCCAGGCCCAGCTCGACTACGCGATGGCCAACCTCAATCCGACCATGTCCGTGGGCAAGAACCTCATCCAGATGGGATTCATCACCCAGCGGGACCTCCTGGAGGTCGCCCGTGGCCAGGTGGAACGGGTGGTCCTGGCCAGTCTGGCCGAGCCCAGGGAAACGCCCCAGTTTGAAGCCAAGGATCTCGACGCCACCACGGTCCGGCTGCCCCTGGATACGCCCGCCATGCTGCTGGCCGGCGTTCTGAACCTCCAGGATCGGGAAGGGCTCCTGGAAGTCCTGGGACCCCTGAACCAGGTGGTGGTCCTTGAAGGCCGCAAGCACCAGGACCTGACCATCCCCGCGGATCTGACCAAGGTGCCTGCCCTCATGGACGGCAGCCGGACCCTGCTCGAACTGAGCCGGGAATCGGGCATCGAGCCCTTCCGACTGGGCGCCTTCGCCCTATTCCTCCGGGAAATGGGATGGGCACGGCTCCACGAGATTCCCAACCTGGACCGCCAGGCCCTGGCGGAAGTGCTGGACCCGGCCGAAGCGCCGCTGTCCCCCCCGCTGCCTGAATCGCCCCTGACGCCCGCCTCGGTGCTCATCGCCCAGATCCACGCCAGCCAGCAACCCACCACCAATCTCGAGCATCTCGCGGAGGCCCTGGATCAACTCCAGCCTCTGGAGCCTCTCGGGGAAGCCATTCACATACCCTCCCCCGAATTCGAGCCTCCCCCGGTGCCGGAACCCCAGCCGGAGCCCCCCGCCGCCCCCGAACCTGCCCTGCCCATCCATCACGAGACCGAAGGCCGCACGGAACCCCTGGAGCCTCCCCCGCCCGAGCACCTGGAAGCCCCTCCCCGATCCAGGGCGCTCCCCCTCTTGCTGGTCCTTCTCGTCTTCAGCCTTTCCGCCTGGGTCATCACCGGTTTCCGCAGGCGGCACCCGGCACCCCAGCCTACGCCAGCCAAAACCAGCGTTCCGGCTCCTGTCGTGACGCCAGAAATTCCCCAGCCGGCTCCATCCGTCCCTGTCAAGCAGGCCCCCGAACCCAAGGTCACCGAGGCCCCGAAGACCCTTCTGCCCACTCCGGCCCCGGAGCCTCCGAAGCCAGCCAAGAGCACGGTTTTCTCTAAGGAAGATCGACTCCGCACCATCCTCCAAGGGGAATGGAAGCAGGCCCTTGCCCAGGGTCTAGCTCACCAGAAGGCCCTCCCTCACGGCTGGGTTCTCCGCCTGGAGATCGCCTGCCAGGGCAGCACCGTCCAGCATGCGGCCGGACAACTCAAGGACCGTGATCCGGACCTCTTCATCCTTCCCATGACCATGCGGGATGGAAGGACCTGCTATCAGGTGTTCCTGGGTCACTGGGGTTCGGAAGCCGCCGCCAAGAATGCCGCCAAGAAGTTGCCGGCCATCTTTCTGGCCGAAGGCAACCGCCCCAAGCCCTTCCGGGTGGGCCAGATCCCGGACCATCAGTAATCTAATTTCATCTCCATCTCTAAATAAAACACTCGTTCAGGATTGAAGGCTTTACAAATGATCTAGCGTTCGTTATACTTTATATGTATACGAACTGGTCCATAAAATACGACCATTGAGATCTTTGTGGAGCCCGATGCTATTACCCTTCCATCCCACCAATTGGAGTAGCGCCTGCGCGTCGTGGATCCACGAGATCCAGATCGCCTTCGACCCTCCGACGCCGGTGACCTTGGGCAAGGGCGGGTTCCTTCGAGTGATGAGATGGGGAACCTCCCAGGTCGCCACCATCGTGGTCCTCAGCTTCACCCTGCACTGCACGCGCCCGCCCACACTCCTGTCCGATGCCCGGAGGGGGACCACCCGGGGCGGCGTTGCGGACGCCCAACCCTTCATCGAAGAGGGGCTGGCCAGTTGGTATGGAAGCCCGGAGGATGGTTTCGCCGGGCGTCCCACCGCCAGTGGAGAGCTTTTCGATCCATCTCAGCCCACCTGTGCCCACCGAACATTGCCTTTGGGCAGCTTCCTGGAAGTGGAAAATCTCGAGAACCACAAGCGCGCTGTGGTCCGGGTCAACGACCGGGGCCCCTTCGTCAAGGGGCGCATTCTGGATCTTTCCCAGCGGGGTGCCCAGGATCTCGGGTTCCTGGGCCGGGGCACGACCCGGATTCGGCTCAGGACCGTGGATGCCATGGGACTTCCCGTCGCCGTGGACTCCAGCCTGGACCGCCAGGACCCCTTCGTGGTGCAGGTGGCCGCCCTCAGCGACCCCAAAAACATCGCAGCGCTTACCAAAGAACTTGAAAACACCTTCGGCGTCGTCACCTTCCAATCCGCCCAGACCCGGGGTGGATTGTCGGTCAAGCGGGTTCGGGTGGGAAGCTACACCAGCCGGCAGGATGCCGATCGTGCCGCTGAGGAAATCGCCAAGCTCCTGAAGGATCGTGGAGTCGAACCCTTTGTCACCCGCCAGCACTGAGCTTCCCCTTCCCTTCCTGATCATTCCGGCAGGGGGACGGGGGCTGCGCATGGGGGGCGGGCTGCCCAAGCAGTTTCGCGATTGGAATGGGCGCCCCCTGCTCCAATCCACCGCGGAAGCTTTCCTGGCCCCGGACATGCCCCGCCTGGCCGGGCTTGCCCTGGCCGTGCCCCCCGCCCACCTGGAAGAAGTGAAGCGCTGGTCCTTTCCCATCCCCAGTTGGGTGGTACTTGGCGGAGAGACCCGCCAGGAATCCGTCTGGGCCGCCCTCCAGGCACTGCCTAAGCAGCCCATGGCCCCGGTCATGATCCACGATGCCGTGCGGCCCTTCCCGCCCATCGCCCCCCTTTGGGAGGCTCTTGAGGCCTTGAACCGCTATGACGGCGTTCTGCTGGGGGAACCTTCCACGGACACCCTCAAGCGCGTGGATAGCCAGGGTCAGGTCCTCCGCACCGAACCGCGGGAGGAATTCTTCCGCGCCCAGACGCCCCAGATTGCCCGGCTGTCCACTTGGCTGCACGCCTTCAAGTCCGCCATGGAAGCAGGCTTCTCCGGCACGGATGACGTGGCCCTGTTGGAGAGGCTGGGGCTTTCCGTGAAGTTGATCCCGAGCCCCAGCTCCAATTTAAAGCTCACCACCCCCGAGGATTGGGAGCGAGCCTCCCCTCACTGACCACACCGTGTGGTCGGACCACCCACAATCGACAGCGAATTTAATTATTCTTAATGATGTTATGATTGTAATTATAGATTGGCGTGAAACCTGCTAGGTGTTCAGCGAGGTCAAACCATGCCCCGCTGCATCCAGCCCCAGACCCTGAGCCGCGAGATCACCATCTCGGGCCATGGGCTGCACAGTGCGCGCCCCTGCACCGTGCGTCTGGTGCCCGTGAGCCGCCCCACGGGTCTGGTGTTCGTCCACACGCCTTCGGGCACCGAAATCCCTGCGCGCGCCGAGTTGGCCGGGGACCTGGTTCTGGCCACCACCCTGATCAAGGACGGCGTGCGGCTCCAGACCATCGAGCATCTCCTTTCAGCGCTGACCGGGTTGGAAGTCGAGCACTTGCGCATCGAAGTGGACGCGGAAGAGCTCCCCATTCTGGATGGCAGCGCCGCCCCCTGGGTGGAAGCCATTCTCCAGGCCGGCACCCAGTCCCTGGAAGGCCGCCGCCGTTTCATGAAGATCATCCGACCCATCGAAGTCCGGAGAGGGGACCGGTGGATCCGCGCCCTCCCCTTCGAGGGACTGCGCCTGCGTTATGTCATCGACTTCCCCGTGCCGGCCCTGGGCCGTCAGAGCCGGGAATTGACCCTCACTCCGGAAAAGTACCAGCGGGAACTGGGCTCCGCCCGCACCTTCTGCCTGGCCCAGGAAATCGACCAGCTTCGCGCCAGGGGCCTCGCCCTCGGTGGCAGCCTCGATAACGCCGTGGTCTTCGGCACCGATGGTCCTCTCAACGACTCCCTCCGCTTTGAAGACGAAGCCGTGCGCCACAAGATGCTCGACCTGGTGGGCGACCTGGCGTTGCTGGGCGCCCCGCTCCTCGCCCTGGTGGAAGCCCACGCCGCCGGCCATGCTCTGCATGTGGCCCTGGCCCAGGCGATTCTCGAGGATCCCAGCTGCTGGGAATGGACCGAGAACCCCGAGCCTTCCCAGGTGCGCTTCTTCTTCCAGCCCTCCCTGGTTCCCCAGTCGGCCTAATTCCTCTTGCCGCCCTGAGCCAAGCCCTGGCAGTCTGGTCTCTTCACCTTCGAGGTGCATAGGTGTTACTTCATCCCCATTGCTGAACTGACCGACCGGGCCGAGTTGCCCGGATGGCTGGCTTCCCTGGCCAGAAGCGTGGAAACGGAAGCGGAAACACGGCAGGTGGTGGCATCCATCCTGGCCGAGGTGCGCCACGAAGGCTGGCAGTCCGTGCGGAACCGCACCCGTCAGTTGGATGGCGTGATGCTGCCGCTGGTCCCGACCCCCATTCCCGCCCAGGTGCTCCAGGCGGCCCGGACCGAGCTGGATCTCCGCCAGCCGGAGCTGATGACCGCCTTGCGGGACATGATCGCGCGCATCCGGCGGTTCGCCGAAGGACAGCGCACCTGCTTGAAGGACCTGGAGCTCACGCTGCCGGGCGGCGGCACCGTGGGGGAACGCTGGTGCCCCCTCGAGTCCGTTGGCGTCTACATCCCCGGCGGCCGTGCCTTCTACCCCTCCACCCTCGCCATGACCGTCATCCCGGCACAGGTGGCGGGTGTGGGCCGCATCATCGGCGTCACCCCACCCCGGCCTGAAGTGTCGCCATCCGCCACCCTGGGCATTGATCCGCTGGTGCTGGCCTGCGCCGCGGAACTGGGTCTGTCCGAGCTCTTCCCCTGTGGCGGAGCCCAGTCCCTGGGCTGGCTGGCCTATGGTGAACCCGCCGTGGATCTCATTTCAGGGCCCGGCAACCGCTACGTGTCCGAAGCCAAGCGCCAGCTGCTCGGCTCCTGCGGCGTGGACGCCCTGGCTGGTCCCACGGAGCTCCTGGTCATCGCCGATGGCACCGCCGACCCCGCCTGGATCGCCGAGGACCTGCTCGCCCAGGCCGAGCACGACCCCGATGCCGCCGCGGTGCTGGTGAGCAGCGACCGGAAACTGCTGGAGGCCGTGGGGAAAGAGCTCGATGTCCGCGTGGCCGCCTCCCCCCGCCGCGCCATCCTGGAACAAAGCCTCGCCGCCCATGGCCACCGGGTGCAGACGGATCAGGCCCTGGCCACGGCCCTGGCCCAGGCCTGGGCCCCGGAGCACCTGGAACTCTGGGTGGCCGACCCGGAGGCCTGGATTCCGCACCTGACCACGGCGGGGGCCCTCTTCATCGGAGGCCACAGCGCGGAAGCCTTCGGGGATTACGGCGCCGGCCCCAACCACGTGCTGCCGACCCAGCGCAGCGCCCGATTCTCCAGCCCCCTCGGGGTCGCCACCTACTTGAAGCGGCAGAGCCTCCTCCGCCTTTCGCCCGCCGACGCCGCTGCCATGACGCCGGGCGTCATGCGCCTCGCGGATGCGGAACAGCTCACCCACCACGGCCGCAGCGCCGGGCTCCGGAACCATCATCACCATTCCTAGGATCGCGGTTTTCTCCAGCGATCCCTCCCGCTTCTTCAACCGGAAGCCCTATGTTTCCTCTACCCTTTCTTTGAGTTCCCATGCCTCTTCTGCGACCCGATCTCTCTGAATTCCCCGCCTACCAGCGCCCGCCCGAGCCCGCGGAGGGGCTGCGCCTGCACATGAACGAGGCCCCCGCCGACTGGCCGGAAGCCGCCCGGGAGGCGCTGCTGGCCAGGCTCGGCAAGCTTCCCTTCCATCACTACCCGGAACGGCAAGGCGAGCTGACCGAGCGTCTCCGCCGGCGCTTGGGCGCCCCTGAGGGTGGCGTGCTGCTCGGCCCCTCCAGCGGAGCCTTGCTTGATCTGGTGGCCATGGCCGGACTCTCGCCAGGGGACCAGGTGGCTTTCCCGGAACCTGGGTTCAGCCTGTATCCCCTGCTGGTCCGCCGCCATGGCGGCAGGTTGCGCCCCATTCCTGTGGGCACCGGCTTTCCCCTGGAACCTTGGTTCGAGGCGCTGGATTGCCGCCAGCTCTGGCTGACCCTGCCGAACAATCCCACGGGTGCCTGGCTTTCACCTGAGGTAATGGAGCCACTCCTGGAGGCCGCCGCCACAAGACCGGACCCACCCCTGGTGATCCTGGACGAGGCCTATGCCGAATTCGCCCGGGCCACCCACCGCTTGGCCGTGGATCGCTACCCCAACCTGCTGCTGCTCCGCACCTTCAGCAAGGCGCTGGCCTCGGCGGCCTGGCGCCTGGGCTACCTCCTGGGCGATCCGGCCCTGGTCGCGAAGCTGGCCAGCCTCCAGTTGCCCTACTCGATTCCCGCCGCGAGCCTGGAGGCGCTGGATGTGGCCCTGGATCACGCAGGAGCCTTCGAAGCTGCCGTGCGGGCCCTCCCCGAGCGGCGGGATCGCCTCGCCGCGTCGCTTGATGGCTACCCATCGGTGCGCAGCGAAGGGAATTACCTCCAGGTCTCCCCGGATCCCACCGGCCTCCTGGCTGAAGCCGGAATCAAGGTCAGGGCCTTGCCGGGAGCCGATGCGGCCCGGATCACCCTGGGCACCGAGGCGGCCACGGCCCGGGTCGCGCAGGTCCTGGGCGCCACCCTGCCTCCGCCTCGTTCCAGGAAGCGTCGCCGCCTGCTGGTGCTGGATATCGATGGCGTCCTCATCGACGCCGACCGCAGTTTCATGGAGGCCGTGCGACGGGCTCTGGCGGAACTCCGGCCGACCCTCCCCTGGTCCGATGAAGCCTTTCGCGCCTTCAAGCGCCTGGGCGGATTCAACAATGATTTCCGGCTCACGGCTGGGGCCGTGGCCCTGGCCGATGCGCACGGGTCCGTGGACCTGACCCCCCTGCTCGAAACCGCCACGGCGGATGCACTAAATAGCCATTCACCTCAGATACAACGTTTGGAGTCCATTGTTCAACCGGTTGTCCAAAGGCATTACGCCGATACGCTGGCCTTGGAGCGACCCCTGATCAGCCTCCCTGAGTTGAATGCCACAGGTTGGGACCTGGCCGTGCTGACCGGGCGGCCGCCGGATGAGCTTGTCCTCGCCTGGCGGGTCCTGGGGTTCAGCCTGCCCGCCGTGTGCGACGCAGCCCCCCACCTGCGGAAGCCCGAGCCGGGGGGATTGTTGCAGCTGGCCGACGCCTTCCGGGCGGAGGAGATCCTCTTCGCGGGAGACACCGTGGATGATGGGGCCTGCTTGCGGGCCGCCGCAGCCCTTCGTCCCGAATTGACCTGGCGCTTTGCCGCCCTGGGGCCGGATCGCGGGCGCTTTGCCGCGCCTGCGGATGTCCAATCCGCGACCCTTCGAGACCTGCTGCCGATGCTGTATGAGGAGACCGCCCCATGAGAACCGCCACCCTGCAGCGCACCACGGGGGAAACCGAGGTCCGGCTCAGCCTTTGTCTCGACGGCGGTGATGCCGTCATCCGAACCGGTCTTGCCTTTTTCGATCACATGCTGATGCAGCTGGCCAAGCACGGCAACCTCGGGCTGGAGATCGAAGCCAAGGGTGATCTGGCCGTGGATAGCCATCATCTGGTGGAAGACGTGGGCCTCTGCCTGGGTGAGGCCTTGCGCAATGCCCTCGGGGACCGCTCGGGCATCGCCCGTTTCGGGCATGCCTTCACACCGCTCGACGAGGCCCTGGCCAGGGTGGTGGTGGACCTGTCCGGCCGCCCCTGGTGCGAATTCCACGCGGAGCTTCCCCCGATCGTTCTGGGTGATGGTTTCCAGGTGGAGATGGTCCGCGAGTTCTTCATCGCGCTGGCCATGCGGGGCGGCCTGGCCTTGCATGCCGATCTGCTGCGCGGAGAGAACACCCATCACAAGGTGGAAGCGCTCTTCAAGGCGCTGGCCGTGGCCCTGCGCGACGCGCTCCGCCTCGACGGCAACCAGCTGCCTTCAACCAAAGGAACCCTGACGCGATGAGCGAAGACACCATCATCACCCTCATCGACTACGATGCGGGGAACCTGGCCTCCCTGGAAGGCGCCCTGGACCGCCTGGGGCTCCGGCATAAGCGCGCCGCCAATCCTGATCTCGCGGCGGAGTCCGGCCCCCTGATCCTTCCGGGCGTCGGCCATTTCGAATCGGCCCAGGCCTCGCTGCGGGAGCGCGGCTGGTGGCGGCATCTGCCTGGCATGGTCGCCGACGGGCGGCCCCTGCTGGGGATTTGCCTGGGCTTGCAATTGCTGGCCGAAGGCAGCGAAGAGGCTCCTCGCGCCTCGGGGCTGGGCCTGATTCCAGGCATCGTTCGTCGGCTCGGGCCCGGGGTCAAAGTGCCCCACATGGGGTGGAGCCAGGTGCGGCAGGTCTATCCCCACCCGGCGCTTCCGGGCCGCCGGGAAGGGTGGCTCTACTTCGTGCACAGCTATGCCCTCGAACCCTCCGCAGAAACCCTCTACGTGGCCGACCACGGGCGCCCCTTCGCCGCGGCCGAGGCGAGGGGTAACGTGGTGGGATTCCAGCCGCATCCCGAGAAATCCGGCCCCATGGGACAGCTGCTCCTGCAGTCGGTCCTGGCCTGGATGGGGGCCACCGCGCCCGTTCCGGAGGCCCCATGCAACTGATTCCCAGCATGGACCTGATGGCCGGACGGCTGGTGCGGCTCCGCCACGGCGACCCGCAACAAGCTTCCTACTATGATCTGACCCCCGAGGCCTGGCTCGAACAGCTGGTGGCTGCTGGCGCCACGCGCATCCATCTCGTGGACTTGGACGGGGCGTTCGGCCGCCGCTGCCAGCAGGCATTCACCCCTTTCCCGGCCCGGTTTCCCGGCATCCGCTTCCAGCTCGGCGGGGGCCTGCGAACCCGTGCCGCCATCCAGGAGACCCTGGACATGGGCTTCGAGGCCGTGGTGGGAACCCTGGCTGTGGAGCAGCCCATGGCCTTGAAGGGACTCCCGGCTGACCGGATCATTGCCGCCCTGGATCTCAAAGACCTGCGCATCGTCACGCATGGCTGGCAGGCCCCCAGCGCCTGCGCGTCCACGGATGTGTTCGAGGCGCTCCTCACCCTCGGCTTCTCCCGGGCCCTGGTCACCGATGTGGGCCGCGACGGAACCCTTGAGGGTCCAGGCCGGGAGGCCACCGCCTGGATCGCCCAGGAAGGTTTCCAGGTGCAGGCCTCCGGGGGCATCAGGAGCCTCCAAGATGTGGAATGCCTCTCGGATATCCCAGGCGTCGTGGGTGCCATCAGCGGCAAGGCCCTGCTGGACGGACTCATTCCCCTGGGCGACCCCGACACCCGCAAGGCCCTTCAAGGAGCAGCCTGATGCCCGCCAAGCGCGTGATTCCCTGCCTCGATGTGCGCGATGGCCGCGTCGTGAAAGGCATACGGTTCAGGGACCTCCGGGACCTGGGCCACCCGGTGAAACTGGCCCGCCGCTATGACGCGGAAGGCGCCGATGAGTTGGTCTTCCTCGATATCGCGGCGTCGCAGGAAAACCGGGCCACCCGCCAGGCCTGGGTGCGCGATGTGGCCCGGGACCTGAGTATTCCCTTCACGGTGGGAGGCGGTGTCTCCAGCGTGGACGACGCCCGCGCGCTGCTTCGCTCGGGGGCGGACAAGGTGGCCGTGAATACGGCGGCGTCCTTGCGCCCCGCGCTGATCTCCGAACTAGCAGATGCCTTTGGCCGCCAGTGCGTCGTGGTGGCGGTGGATGTGAAGCGCGATCCGGACCTTGGCTGGCGCGTGTTTCTCAAGGGCGGCACCGAACCCACGGATCGTCCGGCCCTCGACTGGCTCTGGGAGCTGAATGACCTCGGCGCAGGCGAGATCCTGCTGACCTCCATGGACCGGGACGGCACGGGAGAAGGGTTTGACCTCCAATTGATCGAGAAGGCCGCCCAGCTGCCCATCCCGCTGATCGCTTCGGGCGGCGCGGGCCGCGAAATCCATTTCCTGGAGGCCCTGGAACATGGCGCGGATGCGGTGCTGGCCGCGACCGTCTTCCATGAAGGCACCATCCCCATCGCGCGCCTCAAGGACTACCTCGCCCAAAATGACCTCCTCGTTCGGATCTGACATGAACCTCGACACGCTCCAATTCGATGCCGCCGGCCTCATCCCAGGCATCGTGCAAGACCGCGCAGGGGAAGTGCGCATGATGGCCTGGCTCAACCGGGAATCGCTCCAGATGACGCTGGATACCAAACTAGTGACTTTCTGGAGCCGCTCCCGCCAGTGTCTCTGGGTCAAGGGAGACACCAGCGGCCATCGCCTTCGGCTCGTGGAGATCCGGCCCGACTGCGACCAGGATTGCCTCCTCATCGTGGCGGATCCCGAAGGCCCCAGCTGTCACCGGGGCACGGCCTCCTGCTTCGACGGCGAGCCCTGGCCCGCCACCCTGCCCTGGCTGGGGCGGCTGGAGGCCCTGCTGCAGGAACGCAAGGCCACGGCGGATCCCGGCGGCAGCTATACCCAGCGGCTCTTCGCCCAGGGCGTGGACCGCATCGGCAAGAAGGTGGTGGAGGAGGCTGGCGAGGTCGTCATCGCCGCCAAGAACACGGACCGGGAAGCCTTCCTGGGAGAGGCCGCCGATCTTCTTTTCCACCTGGATCTGCTGCTGCTGGAGCAGGGCGCCAGCCTGCTGGATGCAGTGGAGGTCCTGAAGCGGCGCCATGAGCTGCCCCCGGAAAGGCGCTCCTGATGGCCGTCCGCACCCCCCACTTCCCGGATCTCCTCTTCAGCTCCGCCGCCCGACTGCGCCGCTGGGAAGACGCTCTCATGGCCCTGCTCGCGGCCCATGGCTACCAGGAGCTGCATCCTTCCCTCGTGCTGCGGGAGCCTGTGCCCGAGGGCGCGGTGCGCTTCTTCGATGGGGATGACCTGGTGGCGCTGCGCTGGGATTTCACGGTGGCTCTGGCGGGCCTCCTGGCGCGCAGTTTCCCGCAGCCGCCGGAGCGGGTGGCCTATGCGGGCGCCGTCTTCCGGCGCCCGGTGCAACCCTGGGAGGCGGTGGAACGCTTCGAAGTGGGCTGCGAGCGCATCCAGCCGGAAGGCGAGGCCTCGGCCGAAGCGGACGTGGAGCTGGCCCGCCTGCTCATGGCCATTCCAGAAATCGTCGGCCTGAAGAGCGCCATCCTCCACCTGGGCAACGCCGCCCTGGTGCGGCGCCCCCTGGAGGCGGAGGGCCTGTTCGGAGAACTGGCGGATGCCGTGGTGGCGGCCCTATCCCGGCGCTCGCCGCACCGGGTCCGCGAAGCTCTTGATGGCCATCCCTCCGCACCGCAACTGGCGGCCCATGCGGAGGCGCTGCTCTCCGAGCTCGACGGGCCCGGCACCCTGGCGGCCCTCGCATCCAGCCCCTATGCGGGCCTGCTGGAGGCAGAGCGGGAGCACATGGACCGCGCCCTGAAGGCCCTGCTGCCCATCCTGCCGCCCAACCTGGAGCTGAGAGTGGACCTCGCCGATGTGGCGGGCCTGGGCTTCTACACCGGCCCCACCCTGCGCCTCTGGGCCCCCGGCGCCCAGCAGGAATTGGCCGCGGGCGGCCGCTACGACCGCCTCTTCCCGGATCTGGGCCGGCCCTGGCAGGCCGCCGGTTTCTGCCTGCGCCTGTCGCGCCTCCTCGACCTTGCCGACACCCGGCCCGACCTCTTCGAGCGGCCCCTATGACATCCACGCTCCTCATCGCCTTCCCTAAGGGCCGTCTCGGCGACGAGCTGGTGCCCAGGCTGGCGGACACGCCGCTGGCGCTGGATCCCGCTGCCTTGAAATCCCGCGTGCTGCGCATTCCCACCGCCACGCCAGGCGTGGCGGTGCTGCTCCTCAAGGGGGCGGATCTGCCGCGCTATGTGGCGGCGGGCGTGGCATCCCTGGGAATCGTGGGCTCCGACACCCTGGACGAGCTGGACATGGACCTCCTGGAGTTGGCGGATCTGGGCTTCGGCGCCTGCCGCCTGTCGCTCTGCGCCCAGGCGGGCGTCACCCTGGAGGCCCTGCGCGCCAAGCCGCACCTGCGCCTGGCCACCAAGTTTCCCAAGGCCACCGAGGCCTGGCTCGCGCGGGTGGACCTCACGGCCGAGCTGGTGCCCCTGAGCAGCAGTGCGGAGCTGGCGCCCCTGCTGGGGCTGGCCGATGCCATCGTGGACCTGGTGCAGACCGGCGGGACGCTGAAGGCCCATGGCCTCGTGGAGACCGCGGTGCTGGGCCGCTCCTCGGCGCGCCTCGTGGCCGCCCGCGGTGCCTACCTCAGCGAACCCGGACGCATCCGGCCGCTGGTCGAAACGCTGATTGCGGCCCTCAGCTGATCACCCTTCAGCGGGCTGGTGGAACCACGGGTCCGCAAGAATGCCACAGCCCTCCTCGGGCAGCCCCCTTCATGGCCTCTCCCAGAAGGCGGCCTGGTTGTGGGTGATCGTGGTTCCCTTTCTGGGCATCGGGGGATTGGGCACGTTCAGCGGATCCAGAGCCACATAGACCGGATCGCCGGGACGGGATTCATAGCCCGGGGCGGCCTCCACGGGGCATTGAATCCGGAAGAGGTTCTTGGCCATGTAGGACTTGTACTCCTGGGGATCCTTCGGCTTTCCATTCCAGTTTGCCCCGGGGGAAAGAACCAGGGGTTGGCTGGTCACGAGGCGCTCTCGAACCTCCGGAACCGAAAGAGGCACGCCCTTCTCATCCATGAAATAGGCCTCGAAGGTCGGGTCCATATAGAGCCATTTCTGATGAGCCTCCGACCAGACGCAGGTGATGACATGGCAATCTGGATCGTGCTCATTCATGGGCAGGCAGGTCAGGTGCCTCGACTTGAAACCCATGGCCAGATAGGCCTCGTGCAGGATGATGGCCATCATCCTGCAGTTGATGCCGCGCCCTTCCCGCCTGCAAACCTCAAGGAGCCCTTTGGCGTCCCTGGGTTTCGGGTTGGGCGATTCGCCATCGTGGCGGACCTGGGCGTGGACCCACCGCATCAGCCGGACCATGCGGGAAAACGCGTCGCCTGACCCGGCCACGGCATCCAGGTTCCACTCGCGCCGGAGGTTCACCAGATCAGGATGCGTTGCCGGTTGATAGGTGAACCCAAGGCGAACGGTAGGCTGAACCTGCTCATAGCTGGGATATCGCTGCAGGAGCCACTGGAAATCCCCGCGACTTCGAACCCTTTCCGAGAGTTCTGCGAATCCCGCTTCCGTGCGGATGGGATCCAGGTCCGCATCCCCCTTCAGCGTGTTCCAGTCCGAGAAGCCTTCCGCGACGGCCTCACTCAGGAAGGTCATGGCCTCGGCTTTCCGCCCCAGCCTGGAAGCAGCACAGGCCAGGTTGTAGCGGATACCCGCGCGGATGTTGGGTTGGAGGCTTGCGAAACCAGGCGTCCTTTGGCGCGCGGCTAGGATTTGATAAGCCTCCTCGATCTTCCCCTCCGTCCACAAGCGTTGAATTACCCGGACCTCACTCTGGATTTCTTCCAAAGCCGCCGGCCGGGAGGCGACCCCTTGGGCCCGGACCGAAGAGACCTGGAACAGGAGCAGACTGAGGGGGAGAAGCGCGAATTTGGGCGTTGGCATCGTTGGCGATCCTCGTGGCTGTGATCCATCGGTTACGACCATTTGGGAATCCTGTTTATGGCGGTTGCACCCCTCAGGGGACGACTAAACGCTTTGCGAACACCCACGAAAAGAATTCCAGGAGTCCGCATGCGTACACCCTGGGTTTCCGTGGCTGTCATGACCTGTGTGGCGGTCTCGGCCCAGGGCATTTCGCGCGCCGAGGCCGGACGGGTCCTTGATGTGCCGGGGCCGGTGCCCACGCGGGTGGAGCGACTCGTGTCGCACCTCCACCGGGTCATGCCCTTCGTGGCCACGGACTACCGGGAGCGGACCGTGGATGACATCCTCCAGCGCGGCGCCGGCAATTGTGCCGACCATGCCCGCGTCCTGAAAAGCCTCCTGGAATCCCGGGGAATCCAGGTCCGGTGGATCCAGGAAATCAACCTCCAGTCCCCTTCCGAAAGCCGCCAGGCCGCTGCTTCGGCCAAGGCTGCTGAACGCGGCAACCGCATGAGCGTATTCGGGCGCAGGCACAATGATCACCGCTGGCTTGAAGTGTGGGATCCCGAAGCTCGTGTCTGGTTTCCGGCTGATTCGAGCATTGGTGTGGCTGGGACGGAGGCCTGGGCCTCCCAGCGCCTCGGGTTCTCCGACCGGCCCGTGGCCGTGGCGGAAATGATCGCCCCGGTCTTTGTGGAGGCCCTCCCCCAGCCCAAGGAGCAGGTGCCCCGGAGCACGGCATATCTGATCGAAGGCTTCGACCGCGCCTACGGAGGCCGTCTGGCAAGACTAGGTTCCTGGCCCCGCTGGGCCTCGGCCGTGCGGACCCTGGAATCTCTGGCTTCCGGGGCCTTCCGGGGCGAGGTGGACCTCCATCGCCATCAGAAGGTGTTCGATGACCTCGCCAACGCCTACGCGTCCCTGGCCTCTGAAGCCCGCCGCGCCAACCTGACGCCGACCGCACACCCATCCCTGGAGGTTCCTTGATCGCACGCATCTGGCACGGCATCACGCCCCGCTCCAAGGCTGACGAGTACCTCGCTTTCCTCCTGGAGCGCGCCATTCCGGACTATCAGAGCATTCCAGGAAACCTGGGCGTCCAGATCCTGCGGCGAGAGGAAGGAGACGAGACCCATTTCCTCACCCTCACCCACTGGAGCAGCGAGGAGGCGATCAGGGCGTTCGCTGGAGAAGACATCTCCGTGGCCAAGTACTATCCGGAGGATGTTCACTTCCTGCTGGCGTTCGAGCCAACCGTCCAGCACTTCCGGGTGTTTCCTGAGGCCTTGGTCCCAGCGACCGCAGGTTAGGCCCGGAGCTCGCCATAGATGTTGTCCCGCTGCCAGGGTTCATAGCCGGCGGCGCGGATCATGCGGGTCATCTCGTCCTTGTTCACGCTGTAGCAGGTGCCCGCGGCGCTGACGACGTTCTCTTCGAGCATGAGGCTGCCCATGTCGTCGCACCCATAATGCAGGGCCAACTGGCCGGTCTTGCGGCCCATGGTGACCCAGCTGCTCTGGATGTGGGCGAAGTTGTCCAGGAAGATGCGGGCGATGGCGATGGTGCGGAGGTACTCCACGTCCGTGGGCTTCGGCACCTTGCCTTCCCAGGGGGTGTGGCCGCTCTGGAAGGGCCAGGCGGCGAAAGCCGTGTAGCCGCCGCCGTTGTTCCGGGCCAAGGCGCGGTCCTGCTGGTCGCGGAGCGCCTCGAGGTGCTCGATGCGCTCGGCCAGGGTTTCCGTGATGCCGAACATCATGGTGCCTGTGGTCTTCACGCCCTCTTCGTGGGCTGCTTCCATGACTTCCAGCCACTTGTCGCGGCCGCCCTTCAGGGGCGCGATCTTCTTGCGAATGCGATCCACCAGGATTTCCGCGCCGCCACCAGGGATGGAACCCAGGCCCGCTTCGCGGAGATCCGCGATGGTCCGGGCCAAGGACTGATCGCTCAGCTTGGCCATCATCTGGATCTCCACCGGGGAGAAGCCGTGCACCCAGATGCCCAGGTCCTGATGCAGGTAGCGCACCAGATCGAGGTAGTAGTCCCAGGGCAGATCAGGGTTCACGCCCCCTTGCAGGAGGAAGCCCGTGCCGCCCAGGGCCTTGGTTTCCTCGGCCTTCTGCTTCAGCTGCTCCTTGGTGAGCACGTAGCCACGCGGATCCCCGGGCTTGTGGTAGAAGGCGCAGAAGGTGCAGTAGACGTTGCACACATCCGTGTAGTTCACGTTGCGATCGATGACATAGCTGACGCGGCTGGGATCGTTGTGCCGGTCCCGCACGGCGGTGGCGGCTACGGCGAGATCCGGCAGTTCGGCATCCCACAAGGTGAGAGCCTCCGCAGCGCTGATGCGCCGCCCGGCGAGCACCGCATCGAGCACACCCTCCATGGAGGCAGGACTCATCCCTTGACCTCGTAGCCGAGCACCTGGAGGCAGCGGCGGCAAACGCATTCCTGCCCCTCGATGCCGTGCTGGAAGGCATCCAACGTATAGAGGCAGCGGCACTTCTCGCAAACCTGGGTGGGCTCGGTGCAGGTCTTGGGGGCGTAGAGATGGGTGGGATCAGGCATGGCAGGCTCCAGAACCTCCAGGATACCGTGGTTCGGGCTGGTTCCAGAGCCCTCCTGTACACAAGGAAGGCGACCTCGGGGGCCGCCTTCGTGAGGGTCAATATGGGGCCTATTCTTCTGCCATCACGGCCTTGACGCTTTCGTGGGGCCGGGTGGTGCGTTTGTCCTGCTGCTTGTGGGCCTGGGCCTCGAGCTTGTCCACCGCCTGGGTGATGCTGGCATACATGTCGTCGCTGGTGGCGGAGGCCACCATGGTGTTGGTGCGGGTCTTCAGCGTGATTTCTGCCTCATGTCGGTGTTTCTCGACCGCCATGACGACATGCACATCCATGATGTCGTCGAGGTATGTGACAAGCTTGTCCAGCCGTTCCTTGGCGAACTGCTTGAGGGGCTCGGTGAGCTCCATGTGGCGGCCAGTGTAATGGACCTTCATGGGAGACTCCTGAAAAGGGCCGGGTGGCCCTGGGGTTGAATCGACGGATGAAGCGGCCTAGACCACCCTCATCGGCGCCGACGCTGGGAAGCTGGAGGAATCTTCAGTTCCTCTCGGTACTTGTTCACCGTTCGGCGGGCCACCTTGATGCCATCCCGCTCCAATAGGCCAGCAATCGCTTCATCCGAAAGGGGTTTGGCCACATCTTCCGCCTGGATCAGCGCTTTGATGTGGTGCTTGACCACCGTGGCTGAAATGTCGGAATCCTTCGGACGGGCGGAGAAGAAATAATTCAGGTCGAACAGCCCCTGGGGAGTATGGATGGTCTTGGCCTTCACCACCCGGCTGATGGTGCTTTCATGGAAACCCGTCGCTTCGGCCACGTCCCGAAGCACCATGGGGCGGAGCCGCTCGATGCCGTGTTCCATGAACTCCTTCTGGAGTTCCACGATCTGGGCGGAAACCCTCAGGACCGTGCGGTTGCGATCCTCCACGCCCCGGATGAACTCCCGCGCGCTGCGGAAGCGGTCGCGGATGAAGACCTTGTCGGCCTTGGCTTCGCTGGAAGCCATGAACCGCTGGTAGTCGCCATTGACCTTCAGGCGCGGGAGTCCCTCGTCGTTGAGGTAGACCTTCCAGTTGCCGTCCTCGCCCCGGAGCACCACCACATCCGGTTTCACCACCCGTTCGCCTTCGGAGTCGAAGGCCCGCCCGGGCGAGGGATTCAGGTGCTTGAGCTGGTCCATGGCCAGCGCCAGCTCCTCCTCCGTGCAGCCCAGCGCCTTGCGGAGACGCACACTGTCGCGCTGCGACAAGAGGGGCGAGTGATCCTGGATGATGCGCACGGCCAGGTCATCGGGTTCGGCGCCCGCATGGCGGAGCTGCAGCAGCAGACTCTCCTGCACCGTGAAACAGCCGATTCCGGAAGGATCGAATTCCTGAAGCACGTCCAGGGCGGCGCGCAGCATCTCCTCGGAGACGCCCAGGTCCGCAGCCAGCGCCGCGGGTTGGGCCTCCACGGAGGTCTGGTCGGGTTCCATGCGGAGGAAGCCCTTGCCATCCAGGCGATCGATGAGCCGTTCCACCAGGGCCGCGAGGGGGTCGCCGTCCTCCATGGTCTCGTAGAGCTGCGAAAGCAGGTGGTCTTGCAGGGATTCGTAGGCGCTGAGCCGATCCTCCCAGGAGGACTTGTCCTCGTCGGGAAGGTTGCTGGTGCGCGGGAGATCGGAATCCCAGCTGTTCTCAGCGCCGAGTTCGGTCTCCTGGACCTGGGATACGCCCTCTTCGGTGAATTTCTCCAGGTCACCCTCCGGGTTCATTTCGCCCGCGGCATCCAGTATGGGACCAAGATCCACGGTATCCGTGCCCTCGGGCACTTCCCCGCCCTCCCCTGACTGGTCGGAGACATCCGAGTCGCGGCCTTCCTCGATGGCTTCCAGGGTCGGCACGTCGTCGCCATCCTCGGCCAGTTCGAGCAGGGGATTCTCTTCGAGTTCCCGCTCGACGGTCTCGGTGAGCTCCTGCAGGTTCATCTGCCAGAGCTTCAGCTTCAGCTGCATGGCGGGTGTCAGGGCCAGGGTCTGGCTCTGGGCCAGGCGTTGGGAGAGGAAAGGACCGGCTGCCATCAGTCCAGCCTGAACCGATCGCCCAGATAAACCCGTCGGATGTCCGGGTCCTCAGCGATCTCGTTGGGTAGGCCGTGTTTCATGATCATTCCATCCGCCAAGATATAGGCCCGATCGGCGATCTGCAAGGTCTCCCGGACATTGTGATCCGTGATAAGGACCCCGATGCCCCGGGCCTTCAGATGAGCGATAAGGCCCTGGATTTCCAGCACGGACTTGGGATCCACGCCGGCGAAAGGTTCATCAAGCAGCATGATGCGAGGCTCCGTCACCAAGGCCCGGGCCAGTTCGCAGCGCCGCCGTTCCCCACCGCTGAGGCTCATTCCCAGGGTGTCGCGGACCTTTTCGAGGTGGAATTCCTTCAGGAGCCGCGCGCAGCGGTCATTCTGCTCCGATTTGGGGATGGGTTGCAATTCTGCCAAGGCCAGCAGATTCTCCCAGACCGTGAGACCGCGGAAAACGCTGGATTCCTGGGCCAGGTACCCGATGCCGAGCCGGGCCCGGCGATGCATGGGCAGGGCGGTGACATCCTGCCCCAGCCAGCGGATGCTGCCCATGTCCGGGGCTTCCACGCCCACGACCATGTAGAAGGTGGTGGTTTTGCCCGCGCCATTGGGCCCGAGGAGGCCCACGACCTCGCCGGTGCCTACCGCCAGGCTCACATCGCGCACCACGGTCCGGTCGCCGTAGCGCTTCTGCAGGCTCACGGCCTCAAGGCAGGGGGTGTCACAAGTCATGCATCACTCTTACCACGAGGACCCGTCCCCCTTACCACGAACACGTCCTTGCCAGCGCACGGTGCGCAGGGCCGGTTCCAGTTCAAGGGCCTCGCCCTGCCCTTCCCCCAGCCGGCCTCTCAACGTCACAGCACCCTGGGCCTGGATCTTCTGGACGGTCCGGTCCGGGGCCACCAGCACCGTCACTGAGTCAGCCGCCAGACGCCAACCCTGGCCCTGGAATTCCACGCCGCCCTCGAGGGTGATCTTCTGCCCTTCGCTTTTGCCGCGTTCCGCCCGCAGGAAAAGATCCCCGTCCGCGGCCGCCAAGGTCCCGTTCAAGCCCTCGGGAAAGCTCACCACATCGGCTTGCCGCTCGATCCGAGGCCCCGAGAGCCGTTCCCGGAAACGGCTCCAGGCCGCGGGATGACCCCGGAGGGTCCAGAGAGCGTCCTGCCAGAGCAGTTGCGATCCGCGCAGATTCCCGCCGCGGAAGAACGACATCTGGACAGGCCCCTCGATGGTCCAGGCATGCGGATTCCCGGTCCCCGACGTGCCCGTGAAGGTGCCCTCCTCCGCCCGACCCAGCACGGGGCCCTTCAGGTGCCAGACGCGTGAGGCTCGGGCCACCAGGATCTCCGGGGAGGAGAGGCTCCGCGGTCCCCAGCTCAGCAGGGCATTCCCTTCAGCGATGGCGGAGCCGATCGGCAGCGTGGCGGGCAGGTCGGATCCAACCGCCTCCCGCATGAGCACTCGCGGGGCCCGCAGAATCAAGCGCTGACCGTCCAGCGGTTGCTCCCAGACCACATTCCCCTCCAGCCGCAGCCCGGCGGGGGTCCAACGGGCCCCCTGGGTGGCCAGCGACTCCTGGCCCCTCGGCTGGTTCCGGCGAGCCTTGAAGCCACGGAATTCCACCCGTTGGAAAGGCGCACCGGGCGTGGGCCTGGGAGCCGTTCCACCCTGGGCCTCGCCGGTCCAGCCGTCCTGGCGCGAGAAGGAAAGGGGCCCCGGCCAGGTCACGGTTTCGGGCGAAAGATCCGCCACGGAAGCCCGCAGGGAGCCATCGCTCAGCTTGGCCTGGACACCCTCCAGATGTCCCGTCTGAAAACCGGGCATCACCCATAAGCGCTCCGCCTCCATGGACTGGAGGGCGGGTCGATCGGTAGCGTCGGCAGGCGCCTGCCAGCGTACGGGCCCTTGATCCACTCGCAAGCGACCCTCCGGGTCCCGCTGCCATCCCGCGGGCAGTTCCCAGATCCCTTTGGCCGCGCCATCCTGGGATTCCCAGCGAAGCGGGGCGAGCCCTTCCCAGGCACCCCGGTTCCAGCGGATGCCAGGGACATCCCCCTGGATGTGCCCCCGGCCGAGGACCTGGCTGCTCCCGGGGGCGTTGACCTCAAGTTCCATGGGGGCCATGAGCGTCCAGATCCCCTCCCGCCGATGCGCCGTGGGAGACTGCATGCGCCACTGCCCAGCCTGCTCGTCCAGGCGGCCAATCACCTGGTCCAACTTGAGGTCCGTCTCGGACCCTTCGATGGTCTTGTAGGTGAGCACCATGCGGTTGGCGCCCAGCTGCTCGGTGAGGGTGCCCAGGCTGCCCTTGCTGCCCTCCCCGAACAGGGGATCCCCGCCCACGGTACGGCCCAGCCCACCCTCCGTGCCAGACAGCAGGAAGCGGAGGGTCAGCCCCACGGTGCCAGCGAGAAGGATGGCGCCGAGGCCCCGCCAGAGCGGGTGCCGGGCCGAGGGCATCGCCAGGGCGCTCATGCGCCACCTTCCATCATCGCGGTGTCCACCAGCCAGGAGCGTCCCCAGCGGGGATGGCCCTGGGGAGTGGCGGCCACACATAGGCTTGAGCCCACCGCGGGCATGGCGGGGCGATTGGCCCCGGCGAACCAGGTCACGGGATCCGTCAGGCCGGCCAGGCGCAACTTCCAATGGTCGGCGCCGAAGGCCCCAGCGGCCGCCACTTTCCCTTCCAGGCGCGCCAAGGGAGGCGGAAAGCCTTGTCCGTAGGGTTCCAGGCGTGCGAGATCCCCGTCATCGGGGATGTCCCCCCAGGTCCCGTCCACTTCAAGGCCCGTTTCCCTGGGGCCGGCCGCCTGGAGTTCAGCGCCCCGGACCAGGGCCTGACGCACGAAGGCCAGGCGCGACAATTCAAAGCTGATGCCGGCCGCCGCGCGATGCCCTCCGCCCGCGCTGAGGAAGGGCCTGGCCAGGTCCAGCAGTTCGTTGAGGTCATAGCCTGCCGGTGCGCGCAAGCTGCACTGGGCCTGGCCGTCCAGCACCGTGCAGACGCCCGTGGGCCGACCGCTCTGGCGCATGCGATGCCCCGCCACGATGCCGATGACACCCTTGTGCGCCGAAGGATCGACCACCAGGTCGAAGGCCTCGGGGCCCGAGGATGGGAGCCGCGAGGCGAGTTCCTGCTGGACCATCCGCCGCTCCTGGTTGAGCGCTTCCACGCGCACCATGAGGGTCTCCGCTTCCGTCGCATCCTTGGTGAGCAGCAACCTCACCGCATCTTCCGCGCCGCCCATGCGGCCCACCGCATTGAGGCGCGGCGCCAGGCCGAAGGCGATGTCCTGGGCGCCCAGGGCACCCTCCTTCTTGGCTGCCCTCAGCAGCGCTGCCAGCCCAGGCCCGTTCTTGCCGGAAAGGGAGACCAACCCCCGCCGCACGAGCAGCGCGTTCTCACCCTGGAGCGGCATGACGTCGGCCACGGTGCCAAGGGCCACCAGCTTCAGCAGACCGTCGAGGAAAATCGCATCGGCCCCGGTCGGCACCGGCACGGCCCCGAGCAGAGCCTGGGCCAGCTTGAAGGCCACGCCCACGCCCGCCAGGTTGGGGTTGGGATAACCATCCAGATGCGGGTGCACCACCGCGCAGGCCTCAGGCAGGTCCGGCCCCAAGGCGTGGTGGTCCGTGATGACCCACTCCAGGCCCATCTCACGGCTGGCTTGGACTTCCTGGACGCTGCGCACGCCGCAGTCCACGGAGATGAGGAGCGATGGGGAGCGGGTGGCTTTGAGTTCCTGGATGCAGTCCAGATGCAGCCCATACCCGTCGGAAAAGCGATTCGGGATGAAGGAGGACACCTTGGCGCCGAGACGCTCCAGGGCCCTGACCAGCAGCGCCGAGGCGGTGACGCCATCCACATCGTAGTCACCGTAGACCACCATGGTCTCGCCCTGGTCAATGGCGCTGCGGATGCGGGCCACGGCGGCGTCAACGCCAGGCAGGAGGTGGGGATCCGTGCTGCGGGACCACTGCGGTTCAAGACGCCAGGCGAGGTCCTCCGGGCGCTCCACGCCGCGCAGCCAGGCCAGCCGGGCCAGACGGGGATCCAGATCCCAGGCATTGGCCATGGCAGTCCATGGCGCAGGTCCCGCCGGGATCTCCCGGCGGAGGCGCCAGGACTGTTCGCGCATCAGCCGACCGAGCCCATGCGTGCGAACTTCTGGTACCGCTCTTCCACCAAGTCCTCGGCGCTCAGGTCGGACAATTCCGAGAACGCGTCGATCACGGCTTCCTTCAAGGCGGTCGCCGCGGCGTCGAAGTCCGCATGGGCGCCGCCCAGCGGCTCCTTGATGATGGAATCGATGATGCCCAGCTCCAGCAGGTGCGGCGCCGTCAGCTTGAGCGCGGCCGCGGCCCTGGAGGCCTGGGTGGCGTCCTTCCAGAGGATGGAAGCGCAGCCTTCCGGCGAAATCACCGAATAGATGGCGTTCTCCATCATGAGCACCCGGTCCGCGACGCCCAGGGCCAAAGCCCCGCCGCTGCCGCCTTCACCAATGACCACGGCCACCACGGGCACTTCGAGCTTGGCCATTTCCAGGAGGTTCCGGGCGATGGCTTCAGCCTGACCGCGCTCTTCGGCATCCACGCCCGGATAGGCGCCGGGCGTGTCGATGAGGCAAAGGATGGGCCGCTGGAACTTCTCGGCCAGCTTCATGAGGCGCAGGGCCTTGCGATAGCCCTCGGGCTTCGGCATGCCGAAGTTGCGGATGATCTTCTGCTTGGTGTCCCGGCCCTTCTGCTGGCCGATGATCATGACCGGATTGCCTTCGATCCAGCCCATGCCGCCCACGATGGCCGCATCGTCCCCAAAGCGGCGATCGCCGTGGAGTTCCTCGAAGCGTTCGCAGATGCGCTCCAGGTAGTCCATCGTGTAGGGCCGCTTGGGATGCCGGGCCAGTTGGGCCCGCTGCCAGTCCGTGAGGTTGGAGAAGAGCTCCGCTTTCAGTTTGTCCAGCTTTTTCCGGAGCTTCTCGCGCTCCTTGTGCTGAGCGGGGTCCATTTCCATGGCACGGATCTGGGCTTCCAGCTCCAGCACCGGCTTTTCTAGCTGGGCCAGATCCATGGTCTGCTCGGGGGATGCGTCTTTCATGAAGCCTCGATGCGGAAAGTCCAACGGTCCAGTGTAGAAGGCCGGGCAGGGAATGAACAGGGCGGGTCTGACCCCGGGTAATCCCATGGACCTGCGGCCCCCATGCCCCGGATGGGGCAGAATGACGGGAGGAGCCCCCATGCGCCAGGCCCCACCCTTCCCCCTTCTCGGTCTCAGCGGCGGCATCGCCGCAGGGAAAAGCCACATAGCCTCCCTGATGGCGGCCCGAGGGTGGGCCGTGGTGGATGCGGATCACCTGGCCCGGGAAGCTGTGGCACCTGGAACGGAAGGTCTGCGCGCCATCGTCGATGCGTTCGGCCCAGGTTGCCTTCAGGAGGATGGCTCCCTGGATCGCGCCTGGGTCGCAGCCCAGGTGTTCATCAGTGATGCCGCCCGCCACAAGCTGAACAGCATCCTGCACCCGCGGATCGAGGCGCTTCTGGCCACGAAGATCGCCGCCCTGCCAGCCGATACACGGGGTGCTGTGCTCGATGCCGCCCTTTGGGTGGAGCGGGGGAAGGCCCATCATTTCGATGCCTTCTGGACCGTGGACGCCCCGGAAGCCATGCGGGTGGAACGCCTCAAGGCTCGGGATGGCCTGCCCCTCGAGGCGGCCATGGCCAGGGTGCGTGCCCAGGCCTCAGCTCCGGAACGGGCCCTCCATGCGGATCTGGTCATCGTGAATGACGGCCAGGAGCTGGCTGGAATCATCGATCAAGGCGAGTCCTCCCTTCTGGCAGACTGGAGGGTCCGCCGCGCGCGCACTTGGAGATCCCCCATGGAGGCACCCTTCAGCCCCGACCAGCTCCACCAGGTCCTCACCGCCCTGCTGGCCAAGGGCGGTGAATACGGCGAGGTCTTCGTGGAACGCCGCCGGGCCCACGCCCTGGGCATGGACGACGGCCGCATGGAAGACGTGCTCGCCTCGGAAACCTTCGGGGCCAGTCTCCGTTTGATGGAAGGCGACACCACGCGCTTCGGCGATCTCATCGCGCCCACCCTTCCGGAATTGCTGGAGGCCGCCACGACCCTGGCTGCTCCGGGAACCGGCCCTGCCGCGGTTCTTCCGCGCCTTGAGCGGAAAAGCCATCCCAATCCCAGCCCGCTGGTGCGGGACCCCGCCACGGTGCCCCTCGACGAGAAGGTGGCCCTCGTGCGGCGGGCGGAAGCCGAGGCGAGGACCTATGCGGAAAGCCTGCGCCCGGGAGCCCTCAAGCAGGCCTCCGTGGGCTATGGCGACAGCACCCAGACCGTCTGGATTGCCGCGGTGGAATCCAATAATGGGGCCTGGACCGGCCGCCTCTCCGAGGACCAGCGCACCCAGGTGGTGTTGCGCGTCAACGCCACGGCGGGAGATGGCACGCAATTGCAGACCGGCTACCAGCCCCTGGGTGAGACGCGCGGCTTTGAACTCTTCACGGACGAAGCCGTGAGCCGCATGGTGCAGGAGGCCGTGCGCCTCGCGCTGCAGGCCCTGGACGCCCAGCCTGCTCCTGCCGGGACCTTTCCGGTAGTGCTCAGCAGCAGTGCCGGCGGCACCATGATCCACGAGGCCTGCGGGCATGGGCTGGAGGCTGATCTGGCCCTGGCGGGCATGTCCGCCTTCTCGGGCAAGCTCGGCCAGAAGGTGGCGGCCAAAGGCGTGACCATCATCGATGACGGCACCCTGCCCCACAAGCGTGGCAGCCAAGCCATCGATGACGAAGGGAACCCCGTGAGCCGCGTGGTCCTCATCGAGAACGGCATCTTGAAGGCCTACCTCCAATCCAGGAAAACCTCGCGCAAGATGGACACGGAACCCACCGGCAACGGACGCCGCGAGAGCTACCGCAACATCCCCATCCCCCGCATGCGAAACACCTTCCTGGCCCCTGGAATCGAGGCCCCCGAGGCTATCCTCCGAGACCTCGATCGCGGCCTGCTGGTGAAGCACATGGGCGGCGGGCAGGTGGATACGGTCACCGGCAACTTCGTGTTCCAGGTGACCGAAGGCTACTGGGTCGAGAACGGCGTGGCCCAGTACCCCGTGAAGAACGCCACCCTCAGCGGCTGCGGACCTGAGGTCCTGAAGCAGCTCACCCGCATCGGCAACGACCTGCATCATTTCGACATCGGCACCTGCGGCAAGGACGGCCAGGGCGTCCCCGTCAGCGATGCCCTCCCCACCATTCTCTGTCCTGCCCTCGTCGTGGGCGGCACCGCAGAACCACTGCCGAGCGTGATCTGATCATGAGTGCCTTCACTTCATTCATCCCCGAATCCCTCGAAGCCCGTCTCCAGGACGGCATCAAGCACGCGCTGAGCCTGGGCGCCGAAGGGGCGGAGGCCTTTGTCTCCGTGTCCCGCAGTCGCAAGGCCAAGGTGCAGAACGGCGCCCTGGAGGACCTCTCCACCAGCAAGCGCGGCGGCCTGGGCGTGCGGGTCATCCGGGCCGGAGGCAAGGGTTTCCGGACGGGCCTTGCCACCTCCACGGACTTGAGCGCGGCGGATTTCAAGAACCTCTTCGCCCAGGCCTGGGAGCTGAGCGCCCTCGGCGACGAGGATCCCTGGCTGCGCCAGGCGGAGCCTTCGGGCGCCGATGATCTTCCGAGCCGCCACGATCCCGCCGTGGATGGCATCACTCCCGAGCAGCGCATCGCCTGGGCCCTGGACCTGGAAGCCCAGGCCCGGAAGGCCTCGCCGAAGGTGGCGTCCGTGCGCGAATCCAGCTGGGGCGATGGTTCCGGCGCGAGCCTGCTGCTCACCCAGAAAGGCGTCCGCGCGGCGGACACCTTCTCCAGCTGCTCCGCTTCCATCGACCTGGCGGTGGCGGATGGCGAGGAGCGCCAGGCCGCCTGGCATTGGGATGTGTCGCGGCGACCGGGCCTGGACCTGGCGGCCATCGGCGCCGAGGCGGCCCTGAAGGGCGAGCGCAAGCTTCACCCCCAGCGGCTTCCCGCCGGAAAGTACGCCGTGGTCCTCCATCCTGAGGTGGCCGTGGATGTGCTCGGCCTCGTGGCCGGCATGCTCGACGCGGAATCGGTGCTGAAGCAGCGCAGCCTCTTCGCGGGGAAACTCGGCCAGATCATCGCCTCCCCCCTGCTCACCCTGGTGGACGATGGCCGGCTTACGGAAGCTCCCGGCAGGCCGGCCCTGGGTAGCGAGCCCTGGGACGCGGAGGGTCTCCCCACCCGCCGCAACGTGCTCATCGAGGGGGGCATGCTGATGACCTACCTCCATACGCTCAAGACGGCGGCGGAGATGGGGCAGGAACCCACCGCCTCCGCGGGCCGCGGCTTCGGCAGCCAGCCCGGCGCGACCACCTTCAACCTCTTCCCGTTGGCCGGAGACACCAGCCCCGATGGGCTGTACCGCCAGGCCGCCAACGGTGTCCTCATCACGGAGATCATGGGTCTGCATACGGTGGATCCCGTCAGCGGCGACCTCAGCGTGGGCGCCAGCGGCATCCGCATCCGGGATGGCGTGCTGGCCGAGTCGGTGGACAAGCTGACCTTCGCGGGCAACCTGCGGGATTTCCTCACGCGCATCGTCGCAGTCGGAAGCGACCTCCGCTGGTACGGCAGTTCCGCCGGACTGAGCCTGCTCCTGGAGGACATCGCCCTGGGCGGAGCCTGAGAGAGGCAGGTAGGATGGAACCTTCGAGGTTTCCATGTCCCTTGCCGCAGCCAAACAATATCTCTCCTTCACCCATCTGGAAGCGGATCTTCGCGCCGAACTGGAACCGCTCGTCGCCCTGGCGGAGTCCGGCGACGCGAAGGCCGTCGCGGAACTGACGGACCGTTTCGCCGAACCCCTGGCCTTCGGAACCGGCGGCCTGCGCGGGTTCATGGCCGCCGGGTTGCGTCGCATGAACCGCCCCAATGTGCGCCGGGCGACCCTGGCCCTGGCCACCGTGACCAAGCGGCATGCGCCCGGCAAATCCATTGCCGTGGTGGGCTACGACACCCGCCTGCAGTCCGACACCTTCGCCCTGGAATGCGCCTCGGTCCTCGCCCAAGCCGGCTACCAGGTCTATCTCGGAACCCGGCCCCTGCCCACGCCGTTCCTCTGCTTCGCCATGAAGGCCCTGGGTTCGGCCTGCGGCATCATTGTCACCGCCAGCCACAACCCGAAGGAATACAACGGCTACAAGGCCTACAACGACCTGGGCGGCCAGGTGGTGTCCCCCTGGGATACCGAGATCGAATCCGAAATGGCCGCCCTGCCCCTGGTGCCCCTCCCGCCCGTTCCCCCGCCAGGGCGCATCCAGCCCATCCCCATCGACGTGGAGAAGGCCTACCTTGCGCTGGGCCAGGGACTGCTTCAGCATCCCAAAGCCTTCACGCCGGCACGAATCCTGTACACCCCCTTCCACGGCACCGGCATCGCCTTTGTGCCCGCCCTGTTCGAGGCGGCCGGCATTCCACTATCCGTCAGCCCCAGCCAGGGCATCCAGGACGGCACCTTCCCAACCGCCCCGCGTCCCAACCCCGAGGAACTGGCTGCCTATGCCGCGCCCCTCAAGGAAGCCGCGGCCATGGATGCCGAAATCATCCTCGCCAATGATCCCGACGCGGATCGCATCGGCGTGGTGGCGAAGCGCAACGGCGCCTGGGAACTCATGTCCGGAAACGATCTCGCCGCGCTCACCCTGGAGTATCTCTGCACCCAGAAAGGTCGCGAGGGAGCCGTGGTCAGCACCGTCGTCACCTCGGATTTCATGGCCGAGGTGGCCCGGCATCATGGCCTTCCTGTGGTGTGGACCCTCACCGGCTTCAAGAACATCGCCGTGTGCATGGACCGCCTGGAAGCCCTGGGCGAACCCTACGCCTTCGGTGCCGAGGAAAGCTACGGCATGCTGCTGCCGCCGAGCCTGCGCGACAAGGATGGTGTCACAGCCGCCCTGGTCGTGGCGGAAATGGCCGGCCACTACAAGGCCATGGGCCTGACCCTCTTCGAGGCGGTGGATGCGCTGATGGCGCGGATCGGCACCTTCCGCAACCGCCTGGTGAACCTGGAAGATCCCCGGCCTGGCGGGGCCAAGCGCTTCGCCGAGGCCATGGAACGGATCCGCAACGCCGGCCTGGCTTCCCTGGGTGGCGAGAAGGTGGTGAGCTGGGAGGATTTCCAGAGCGGCCTCTGGCATGGCGAGGGGCGCACGGAACCCATCCTGGACCGTCCCAATCAGCGCGGCATTGCCCTGCCCATGGAGCACAGCAATGTCCTCAAGTTCCGCCTTGAGAGCGGCGCCTTTGCCGCCTTCCGGCCCAGCGGCACCGAACCCAAGCTCAAAGTCTATCTCCAGAGCCGGACCGACTCCGCCTTGCTGGACCGGCTTGAGGCCGAGGCCAGAAGTCTCCTGGGGCTCTGATTTCCCTCAAAAGAAAAGTGGCGCCGAAACGGCGCCACTTTTCTTTTGAAGAGAAGAGAAGTGCTACTTCTTGGAAGTGAACTTGCCATCGACCATGCTGTGGCAGTTCTTGCACTCGGCTTCCTTGTACTTCGCGACCATCTTGGTGGCTTCGGCATTGAATTTCTTGTCCTTGGGGGCACCCTCGTGGCAAGCGGTGCACTTGGCACCCTTGACGGTGGTGGGCTTGGCCATGGCGGGGGCCACAGCAAGGGCCAGGATGGCGGCAAGCAGGGTAAGACGGCGCATAAATGCTCCTTTTGGGGGGGTGGGGAGACTCGATCACTGGTCGAGTCGGGGTGAAGGGGTACCTCAGTCCACGCAATGCAGATGAGGCGGTCGGGATTAAGCAATCAAGTATTGTGCCACAGACAGGTGGAAAAGCCACCCGTCCGAGAACCAGTCTCAGTGGGCGAGACGCGAAACCATAGCATAGATGATCAGGACGAGAAGAACGATTCCCAGGCCGAAGAAGAGGTATCCGAAAGTGCGGGCGATCCCCTTCCAGGCTTCCCATTCGTCCTTGACCCGGAAGTCATCCAGACGCCCTTCGGCCAGGAGGCGGTCATACCAGCGCTTGCGTTCGTGAAGCATCTCGGACTTGGCGATGCGACCCGAGAAGATCACGGTATCCATGGGGAACTTCTCCAACCGGAAGTGGGTGTTGAAGAAGTGGACGGTAAAGATGAAGCCCGCGGCCAGCAGGGCCTCGTCCGAGTGGATGATCAGCGAGACGTTGATCATCCAGCCGGGCATGAACTTGCTGAAGAAGACCGGGAACCACATGATCAGGCCCGAGACGCCGATGGCGAACACGCCCCAGAACACAGCCAGGTAGTCGAACTTCTCCCAGTAGGTCCAGCGATCGAACTGGGGTCGCGAACCCTTGCCGAAGAACCACTTGTTGTGGTCCACCAGATCCTGCAGATCCTGTTTGGTGGGGATCATGGAATCAGGATGGGCCATGGCCACCCAAAGCCGCGCCAGACGGACCTTTCCGGTCTCCGGATCGCGCAGGAAACCGCGATGCTTCCAGAAGTGGGACAGGGTATCCGTGATGTGCAGGGCGAAGTAGATGAAGGTGATGACTGCGCCAAAGTGGTGCAGGGTACGGGCCACTTCCGCGCCGCCGAGCACGCTGAACAGGGCTTTGGCCCAGCTGGAGTAGTAGAACTTGAGGGGCATGCCCGTGAGCACGAGCAGCAGGAAGCTGCTGACCACCAGCACATGCAGGAAGCGCTCGAAAGGCTGGAAGCGGGTGAACTGCTCCTCGTCCTTCTCGATCTTGGTCTTGGCTTCCCGGAACTGCTTGGAGTCGTGGCGGTAGAGCCAGATCGACCGGAACAGCCACAGGAGGGTGTGCGCGCCGAACAGGGAGAAGGTGCAGACCAGCAATGTGGTCATGATCAGGAAGACATAGTTCAGGATCGGGTAGTTCTTGCGATCCATGGGATTGGCATGGGGCGCGTACTTCGTGAAGCTGGCGTTGGCCTTGGGATGGCACTGACGGCAGGTGTTGACGATGTTGCCGGGCGCCAGGCGCGACGCGGGATTCGACACCGGCAGCACATCGTGGTGCCCGTGGCAGTCGTAGCAGGCCGCCACTGCGCTGGCGGTGTTGGCCTTGCCGAGGGCCATGGCCTTCCCGTGGTAGGTGTCGCGGTAATGCTCCAGCCGATCCGCGTGGCACTTGCCGCAGATCATGTCGCTTCCAGCCTTGAAGTGTCCGCTGGTGGGCGTTTCGATGGTGTGGGCCGAGTGGCACTGGATGCACACGGGTCCGCGGGGATCGCCCTTGGCCAGCAGCTGGCCGTGGATGCTCTTGCTATAGATTTCCTCCACCGTCACATGGCACTTGCCGCAGGTCTTCGCGACATTGGCATGGTTGATGGGCGAGCTGCGATCCACGCTGCGCTTGATGTCATGGACGCCATGGCAGTCGTTGCAGCTGGGCGCGACGATCAGCCCCTTCTGGAGCAGCGCCTTCCCGTGGATGCTCTCCTGATACTGGGATTCCACCTGCGGGAACTTCATCTTGTATTCGTCTGTGA
The DNA here is from genome assembly GCA_035255365.1 of Geothrix sp. GTDB lineage: Bacteria > Acidobacteriota > Holophagae > Holophagales > Holophagaceae > Geothrix. The sequence goes on from DATEZS010000010.1 coordinate 34,490, forward strand.
CCGCTTTGTTGGCATGGCATTTCGCGCATGTCATCGGCAGGTTCATCTTGTAGACGGGCGAATTGGTGGCATGCACGGGAACGATGTAGTGATTGCCATGGCAATCCACACAGCTGGCGGCGGCAGAAGCGCCCATGGCCTTGCTCATGCCATGGATGCTGCCCTGATAGATCTTCGCCTCTTCCGTGTGGCAGTTCCCGCAGTTCACTTTCGGAACCGCATTGCCGCTGGGATGGTCCTTGTCGATGGCGGCGTGGCAATCCTTGCAGGCCAGGGAGGCGTGAACGGCCTTGCCGAAGCGCTCGGAATCCACAAACAGGGAGACCGTGGTGCCATTGGGGCCGTCCTTGGTCATGTCCTTGTCGCTGTGGCAATCGAAGCAGGTTTCCTTCGCAGTCTGCTTGGCCGGCGCGGCAGTCAATGGGAGGGCGGCCACCAGGAGAAGAGCAGACAGAGCGAGGAGCCGGAAGCTCTCGCTCCATGGTCTGGCGCCCATGGGACGCTGGATTTGGGTGGGGTGTGGGGTCATGCGGCTTTCCTGTAGGTGAGGCATGCTTCCGAGATAGGGGTCTCCCGGAAGGTCACGGGTTGGGGGAAGTTGTCTCGTCAGATTCACCGGATTGCGCAGCTTCGACCGTCTTCCGGTAGTACTCCGGACGGGTTTGGCGGATGTGGTCCGCGGGCGCATCGCCATTCAGCCAAGCCAGATCCATGGGATAGACATCGGGATCAAAGATCACCAAATACCAATGCCAGACAAGGATCGAAAGGGTCGCCAGGATGGCTTCGTACCAATGGGCCGCGGTCGCGGCATCCATCACCCACTTGGGGAAATGGCTCAGGCTCCAATTCTCGGCCCACAGGAGGAATCCCGTTACCGCCATCACGACCGTGCCCCACATGAAGGCCCAGTACTCCATCTTCTCGGCGTAGCCGAACATGCCGAAGGTGGGACGCTCGCTGATGAGGCCCAGATTGAATCGCAACATGTTGTAGATGTCCTTGGCGTCCTGCCAGGAGGGCAGCAGCTCCACCAGGATGATCCGGTCCCGCTTCGAGTAGGCAAGGTGGATGAAGTGGAACACCGTCGCCGCCATCATCACCGCTGCCGCGATGCGATGCACCACGGGGCGGAAGGCCGAAGTGGGGTCAAAGGTCTGGAAGAGCTTGACCCACCCGGCCTCGGGGAATTTCAAAGCGAAGCCGGTGATGACGAGGGTAATGAAGCTCACGATCACCATGCCGTGGGTGATGCGGAACGTGAGGTTCATGCGGGGGAAGCTCTCGTGGGTGCCCCCATGATGGGGACCGCGCCTGACCTTCGCCAGCCAGTCGAGACCATTGTGCAGCAGCATGAAGCCGATGGTCATGGGGATCAGTAGCATGTAGGCGAGGCGGATCCAGCGCACCGAGATGTGCTCAGTGATCGTGGCGCTGCGCACATGGACGGGTCCCGCGGCAAGTTTTTCACCGGCCCCGGGATGGCATTTGCCGCAAGTCTGGGCCAGATTCTTGGGATTCACCGTGGAACGAACATCGGCCGAAGCCAGGATGTTGTGCACGCCGTGGCAGGAAGCGCAGTTGGCCACGGTTTTCTGGCCTCCCCGCATGGCCAGGCCATGGAAACTATCCTGGAAGTCCGCAACACGGGTATCGCCCATGGCGTAGCGGGTCGTGAGCCGTTCATCCCCGTGGCAGCGGCCGCACGTCACCGTGGACACCCGGGCGGGATACACCAGCGAACCGGGTTCAGAAGGCGCCAGGATGCTGTGCTCCCCGTGGCACCCCGTGCAGGTGGGAGCATCCTGACTACCGCGCTTGAGGGCGAGTCCATGCACACTGTCCGCGTAAACTTCCGACACGTCCGGGTGGCAGAGGCCGCAGGTCTCCTTCACATTGGCCCGATTCACCTTGGCCTTGGCATTCGAGGAGGCCAGGATGTCGTGGCTGCCATGGCAATCCGAGCAGGAAGCTGCGGAGTTCTCGCCCCGGGCCACCGCGCGGCCATGCACGCTCAGGCGATAGGCTTCCACGGGCTTGGCGAAGGGAATCTTGTGACGGGAGAGGAAATCAGGATTGGAGTGGCAGGCGCCGCAGGTATCCGGGAGGTTCTTCTTGTTCACCTTGGAGGTGGGATCGCTGCTCGGCCGGATCTCATGGACGGAGCCATGGCAGGAGGCGCAGGTCGCCGCATCACTCATGCCGTTCTTCTTGGCCACCCCATGGACGCTCTTCGGGTACGCCTTGGTGGGGCCCTCATGGCAGGTCGCGCAACTCACGGGGGCGGGCTTCCCCGCATGGGGCAGGCTGGTGATGCTGCTATGACAGCCCGTGCAGCCGAGGCTCCCATGGACGCTGGCTTCGAACCTCGCCGGGTCCACGTCATGGCAACCTGCACAATCCGCAGCGCTAGGTGGTGCGGCGCTGAGGAGGGCACACATTAATCCGAACAGCAATCGGCGCATACTTTCCCCGCATGTCACCAATAACCCTATCCAGCTAAGTAAGCTCCGGGAAACGCGTTGTGACTACAATCACGATCCAAGGCCGTACGCGCAAAGGCCGCCTCCCGGCGGCCTTTGCGAAGGTTCTTAGAACTCACTTGCCCTTGTAGTCCTTCAACCAGGCCAGATCAACTTCCGTTGCCTTCTTCTCGGCTTTGGTGGCGGAGAGGAACTTACCGCGCTCGGTCTGCTCCCCACCCTTCTTGGGCACGCCCACATGGCAGGCCTTGCAAGACGTGATTTCCTTGAAGCCCATCTCCTGCGCCTTCTTCACGAAGGGCATCTTGGCCTGGAGGGGGATGGCCAGCAGCAGGGCGGCAGCGGCAATAAGGAGAGAGATCATGCGCATGGAGCCTCCTGAGGCAGGTATCCCGAAAAGGCGGAACATTGAAGAGAAGCAGGGATGAGAAAGTCCGACCAGCAAAGGTGAATCAGGCGAGATAGGTGCTGCGACCCCTTCGTGATCAGCGGCACCGACCCTTCCTAAGCAAAGAGGCCGCCCGCAGGCGGCCTCCGCAGTCCATGGCCGGGGATCACTTCCCCTTGTATTCCTTCAGCCAGGCCAGGTCCACTTCGGCGGCCTTCTTGGCGGCTTTGGTGTCGATCAGGAACTTACCGCGAGCGGTCATTTCCCCGCCCTTCTTGGGGGCGCCCACATGGCAGGCCTTGCAATCCTTCACTTCGGCGAAACCCATCTCCTGGGCCTTTTTCACCCAAGGCATCTTGGCCTGGGCGGGAACAGCGAAGATCAGCGCGGCAGCGGCGATCAGAGTGGCGATGCGCATGGCATTCTCCTTGGTGGACCGTCCCAGTTTTCGGGACGGGGTTCGTTGGTGATTTGCAAGTAGGATACCAACTCCCAGGAGTCAAAAGACCAAAATGACTTTTGATCCTCAGAGAACCAGGCGTTCCTGGTATTCGCCGAACACGGCCCGCATCGCATCGCAGATCTCACCTACCGTGGCCTCAGCTTTTACGGCAGCCAGAATGAAAGGCATGAGGTTTTCCGTGCCGCTGGCCGCCTTGGAAAGGGCTTGAAGCCTTGTGGCGACATCCGCTTGATTGCGCCGGCTCCGCATTTCCGCGACTTGATGACGGCGAGCTGCCCCCAGAGCCTCGTCCACCCGGAGGAGCGGCGGCTTTACTTCTTCATCCACGGTGAATTTGTTGACGCCAACCACCACCTGCTCGCCTTTTTCCACGCCCTTCTGGAAGGTGTAAGCGGCGTTCTGGATTTCCCGCTGGGGGAAGCCCTTCTCGATGGCGCTGACCATGCCGCCCAGATCATCCACCCTGGCCAGCAGGGCCGAGGCCCGGGCCTCCAGCTCATCCGTAAGCAATTCAACAAAATAGCTTCCCGCGAAGGGATCCACCACATCGGCAATCCGGGATTCGTGCGCCAGGATCTGCTGTGTTCTCAAGGCGATGCGAGCGCTCTGCTCGGTAGGCAGCGCCAGGGCTTCATCACGGCTGTTCGTGTGCAGGCTCTGGGTGCCGCCGCACACGGCGGCCATGGCCTGGACGGTGGTCCGCACGATGTTGATGTCCGGCTGCTGGGCCGTGAGGGTGCTCCCCGCGGTCTGTGTGTGGAAACGCAGCATCTGGCTTTTTGCATCATCCGTTTTGAAACGCATCTTCATGATCCGGGCCCACAGGCGCCGGGCCGCCCGGAACTTGGCCACCTCTTCGAAGAATTGATTATGGGCGTTGAAGAAGAAACTCAGTCTCGGTGCAAAATCTTCAAGCTTCAGGCCGGCGTCCAGGGCCGCCTGAACGTAGGCGATGCCATCCCCCAGAGTGAAGGCGATCTCCTGCGCCGCCGTGCAACCAGCCTCGCGGATGTGGTACCCGGAAATGGAAATGGTGTTCCAGTTGGGCACCTGGTCCGCACAGAAGGCGAAGATGTCCGTGATGAGCCGCAAGCTCTGGCGCGGCGGATAGATATAGGTGCCCCGCGCCATGTATTCCTTCAGGATGTCGTTCTGAATGGTGCCGCCGACCTTCTCCCAGGACACACCCTGCTCTTCCGCCACGGCGAGGTAGAGGGCCAGCAGCACGGCGGCTGGCGCGTTGATGGTCATGCTGGTGGTGACCTTGTCCAGCGGAATATCACGGAACAGCGTGCGCATGTCGTGGATGGAGCTGATGCTCACGCCCACCTTTCCCACTTCGCCCAGGGCCATGGGATGGTCCGGATCCATGCCGATCTGGGTCGGCAGATCGAAGGCCACGGATAGCCCCGTGGTGCCTTGATCCAGCAGGAACCGGTAGCGCGCGTTGCTTTCCTCGGCCGTGGCGAAGCCCGCGTACTGCCGCATGGTCCAGAGTCGGCCCCGGTAACCCGTGGGCTGCACATGGCGCGTGAAGGGATACTTTCCGGGCGCGCCGAGATCCACCAGGGGATCATGGCGCTCGAGATCCGCCGGGGTGTAGCTGTTCTTCAGGGGAATGCCCGAGCTGGTCTCGAAACGCGGTTGGCGCAGGCGGGCCGGATCTTCCTTGACATCGAGCTGCGTACGGACCTGGCCTAGAAAATCCTTCGTGTACATGGAGCCTCCACCAAGATCCACCTTATCCCGAGGCCAGTCCCCGGGGCTACACTGGCTCATCCCCTTCACGAGACGCCCATGCCGCTCCCGCCTCCGCCTCCCGCCGCCATTCAGATTATTTCCGGCGCTGACCTCTGGACCGACCAGGGGCCGGTGAAAGGCCAAGCCGTAGCCATCCACTTGGGACGAATCATCGCCGTGGGACCGCTGAAAACCCTCACACGCTCCCACCCCAAAGCCCAGCAGGTTGAGCTGCCGGGCGGGACCCTCCTGCCAGGGCTCATTGAAGGCCATGCCCATGTGGCCAGCATGGGCGCCATGAAGGGCCAGGTGGATCTGTCGGGCCTGGACAGCCTTCCCGAGACGCTCGGCCAACTTCGGGCCTGGTCTGCGGCACATACCGCCGGCTGGCTGCTGGGCCGCGGCTGGGACCAGAACCGATGGCCCTCGCAAGCTTTCCCAAGAGCTCTGGATCTGGATGCCCTGACCGGCACCCGTCCGGCCTTCCTGACCCGTGTGGACGGCCATGCCGCCTGGGTGAACACCGCGGCTTTGGCCCTGGCGGACATCAATCCCGAGACCCCCGATCCCGAAGGGGGCCGCATCCTCAAGGATGCCTATGGGCGACCCAATGGCATCCTCCTGGACAGCGCCACCGACCTGGTGCGGAAGCTCATCCCACCGCCGACGGACGCCGAGGTCGAGGGGGAACTTCAGGCTGGCCTGGAAATCCTGCGCGCCAAGGGTTTCACGGCTGTCGCCGACATGGGTATCGGCGGGATTGAATTGGCCGCCTATCGCCGCATGGCGGAAGCCCATGCCCTGCCGATTCGCGTCTTCGCCTACCTGAGCCACGACCACGACCTGATGGCCCGCGAACTCAAGCACAGCCGATCCTCCGTGCCCTCCTTCTTCCAGGTGCAGGGTGTGAAGTTCTACCTGGATGGGGCCCTGGGCAGCCGGGGCGCTCGCATGCTGGCGCCCTATGCCGATGAGCCGGGCAGCCAGGGGCTCTGGGTCACGGACCCGGCGAAGGTGGCCCAGGACGTGGCCATCACCATGCGGGCGGGCTACCAGCCCGCCATCCATGCCATCGGCGATGCCGCCAATCGCGCCGCCCTCGACCTGCTTGCGTCGGCGCACCTCAAGGCCAAGGGCTCCCTGCCCCCGCGCATCGAGCACGCCCAGATCGTCACGGCGGAAGACGCCGCACGGTTCGGCAAACTCGGCGTGGTGGCCAGTGTCCAACCCGTGCACTGTACCTCGGACCACAGCTGGACACCCGCGCGTCTGGGGCCCAAACGGTTGGACGAGGCTTTCCCGTGGCGCAGGTTCCTGAATGGAGGGGCTCTGTTGGCCTTCGGCAGCGATGCTCCCATTGAGGATCCGAATCCCTTCGTCACCCTTGCTGCGGCTGAGACTCGCCAGGATCCTGAAGGCAACCCGCCAGGGGGATTTCTCCCGAGCCAGCGGCTCACGCGGCCGGAGGCCATCCGCGCCTACACTTCCGGCAATGCCAGTGCCCTGGGCCATGCCAAGAACCTGGGCGTCATCCAGAAAGGCGCCGTCGCGGACCTGCTGTGGGTGCAGGTCCCCATCGGCGACATCACGCCCGAGGCGATGCGCAAGCTGGAGCCCGGGCGCCTATGGGTGAACGGCGTGGAGGCCGTACTCAAGCACTGACCTTGGTTCGCGCAGCCAGCAAGAATGCCTTCAACCCGCGTCATTCCGTTCCTGCAACCGGGATGGGAACCTTTATCCGTTTTGGGCAGGGGTTTACCGGTTAGAGAATGAACCGGACTTTCAGGGAACCTCCGCCGAACCGGTCCCCGGCCAGGGTATGAGACAACAGGAATTCAAGGGACATGCGCGGTGAAAAGGTCCAAAGCAGACGACAGTGGACCTTGTCCACGAAGCGGTTCTCCGTCCGATCCGGCAACGGGAGGTCTGCGCCGCCGATCGGCAGAGACCGCCGTTCCATGCCCATGTCATTCCCCAAATAACCGAGCCGGATTTCCAATTTTTGTCTTGGGAAGACACCGAGCTCCACTCCAAACAGCCTGGCCGCCATGTGGTAGGAACCAGCCTGGATGGAGGGTGAAGCAAAGGAATCCTGCTGATGGGCCAGACCCAACCAGGCATACCACGCGAAAAGCCCACGCAAGGTTCGGGCATAGGTCAGGATTCGTTTGTACCGCCGCTCCAACCAGTAGGTCGGGGTACCCTCCTCGCCCTGTTCCCTGAGCAGATCGCCCCAGGAAAACCTGGCTCCGGCTGCCCAGCTTTCGGCTTGATACTCGGCGCCCAAGTCTCCCAGCCGCTGGTAACCCCGAATGGTTTTGATGGGCCCAACACCCAGGTCTTGAGCCCGGTAGGGCATCCCGAAATCCACGGAGCCACCATATCGCCAGGCGGCGTGCCGCCCATGGCCATCCAGCAGGAGCCGGTAGGGTGCCTGATTGAACTGGATGCTTTCATCGGTCTTTTCATTCCAGAAGGGGCGGTCATTCATGACCAGCAGCGCAAGCTCCTGCCCCCCATCCCGAGAACCCAGACGGATGCCCGCTCCCAAGCTCGCCCGGTCCTTCCGCGACGACGGCCAGCCGGAGGCGATCAACCCCCAGGAGCCGCCTGGGTGCCAGAGGAAATCAAAGCGCTCATCCTGCAATTCGAAACGGGAGTCCTGGTAAGTCCGGCGGTCGTAGCGGAACTGGAGCCGCTCCGCAGGGAACAGGTTCAAAGCCAGCTGGGAATTGACGAACAGCCGGGAAGAGGTCGTTGAGCCGTACTCCGCGAAGAGTCCGCCCTTCGCGTATCGGTTGGATACCCAATCCAGGACCCACCTGGGGTCCGCCGCGTACTCCAGGAGGTGGAGTTCCAGGTGGGGATCGAAGGAACCGCTCTCCACTTGTTCGAGGAACCGGGCTTCTGACTCGTAGAAAAGGGGTGAGGGCGGATCCCGAGTCCAGGCTGGCTGAAACGGCAGGACCAGGGTCAGAACCCAGAGAACGAGTCGTCCCAAGGCCTCGAATCCGGATCTTGCCATTCCAGCGGCTCGGCTTGCGGCCATGACCTAGCCCCCGCTGTAAACATAAGCCATTCCCGGGTGCTGAGAATCCTCCAGGGATTGGTCCGAACAAGGCTGTTCCACCGACCTGGAAACGAGTCGAAACGCCACCCCCAGCCATGCCAGCCACCTCGGTCGTGGCGATGAGATCGGCGTCGCCAGGGACCAGGTCCGATTGGGAAATCGAGGGCAGGCGGAACGTCTGAAACCGGACCTGCCACCAAGGCTCGGCGCCTGTTTCAATTCATCCGTCAGCTAGGCATGCGGCGGTGGAATGTTGGCCAATCCAGCCATCAGGCTTCATTCATCCGCTGGCACTTCGCCGCGCAAGCTGGACAGATCCCATGTGTGAAGGCCATGTCCGAGTGCTCGCTGAAGTAGGTTTCAAGCTGATTCCAGTAGCCCTGGTCATCCCTGATCTTCTTGCACCAGGAACAGATGGGGAGGATCGTCTGCAGGCTGGCGACCTCCCTGTGGGCCCGGCGCAGATCCGAGATGAGCGCCTCCCGTTCCGCCTCCCACTTTTTCCGCGCCGTGATATCCGTGCAGAAGCCTCCCACCGCATGGATCTGGCCCTGGGGATCGAAGACCGGGAACTTCACCGTGATGAAGGTGAACTCTCCATCCGGCAGGCGGATGGTTTCCTCGAATTCCTTGGGAAAGCCATGGCGCAGAACCTCCTTGTCCTGCTGGCGGAAGATATCCGCCACGGCCGGCGGGAAGATGTCGTAGTCGGTCAAACCTTTCAGGGCATCCTGGGCGACGTGGGCCAGCGCTTCGTAGCGGCGGTTGACAAGGATGTAACGGAACTCGGTGTTCTTGAGGTAGATCGGTGCCGGGGTAACCTCCAGGATCCGGAGGAGATCCCGTTCATAGGTCTGGCGTTCGCCCTGTTCCCTCCGCAGTTGGATGATCTCGCGCTCCAGGGCCTCAATGCGAAGCTGCAGAGCCCTGGATTCCATGGTCATGGTCAAACCTCGTTTCTCCCAACGACGGGTTTGGGACAGCGCATGCGCGAAAGGCATCAGGATGGGATTCTGCCCCTCCCATCGGCAGGTGGTGTGCTCACCTTGAGTGACCGCCGAACATGGGCATCAGGTCACCCCCCCTGGCTTATCACCATTGATGAATCGCCCGGGCCCCACCTCTGGAATACTGGAGCCATGAGCCTCCGCCCCGCCTCCCCCCTCCTGGCCCCCTCCCTGCTCTCCGCGGACTTCACGCGCCTGGGCGAAGAACTGCGGATGCTCGAATCCGCCCGGGCCCAGGTGGCCCATGTGGATGTGATGGACGGCTGCTTCGTGCCCAACATCACCATCGGGCTGCCGGTGGTGGAAAGTCTGCGCAAAGCCACCACGATGATCCTGGATTGCCACCTGATGATCGTGGAACCCCTGCGCTACGCCGCGGAGTTCGTGAAGGCGGGCGCCGACTGGGTGAGCATCCACCAGGAGGCCGATCCGCATGTGCACCGCACGTTGGCGGCCATCCGCCAGGCCGGCGGAAAAGCGGGCGTGGTGCTGAATCCGGGCACGCCCATCGAAACGCTCATCGATCTCGTGGGCGATTTCGACTTCGTGCTGCTCATGAGCGTGAACCCCGGATTCGGCGGACAGAGCTTCATTCCCCGGGTGTTCGACAAGGTGAAGCGCCTCGATGCCCTGCGCACCGAGCGGGGCGTTCCCTTCTTCATCCAGGTGGACGGCGGCGTCGGGCTGAAGAATGCGGGAGACCTCATCCGCGCCGGAGCGGACTGCCTGGTGGCCGGCAATGCCGTCTTCAAGGCCGAGGATCCCGCTGCAGCCGCGAAGGGACTCCTCCAAGCCATGGCTGACGGGAGGAACTGAGATGCAGCACCGGCCCAAGAATTGACGCCGATGCCAGCATCCTGGCGGCAGCGCCTTCTGACGCCCCTGCAGGTGCTGGTCGCCCTGGCCCTGTATGTCGAAGCCTCCTTGATCTTCGGCGCGGCCGCCTTCCCGGCCATCGAAGGCTGGCTGTGGCTCCAGCGCCATTTGAGCTGGCAGGGCACGCCCCGCATCCTCCTGCTCGCCATCGCCGGCGCCTCAGGCTACTTCGTCTTCGGCCTCTGCCTGCTGCTGGTGCTGCCCGCCGCCCGCTGGCTCACCGGCAGTTTCGGCACACCCATCGGCAGGTTCCGCTATCCCTCGCTCCTCGCCTGGCGCTGGGCCAGCTACAACGCGCTCACGCTCATGCTGCGGTTCTCGTTCATCCACTGGCTGCGCCTCACGCCGCTGCTGAACCTCTACCATCGCCTCATGGGCATGCGCCTGGGGGACCGGGTGCAGATCAACACTGCCGTCGTGGCGGACCAGAACCTCATCACCATCGGCGATGACACCGTCATCGGCGGCGATGTGACCCTGGTGGCCCATGCCGCCGAGCGAGGCTCCATCGTCACCGCCCCCATCCGCATCGGCGCCCGGGTCACTGTGGGCCTCATGGCCGTCATCCTGCCCGGTTGCGTCATCGGTGACGGCGCCACCATCGCCGCCGGCAGCGTGCTTTCCAAGGACACCCAGGTGGGCCCAGGGGAAATCTGGGTGGGTGTGCCCGCAAGGCGGGTGGGCTCACGGCGGAGAAAGCCTGCTCCGTAGCGAGGTCCCATGGCATGGACTTGATTCAGGCCTCTCCGCACAACCGCAGCTTCTCCGCCCGCCGCATCCGCTTGATGGCGCGTTCCCGCCGCAGGGCATCGGTCCTGGTTGCGCAGGTTTCGCGATAGACCACCTCCAGCGGTCCCCGGCCCCGGGTGTACTTGGCGCCCTTCCCTTCCTGGTGCTGCTTCAACCGCGCCCCGACATCGAGGGCAATGCCGCAGTAGAGCGTGTGGTCGCCGCACCGGAGCAGGTACACGAACCACGCCCCATGCTCAGCATGCTGTTCCGGCCCTTTCCCGTTTCGCTTCGCAGCCATCGCCAGTCATTCCCCCAGGCATAGTCCCACACGGTGGCCCTGCCCCCGGCCATGGACCCGCAACCCTTCCTCGGTCAGGTCCACGCCATCCGCCGGGCTGGGCAGAGCGTCCCAACCTTCTACGGCGGCCATGCGGCGGTGGGCGTCATCGTAGCCATAGGTCTTCGCCACACCATTCCGATTTATGACGAGACCCCACACGCCAGGCTCCGGCACCAGGGAAATGGAAGTGATACCGGCGCCAAAGGCCTTCTCCAGGTCTCGGCGAGGCCAGGTGCGAAGCCAGGTGGCCGAAGTTCCGACATGCCTGGAGCAGGAGGCTGCCGTTCCGTCACCCCAAGCCCACACGCGCTGCGAGGAAAGGGCCTGACCGCCGCAGTGGGCGGTCCAGAAGGCGGGACCGGAAACCTTCGCCAGGGCTTCCATGCGCTCCCACTCCCCGTCGGATAACGGCTGCGGCTCTGCCTCTGCAGCCACTTCCCGGGCCCTGGCGGGATTGGTCCAGTCCAGCCGGGGCCCCTGCCCCACGAACCAAGCGCAGTGCGTGTTGTCGCAGACATCGGCATCCACATGGCGGCGTCCGCGGGCCAGGAAGCGCAGCACCGCGGCGCCTAATTCCAGGCGCAGGGCGGGATTCCCATGGGGCAGCTCCGCGGCCAGCACGCCCTCCACGTAGGCTCGCCGTGTGAGCGTGGCGAGCAGGTGTCCACCCATGACCTGAAGCCGCCCCTGGAAACGCCGGCGAACGCCTCGGGACTCCGAGCGGAGCTCCAGGGCGCCCGGACCCACGCGATCCCCGGGCGCCAAGGGGCGAGCGGCACCGACCCCCAGGAAGCCACGGCCCTGGGGGATGGGCGAAGGGCCAAGATTCCGCACGACGAATCCCGGGACCGGCAGGAGGTCAAAGATACGCACGGTGACGGCGTTGCGGGGCGGCATGGGAACCTGCGTGCCGGGACGGTGGGCCGCCAGGGGCGCAGCGAGGGCCGTCGCCGCCTGGGCGCCGGTCCCGGGACGAAGCCGCGCCAGCATGGCGAGGTCGCCTTCGTCCAACGCCAGGGCGAACCCTTCCGTGTGCTGAGCATCCAGCGGCACGGTGCCCGTCTTGGCCCAGAATCCCCAGGCGGCAATGCCGCCGGCGGTGCCGATGCGCGCACCCTCCCGCAAGCCCATCAGCACCTCCCGCCGCAACGGGTCGCCCAGGGGCCAGGGTTCCCGAATGAGACCCTGGTAGGACGCCAGCAGGCGCGAGGGGCGGATGCGGAGCAGCCCGGGCGCGGCGAGGCCGATGGCTTCCTCGGCATTCCTGGGAGCGGGTGCGAAGCCCGCGCGGTCAAGGCTCTCGGCCAGCGTTGCCACTGGGGTCGCTTCCGCCAGCTGCCGGAAGTAGGCATTGCAGGACCGGGCCAGGGCCGAGGCGAGGCCCAGTTCCCCATGCCCCTTCTTCAGCCAGCAGGAGCTTCCGCCGGCGCAGGTGAACCGGGGTGACGGCGCATCCGGATGCGCCTGGGCCCAGGCCCGGACCACGAACGGCTTCTGCAGGGAACCCACGGCCAGGGGCGCGTCGGAAATGCCTTCCGAAATCTCGAATCGTCCCTGCTGCAGGCACCAGGTATGCAGAAGGGGTTCCTGGGCACAGGCTCCGCCCGTGGCAACGGCCAGGAACATCGCAAGCATCTGTTTGAACGCAATTCCCACCATTCATCCTCAGGCGACATCCAGTTCCGGGTGCGACAAAGCCATTGGCTGTACGATTGATCCTTTTCTGATCATAAGGTTCCCCTCACGCCATGGATCACTCCTCGCGCAATCGACTCACTGAAAAGCTCCTCCCGCAATTCGCCGGGGAGACCTTGTTCGATGCCATCGCGCGAACGGTCTGCCGGGCCGGGTGCCTGCCGCGCAAGGAACTCTACGAAGCCTGGGAAGTGGCCCGCAGGGTGCGGCGGCGCTTCCGGGGCGGCCGCATCGTTGATCTGGCCTGCGGCCACGGTCTGCTGGCACAGATCCTTCTGCTGCTGGACGACAGCTCCCCAACGGCTCTGGCCATTGACCAGAGGCTTCCGAAAAGTGCCGGACTCCTGGCAGCCGCCATGGGCGAAGCCTGGCCCCGGCTGCGGGATCGCGTCAGCTACCTCGAAACGGACCTGAGGGAAATTCCCTTGTTCCAAGAAGATGTGGTCGTCTCGGCCCACGCCTGTGGCGGGCTGACCGATCTGGTCCTGGAACGCGCTGCGGCAGCCGGGGCCCGGGTCGCGGTACTGCCCTGCTGTCACGACCTCAAGAAAGGCAATCTTGGGGGCCTGGAAGGGTGGTTGGACGGTCCCCTGGCCATGGATGCGGTTCGCGCATCCCGGCTGCGCGATCGGGGATATCGGGTGTTCACCCAGCTGATTCCAGGCGATATCACGCCGAAGAATCGGCTCCTCATGGGTGAACCGGCCTAGCATCTTGGAGGTCTTCGTCACAGCACCAGGCTGACCTCGGCCACACCGGTGGCACGGAGTGCGAGAACGCCTGTTTCCGTTGCGACGAACACTTCCTTCCGATTCTCAGAGAGTGCGTAGGCGAGGATATCCCCACCCAGGGCTCCCCGGATGACGACTCCAACCACGTTCCCCAGGGAATAGACACTCCGTGTGACGCCCCATACCACCCGAACCCGCTGCCCTGGATTCGCCTCGTAGAAGGCTTTCACCAGGTCGTTGATGGCCTCGATTCCCTTCCGGAAAGCGCGGAGGGAATGGTTCGGCAGCGTGTTGTTAATCTGCACAAGGGAGCCAAGACGGAGGGTCACGATGGCCACATCAAGGCCCGCCCGCCTCAGGTGCCCCGCGAGGGCCTTGACGCGGACTCTTTGAGCCTTGGCTCGGATCTGTTCATCTTCGGTCAGCGCCTTCCCCATCCTTCCCCCATCCTGCAGTTCGGCCTGCTCGGCAGCTCTCGTCTCAGGTCCAAATTCCCGGACCCCGCAGCCTCCAGCGTAGTTCAGGTAAGGCCGAGGCAAGCATCCTGGTGCCGCCCAACCTCGTCCCCCGTCCGCTTGAGGCTGATTTCCTGGTTCCGAATGTCCTGAGTCGAATCGATAAATTTTCTCCACTGGCTTGAATTCCCCGGGGCTGGGATTCGAACCATGGTCTGGCGGCATGAATGGGTCTACCTGTGGCCTCACTGCGCCTTGCCAAAGGTCACGGTCTCCGACCAGCCCACTGCGGTGCGGTGGCGTTCCACGCGCAACGTGCGGGTGGCGGGCATCCAGCCCAGGAGGCCCAGCACGCGGTCCGAGAGGGGCCGCACCTGTTCCGGGCGGGCGGGGCCCTCCACCTTGGCCCAGCGGGGGGACTCGGCGCGCACCGCGGCGAGATCCACCTGGGCCCAGCGGATGAGATCCGCGTCGGGCCTGGGCTGGGGCAGATCCTTCAAGTCGCGGACGGAAGCTCCCACCCACAACAAGCCACCCATGCGGCGGAGGGCGAGGGCCGGCAAGCCCGGGCCCACGCGGATTTCCTGCACATCGCCCACGGTTTGCACGGTGGCCCGGCCCGCCCGGCGGACCACCGTGGCGCGGCAGGCCTCCAGGAATTCCGCATCGAGATTCGCGGGCCAGGGGAACACCATGCGGCGCGCGCCATCCGCCGTGACGGCGTATCCCCAGCTGGTCACCGGCTGCCGGACCAACAGGGCCTTCCAGGGCGCCAGATCGCCTTCCTCGGTCTTGGCTCCCCCCGCGCTCACTTTGGGCTTGGTGAAATTCACGGTGTAGCGATCCTCGCTGGTCTGGGCACCCGCCATGGGCAGGGGGGCCAGGGCGGGCACGGGCTCGTCCGCCAAGGCGGGCATGGGCTCCAGACAGGCTCGGCGGAACGTGGGCCAGAAGGCCTCGCCTTCCGCCTGCCAGCCCGCGGCGGCAAAGCTCGCGGCAGGGAATGAGAAGACGCCTTTTCGCGGTTCGTTGGTGCCTTCGCGGACCTCGATGAGGTGGCCGCCTTCCAAGCGAAGCGCCGCGTGGATGCGGCCCTTTTCAAGGCCTTCGGGGAAGAGGAACTCCCGGCGAAAGTAGCGATCCTTGCGCAGGGCCTCGAGGTTCAACTCCATGGCAACGAGGCCCGGCATGGGCGCCTTGAAACCGCGACCTGCATGGGCCTCATCCAAGGCGCGCTTGAGGGCGCGCTCGCTGGTGGCGAGGATGAGCCGGGTGCCAAGACGGGCCCAGGCGAGGCCCATTCGGCGATCCTTGTCTTCGCTGCCGTCCGCGGCTCCCGGAGCCACGAAGGCATAGGACACGCCGCCATGGGCGCGGGCCTGGCCCTGGGGCAGCGGCACGGGCAGCTGGGCCAGAGGCGTCTCGATGATCAGCACCGCCTCCAGGTGGCCCACCTCCAGGATCGCCAGGCCCACAGCCTTCGGCTGCAGCTTGCGGATCACCTCCCAGGTCCAGGGCAGGTCACCGGAAAGGCGTCCCCACTGGTCCTCGAGCTTGGTGCCCACCTGGGTGCGCCGCCAGGCGGCGACAAGGGGATCGCCGTCCCGGGGCTCTCCAGTAAGCATCTCCCGGTAGCCACCCTTGAGGGCAGCATCAAAGGCCGCGGCATCGGGGATGAGGAGGCGGACTGGACCGTCCGGCAATGGCAGGAGCGCCTGGGCCTGGAGCGTGATCAGGGCCAGGGACGAGAACAACAGGGAGCGGATCATCGAACACCCTCCGCCTTCAGGACATTGGACAGCAGGGTCCAGGTGAGATCCCGGGGACGGATGGGCATGGGACGGCCATCCACCAGGTGGTAGGTGCTGGGCGGTGCTTCGGGCACCGTCAGCTCCGCCCGCAGGGCCTTGGCATTGGCAGCCTTGCGATCCGCGAGGAGTCGCAGCGCCTCCTTCACGGCGGCCTCGTTGCCGGCCCTCCGGCCAATGCGGGCCATATCCGCCAGGGCGGCATTGATGTCCGCCGTCCGGAAGCGGCGCTGCACGAGCAGCCGGGCGATGCCTTCCGGCGTGGTGCCCTCCAGGGCCCACTGCGCGGCCTCGGCGGATCTTGGCAGCAGCCCTCGGGCCGCCCGGAGATGGAGCAGGATGCGGTCCCCTTCCCCATCGGAGCGGGTCGCGTTGCCGAGGGCCATGGCCGCCCGCAGCAGGCCATCCTCGTCGGCGGCCGCCGGGCTCAGCAGCGCAGCGCGCGCGGAGAGCACATCCAGCGGGTGCGCCTTCAGGCGGACGCCGAGGGGCCCCACCATCGCCTCGGCCTTGCCCGCCCAGGCGGGCAGCGCTTCCGCCCAAGGCTGGGGGGCCTTCTCGCCTGCCGGAACCGGTGCGCCCATGCGCCGCCAGACATCAAACGCCTGCACTTCCTCGTGAGCCTCCCAGACGGAACGGCGGCGACCTTCGAAGAGCACTTTCGCACCGTCCTCGGGACATTTGAGCACGACCAGGATGGCGGCTCGTTGGGCGGAGGCGGCGAAGGTGAGGCGCCGAGGCCAGCGGGCCAGCCAGCGGGGTGCTTCAGCGGGCAGGGTTGTGGCCAGGGTTTCCGTGAGCGAGCCCAGTTCTTCAGCCCGCACGTCACCCCGGAACCAGGCTTCTTCCAATTCCCGTGAGAGCCCTGGCGTTTCAGTGGCAGGCGCCAGTTCGAAGGCCAGTTTCCAGGCGGGAAGGGTCGTGACCTCCTCCTGGCGCTTGGCCTTCAGGAAGCTGCGAATGCGGGCCTCCAAGGGTGCGGCTGCCTTGGCCTGCTGAAAGGGCTTGAGCCAGGCGCGGAGACGATCCACCACAGGATCGGTGGCGCTGGCGGGCTCGGGCATGGCGGCTTCCTCGCCTTCGCCCGTGCCCTCAGCGTTATCCACGATCCGGTCGGGCACCGTGAACGAAAGGGCCTCCCCGCGCCGGATGCCGGCGAGCATGCCCTCGGCCAAAGCCAGGGCGGCGCTGCTGTCGTTGCGGGCCAGATGCACCCGCACGGCCAGGAGATCCGCCACATCATCGCTGCCCGGGTGAGCGAGCCGCGCGAAGAGTTCAGGCTTGGCCAGGTCGGGTTTCAGAGCGTCCTGCAGGGCCTTCACCGCCGCCAATCGCTCGGAGATGGGCTGCCGTTCCAGCCAGGCGATGGCATGGGGCCAGGACCCGCCCAGTTTGACCAGACCGCGACGCGGCAGGGCAGCACTGTCCTGGGCCCAGAGTTCCTTCAGCCAGTAGCGGATCTGATCGGCGCTCAGCTGTGGTTCCCGCTGACGCCAGCGGTAAGCGAGGGCCGCCCGGAAGCCGCCGGGATCCGCGGTGCTGAATCGCGCGGCTTCGGAGGGACGGAGATCCTGCAGGTAGGCCAGGAAGGCGGGTCCCACGGGTTGCGAAGAATCCATGACTTCCAGGGGCGCGGGCAGGCCCGCATCCTCGGCCAGGGCCGAAAGGGTGCGGTAGTCCTGTTCCGTGAGCTTCGCCTGGGCGGCCAGCACGAAGGCGCTGAAGGCCTCGGTGGCCTGCTCCCGCATGTTGGCTGCCACCAGGAGGGTCACCTTGCCTTCGAGCCAGGCGTAATCGTGGGTGGCGCCAGGACGGCGGTTCATGATTTCCAGGGCCAGCGGCAGGTTCTTCTCGGCCCGGGCCAGGCGCATGGCCAGCAAGGTGCGGCTCGTCTCCCCGCCGCGAACCGGCGCGTCCAGCGGGAGGTAGGGCGCGGTGGCCTCGCCCTGGCGATGACGGGCCAGGGCTTCCAGCACGAACCAGGCTTCGCCGGGCCGCTCGCCCCAGAGGGCGCCGGGCAGGCGACCCTGGTCCACGCCCTGGCCGATGACGCGATCATCGCCTTCCTCGCGCAGCTCTCCCTTGGCATCCCGGCGCGGCGCGAAGTCCGGCCACAGCCACTGGCTCCCGTGTCCGAGCACCTCGCCAACGGTCTGCGGTCCACGCAGCTTCGCGATGAGGGGATCCTTCACCGCATCCGGGGCGCCTTGCAGGAGGCGGGCAAGGGCGCTGGTCACCTGCTCCACCACGCGATTCCGGGCGATCAGCACCGGATCCTGGGCCCGCAGTGACGGTTCCCAGAAACGGAACCAGGCCAGGCGCGTCTCCTGGCTGAGAATGGCCAACAGGGGTTCCGGCTTCCAGTTGCGGGCCGCCAGGACCCAGAAGCGATCCCAGAGACCACGGTTGCCCATCAGATCAGAGAGATCCTTCACCTTCTCAGGATGGGTCGCAGCGGCGCGGGCCCACACGGCGAGCACGCGCGGGTCATCCAGCCAACGGGACCACCACTGGCGGGGGGTGTCCGCGGTGAGGCCCTTGGCGGCAACCTGACGGTTGGCGCCCTTCGACACATGCTCCTTCACCTGGGTCTTCAGATCCTGCCAGCGCGGTTCCAAAGCACCCAGCAGCCCCTTGCCCCCTGCTGCATTGGCAGCGCCCTTCACAGGCTGCTCCCGCACCTGCGCCATGAGTTCCTGCCAGCGGGGTTCCAGGAAGCCGAGCAGTTCCTCGGCCCGGTCGCGGCGGGCGAGGTCCCGGGCCCAGAGGCCCTCGATGTCAGGCCGTTGGAACTCCCACCAGCGGTTGTTGTTCAGGGACTTGGCGGTCACCAGGTCGGCGCTCACGGATTGGACGAAGGCCACGGGCGGCGCCGTCTGCCAGGGACCGGGCTGGGTGGCCAGCAGCCGCTGGGCCACCGCCAGGCGCAGCGGCTCCTCCAGTTCGGCGTTCTGGACAAAGGGCCACCAGGCCGTCAAGGCTGTATCAGAGGGCTTGCCATTCGGAGGCGCGATGAGGCGGAGGATATGCGCCAGCACTTCCTCACGCTGGTCGCCCCGGCCCAGACGGACCAGGGAGTTGGCGAGGCTCCGGCGCTCGTCCGCGCCTGGAGTATGGGTCAGGAGTCGCACGAACTGGTTGTTGAGCAAGGCGATCTGAGCCTGCCGATCCACGGTGAGGTGGCTATTCACGAGATCTCTCACATCGCCTTTCGGCGAGAAGAGGCGCAGGGCCAGATCCGGGTAGCCCAGGTCCAGCAATCGTTCCGAAGCCCGTGCCTTCCGCTCCTCCAGGCCATTGGGATCACCGGCGTTCTCCCGGCCATAGGCGGCCAGGGCGGCCTTTTCCGTGGCCAGGGCCTTGAGGCCATCGCCCGCCTGCACGTAGAGCTGGCTTCGCCAGCGGGCCACGCCTTCATCGGCGAGGCGGGGGCGGTTCCAGCCCTCCAGATAGTCGGCCGCCTCGGCGGGCCGGTCGGCCCGCACCAGCAGATCCACCGCTTCCCGCCAGAGGATCTCCTTCTCTGGGCGTACCGCCACGGCGGCTTTTGCGGCGGTGATGGCCCCTTCCACATCGTGGAAGCCCTTGCGGATGTCTCGCACCGCCACAGCCCAGCGCATGTCGCGGGGGCTGCGCTGCTGCTGTTTCTCGAAGAAGGCGAGGAGTTCAGGCCCCTTGCCCGCCCGCTGGGCGGAACGGGCGGCGGCTTCCACCCACTCACGCTCAGTTCGGCGGTTGAGCGCTTCGATCCAGAGGCCCGGAACAGCGCTGGTGGCGCCTTCCAGATCCTCGGCCCGGGCGAGTCCGTGGTAGAGCTCCGCGTGGAGTTCGGGTTTCAGCTTGGCCGCTTCAGCCTTGGCGAAGGCAATGACATCCCAGCCCGGATTTTCCTTCAGCGAGAGCCGCGCCAGGAGGTGGATGGCGCCCAGGCGCCGCCCATCGTCCAGCCCCTCGGTGGCCAGCAGCATCTCCATGGCCCGACGGGCCCGGGACAGGTCATGGGCGGCCAGGCAGTCCTGGGTCAGGCGCTCCAGCAGCGCCTCCCGGTGGCCGGAAGCCGCCGTGGGCAGGACCGCTTCCAGCGCGGCGCGGGCCTCTTCGCCCTTGTTCACCCGCTGCAGGAAGGCCAGGCGATCTTCCAGAAGCCCAAGGCTCCAGGGGAACCGCGCGGTGACCCGACGCCATTCCTGGGTCGCCGCCTCCGTTCCCTTGGAACGCTCCAGATAGGCGGCGCGACCGGCTTCTGCCTGCAGGCGCACCGCGCCTTCGGGCAGGGCACCGATTCGGGCATCCAGGGAGGCCCACACCGCGTCCGCTTCGTTCGCGCGGCCCTTCCCGGCGAGGAAGTCGGCGCGGGCCATTTCCTTCTGGATGCGGTCTTCTTCCGAAAGCGCCAGGGCGGCCCTGCGAGCCATGAGGTCGTTCTGGAACGACACCACCTGGGCTGGGGTCCAGCGGGCCTCGATGAGGCGCTGGCTCCAGTTCTCGGCGGCATTCACGAAGGCCACCACCGTAGCCTTGGGGGCCATCTCCCGGGTCTTGGCCAGGAGGAGATCGCCGATGCGCTGTATGGCGTCGTATTCCTTGGGCCGTTCGGCCACCTTGCGGCTCTCCCGTTGGGCCCGGCCTGCGGGATCGTTGGGCATGTCCATGGCATCGATCCAGGCGTCCGCGTCCCAGTCGAAACCGGGCGCGGGCGGCTCGATGCCGGCGAGCGGGTAGTAGCCGGCCAAGGCCTGCTCATCCTCGGCGACGCCGGGCCGGAGGGCCTTGATGCGAGCCTCCACAATGCGGTACACCCGCTCCCGGGCCAGCAACTGCGCCAGACGCCGCAGGGAGCGCTGGTCCTGCTCGAACCAGCTGAAACCGTTGGCTTCCTCGGGACGAAGGGCGTCGAGGTACTCCCGCACCGCGCCTTCCAGATCCTTCAGGTTTTCCCGGAGCACGCCCGTTTCGAAGGCGAAGAACTTCGGCCGGTGCAGGCGCTGGCGACCCTCCTCCACGACGGCGAGGGCCTCCTTGTCATGGTGGTAGTCCCAGAGCAGCGTGGCCCACTCGGAAATGCGCTGGGCATTGCGCATTTCGCCATCGGCCAGGTGTTTCCAGAGGTCCATGGCCGCCTGGGGCCGACCGCGGTCCTCCTCCAGCTCACCCAGCTCCGTCCATAGCGAGCTGGGATCCTCCAGGGCCGGGGCCGTGCGCGCCACGAGGGTCAAGGCGGGCCCCGCGTGGGAGGTTTCGAGGCTGTTGAGTGAACGGTGCAGCGACAGCACCCGATGGGCGAGATCGCCATCGCCGGGGTAGCTGGCGGCCAATCGGTCGCCGGGTGCCATGGCCATTTCGAACCGGGAGAGCCGCGACCAGCCTTCGAACAGAATCAGATCCTCCACCGGCGTACGGTCCTTCCTGGCCTCCAGGGCCAGGAGCCGCGCTTCCAGATCGCCCTGGCGCATGGCCTCCGCGAAGTAGGCCTCCCGCTGGCTTGCGTCCACGAAGAGGATGGCCCAGCGGCGGTCCTCCATGACGGAATCGGCCACCAGGGTCACGGTATGGTCGCGCTTGGCTTCCTTCACCGGATCGTAGTGCTTCTGCCAGGCGCTCATGGCCACGAGATTCTGGGCCTCCCGGACCACGGTGGGGCTGTGGGGAAAGCGTTCCAGGGCCTTGAGGCGAACCCAGTCGGCCCAGAGGACCATGCGCACACGGCCGCCCAGGGTGGGTTGCTCCGGAACCTCGACGCGAACATCCCCGGAACCCTGAACTTTGCTGAACAGGGCGCTCCCGCGGAAACGGTCCGCGATGGACTGCGCCAGGGACCGCAGGGCCTGATGCTGGCTGCGCCGGGCGTACCAGCGGGCCGCCTTGTCCCAGATGCCGGAGCCCTGGAAACCCTTCAGGGCACGCTCGAAGCGGGGCCCCAGTTCGTCGTCCAGGTTCCAGCCGCCCAACCGCGAAGCCAGCATGAGCCAAAGGTTCTCATCGTCCGGAAGGCGATCCATCTCCGTGAGGATCAGGTCCAGCGAAGCCTGATGATCGGGGTTCAGATGCTCCAGGCGCGAGAGCCCTTCTTCCAGCAGACCCGCATAGTTCTGGGAGGATTCCTTGCCCAACCGGTGGACCCAGGAACGGGTTTCGCGACCATCCTCATCCGTGGGCTCCCCGCTGTCATAGACGGGCTGGACCGTCCCGAACTGGGCCATGGGCCGCGAGCCATCGGGTGCAAGGTGCTTCAGGCGCGCCTTGAAGAGGCGGACCTCCTCCGCCAGGGGCACACCGGCCTGCCGTGCCGCGAGCAGCGCCACGCGGCGGGCCTCGTCCGCCACGGCCTCCGGAGCGGACTCCACCAGGGGCAGGATGGCCAGTGCCGCCTGCCCTTCGCCGCGTTCCACATGCTTGCGCATGAGCGCCACGCGGAGGGCGGGCAGATCCGCATGATGCGGTGCGCGGCGCACCAGTTCGTCGGTGAGGAGCCTGGCGGTGGCGAAGGCGCGGTCGGACAGGCTTTCATTTTCCAGGCGCTCCAGGGCCCCCTTCCAGTCTTCCCCGGTCAGGAGAAACGACATCCCGCCGGTCCAGAAGCCCGGCGTACGGTCCATGCTCGCCACCCATTTGTAGGACTCGTCGTTGTAGACGCCCCAGGCCAGAGGCCGTCCCCCCGCTGCCAGGGCGAGGTGGGCCAGGGCCGAAAGATCCGCCGCCTGCTCCTCGGGCGAGCCCTGATGTGCGGCCGCCATGCGGGCGCGGAAGGCTTCGGGGATCGCATCAATCTCCTGGTGCAGGCGCGCCATCAGCAGCTGATCCTTGCGGTTCAGCTCCTTGCCGTACCGGCGCTCCACCTGCCGTAGCAGATCGGCCAGGGCGTCGCCCCGGCCCTGCCCTTCGAAATAGGTCCCGAGGCGCACCAGGGCCCCCCCGTCGAACCGGGCCTCCAGCGCCGCACGCCAGCTGGCCGGAGCCGTGGGCGCCCCCTTATCCACCCGGGCCACGAAGGCCCGGCGGAAGTCCATGCTCCAGGGCTCGGTCGCGGCCGCATCCAGCACCTGGAAGGCCCCTCGGTGGTCTGCATGGGCGGTGAGCAGATCCGCCCGCAGCAGCAGGCGCCGCTCGGGCACCAGGGCCTGGGCGCTGGCCAAAACCTGGTCCGCTTCCGCCAGCCGATTGGCCTTCTCCAGGGCACGCACCAGGTCCTCGAGCGCCGCGGCGTCCTGGGGGAACAGGGCCACCCGCGCCTGGCGCAACGTGAGCGCATCGGCGGCTTCCGGGTGTAGCTCCGCCCAGGCGATGCGCTGATTGGCGAGGGCGTGCCGGGCCTCTTCGGGAAGCCCGGGCAGGGCTTTTTCCGCGGCCCGGAAGGCCGCTTCCATTTCTTTGTGGCTGGCAGCCCAGCGGGCCGTCTCGTCCCAGGCCTGGGGGCCTTCGGCGGCAGCCCACTTCTCCATGGCGGCCAGGGCCCCCTTGCGGTCGCCCAGGTTCAGGCGGGCGTCGGCGAGCTGGCGCAGGGCCGCCGTTTCCGAGCGGCCTTCCAGGAGCTTGGCGAGTTCCGCCGTGGGCGTGGGGTAGTGGACGCGATGCCCGTCCACCATCGCAAATCGGGTGGCAACGGCATAGACCCAGTCGGCCTCCGTGAGCTCAGTCCAAGGCACCTGGGTGGCGGCGATGCCAGCGGCGGCGAGGACCAGGAAGGCGGCCACCCGGAACGACTTGGAACGAGCAATCCCCTGGCGGGAGATGAACGGGTTCATGGCTTCACCTCCACGGTGGCGCGGGCAAAGCCGCGGTTCTTGGCGGCATCCACGGCTTCGAAGAGGATCTCCTGGCCGCCATGCAGGTCCGCCGGGATGCGCAGGAGGCCCACACTGCGCTTGGCCATGGGATCCCAGCGCAAGGGCACCGGGGGGCCGTCCCCGAGGCGGGCCGAGAGGAACACCACATCCTCGTCGGCACGAGCCTCAACGCGCAGAACCTCCCCAGCGCGCGCCGAGGCGGGCAGCTGGGGCTGGATGTCCGGCGCCTTGCCGTCGAGGACGAAGTGCTTGGTCTCGCTGAGGCGGACGCCGCTGCGATCGCGCAGGAGGATGCGCACGGCGTAGCGCCCATCCTTCAGGCCGTCGGGCACCAGGAAGCGGCCTTCCCACACCAGGGAGCCGGGCCGGCGCACCAGATCCAGCTTGAGGCCGAAGGGGAAGAGGGCTGTGGCGGCTACAGTGCCCTCGTCGCACTCCACCCGCAGCACGGGATCGCCCGGCTGGATGCGCCGGGGCCGCAGCAGCGAGCGTGGCGCAGCCAGGAAGGCCGTGTAGGGCGTGATGAATTTGTAGCGCTTGGAAAGGTCGATGATCTCGTCCACCCACTCGCGGCGTTCGCCTTCGGCCTCGATGCGGGCCAGCAGGTCGTCCACCCGGGCGCGCGCCCAGCGGCGGGGCAGATCCCGGGCCTCCATGGCCTTCTCGGGGAAGGCGCCATCCAGGCCCTGCTTCCCCCCCTTGAAGAGGGGCGAAACCAGCTCCACGCGCACCTTCGGCTGGGGCACCGCGTAGCGGCCCACCCAGGCGGAGAGGCTGCCGGGTTCCATGGGCTGGACCAGCACGGGGTAGATGTGGCGGAGCTTGGGATCACCGCCGGTCACCGTGAAGGGAACGCCATGGTCTTCCTGCAAGCTGGAAGCGGCGACTTCCGCCTCGGGCGGGGCCAGCAGGCGCTTGAAGAAGAGGTCGCCTTCGATTTCCGTGGCGGTATTGGAAAGCACCAGGGTGGAGGCGGCCCGGAGGGACTCGCCCGCCTCGCCCACGGTCACCGCGGCGAAGAGCGGCGCGTCACCCAGAGCTTTTCGCAAGGCCTTCGAGTTGGGGATGCCCTGCCCGCTGGTGAGCAGCAGAATGCGTCCCTGGTCGCCCACGAGCTTGCGGGCGGCGCCCACCGCGGCGCCGAGGTTGGCGCCGGGACCCAGGGCGCGGGCGCGGAGGGCCGTGAGCTCGGCTTCGATATCCTGGGCCGTGGCGGGACGAAGTCGTACGCCATCGGCCGGGGTGCGGTCGTAGGGGATGAGCGCGAAGCGGTCGCCGGCCTGCAGCAATTGCAGCACGCGCACCAGGTGGCCGTAGGCGGTTTCCAGGCCCGCCCAGCGATGGCTCAATGAAGTATCGAAGAGGATCGCCAGGGACTGGGAGGGCCGCTTCACCTCGAGCGTTCCAGCCTTGGAACCGTTTCCGCCCCTCGCTTCAGCCTTCGCGGGCAGCAGGGCTTCCAGCAGGAAGAACCCGTCCTTCTCCGGCGGAATTTCGGAGGGACGCTCCCAGGGCGCCAGGGCGAGGCCGTCGGGCAGCACGCCATCGGGGTTGCGGAAAGCCGTGAGCCGCAGGGGCTCGCCGCCCTTGGGCCGGATGCGCAGCACCAGATCCCGGTCCAGGCGCACATTGTCGCCGGTGAAGGCGGCGCCATCACTGGTGGCCGAGAGGGGCAGCCCCGCCGCAACGGGCTCGAAGAGACCGTCCGTCACGGTGACCTTCACGGTGAGATGGCGGGCCACGGGTGCTTCGCCATCGGGCGGCCGCAGCACCAGCCGGAACTCGCCGACGCCATCGATGAAGGGCACTTCCTCCTGGAACTGCAGCTCCAGGCGCTTGGTGGCCCGCGCCGGAATGGGCGCCACGGTAACGGAGAAGAGCGCGCCGCCGGAAGGTCGCGAGGAGCTGCCATCCCCCGTATCCTCCTCCTCGCCCTGCTGGAGGAGGCCGGGATCGATGCGCTGGCGGGTCAGCTCCTGGTAGATGGAGCGGGCCCGCTTCTTCTCGAGGATCACGCCCGGGATGCGCTGCAGGCCGTCCCAGATGGCGAAGTCGCCCACCGCCGCCGAGGCCGGCAGGGCGAAGCGGTAGGTGCCTTCCTGGATGGCGGCGGTGTGGTTCTCGAAGACCTGCCGCACGTTCACGCGGGCATAGCCCCGGGCGATGCCGATATCGATGGCCATCTCGCGCAGCGAGAGCACCCGCGCGTCGGGGCGCCCCGTGCTGGTGGGCACGAGCAGCCCGGCCTGGGCCCGCAGGGGCGTCAGCGCAGCGGCAAGAAAGAACAGGGATCCCAGGATTGGACGCATCAGCCACCTTCATCCGGAAGTGGGTCATGGAGGCGGGCCAGCCCTTCATCGGTGCCGATGTAGAGACCGTCCTTGCCGGGCAGAATCGCGGTGACCCGCGGCGATGGAAGGGGCACACGCACAGGCAGGAAGCGGTGGCCATCGGCGCTGAGACGATAGAGTCCCTGGCCGTCGGTGCCCAGGTAGAGGCGGCCCCCCGCTTCCACCAGGCAGCCCGTGTTGACCTTGAGCCCTTCGGTTTCCGGGAAGGACTCGAACTGGCCCGGGCCCTTCGGATCGCTCTTCGAGGCCCTGCGCCGGGCCACACCGCCACCGTAGGTTCCGATGAAGAGATCCTCACCATGGAGGATCAGGGCGGTGATCCAGGGATGGGGGAGCTTGCCCTCGCCCGCGGTGACACGCCAGGCCACACGGTTTCCGAAGATGGCACCCAGGCCCGTGGGGGTGCCCACGAAGAGCTGATCGCCCGCGGCCAGGGCCAGCGCCTGATTGCCGGGCAGCCCGTGGAAGGCGGACAGGAAGCGGCCGCCCGGAAGGGCCACACCCTGGCCAAACCCCATGGCCAGCCCAGTTCCCGTTGAGGCCAGCGAGAAGGCCGCTCCAGCCTCGCCGCCTTCCACGGGTAACAGCCGCCGTCCATCGAAACGGGACACTCCGCGCAGGCTCGCCACATAAAGTCTGCCGCCGCCGTTCAGCAGCGCATTCACCCCCCAGGCAGAGCTGCCCGGAACCGCGGACCAGGCGAAGGACGGTGCTTTTGACTGCCCGGTCGGCTCGCCCACCACGAGGCCCCCGTTGAATAGCCCCACCACCATCCGAGATTCCAGCATGGCCAGCGCGTTGACATGGCTCGTCCCCGGCGGAAGCGACTGGGGACGGGGCCTTGCCAGCGCCCAGCCTGATGGCGCCCGGCGGTAGAGCCCCTGGGGCGTGTCCGCGAAGAGCACGCCCCGTGCCTCGAAAACCCGGCGCGCGGGCGACGGCAGAAGTTCTTCTGAAGCGTGGCCACCGGGCTCGAAACGAAGCAGGCGGCCTTCTGCAACCACGAAAATCTGGTTCCCCAGACACGCCGCAGCACTGGCATTTTCGGCCCCAGGCACCGGTGCCAGAGTGCCGTCCAGTTGTCCTTTGGCCAGGCCCATGGGCGTGAGCACCAGCAGCTCGTGATTGGCGATGCCCACCCAATCCACCCAGGGATCCGGCGTGGCCACGGGCACAGTGCGCAGGCCTTCCACCCGGCGCAGGCCGTTCTCGCCTCCCGCGAACACGGCGCCACCCTCGCCGATAGCAATGCTCTTCACGGGGACGGCATCCACCCGGTCCAGGGTGGCCGCTCCCCAGGAGGCGCGGTACAGACCCTCCCGGGCGCCGATCCAGAGCTCTCCCCCAGGGTCTTCCACCAGCGACCGGACGTGCAGTTCGCCGAAGCCCGAGCGCAATTCCTCCCACTGGCCTGTGCGGAACAGGAAAATGCCACCGGAGGCCAGCCCCACGACCGGATGGTCGCGCCAGGCCGCCAGGACCGTGGTCCGCAGCGTCGGCAAGCCCGAGCCGAGCTCGCCCTTGTCATCGGCGATGCCGAAGCCTCCCGCGGTGATGAGCGAGCCGGAGGTGAGCGCCGCCGCTTCCACCTCCCCGCCGCCCCAGCGGTCCAGCGGATGCTCGAACCGGGCCAAGGGCGCGTATTGAAGGGGTGCCGAGGCCTGCAGGGGCCCCGTCAGAGCCTTGTTCAAGTCCTGGCGGAGCTTCAGGAAGACTCCGATTCCGGCCGTCGTGGCGACGAGGCCGAAGGCCAGAACCATCGCGCGCCTGCGCGTCAGAGACCAGGACATCGTCAGCACCAGTGGAAGTGAATGGGATAAAAAGGATCAAGCGAAATGGCTGGGGATTCAGAGGCCCATTCTGACCAGGGCCTCCATCCGAGGCCAGGGGAAAGGCGAAATGCCATGGGCACGGCGCTGTTCCGGGGTCCAGGGAGTCCCAAGCGCTCCCCTCAGGATCAGCCGCGGTTCAGCTTCAGGATCTCCTGGATCCGGGCCATCCCCTCCTTGTCGCCCCGTCCCCGGGCCAGGTGCAGCACCACCAGGGCCGATCCCCGGCCGGCGACCACCCAGGCGCTGGTGGCTGAGGGATCGCCTGGCACCGGCGCCGAGGCGGTCTTGTACCACCAGCTCTCTTTGCCCATGAGGTCCTTCACTTCCATCCACGTTCCAGCCAGGAACCGCTGTCCGAGGTTCAAGACCTGACCCTGGTCCGGTTCCAGGAGCCAGCGCATCAGTGCTTCTGGGCTCGTCCGCAGGAGATCGCCTTCCCCGACCCAGGCGGGAGTGAGAGGTGGCAAAGCCTCCCCGGGGGCCAATCGCCGTCCCAGGAACGGTGCGAAGACGTCTACCATGCGCGCCCTTGCGACGGACTCCCCATAATCCTCCCGCCACTGCCTCTGGGCGTCCTGGATCCAGGCCAGGAAGGCCAGACTACAGCCTTCCCGCAGGGCCTTGCCCAGGTTCACATGACCGTGACCCGCTTTGGCGGAACAGGTCAGGGCTCCTTCGGTGCCCTTGCAGCGGTAGCGAATATCGCGGGCGGACCATTCGACCCCTTCCATGCGGAGCCAAACCAGTTCGGCGAGGCCGCCCATGGGCACTTCCGTCCTGGCCTCACCGTAAACGCCCACCTCATTATCGCCGAGCGTCATGACCAGCGCTTCCCCGGGCTTCAGGGCGAGCCCTGGAAACGGCGGATTTGCCTTGGTTTCGGGGGATTGTGCGATCAGGCGGAAGCTCGTCAGCAAAAGCAGAACGATCAGGATGGACCGGCCAAGGAAGGACCCCGCTGCCGATAGCTTCCCCGTCCTGCTCGATGCCCCCACGAAGACCTCCTGTGTTGACGCGATGCTACCAAGGAAGTGGCGGATCGTCCTTCGGGCAGACGGGACAAGGACGCTCAGAAGCGTCATCATGGAGGCAGGCTCGGCCGATCCACCACTTGTCCCCCTCGGAACGCAGCGTGGTCTGAAGCCCCATCCACACTGACCTTTCGAGCAGCCATGACACCCACCACGGAACGGCCCAAGGAGCGCCTCGAAGCGCTCACTTCCATGCGCTTCCTGGCGGCGGCGCTGGTCGTGGTCTTCCATATTTTCCACCAGGCCCCGGTGATGCAGCGCCTCCCCCGGTTGCTTCGCAGTGGCATCGAGAGCGGTTACGTCTGGGTGGGCTTCTTCTTCATCCTCTCCGGCTTCATCCTGGCCTATCAGTACGGGAGCCGGGTGGTGACGGCGGGTTTCGACCTGCGGGACTTCTGGTTGGCCCGCTTCGCCCGGATCTACCCGGGCTTCCTCCTCGGCTTCCTGATGGTGGCCGGTCTGTTGAGCGTCAAAGTCTGGGATGGGGGCTACCCGCCTGGAGGCGGGGCGGGCATGACGGCGGATCTGCTCGCCACCCTTGGGCTGGTTCACGCCTGGGTTCCCTCCTTCGCCATCACGTTCAACTTTCCCTCCTGGTCCGTCTCGGTGGAGGCCTTCTTCTACCTGCTGTTTCCCCTGCTCGCGCTGGCATCCGCAAGGCTGTCCCTCCGCCGGTTCCTGGGGCTCGCGGGACTGCTCTACCTGGCCAGCGTGGCGGGTCATCTCGCCTACTGCGCGGTGACTCCCTTCGGCTGGCTTGGCAATGATTGGGTCCATGATTCCGGGCGCCATTTCATCAAATTCTTTCCCCTCGTGCACCTGCCGGAATTCATCCTGGGCATGGCCATGGGCCGTCTCTACGGGGCGCGGCGGCACCTGGGACTCACCGAGACCGTGGGACGGCGGTTGGCGCGGATCGCGGGCATCCTGGTGCTGGCGGGTCTGTGCGTCAGCGATCGGATTCCCCTGGCCCTGATGCACAACGTGGCGCTGGCCTTGCCCTTTGCGGCCCTCATCCTTGGCCTGGCCCTGGCTCCGGCCACCAGCTTCGGTGCCTGGTTATCCCATCCCATCCCGGTCGCTCTGGGGGACGCCAGCTACAGCCTCTACATCCTCCAGGTCCCCGTGATCTGGCTGTTCGTCCAGAAGGTGGAATGGACGAACGCCACCAGCCTGCCCTTCGCCTTCTGCTACCGCGCGGCCATCCTGGCCGCCATCACGCTGCTCGCCCTGGTGTCGCACCGCTTCCTGGAAACCCCGGCTCGAATCTGGCTTCGAGCCGCTGGCCGCCGATGGTGGCGGAAGGATCGCGGGACCCCTGAGCGGCCCGGGAGCGAAGGCATCCAGGTCGCCTGAGTCCCCTCGATCACCCTCCGGTGACGGCGCATCGCGGGAGGGCACCCAATCCTGGCAGACTGTTCCCATGTTGGACCGCCGCGTACTCATGAACCTCCGGGGCCTGCTTACCCCCGATCCTGCTCGCATCTGGGCGGTGGACCGCATCCCCGATGCGGCGCTGGCCATGGCCGATGGTCGCGTGGCGTGGATGGGACCCGCCAAGGCTCTGCCTGCAGCCTGGGCCGATGCACCCCGGGTGGATGGCGGCGGTGCCTGGGCCACGCCGGGCTTCGTGGATCCCCACACCCACCTGCTTTTCGGCGGCAACCGGTCGGGCGAATTCAACCGGCGCCTCCACGGCGTCAGCTATCAGCAGATCGCTTCCGAAGGAGGCGGCATCCGGGAGACCGTACGGGCCACCCGCAGCGCCTCCGTGGAGGAACTGGTCGCCACTGGCGAGACGCGGCTGCGGGCCTTCCGCGAACGGGGCGTGGTGCACCTGGAATGCAAGACCGGCTACGGCCTGGAACTGGAGGCGGAATCCCGGCTGACGGCCGCCTACGCCGAGCTGCAACGCCGGGGCTGGAACCTCGACGTGACGCTACTCCCCGCCCATGATCTGGCGCCGGAGTTCCAGGGCGACACCGAGGCCAACGCCCGTGCCGTGGCCGAGGACTGGCTGCCGGAGCTGGTGCGACGCCATCCCGGCGTAGCCCGGTTCTGCGATGTCTTCGTGGAGACCGGCGTCTACACGGCGGAGCAGGGACGCCGGATCTTCGAGGCGGGCAAACGCCTGGGGCTCATTCCCCGCATCCATGCCGACGAGCTCTCCTGGACCGGAGGCGCGGAGTTGGCGGCTGAGCTGGGCGCGGCCAGCGCCGATCACCTCATGTTCTGCAGCGAGGCGGGCATGCAGGCCATGGCCGCCGCCGATGTGACGCCAGTGCTGCTGCCCGGCACCACGTTGTTCCTGGGCATGCGCGACTGGGCCCCGGCCCGCAGGATGATCGAGGCCGGTTGCCGCGTGGCTCTGGCCACGGACTTCAATCCGGGCTCCTGCCCCTGTGTGGATCCGCTCACCATCCTGCGCCTGGGCTGCCTGCAGCTGCGCATGACCTTCGAGGAAGCCTTCACCGCCATGACCCTCCACGCCGCCCGCAGCCTGCGGCACCCGGATCTGGGCCACCTGCATCCCGGCGCCAGGGCCCAGGTGCTGCTGTGGGATGTGGAGGAGATGCTGGAGCTGGTGTACTGGGTCGGCGAGCCCTATCGGCCCAGGTTCCTGCCTGCCTGATCTGCGAATTCGATAGACCGGAGATGAACCGAGCGCCTGGTGGTGGATATTTCCATCCCATCACCAGGCGCTCGGCTCGTTTCTCTTGGCTGTCGCAGTCGAATCAGCGCGAATGCTTACCGCTTCGGATAGGCCGGTACCGGCGGGAAGGCAGGTGTGGGGTTCTCCTTCAATTGTTTCAGCAGCGTCTCGATGCCCACTTCCAGCTGGCGGTCATGGCCCTGCATCTGGCTGGCGGGATCGTTCTCCACCGTGATGTCCGGCTCGGCGCCATGGTTCTCGACCCACCACTGCCCTTCTTTCCCGTAGAAGGCGTTGTTGCTCTGCTCCACGCGGCCGCCATCCACCGTGAACTGCGTGTTGATGATGCCCACCAGGCCGCCCCAGCTGGGGACGCCGACCACGGTGCCCAGGTTGCGGGCTTTCACATGGGCCAGGAAAGCCTCGCCGTCGCTGCCGTTCTGTTCATTGCTCAGGAAGACGTAGCGGCCGTCCGAGGCGGTGCCCGGGTAGCGGAAGGGGCCCATGCCGCGCAACACATTGAAGCCCACCTGCTTGCGCTCGAGCTTGTCGATCATGAAGTATTCGGTCCAGCCGCCGCCATTGCCGCGCACATCGATGACGAGGCCCTTCTTGTAGCGGAAGGCGCGCCAGTACTTGTCGAACTGGCCGATGTTCTGGTCGCTCATGGCCGTGATGTGCATATAGCCCAGTTGGCCATTGGAGGCCTTGTCCACGGCGGCGATGTTGCCCGCGATCCAGTGTTCGTAGCGCAGGTTCCAGTCGTTTGCCACGGGCTCCACTTCGATGGTGCGGGCGCCCTCCAGGGTGGGCTTGGCGTTCACGGTGAGGGTCACCTTCTGGCCCTTGATGACTTGCAGGCGGGACTGGATGGCTTCGGGAGCCCGCAGGGGCTTGCCGTCGATGGCCAGCAGATACTCGCCTGCCTTCACCTTGGGCGCCGGGTCCGCCAGGGGGGCCTTGAGCTCCCGGGCATAGGCGGTGGGCCCGTAGATGGTCTCGAAGCGGTAGACGCCGTTCGCGACACTGAAATCCGCTCCCAGCAGGCCCGAATAGACCGGCCTGGGGGCCATCTGGGTGGGCCCGAAATCGCCACCGCTCACGTAGGTGTGGCTCACGTTCAACTCGCCCACCATCTGGCTCAGGAGCCAGTTCAGCTCCTGGCGGGAATTCAGCTCCGGCAGCCAGGCGCGGAACTTGGCGCCGATGGCGTTCCAGTCGTTGCCGCTCATGTTGGTGTCGTAGAAGAAGTCCCGGTACCAGCGCCAGGTGTCCTCGAAGATCTGCTTCCATTCGGCTCTGGGATCCAGGGTCATGGTCATGCGCTCTAGATCCAGTTTTTCCGGAAGGACCTTGGAAGCGAACACGGCCGCGGCCTCCCCGGTGTGGAAGCTAGGCCCCTTCCGAATGAGCAGGCGCTTGCCTTCGGCATCGAAAGTCCAGTCGCTGACAGGCTCGGCCAACACCGCCTCCTTGTCCTTCTTGGCGGCGGGATCGTAAAGGTGCAGCTTCCACTTGTCGGCGCCGCGGGCTCCGTAGACCTCCTCTGCCACGTTGTCATCCCAACCTTCTACTTCATCCCATCCCACCATCCCCCTGCCTGCCTTGAGCCGGAAGAGGTTGCCCGGTTTCACGGGAAGGGGCTCGATGCGATCCGTGAGCCCTGCGACATCAAGCCGGAAAGCCGCAGAACCGGTGGGCGCTGAGGCCTTTTCCTCCGGGGCGCGCAGCTTCACGGACATCACCTGCACGGGCGCGGCCTGGATGTGGTTGTCCTGGCTGGGATCGAGCCTCGTCTGGAAATTGCTGTAGCTCAGGAAATACAGGGTGCTTCCATCGAGGTCGAAGCGCGGATTCAGGCAATCGTAGAAACCATCGGTTAAGGTGACCTTCTGCTTCGTCGCCAGGTTGTAGAGGTGGATCCGGCTGTTGCGGCTGGGTTCCACGAAGCTGTAGGCCACCCACTGGGAATCCGGGGCCCAGGCGTAGTCGCTCACCTCCCAGGTGAACTGGTCGTTCTTCAACTCATGGGATTCATCCACCTTCGTGAGCTTCTTCGTGGCCACGTCCATCACATAGAGGGCGAAGCTCTTGTCCCCGAAGAGGATCTTGGTGCCGTCAGGGCTCCACTCCAGATGGTAGAGGGCGGTCTTCAGCCCTGTTGGAATGCGCTCCGGCTGCCCATCCACGGCCTGCACGTAGAGGTCGTAGTCCCCGCTGGCATCGCTGAAATAGGCCACCCGCTTGCCGTCCGGAGACAGGCGCGGCATGCGCTCCCGAACGCCCGGCGTCTTCGTGACGTTCTGGGCGGACTTGCTGGCATCCGTGGGCACCAGGAAGACGTCACCCCGGGCTTCGAAGACCGCCGTGCCACCGGTCAGGCTCATGGCCTGGATCCACTCCTTGGGATTGACCGGACGCGGCGCGGCCCTCCAGCCGTCGCTGCTGGTAGTCACGGCCACAGCTTGGACGGTCCTGGTGGCAAGGTCGAGGGCCTGCAGGTACCCGCCCTGCTCGAAGACCACGGTGCGGCCATCGGTGCTGGGTTGGTGGACATCGAAGGTTTTCAGGTCCGTGAGCTGCTCGACCGCCTTGGTGGCCGGGTCCACGGCAAAGAGGTTGGTGATGCCACTGGCGCCGCGGTCGGATTCGAAAATAACCTTCCCGCCGGCCCAGATGGGCGCCCCGTTGCGGCCCACATAGTCCGTGAGCTTCTCGTAGCGCTGGTTCTTCAGGTCCGCCAGCCACAGGTCCTGGTGGCGGCCACCCTTGTAGCGCTTCCAGTAGTACTCCACCACCCCCTTGGTGCTGTAGGCCAGGTGCTGGCCGTCGGGCGAGAGGGTGCCTTGGACACCCCGGGGAATGGCGAGAGGTTCGGGTTCATGCCCCTCCATGTCCACAGTGAGCAGGCGCTCGATGGGACGGAAATTGTGGTCAGGGATGCCCTTGAACACCACCTTCCGGCTATCGGGTGTCCAGCCCTGCACCGAGGCGAATCCTGACCAGGTCAGGCGCTTCGGCGTGCCGCCCGTCGCGGGCATGACGTAAACCTGCGTCGCACCGTCGTACTGGGCGTTGAAGGCGATCCACTTGCCATCCGGGCTGAAGCGCGCGCCGGTCTCGACACCAGGATGGGTGGTCAGCCGCCGGGCGGGTCCGCCCTTCAGCGATCCGAGCCAGAGGTCATCCTCCCAGGTGAACACCACCTGGTCGCCCCGCACATCCGGTGAACTGACGAAACGGGGGGCGCGATCCTGGGCAACGAGGCCGAACGCGACGAGGACAAAGGCGGAAGCACGGAAGCTCGGCATCAAAGACTCCAAAAACGACCGAACCAGGATACCTCGTTTAACGATGATGCAAAGAGGGGTCTGTCTGCTCTGGTCGCTGGGGAATGGACGTGCTTGGGAACATCTGAGTACAGGGAGCAATCAATTGGACTTCGGCTTCCTGCTTGAATCCGGCCAGAGCCGATACCAATCGGCCGCAGCGGTGATTCCCATTCGCTGCCCCGGGCGCAGCAAGGGCGAGCCCCAAGCTAGATCAGGCGAAATTGAGAGATAGGAATATCGTTTCGATTCAGGGTGAGAACGATCGGGCGAAGCTGCTTCAGCCTCCTTGTTTCCACGAGGTCAATTCCTTCTCCATGGGATCGGTAACGGCAGGAGGACTCTTCTTGGAGCGGGCCAGTTGCAGGGCCTTCTCCAGGAGGCCCTGGGCCTGATTGCGCTGCCCAGCTTCATGCAGCAGCCTGGCCTTCACGGCCAGATTGGTGGGGTTCTCCTGGATCTTCAAGGAACGATCCGCCCACTCAAGTGCCTGGTGCAGAGGAATGGCCCGCTGCAGGCCGTACTCGGCGGCATCGCTGAGCACCTTCCAGTCGCCGGGGTGCTGCGCGAAGAGCTTTTTGGCCCGGGCGCTCACGATGGCCTCCACATCAACTTCCACCAGGAAGCTCACCTTCACCTTTTCCCAGAGAAGTTGGACGTAGGCTGTGGTATCGCTGGTGGGCTCCAAAGCGTAGGTGAGCCTCTCCGTGTTTGGACAGGTTCGCGGCATAACCTCGATGCGCAGGGCATCGAGCTTCGGGTCGTACTCGAACGCGCCCCACTGCTTGGCTCGCCGGTTCAGGATCACGGTCCAGCCTTCCGGGCGGGGGATCATGAAGAGGGAGTAGGTTCCAGCCTTCACCTCGTGGCCTTGGATCTTGACGGTATCCCCGAAGCGAATGGTGGTGGCATCGTTGGCACCCGCCCGCCAGACCTGGCCATAGGGCACCAGGGAGCCCCAGATGCTGCGACCCCTCGCCGCCGGACGGTGGTAGTCAATGGCAATGACCGTGGTGCCGATGGTCTGCTGCACGGAGGCCCAGGGGCTGATCTGGGGGAAGAGGATGTCCTCGCCCGCCTCCGTGGTGGAACCGCCTCGTTTGGATGGCGCCGCAGACAGGGCCATGGCGCTGAGGACCAGGGCCAACAGGGGTACGAAAGGGCGCATGGATACTCCGATCAACCTGGGCAACAGTGTTGTTAGTGCAGATTGTCAGTGTATAGGGATCCGAGGAAGGTTCCCATTTGCCAAGCCGAATCCACCAGCCAGCAACCTCGGGGCTTGTGATGAAGCGTTGCCAGTTCAACAGCCAGCTCCATCACCCGGGAAACAGCCGTCCCACCAGCGCCGCCAGGGCCGTTTCCGTGCGCAGAATCCGGGGGCCCAGGTCCAGGGGCTGCAAGCCGGCCTTCAGGAAGCTATGCACTTCCGCCTCGATCCAGCCTCCCTCTGGGCCGATGGCCAGGGTGACCGGCGCCTGCAGCGACGCCGCGGCGAACACACCCGTCCCGGGATGGGCCATGAGCCCGGTGCCACCTGCCAGCAATTCCGGCAGTTCATCTTCCACAAACGGCCGGAAGAGGCGAGCCAGGCGCAATTCCGGCAACACGGTGTCCTTGGCCTGCTCCAGGCCCAGGAGCAGCTGCTCCCGCAGATTCTCGGGCGTCATGCGCGGGCTGGCCCAATAGGCCTTCTCCACCTTCCAGGCGTTCACCAGAATGATCCTGGCGACCCCCAGGCTGGCGGCTGCAGCGACGACCCGGTTGAGGACCTTGGGCCGCGGCACCGCGATGACCAGGTTGAGGGGCAGCTTAGGCGGTGGCTCATGATTCAGTTCCAGAGCCAGCTCGAGCCCCTCGTCGTCCAGCCGCAATACCCTGCCCCGACCCATGTTTCCGCCCAGCAACCCGACGGAAAGCTCGTCGCCGATCCTGGCCCGATGGACTTCGCGCACATGCTTCATCCGCCGCCCCTTCAGGCAGGCCAGCCTCGGTTCCACCAGGTCCTCGGGCAGGAGCAGAACCAGGTTCACGAGAGGTCCTTGGCCAGAATCAGATCCCGGTCCATCTGATCTCCGATCCTGAACACATGCTCGCCCACTTCCCGGAAACCGGACCTCGCATAGAAAGCCAGGGCCTTGTGATTGTTCTCCCAGACCCCCAGCCAGAGGACATCCGCGCCCCAGGCGCGGGCGATGTCCTCGGAAGCCGCCATCAAGATCTGGCCGCTGCCCCCGCCCTGGGCCGAGCGCAGGAGGTAGATGCGCTGCAGTTCCACCGGCCGGAGCCCGGGAACCCCCGGTTCCCGATGGCCCAGGCGAAGCTGGCAGAATCCCGATGGCACACCCTCGATTTCCAGGATCTGGGCGGGTCTCGCGGGGTCTTCCAGCTCGGCGCGCTGGAGCGGTTCGCTGTATGTTTTTGCTAGGAAGGCGGCCATGTCCCCTTGAGCGCAGATGCCCTCGAAGGTTTCCCGGAAGGTGGTGGCGCCCAGATTTGCCAAGGTTGCGGAGTCCTCCAGGACAGCTGGCCGGATGGTGATGGTGGGCATCCGCGCCTACTTCCGCTTGGCGGCCGGCCTGGCCGGCGTCTTGGGCTTGGCTTTGGGTTTGGCCTTGGCCGCCACGGCAATGGCCTTGGCCATCCAGACCGCCAGCTGGTCCGTGTCTTCCAGCACGTCCTCGGGCAGTTCGTAGTACTGCATGGGCTTCTCGGGATCCCCAAAGGGCAGGAAGGGGCCCTTCCCCGCGGCCATGAAATCCGGGCGATTGCTGTCGTCCACCTTGAAATACAGCACTTCGTGGGCCACCAGGGCGAAGGCGCGGCCTTCGGCGAAGAAGGTCAGACCGCCGAACATGGGGCGGGTGGTGACGGGGCGGATCTGCCCCATCTGTTCCAGGAGGTATGTGCGGAAGCTCACAGAGACGGCCATGGCGACAATGCTACCCTCCTCGCAAACCCGCCGGGGGCCCGGCGTCTTTTAATAGGATCCACCCATGCGGATCAATACCCTCGATGACCTGCTCCGCGCCGTGAAGGATCGCCCGCGAAAGCGGCTGGTGGTGGCCTGGGCCAACGATGCGCACACGCTGGAGGCCGTGAACGGGGCCGTGAAAGCCGGACTGGTGGATGTCATCCTCGTCGGTGACGAGGCCATCATGACCAAGGCTCTCGAGGATCTGGGCCTCTCCTCCCTCCGCTTCCGGAAGATCCACGCCAGCACGGATGTGGAGGCCGCCGCCAAGGCCGTGGCGCTCATGCGCGCCGGCGAGGGCGACATCCTCATGAAGGGGCTGCTCAGCACGGACAAGTACATGCGCGCGATCCTCAACAAGGACCAGGGCCTCATGGATCCGGGCGCGATCCTCAGCCATGTCTCGGTCATGGAACACCCGAGGCACTCCAAGCTCATGATCATCGGGGATGTGGCCGTGATTCCCGAACCTGACTTCAAGGAGAAGGTGGCCATTCTCCGCTACCTGGTGAAGACCGCCCAGGCCCTGGGCATCAAGGAGCCGAAGGTGGCCGTGCTGTCGGCCTCCGAACAGGTCCTGCCCAAGATGACGTCCAGCGTCGATGCGGCGATGCTCTCCAAGATGGCGGAGCGGGGCCAGATCACCGGTGCCCTGGTGGACGGCCCCCTGGCCCTGGACGGGGCCCTCGACCCCGAATCCGCCCGCATCAAGGGGCTGACCGGCCCCGTGGCAGGCGACGCGGACTGCCTGCTCTTCCCCAACATCGAAGCCGGGAATGTGTTCTACAAGGCCGGCACCAAGCTCGGCGGCGCCGAGATCGCGGCCGTGGTCATGGGCGCCCGGGTGCCCTGCGTCCTGAGCAGCCGGGGCGACAGCGCCATGACCAAGCTCAGCTCCATCGCGCTGGCGGCCCTGCTGGCCTGACCGCCCCGCCCCAGCTGGAGGGATCCCATGCGAGAACTTCAGGACATCATCCGCATCACCCGCAGCCATCCGGGGCCCCTGGCCCTGGCCACCCTGGTGGGAGTCGAAGGCTCCAGCTATCGGCGACCCGGTTCCCGACTGCTCTTCGACACCTCCGGGCCCTTGCGCGGTTCCCTCAGCGGCGGCTGCCTGGAAGGTGACATCGAGGCCCGGGCCATGGAAGCCATCGAGTCGAGGCAGGCCCGTCTCGTCAGCTACGACCTCCGGGGCGACGCGGACCTCGTCTGGGGGTCCGGCAGCGGCTGCGAGGGCCAGCTCAAAGTGCTGGTGGAGCCCCTGCACGGTTTCCCCGAATGGATGGGCTGGATCGAGACCAGCTGGTCGAACCGGGTGCCGCTCACCATCCAGACCGACCTCTCCCCGGAACGCCTGGGCCGGAGATCCAACGACTGGCGGGCGGACGACCCGGCCGCGACCTTCTCGGAGACCATCCTCCCGGTGCCGGAGCTCTGGATTTTCGGGGCCGGCGAAGACAGCCGCCCCCTGGTCCACATGGCCAAGGAACTGGGCTGGTTCGTGGGCGTGCTGGACCATCGCCCGGCCTTCGCCCGGGTGGAACGCTTCCCGGGGGCCGATGCCGTGCGCTCGGGCCATCCTGAGCAGCTGATCCCCGAGCTTGCCCTGGACGCGCGCAGCGCTGTGGTGCTCATGACCCACCACTACGGGAAGGACCTGGAGGCCCTGCGCCTGCTGTTGCCCAGGTCCCTGGGCTACCTCGGCCTCATGGGCAGCCGCAAGCGGAGCGCCAAGCTCCTGCAGGACCTGGGAACCGAAGGGATCTTCGCGGGGGCCCCCTTCCACTCGCCCATCGGCCTGGACCTCGGCGCCAACTCCCCCGAGACCATCGCCCTGGCCATTCTCGCGGAAGCCCAAGCCGTTCTGGCCCGGGGGACCGGAGTGCCGCTCCGGGACGCCCCGCACGGCCCGCGGAAATGAAAAGGGAGAGCATCCCCGCCCTGATCCTGGCGGCAGGCTCGGGAAAACGCATGGGCGGTCCAAAAGCCCTGCGGATCTGGGAGGGCGAAACCCTGTTGCATCGCACGGCGCGCATCGCCCTCACCGCGGGATGCCAGCCTGTACTTGCGGTGGTGGGGAACTGGGATGCAGGCGCGATCGAGCTCCCCCTCCAACTCATTGCAAATCCAGAGGCCGCTGAAGGCATGGCCAGCTCCATCCGGGCGGGAGTGGCTGCCCTGCCGCCCGGGGCCAAAGGCGTGCTCCTCCTCACCGTGGATCAAATCCGCCTGAACGAAGCGGTGCTCAGACAACTGCTGGGAAACTTCCTGGAGACTCCGGATCAACCGATCGCCTGCGCCTACGCCGGCACGCTCGGCATTCCGGCAGTGCTCCCCCGGCGCCTGTTTCCGGCCTTGCTGGCCCTGCGGGGGGACCGCGGCGCCAAGGGCATCCTCCTCCAGGAGGAGGCTCTCGCCATACCTTTCCCAGGGGGGGAGGAGGATCTGGATACCCCCCAGGATCTGCTCACCTTCAGGCGCTGAGGGTGGCCTTCTTCTGCAGCTGGTCATAGCGCTTGCGGGCCTGTTCCAGTTCCGCCAGATGAACGCCTGCCCATTCACACAGGGCGCCCATGGGTTCGATGAGGGTGTGGCCCAGCTTCGTCAGCTCGTACTCGGTGCGGGGGGGCACTTCTGGAAAGACATGGCGGGTCACCAGGCCATCCCGCTCCAGTTTGCGGAGGGTTTGGGTGAGCATCTTCTGGCTGATGCCGCCGATCTGACGGTGCAGGTCCCCGTACCGCTGCTTGCCCCGGGATAGCAGGTAGATGAGCAGCGTGGTCCATTTGTCTGCGATGAGATCCAGTACCTGGCGCGTGGGGCACTGGGCGCTGAGAACATTCGGAGCAAGGCTGCAGGCTTTGCGAACCATTGGGTGCCTACCTTCCTAAATAGTGCCTACTTTCTTTTCGATCGTAGGGAACTAAAGTTTGGGTCACAGGCGAGCAGAATGCAAGCGCCCCTCAGGAGGACAAGCCATGACCCAGATTTCCATCGTGTTCCATAGCGGCTACGGCCACACCAAGGTGATGGCGGAGCGCGTGAAGGCCGGTGCCGAGGCGGTGCCCGGCACGCTGGTCACCCTCGTTCCTGTCGAGGAGATCGACGCCCACTGGGCGAACCTGGAGGCGGCGGACGCCATCGTCTTCGGCAGCCCCACCTACATGGGCAATGTCAGCGGTCCCTTCAAGACCTTCATGGATGCCAGCTCCAAGCCCTGGTTCGAGCAGAAGTGGAAGGACAAGCTGGCGGCCGGCTTCACCATCAGCGGCAGCCCCAGCGGCGACAAGCTGAACACCCTGCAGTCCCTCATGATCTTCGCCATGCAGCACGGCATGATCTGGGTGGGCAA
The DNA here is from genome assembly GCA_035255365.1 of Geothrix sp. Taxonomy (GTDB): domain Bacteria; phylum Acidobacteriota; class Holophagae; order Holophagales; family Holophagaceae; genus Geothrix. The sequence continues at coordinate 75,584 of DATEZS010000010.1, forward strand.
TGCGGAGATGCCCTACAACGAGGAAGGCATCAACCGCCTGGGCAGCTTCAGCGGCCTCATGGCC
>DATEZS010000011.1:0-21108 GCA_035255365.1 Geothrix sp.
AGAAACATATCCAGATCCAGCAAGGTTGCGAGGCCTGCCATCAGAACGACAACCCGCCTTCGTAGTTAGCCTGCGCATTCATAAAGCCGGCTTAAAGGCGAACCCGCGAACATGCATGCAGGCGGAACCTAACCCCAAAAAACCATGGTTCATTCTATCGGGAACGCACCTCACATCACGGGAATTTGATAGTCCTGTGCCTGGCAGCACAGTCAGAAACGGGGCGCCGCCGGCGCTCCGTTTCTGAAGTAACTGCAGGCCAACTACTTCAGCGCCTTGGCCGCCAGTTCCAGCACATCCGTGGTGGCGATGCCCTCGTGGCCGGTCTCGCCCGCGGCGTTGTTCAGCATCACGTTGCAGAAGGGGCAGCCCACGGCGATCGTGGTGGCCTTGGTTTCCAGGGCCTGTTCGAAGCGCTCGTGGTTGATGCGCTTGCCCAGGTGCTCTTCCAGCCAGAAACGCCCGCCGCCGGCGCCGCAGCACATGGTGGCTTCCCCGCTCTTTTCCATCTCGGAGACCTTCACGCCGGAGATGGCGTTGAGGATGGCCCGGGGCGCTTCCACCTGGCCGTTCACGCGGGCCAGGTAGCAGGGATCGTGGTAGGTGAGATCCGCTTCCACGGGCTGATCCAGCTTGATCTTGCCTTCGGCCATGAGCTTGGCCACCAGCTCCGTGCCATGCACCACTTCGAAGTCGCCGCCGAATGCCGGGTACTCGTTCTTCAGCGTGTTGAGGCAGTGGGGGCAGTTGGTGACGACCTTCTTCACGCCATGGCCCTTGAGCACTTCGATGTTGGCCTCGGTGGCCGACTGGAAGAGATACTCGTTGCCCAGGCGCCGGGCGGATTCGCAGGTGCAGCTTTCCTCCGAGCCCAGGATGGCGAAAGAGACATCGGCGGCCTTGAGGAGCTTCACCAGGGACTTGGACACCTTCTGCCCGGCGGCGTCATAGCTGCCCGCGCAGCCCACCCAGAAGAGGTACTCGGCATCAGGTTTCTCGGCCACGGTGGGCACTTCCAGGCCGTCAGCCCACTTGCCGCGATCAGCCTGGGCGAAGTTCCAGGGATTGCCCTGGCGCTCCATGCCCTTGAAGGCCGTCTGGGCTTCGGCGGGGAAGTTGCTCTCCTCCAGCGTGAGGTAGCGGCGCATCTGCACGAGCTTGTCCACGAAGCTGATCTGCAGCGGGCAGGCCCATTCGCAGTAGCCGCAGGAGGTGCAGGCCCAGATGGTGTCCTGGCTGATCCAGCCTTCCAGCTGCTCCTTGCTCCAGGGGGCGTGCTCCTCGTCCCGCTTCCACACGGAACCTTCGGGCACGGGGCCGCCGATAAGCAGGCGGTCTTCGGGCACAGGCTTGTCCTGGCCCATCTGCTCGATGGGCGTGGCCTTGAGGTAGTCCCGCATGTCGTTGCCGAAATCCTTGGGCCGGAGAGGTTTCCCGGTGAGGGTCGTGGGGCAGTTCTCCAGGCAGCGGCCGCATTCCACGCAGGTGTAGAAGTCCAGCATCTGCTTCCAGGTAAAGTCCTGGATGCGGTTGGCGCCGAAGTGCTCGGCTTCCATGTCCATGGGCTTGAGGTTCTTCTCGGGGTTCAGCTCCCGGAAGTAGATGTTGAAGAGCGACGTGAACACATGGAAGTGCTTGGAGTAGGGCAGGAAGTTAGCGAAGGAGTAGAGGATCGCCAGGTGCATCCACCACATGGCCTTGTAGAGAACGAGCTGCCCCACGGGGGACATGCCGCCCAGCCAGCCGGCCACCACGGCGCCGGCCGGGGACCAGGCGGCCCAGGCAGGCTGGTGCATGGCGATGTAGGCGCCATCCGCAAGGAGATCGGTCACCATGAGGCTGCCGATGAGACTGAGGGTGGCCCAGGCATCGGCGGAGTTCTCCAGCCGCCAGGGCTTGAGGACCAGGCGCCGGAAGGTGGCCAGGAGGAGGCCCACGATCACCAGGACCTCGAAGACATCCTTGGTGGCCTGGTAGCCGTTGCCGAAGCCGCCCAGGAGCTCGGTCATGTGGAAGGCCGGGAAGAGCCCCTCCACGATGAGTCCCAGGGACCGCAGGGACAGCACGCAGAAGCCCCAGAAGATGAGGATGTGGTAGAGGCCCGCGTACTTGTCGCGCACCATGCGCTTCTGCGCCAGGGCCAGCACGAACACGCCCTTCAGGCGCTCCCAGGGACGATCGAAACGGTTGTCCGGCAGACCCATGCGCATGGTCGCGAAACGCAATCGCATGGTGTAGACGAAGAACCCCGCGGAAGCCAGCGTGAGCAGCCAGAACAGGGCGATTTCCAGGGCCTTCATGTCGTCCCTCCTTGCAGGGTCAGATCCAGCGGGCCGGATGGGCCTGCTGCTTGTCACACGTGGTTGTCAGGTATGAGGTGCTCGAAGGGACAGTGTAGCCATGGGCATGAGAAACTGAAGGCCCGACCTGGAGTCAGTCTTGGATCGATCCTCCCATCTCCTATTCGAAGCCGCCGTCACCCGTCCCCTGTCGGTGGTGTTCAAGGTGGGCGAAGCCTGGGAGGGCCACGACTACATGGTGGAAGTGGTGGCCACCCGGCAGGGCCTGGATGCTTTCGATGTGGTGGTGGATTTCCGCGACCTGGAAGCGGCCCTGGATCGCAGCCTGGCCCCCCTGCAGGGGAAACTGCTCTCGGACCTGGGCCTGGAGGGTCCCCTGGCCTTGGCCCGCCGCCTCCTGGCCGAGCTGGCCCCCTTCGTTTCCGCCCCGGCGCGCCTGAAGGAAGTGGCCCTGACGGATGGGCGGGGACGGCGGATGGCCGTTCGGAGCTAGCCCACCCCATGCGCCCCTGGATCCCCATCGCCGCCCTGGCCCTGGCACTCTCACCGCTTTTTGTGGTGCACCCGGTGCGCGTCTCGGGACACAGCATGGAGCCCACCTTCATGGATGGGGACCTGCGCTGGGCCCTGCGGACCTGGGCCAGCCACGCACCCCGTCGTGGCGAGATCTGGGTGGTGGAAGGCCCCCATGGCACTTCCGTGAAGCGCGTGCTGGGGCTGCCCGGCGACACCGTGAGGTGGCAGGGCCCCGATCTCTGGATCAACGAGCAGCGCCTGGAGGAGCCTTGGGTCATCCACCCGGAACGCGGGGGCGATGGACGCCAGAGCTGCGGAACCGGTTTCCTCCTCCTGGGCGACAACCGGCCCGAAAGCCAGGATGGGCGCAGCTGGGGCGTGACGCCCCCACAGGCCCTGCGGGGTCGCATTCTCTGTCGATAACCGCGCAGCCGATCTGCCCCGTCAGTGTGCATGGCCTCCATCCAGCCACGCGGCCAGGGCTCGGTTGAATGCCTCTGGCTGTTCGAAGGCCACGAGATGGCCCGCATGGGGAATCAGTTCGAGTTGGGCGCCGGGAATGGCCCTCGCAAGCGCCTCGGATTCGCTGGGGGGAATGATGCTGTCATCAGCGCCGGTGATGACGAGGGTGCGCGCCTTGATCGCTCCGAGCCAGGCTCCCGCATCGGGCCGGTCGGCCATGCCTAGCAGCGCCCCGATGACGCCTTCAGGCTTGGAGGGGGCCAGGAATCCACGCACCGCGGCTGCCATGCCGGTATCCGTGCTGTGGGGGGAAAGCATCTTGGCCGCCATGGCGTCCACGACCACCGAGGAACCTTCCAGCCGCACCTTTTCTGCGGTCGCCCGACGCCCCGCCGAAGCCTCCGGCGAGTCCGCGCCGCTCTTGGTACCGACCAGCACCAGGCCCTCAAGCGCCTGGGGAAAGGCCTTCGCAAAGGCGAGGGCCACATAGCCGCCCATGGAGTGGCCCAGAAGGGTCACCGGACCTGCATCCAGGTGCTGCATCAGGGTGAAGAGATCCTCCGCATAGCGGCTCATGGGGACAGGGCCCGCCGTGGCCTCGCTCTCGCCCAGGCCACGCAGGTCCGGCGCGATCACGCGATGGTTCGACCGGAAGGCCTCCACCTGTTTTCCCCAGGTGCCGCGGCACAAGGGAAAGCCGTGAACGAAGAGGAGGGTGGGACCCTTCCCTTCATCCGTATAGGAGATCTCGATTCCATTGATCTTCGTGTGCATGAAGGCTCCCTGCTGCTGTGGCTCGAGGGGGTGAGCTGTCCCCTGGCCACTGGCCAGTGAATTTCACGCCGTATCCAATGGCTCCCGGCTGAACACAAGACGCAGCGTGGCGTAGGCGAGGGGCAAGGCCCCGGCCAGGAGGAAGATCATGTCCGCGGCGATGCGGATCCATTCCAGCCGGTGGAAGTTCCCGCCCATGAGGAAGGACAGCCGCCGGGCGTGCCAATAGCCGTTGGAGAGGACATCCCAGAGCTGGATCACGCCGCCGGGGAAGAGGTCGAGCACCATCATCAGGCCCAGGCCGATGTTGAGGCCCCAGAAGCCGATGCGGATGAACCGCTCCACCCGGCTCCAGGCGCGGTCGCCCTTGATTTCCCGCAGGCAGAAGACGAGGACGGCCAGGGCGAGCATGCCGAAGACGCCGAACATGGCCGCGTGGCCATGGTTGGCGGTCAGGGTGGTGCCGACCTCGAAGTAGGACACGATGGGCAGATTGATGAGGAAGCCGAAGACGCCCGCGCCCACGAAGTTCCATACGCCCACCGCAATGAGGAACTTGATGGCCCAGCGCTGCTTCGTCGCCAAGGGGCGGTCGCACGCCTCGCAGTTCTTGTCCTGGAGGCGGACGAAGTCCCAGGCATCCAGCGTCAGCAGCGTGAGGGGGATCACCTCCATGGCGGAGAAGCTGGCGGCCAGGCCCATGTTCAGGGTCCCCTGCCCGGTGAAGTACCAGTGATGGCCGATGCCCACGATACCCCCGCCCAGATAGAGGATGGCGTCAAGGTAGACGAGCCGGGTTGCGGACTTCGCCGTGACCAGACCCAGCTGGAAGAACATCACGGCCACGAGCACAGTGGCGAAGAGTTCGAAGAAGCCCTCCACCCAGAGGTGGATGATCCAGAACCTCCAGTTGTCGATGACGGCGAAATTGGTCCGGGGTCCATAGAACAGGGCCGGAACGTAGAAGAGCGGAATGGCGATGGCGGCGTAGAAGAAGAGGGAGGGAAGTTCTCCCTGCTCGTTGCTCTTCATGGCTGGCCGCAGCGCCCGGAACATGAGGTACAGCCAGAACAGGAGGCCCACGGCCAGCAGCAGCTGCCAGAAACGTCCCAGGTCCAGGTACTCGCTCCCCTGGTGGCCCAGCCAGAACCACAGGGTTCCCAGCATGTTGTTGATGCCCGCCATCTCCCCGGAGAGGCTGCCGAAGACCACGATGGCCAGGGCACCGAGGAGGACGAGCACACCGGTTTTCTGCCCCCTGGGTTCGCCGCCGCCCACCAGGGGGGCCAGGAACAGCCCGCCGCCCACCCAGGCGGTGGCGATCCAGAAGATGGCCAGCTGCAGATGCCAGGTGCGGGCCAGGTTGTAGGGCAGGATGCGCGCAAGGTCAAAGCCGTAGAAGCCATCCGGCTCGACGCGGTAGTGCGCCAGGACGCCGCCCAGCATGGCCTGACCGAGGAACAGCACGGCCACCACGGCGAAATAGAGGCCCACGGCCTTCTGGCTGGGCGTCAGGGTCCAGCTGTGGAGGCGGCCCTCATGGGCGTTCTTCCAGCCAGCGGCCCCGCCCCACCCGAGGTAATTGAACTTCCCGAAGATGAAAAGGATCAGTCCCAATCCGCCCAGGAGGGTAATGAGGCTCAGGGCGCTCCACAGGTAGGTCGAGGCCGTGGGGCCGTTGCCCACGAGTGGCTCGTAGGGCCAGTTGTTGGTGTAGGAATAGTCCTTGCCCGGGCGCGGCGCCACGGTGGCCCAGGTGGCCCAGGCGAAGTAGGCCGTCAGGTGGGTCAGTTCCCGCTCGTCCTGGATGAATCTGGAAGGCAGCCCCACCGCGGCCTTGGTGCTGGAGAAGTAGTTGCTCCATTCACCGCGCTGCAACCGATAGGATTCCGCCTCGGCATCCGTGAAGAGGAGCGTATCCGTTCCAGCGTCGAAGCGATTCTGCTTGAGCACAGCCTTCAGCTGAGCGCCAACAGCCAGGGCGGAGCCCTCGTCCAGGTCCTTGAAAGGTCGGCCGTATTTCGCCAGCGCCAGGCGATCGCGGCCGATCTCGGCCAGGCGGTGCAGGTACTCGGCGGTGTAGTCAGGCCCCAGGTAGGCACCATGGCCCCACAGCGTTCCATGCTCCATGAGCCCGAATTTGAGGAAGACCTCCTCGCCGTCCTTGATTTCCTCCCCGGTGAAGAGCACCTGGCCGGTGCTCCCCACCACCCGGGACGGGATGGGGGGTGCGCCGGAATAGGTCCTCGCCGTGATCCAGATGAGCAGGCTGAAACCGAGAATCATCACGAGGATGACCGCCTGCCGCCATCGGGGGGAGAGCGGAGCCGTGTCGAGTTCGGAATGGACCATCGCAGGATCTCCTATGAGATTGAATCCCAATATCTGCCTGGACAGTGCGCCACTAAACATCATTTCGCAAGGATCAATGTGCAACGGGGCGGGAGTAGGACCCAAGCCCGCCCGCCAAACGAGCGGTGCCGGTCGAACAAAGGTTCTCTGTTGCGAATGGTCCATGGCCCTCGTAACGTGATGGTTCATTCCCGGAGTCACCATGCGCCCCTTTTCTGTTCTCGCCTTGAGTCTCTGTGCCCTGTCCCTCCTGGCCCAGGCTCCGGTCGAAGCCAAGAAGACTGAGAAGCCCCGCTTCGATTTCGGGATTCCCGATAAGCCCTTCACCAGCGACGTTGCGCGCCTGATGCGCGAGATCGGGGATCATCCCCAGGTCATGGCCAACCTCGAGGAGCTGGCGGATGGCATCGGCCCCCGCCTCACGGGCTCGGAACGCCTCCGGAAAGCCGGGGGTTGGGCCATGGACAAGTTCAAGGGCTACGGCGCGGTGAATGTCCACGAGGAGGCCTACGACTTCGGGCCCAGCTGGACCCGGGGCCGTGACTGGGGGCGGCTGGTGAACCTGAACGGGTTGGACTTGCACCTGGCCGCCATGGCCTGGAGCCCCGCCACCAAAGGCCCGGTAAAAGGGGAAGTGATCCTGCTGGAGGCCAAAACCCTGGATGAGCTGAAGGCCCTCCTACCCACCCTGGACGGAAAGATCGTCCTCATGGGCACCCTTCCCAAGGCCGACCCCAAAGCCGATCGCCGCGCCTACTACCGGGAGATCATGGGGGTCATGAAGGACCTGAAGGCAGCGGTCGTTCTCCGCGGTTCGGGACGTCCCAACGACCTGCTGAACATGGGTGGCAGCCCCGTCTCCCGCATGGGCCGGACCACGGTACCCACCGCCTTCCTCTCCGGTGAACAGGCCGACATGCTGGAACGGCTGGTGAAGCGGGGCCAGCATCCCGTGGCCGAGATCCAGATCGCCGGCGAGACCAGCAAGGCCCCGGTGCAGGCCCACAATGTGGTGGCCGAAATCCGGGGTTCCGAATGGCCCGACCAGGTGGTGATCGTGGGCGGCCACCTGGATTCCTGGGACCTGGGCACCGGTGCCACGGACAACGGCACCGGCTCGGTGGCCTCCATGGAGGTCTTGCGGGCCATCCAGGCCCTGGGCCTCAAGCCCAAGCGCACCCTGCGGGTGGTGCTCTTCAGCGGCGAGGAGCAGGGCCTTCTGGGAAGCAATGCCTACGCCAAGGTCCACGCCGCCGACGCGGCCAACTGGCAGGCGGTGCTCATCGACGACATGGGCAGCGGCCGCATCCTCGGCTGGCCCGACATGGGGCAGGAAATCTGGCGGGCGCCCCTGGCCCAGGCCATGGCCCCGGCCAACAACATCGGCTGCCAGGAGATCGGCGCCTTCACCCAGCCCGGCGATACGGACCACTGGCCCTTCTACCGGCTTGGCGTGCCGGCCTTCGCCGCCACCCAGGATCCCTTGGACTACATGAAGATCACCCACCACAGCCAGGCCGATACCTTCACCCATGTCATCGCCGCGGATCTCATCCAGGGTACCCAGGCCTTGGCCGCCACTGCCTGGGGCTTCCTGAACATGCCGGAGCGGGTGCCTCACATCGAGGCCGCCAAGCCGGAAGAGCACTGATCAGGGCAATTTCGGAGCCTCCAGCCGCAGCGTCTCGCCCAGCACCCCATAGTTGGGTCCCGCCACCGAAGCCAAGCGCATGACCGGGCTCCACCGGGAAGCGTCCGCGCAGTCATTGACCTCATCCCAGATGGGATCGGCGGCGTGGGTGCGAAGCACGTCGAGCAGCACCAGGGTGGAGGCGCTGGAGAGCTCGATCTCCCGGTTGAGGCGGCACTCGAGGGCCACGGGCGCGAGGACGAGCCTTGGGGCCCGCACCACGTCGGAGGGCGCCGTGGCGAGACCCAGGCGCGCCACCTCGCTCACCTGCGGATCCACATCGTCGCCACTGGCGTGCAGGGCGGGAAGGAGCGCCTGGTCCGCCAGATGCACGACCGCCTCGCCGGAATCGCGCAGGTTCCGGTGCGTGTCCTTGAGGGAGCCGTCCTTGCGCCGCGCCAGGGTCACCGCCAGCATGGGCGGTCCGAAGATGCCCATGAAACTGCTGAACGGGGCGAGATTGACGAGGCCATCGACATCGAGGGTCGTGATCCAGGCGATGGGCCGGGGTATCACCAGGCTTGAGAGGATGCGGTACACATCGCGCTTAGGCAGGCCCTGCAGGTCGCGGGTGATCATGGCTACTCCCCGATGATTTTGATGAGCACCCGCTTGTCGCGGCGCCCGTCGAGCTCGCCGTAGAAAATTTGCTCCCGAGGCTCCGTCTCCGAGAGCGAAGCGATCGGGAGCACCGTCCGGGGGACGGTGCGATAGACGGAGGGCGGAATGCGGAATCCATGATCTGCCCTCCATCTATCGCAGGCTCTCCTCCAGAGCCTGCTCCTGCTCGCCTCACGGCGACCAGAGATGGAGCCTCTATGGTGCGCATCGCCGTTGTCCTCGCCCGAACGGTTGTGCAGATAGCCGCCCGTGGCGGGGTCGGCACCGGCATTGAAGGGCGCCAGGCGCTCCAGCCAGCGCAGGTAGTCCTGCTTGAGACCGGCTTCCTCGTCGTTGATGAACACCGAGCTGGTGATGTGCATGGAGTTCACCAGGCAGAGGCCTTCCCGGACGCCGCTCTCGGTGACCGCGGCTTCCACCTGGCGAGTGATGTTCACCATGCCCGTGCGCTCCGGCACGTGGAGGGTCAGGACCTGGCGATGGCTCTTCATGGGTTCAGCATAGAACAAGAGGCCACGCCCTCTGCCTCAGGACGCGGCCTCGGGGTTCTGAGCGGGCAGGGCTCAAGGAGCCTGGGCCTGGCCGATGCTGCCTGCGGCATAGACGGCGGAGTTCAGGGAGCCCATGGAGGGGATCAGGATGGAACCGCCGGTGTACCACATGCGGAGGGTGGTGCCATCCAGCAGGACCGAAGGCTGCCCCACGCCAGGGCGATCCCAGGCGCCCCCGGCGCCCATGGCGAGGGCGGGCACATGGGGATCGTCCGTATCCACGCAGAAGAAGCACAGGGAGGGAGAGGCGTCATAGGGCGTCCAGGCCATGCCGTCGGCCGACGTGGCGGAACCGATGTTGAAGTTGAGCAGGTTGGCGCCCCCGGTAATGCCGCTGCCGAAGCCATTGTGCATCGTGAACCACATGCGGTAGGTGGCCCCATCCAGGACGACCGACGGGCGGCCCAGGGCGCCACTCGTGAGCACTGAACCCCCATCAATCCAGGTGATGCCGTCCACTGAAGTGGCCCTGCCGATGCTCCCGTAGGGTTCGGCGTAGTACATCACGAACTGTCCGCCGGTGTAGATGACGGAACCGGGAACGAAACCACTGCCGCCGTAGGCGGAACCGAACACCGGTGAAGGTTGCTTGGTCCAGTGGATGCCATCGGTGGAGGTGGCCAACCCGATCTCGGCTGCATACTGGCCAGCGGCTCCGCTCATGCTGTTCTTGCCCCAGTACCAGAGGCGATAGGTGGTGCCGTCAAAGTGCGCCACGGGATAGCGCACTTCAAAGCCATCCCAGGCCCCCGGGGCACCGACCGGCAAGACGGGGCCGGACCCGTACTTGGTCCAGCTGGTGCCATCGGAGGAAGTGGCCAGGCCGATCTGAGGCGTGTGCGTCGCGGCGTCCTCGCCCTCGTAATACATGAAGTAGGTGGAGCCAGCCTTGATGACGCTGGGAGAGCTCACCTGGAAGCCATCCCAGGCCCCAGCCGAGGGGGAGACCTCCGGGGCTCCGCCGATCCTGCTCCAGCCGGCCGCGCCCCTGGGCGCCAGGCCGCTGGAGGCGATGTGGACCGTGAAGGTCTGGGCATTGGTCTCGGTGGGCGCGGGGGAACACAGGGTGTTGGTGGAGGCCGACATCGTGAAGGTCCAGTCCCCGGCCGCCACGGGCGTACCCGAGGCCGCTGGCGGATTGCCCAGGTCACCGCTGACCTGGTTCAGGGTGAGGCCCGGGGGGATGGAACCTTCGATGAGCAGAAGGTTGGGATCGCAGCCCAGCTGGCTCGTCCAGGAGGTGTCGAAACGCACCTGGTAGGCCGCGCCCTCCACGCCGGAAGGCGGCAAGGTGAGGATGGCCCGGGGGCTGCCGGATCCCGTGAGCACGAGGTCGTACTGGGCGCTCACCCCGAGGTAGGTGGAGTCCTGGACCGTGATGCGGAGCGGCAAGGGGCCCGCATAGGATGGGGTGCCGGAGTACACGCCCGTCGCGCTATCCAGGGTCAGGCCGTTGTTCGCCTGCTCGGGCGAGATGATGACCCCGGACCAGGTGTAGGGCGGCGTGCCCCCGGTGGCGGTGAAGGTGAAGGAATAGGGAACGCCGGTGACGGGTGAAGGCGGCTGCCCGGAGCTGATGGCGAGGTGGGCAGGGGTGCCCAATCCCGCCATGGGCATGGCGGAGCACTCCGCGGAGCCGGCACTCTCGCCGGCGCCATTCACCGCCGTAACCACGTAGTAGTAGGTCTTCCCGTTGGTGAGACCCGTATCCGAAGCCGGACTCGTGACCCCGGCCTGCCGGAGGCCATCGGGAAGGGAAGCGTAGTTGGTCTTGGTCACGCCAGTGGCGGAAGCCCGGTAGAGGTTGTACGAGGTGGCTCCGCTGGTGGTGGCCCAGTTCACCGTCACGGCGGCGTCTCCCGCCGTGGCCGTGACCCCGGTCGGGGCGGAGGGAATCGTGATCAGGGTGACGGCCGCGCCCTGGTGGACCGACGTGCCCGCCTGGTTCGTCACCGTGAGCGTGAAGGTCGTGTCGGCACTGATGGGACCGGAGGTGATCGCCACACCGCTGGTGATGGGCAGGTTGCCCGGCGTCACCAGTCCATTGCCACCGCTGAAGACGGCGCTGAGCTGGGTGATTCCGCCACTGGTCACGCTGGCGGGATTCGCGCTGAAGCTGGTGATGACCGGCGCCGGGACCACGGTGACGGTGGTGCTCTGCGGCGTCGAACCATAGGCATTGGTCGCCGTCAGTGTGTAGGTCGTGGTGGCGGTGGGACTGACGGCGCAGGAGGCAAGGCCGCTCACGTCGCCGATGCCGTTGTCGAGGCTGAGACTGGTGGCGCCGCTCGCGGTCCAGGCCAGGGTGGAAGAAGCGCCCAGGGTGATGATTCCGGGCGTGGCGGTGAAACTGGAGATGGTGGGCGGACTCTGGACCGTGAGGGTGGCCGTGGCGGTCGCGGCATCGCCGGCCCCATTGGTCACGGTCAGGGTGTAGGTGGTGGTGGTGGCGGGCGATACCGGGATGCCGACCCCGCTGGTGGCATGGCCTACTCCGTGATCAATGGTCGCGGTACCACCGCTGAAGGAGGCATTGAGCATGGCACTGGCCCCAGCGGCGATGATGCCTGGGGTCACGGTGAAGGAGGCGATGTTCGGCGCGTCCACCACGGTCACCGCGGCCTGGGCGGATTTGCTCGAATCCGCCTGGCTGGTGGCCAGCACATGGGCCGTCGTGGCGCTGGCGGGCGCGGTGTAGAGGCCTCCCGCCGTGATGCTGCCCCCAATGGCGCCTTCCGGCACGCTCCAGATCACGGCCTTGTTCGAGGTCCCGGTCACGGTGGCCGTGAAGGTCCTGCTATGACCTGCGGTGATCGTGGCCGCCTGCGGCGCGACGCTCACCTGGATCGTCGGCGGGGCCTGATCCTTCGAACCGCCCCCACCCCCGCACGCGAGCAGCAGGGCTACGCAGAACCCTGTGATCAAGGAAAGGAACCGACTAAGAACCCTGCTGTGGGGCTGGGCGGCCTGCGAACGATCGCGCATGGGATCTCCGGGGAGTTTCCCTTCCAACTTAGGCGCCCGGGCCCCCCGCGCATGGCAAACCGCCAAAATCCGCCTGTCACCACAGCCAGGATCGCGCCTCCTGGCCGCTTGACCCCGGCCAGGCCCTAGCACATTGTGGGAAGAATCAGTTTCTGGTCGGGCTTTAACCTCTGAGTTCACCATCCTCATCCATGCCTCCCCCATGCCCAGGCAGTGGTCTGGGCGCACCGCTCATTTAGAAAGGCTCGGTCTATGGACTTCATATCCACCCTGACCATTCAACCCCTGCTGATCCTGGTCGGCATCCTGGCGGCTCTGGTCGTGCTGTCCAAATCCTTCACCATCGCCAAGGGCAACCAGATCATCCTGCTCGAACGGCGGTGGTTCGGCCAGCAGATGCCCGATGGCCGCACGGTGGCCCTGCGCAACGAAGTGGGTGTCCAGGCCCGGGTCCTGGGCCCCGGCTTCCACGTCCTGATTCCCTTCATCTACAAGGTCACGAAGCGCGACTTCTGCCTCATTCACAAGAACATGGTGGGCGTCGTGCGGGCCATCACCGGCGCCCCCATTCCCTCGGGCAGCTTCATGGCCAAATCGGTCAGCTGCGACCTCTTCCAGGATGGCGAGGCCTTCCTGCGCAACGGCGGCGAGAAGGGCCCCCAGCTGGCCATCCTTCCCGAAGGGGAATACAAGATCAATCCCCATCTCTTCGAGGTGCTCGAAGTCCCCGCCACCATGATCGAAGATGGCGAAGTGGGCTACGTGGAGTCCATCGACGGCAAAAAGGTCGCGCGCGAGGGCGGCAACTTCGGTTCCCCCGTGGAGTGCGACAGCTTCCAGGATGCCGACGCCTTCATCAAGGCGGGCGGGCAGAAGGGCCCCCAGATTCAGTTCCTGCCCCCGGGCTACTACCGCATCAACACGATCATGTTCCGGGTCCAGAAGATGCCCATCACGAAGATCCCCGGCGGGAAAGTGGGCCTCATCGAGGCCACGGACGGCGCGCGCATCCCCGAGGGACGCCTGCTGGCGAGCCGCATTCCCGGCCACAGCAATTTCTTCGACGGCGAGGCCTTCCTCCGGAACGGCGGCGAGAAGGGCCGGCAGCTGGACGTGCTGATGCCCGGCGTCTACCGCCTGAATCCCATGCTGTTCAAGGTGATCGAGATCGCCGACTGGACCCACATCGAGGCCGACCAGGTGGGCATCGTGACCATCAACGAAGGCAAGCCCATCATCGATGCTTCCAAGATCGCCGCCGAGGAACTGCCCCTGGCCAGCCACGACAACTTCCAGGACGCGGACGCCTTCCTCAAGGCCGGCGGCCAGAAGGGGCTCCAGATCCCCGTGCTGCGCGCGGGCAACTACGCCATCAATCCCTGGTTCGCCACCATCGAGAAGGTGGACATGGTCCAGGTGCAGATCGGCAGCTGTGGCGTCGTGACAAGCTACGTCGGCGCGGAAGGGGCAGATCTCACCGATGACGCCGTCAACGCCAAGATCGTGGCCAACGGCAGCAAGGGCATCTGGGCCGATCCTCTCCAGCCCGGCAAGCACCCCCTCAACACCAAGATCTGCAAAGTGGACATCGTGCCCACCACCCAGATCCTCCTGAACTGGGCCGACAACCGCTCCAGCGCCCACGAACTGGACTCCAGCCTCAAGACCATCACCCTGCGCACGGCCGATGCCTTCAACGTCAACATGGACGTGAGCGTGATCATCCACATCCCCATGAAGAACGCGCCGAAGGTCATCGCCAATCTGGGCTCCGTGAAGAACATGATCTCCCAGGTGCTGGAGCCGGCCATCAGTTCCCATTTCCGGAACGCGGCCCAGTACATCCAGGCGCTGGATCTCTACACCCAGCGCCGGGAACTGCAGGAGAAGGCCAAGGAGCACATCGACGCCGTGCTGCGGGTTCACCACATCGATTCCAAGGACACCCTCATCGCCGATGTGGTCCTGCCCCCGGAACTCACGAAAACGGTCACCGACCGCCAGATCGCCGAGCAGGAGAAGAAGACCTTCGCCACCCAGAAGGAAGCCCAGGACGAGCGCCGCAGCCTGGAGAACGCCAAGGCCCAGGCCAACATGCAGCCCAAGGTCGTGGAATCCGAGCGGAATGTGGAAATCCAGAAGAACCTCGCGGAAGGCCGCATCAAGGAGGCCGAGGGCTCCAAGCAGGCCGCCATCCTGACGGCGGAAGGCCAGGCCACAGCCGTCAAGCTGCAGGCCGGCGGCAAGGCCGAAGCCACCAAGGTCAACGCCGACGCGGATTCGGAAGCCATCAAGAAGGTGGGGTCCGCCGAGGCCCAGATCATCCTGGCCAAGGGCACGTCCACGGCCGAAGCCTACAAACTGGAAGTGGCGGCCATGGGACGGGATGTCTTCGGGCAGATCCGCGTCATCGACAAGATCGCCTCCAGCAACCTCAAGTTCATCCCGGAGAACCTGGTCATCGGGGGCGGCGGCAACCAGGAGGGCGGCAACCTCATGAACGGCCTCTTCGGCATCGCCCTGCTGGAGAAGTTGAGCGGCCGGAGTTTCGTGGCCAATCCGGGGGCCCTGGAAACACCCAAGGACTCTGGCCCGCTCTGATCCCCGTTCGCCAGCAACGAAGAAGGCATAAATCAGGGCCTCCCAGGTGTCTATCCAGGGAGGCCCTCCCCTTACCGATTCAACGCATAAATTGAAATTTAATTTCAATGTTTTGACATTGCAACTTTAAAAATTCGATCTATTCTGGTGGGAAAGGAGGTCACCATGACCCCGAAAGCCCCCGCCACCAAGATGGAACCCATCACCGCGCGCGTCAGCGAGGAGGCCGCCCGCCGCCTCCGGGTGTCCGCCGCCCTGGAGAACCTCAGCACGGGCCAAATGCTGGACCGCATCCTCCTGGAAACCCTGCCCCCCATCGAGAGCATGGTGGGCCAGGCCTGGGACTACAACCGGCGGCGGCCCTTCGTTCCCGATGCCAAAGCCGAGGACTGACCCTGGGGTCTGATCCGCGCAGCGGCGGCGGGGTTGGGCTACGCTGAAGGGCTGGAGTTTCGATGGACCGACTGGTAATCCAAGGTGGACATCCCCTGCGGGGGCGCATCCGGGTGTCGGGTGCCAAGAATGCGGCGCTGCCCTGCATCGCCGCGGCCCTGCTGACTTCGGACGAGGTGATCCTGTCCAACCTGCCGGCGGTGGCGGATATCCGCACCATGGTGAAAGTGTTGCAGGCCCTGGGCACGGAAGGCGCCCTGGAGGCCGAAGGCGATGGCTTCGAGTTGAAGGCCCGGCTGGCCTGCGCGGGCAGCGAGGATCCCAAGGCCCCCTACGACCTGGTGAAGACCATGCGGGCCTCCATTCTGGTGCTGGGCCCGCTGCTCGCCCGCTTCGGCAAGGCCACGGTGAGCCTGCCGGGCGGCTGCGCCATCGGCGCGCGCCCCGTGAACCTGCACCTGGAAGCCCTGGAGCGCATGGGCGCCTTCATGGAAATCAGCCACGGCTACATCCAGGCCTCGGTGAAGGGCCGCCTGAAAGCCATCGACCACACCTTCGAGAAGGTGAGCGTCGGCGCCACGGAGAACATCCTCATGGCCGCCAGCCTGGCGGAGGGCACCACGGTCCTGCGCAACGCGGCCCTGGAACCGGAAATCGGCGATCTGGCCCAGCTGCTCGTGGAGATGGGCGCCCAGATCGAGGGCATCGGCACCGGAACCCTCACCATCACGGGCGTGGAGCGGCTGCACGGCTGCGAGCACGCCGTCATTCCCGACCGCATCGAGGCCGGCACCTACCTTTGCGCCGTAGCCGCCGCCAGCGGGGACGTGGTGCTGGACCGCTGCGAACCCGAGCACCTGCGCTCCCTGCTGGACCTCCTTGAACGCTCCGGCTGCGTCATCACCGAACGCGAAGGCCAGGATGGCCGCCAGCTCCGCATCCAGCGGGAGCAGGGCCAGAAGCTGCGCTCCAAGGACGTGACCACCCTGCCCTTCCCCGGCTTCCCCACGGACCTGCAGGCCCAGGTCATGGCCGTCATGACCCAGGCCTGCGGCATCAGCGTCATCAACGAGGGCATCTTCGAGAACCGCTTCCAGCATGCCATGGAGCTGGAGCGCCTGGGCGCCAACCTGCGCACGGACGGCCACACGGCCATCGTGGCCGGGCCCGCGGAGCTGACGGGCTGCACGGTCATGGCCACGGACCTGCGGGCCAGCGCCGCCCTGGTCATCGCCGGCCTCGTGGCCACGGGCGAGACCATCGTGGATCGCATCTACCACCTGGACCGCGGCTACGCCGGCCTTGAGAAGAAGCTCCAGGGCGTGGGCGCCCGCATCGAGCGCGTGGGTGGCGGCCGGGTCTAGGCCTGGTCCGGACCGACGCCCCAGATCTCCGATCCTCATGCGCCGCGCCGACCGCCTGTTCCAGATCGTCCAATTGCTTCGGCGCGACCGCATCAGCACCGCGGCGAAGCTCTCCCGGGAGCTCGGCGTCAGCGAGCGCACCCTCTACCGGGACATCGCCGACCTCATGGCCTCCGGCGTGCCCATCGAGAGCGAGGCCGGGGTGGGCTACAGCCTGCCGCGCCACTTCGACCTGCCGCCCTTCATGTTCAACGCGGAGGAGGCTGAGGCCCTGCTCCTGGGGGCGCGTGTCGCGGCGGCCTGGGGTGATCCCTCGCTCCGGACGGCGGCGGAGAGCCTGCTCCGGAAGGTGGAGGCCGTCCTGCCACCGGGCCGGCGGACGGCCCTTTCGGATCTCCCCTTCCTGGTCCCCGACTTCCACGTGCCGCCCGAGACCGCCCGCTTCCTCGGGGACCTCCGCCAGGGCCTCCGCGAGCAGCGCCGGGTCCGGATCACCTACGCCCGGGCGGACGGGACGGGCTCGGTGCGGGTGGTGCAGCCCCTGGGCGTGATCTTCTGGGGATACCGCTGGCACCTGGCAGCCTGGTGCGAGCTTCGAGAGGCGCTGCGGACCTTCCGTGTGGATCGCATCCAGGCCAGCGAGTTGCTGGAGCCCTTCGAGGCGGTGGCCGGCCGGGGCCTGGAGGACTACCTGGGAAAAATGAAGACAGAAAAGAACAATCTCTGAACACTCCTGCCACCAGGCTGTCAGGAGCCGGCGTCATGATGGTCCTCCACCACCCAAGGAGCCCCCATGGCCCTCGCCAAAGCCCTCCTCCCCGAGTTCGAACACGAAACGGCCACCCTGCGCCGCGTGATCGAGCGCATCCCCGCGGATCGGATGGACTACCGTCCGCACCCCAAGTCCTTCACGCTCCATGACCTGGCGAACCACCTGGTCACGATCCCGGGGTGGACCATCACCACCCTGAAGGAGACGGAGCTGGACTTCGGTCTGCCCGAGACCCGGGCGAAGCAACCCAAGCCGAGCGCGACCACCGAGGGGCTGCTGCGCACCCTGGACGCGGCCGTGGAGGGCGCGCTGAAGGCGCTGAACCAGGCCTCCGACGAGGATTTCCAGGTCGTCTGGACCCTCAAGAACGAAGGGCAGGTCCTCTTCGCCATGCCGCGCATCGCGGTCTACCGCGGCTTCGTCATGAACCACCTCGTCCACCACCGGGCCCAGGTCGCCGTCTACCTGCGCATGCTTGACGTGCCGGTTCCTTCCATCTACGGCCCCAGCGCCGACGAGGGCTGAGCCGGAAGGGACGCAACCTCCGGCGAGGCTGTCCTGGCCTCACCGGAGGGCTTCCCGCCCATCCCTGTGACGACCTCCACCCGGGCCCTCGGCTACACTTGAGATCGAGATCGGGGGATCCATGTTCGGCGAGATGAAGGTATTTTCCGGGAGCAGCCACCCGGAGCTGGCGAGGGGCATCGCCACACACATGGGGATGCCCCTGGGCAAGCTCAAGATCACCCGGTTCTCCAACGAGAACATCAAGGTGAAGATCGAGGAGAACGTCCGCGAATCGGACGTCTTCGTGATCCAGACCTCCTGCCCGCCCGTCAGCGACAACCTGCTGGAGCTGCTGATCCTCATCGACGCGCTGAAGTTCGCGTCCGCGGCCCGCATCACCGCCGTGCTGCCCTACTTCCCCTACGCCCGCAGCGACAAGAAGGACGAGGCGCGCATCTCCATCACGGCCCGGCTGGTGGCCGACCTGCTGGAGACTGCCGGCGCCGACCGCGTGCTCACCATGACCCTGCACGCGCCGCAGATCCTGGGCTTCTTCCGCAAACCCGCGGACCAGCTGCTGGCCACGCCCACCCTCACGAACTACTTCAAGACCAAGGATCTCGCCAACACCACGGTGGTGGCCACGGACGCCGGGGCCGCCAAGTTCGCGGGCCACTTCGCCAAGCGCCTCTCCGTGCCCATGGCCATCATCGACAAGCGCCGCTTCGACGATTCCGAGAAGGCCCAGAGCGTGGCCCTCATCGGCGACGTGAAGGGCCGGGACGCCATCATCTACGATGACGAGATCGCCACCGGCGGCTCCATCAAGGAGGCGGCCCGCATCCTGCGCGAGTTCGGGGCCCGCACCGTCCGCGTGGGCGTCACCCATGGCGTCCTCTCGGGGAACGCGGTGGAGACCCTCAATTCCGCCAACCTGGACGAGCTGGTGATCACCGACAGCATCCCGGTCCCCCCGGATCGCGCCAAGGCGCTGCCCAACCTGCGGGTGCTCTCCACGGCCGCCCTCTTCGGCGACGCCATCCTCCGCATCCATGGAGGCCGCAGCATCAGCGAAATGATGGACTGATGGCCGTCCGCCTCGGGCCCATCGACGGACCTCCGGGTCTCGACCTGCTTGGGCCCGAGGGACCGGAGATCTCATCGCTCCTGACGCGCCCCTTCCTGGCCCTGCACCGGGCCTCGGGGCTCTACACCGCGCGGACCTGCCTGCACCTGCTCTTCGATCTGGGCTGGGAGGCCCGGCTCCGGCGGGGCACGACCCTCGAATCGCTGTGTGAAGGCCTGCCCGCCCAGGCCCGCAAGCCCCTGGCCTGGATGCTGCCCTTCCTCGCCAGCGAGGGGATGCTCGCCCGAGAGGACGACCGCTACGTCCTGTCCGGCGAGCCCGATCTGGACCTGGCCGGCATCCGCGAGGCCGTGGAAGCCGAGGCGCCGGGACATGCGGCCAACTTCGACCTCCTCGACGGGGTGCGCTCCCACATCCGCCCCTTCTTCACGGACGGGAAGGACGGGGATTCCCTGCTCTTCGGGCTGTCCCTCTTCCCCCTCTGGCTCGCCTACTTCCGCAACGAGAACCTCGTCTACTTCCCCAACAACCTGTTGACGCTCCTGGCCCTCCGGAAGGGGCTTCCAGAAGGCGCCCGGATCCTGGAGCTGGGCGGCGGCGTGGGCTCCTTCGCCCAGCTGGTGGCTGCACGGGGCGCCGCCGAAGGCTGGCTTTCCCGGATGGCGGAGTACCGCTTCACTGACGTGGCGCCCACCTTCATCCACCGGGCCCGGCGGCGCCTTCCGGAGGCGGCCCCCGGACTCCCCCTCTGCTTCCAGACCCTCGACCTGAACCAGCCCCTGGGGGGCCAGGGCATCGAGCCGGAGAGCCTCGACGCCATCGTGGGGATCAATGTCCTGCACGTGGCGCAGGATCTCGAGGCCACCCTGCTCGACCTGCGGTGCCGGCTGAGGCCCGGCGGGCGGCTGGTGATCGGGGAGTGCCTGAAGCCCGCCCTCGACACGCCCCTCTACCTGGAGTTCTTCTTCAGCTTCATCCGCAGCTTCACCGAGGTGAAGCTCGACCCGCGCTGGCGCCCCCGGCACGGCTTCCTTACCCCCGAGGCCTGGGACGACTGCCTGCGCCACGCGGGCTTCCGCGACGTCCGCCACATCCCTCCGCCGCGCCCACTGATGGACCGGCATCCGGCCTTCAACGTCGGGGCGATCTCGGCCGCCGTCTAAGCGTGCAGGTACGAAAAAGCGGCGCCCCTCGCGGAGCGCCGCCCCACCCAGGGAGGGGTGGATCAGAACCCGGTGAACACCACCACGGCGTAGGCGGCATAGGTGCCGTCGGGCTTGGGCACCACGGCCACGCGGGCCTGGGTGGCCGTCACGAGCTTGGTGGCCCAGGCCGTCGCGTCCACGGGGGTGACCGTGATGGCGCCGGTCTGCTTGGACACCTCCAGCACCAGCGGCTGGGCGCCCACGGTGGTGTTCAGGGTGACGGTGACGGTCTGGGTGGCGGCGGTGGAATCCACGAAGGTGAAGCCCAGCTGGCCGCCATTGTAGGAGGTGCTGATGGTGCCCTTCGGAAGGGCCACGGGCATGAAGATGGCGTTGTTGGCATCCCAGGCGCTGGTGCCGGTGTTCCAGACCAGGTCGCTCAGGCCCCGGGGCATCAGGTCGGGGGAGATCGTGCCCATCATGCCCATGCCCATGCCGGAGCAGGCCGAGGAGAAGGCGCTGACGCTGCTGGACGTCATGCCGGGGAAGCCCACGTACCACCAGGCGAAGGCGCTGTCATAGGCGTGGGTCCGGTCGCCGCTGGTGTGCTGGTAGGTGAAGCTGCTGGTGGAGGCGGCACTGATGCGGCCGCCGTCCACGGCGCGCTGGATGTTCACGGACTGCGCGTGCATGGGCGTGGCCAGGGGGTTCTTCACCTGCACCTGGACCTTGAAGCCCGTCCACATGTTGGCGAGGGCCGCGGAACCGGTGCCGAAGGACTGGGCCATGTGGTAGGTGAAGGCGGTGTCGGGATCGATGGCGATGGTCCGGGGCGTGCCGTTGCCCGAGCTGACCACCATGAGGCCGTTGGCCTGGTCCACGCCGTAGACATGGCCCTCGGGCGTCCAGGGCTGCAGGGGGTTGGCGCTGTACCACACGCGCACCGCCCAGAGGCTGCCATCCGGCTGCATGCGCAGGGAGACCAGCG
>DATEZS010000012.1:0-12108 GCA_035255365.1 Geothrix sp.
GTCCAGGTAGATGGTGCGGGTATCCCCGTTCTTCAGGGTGAGCTTCAGCTTCAAGGCATCGCTGCCCTCCACGGCCTCATGGCCCTGGAATTCCACCTTGTGCCCCTTGGCCTGCCAATCCACCAGGGGACCGTCCATGTCCGCCTGGACCTCGATCTCGCGCAATTCGTCGGGGGTCATGGGCTCCGCATCCTTCTTCGCGCTCTGCTGGAAGGGATTGATGGACCAGCCGGTTTTTCCGTCGTAGGCCTGGATGAGCTGATTGCCCTGGATGTTCACATCCACGCGGATGCTGGCCGGGCGCTTCCCCTCGATGACCACGGGGAATTCCATGGGGCCGCCGGACATCTTGGCGGTGATGCGCATGGTGGTCACGGCCTTCATCTTGGCCAGGCCGCCCTTCGCCTCGTAGTACTTGGCCAGGACCTGATCCAGGGTGGGGGCCTGGGCCAGGAGGGCCGGGGCCGCGAGCAGGAGCGAGAAGAACCGGGTTCGGATCATGGGAGGGCCTTTCCGAGGGGGATTTGGGGGAGATGGGTGGGATCCAGGGTCTCAGCACCCACGCTTCAGCTCAAGCACATGGTTAAAAAAAGATGATGATTTTCAATACAAGTGAACCCAGGCCGGCGCCGCAGGAGATCAAGCCTGCCGCCGGGCGAACCCGAACCGCATCCAAGCCTTACCGGATGTCCTGGTGGACAACCCAGGGGCGGCCACTCTTTATCCGGCCGATCCGGTCAACCGATACCAGGAAGGCCTACCTTTGTGGCGAGGATTGCCAACGGAACTCGCCGGGCAGGGTGATCCTCCTCCTGATGGGGTGCCCCCATGGACAGCAGAATCCACACGATCCCCACTCCCGGCCCTGGCGCCATGGACGTCCCCGGCATCATCGATGCCTTCGCGCACCGCATGATGTACTCCATCGCCAAGGATCAGAACACGGCCAGCGACTTCGATGTCTATCAGGCCTTGGCCTTCGCCGTGCGGGACCGGGTCATGGAGCGGTGGTTCAAGACGCAGAGCACCTACTACCGCCAGGACGCGAAGCGGGTCTACTACCTGTCGCTGGAATTCCTGATGGGACGGGCGCTCCTCAACAACGTGATGAACCTGGGCGCCCAGGACGCCTACACCCAGGCCATGCAGGAACTGGGTTTCCGGCTGGAGGATCTTGGCGAGCAGGAATGGGACGCGGGTCTGGGCAACGGCGGGCTGGGCCGCCTGGCCGCCTGCATCCTGGACGCGGCCGCCACCCTGCAGCTGCCGTTCTACGGCTACGGGATCCGCTACGACTACGGCATCTTCATCCAGAAGATCCTCGACGGCCGGCAGGTGGAATTCCCCGATCCCTGGCTCCGCTATGGGAATCCCTGGGAGATCCAGCGTCCGGACGCCATCTTCCCGGTGCGGTTCTACGGCCACACCCACCCCTACACCGACCAGGATGGCCACTACCGCGTGGCCTGGCGGAACACCCAGGATCTGTGGGCCATGGCCTACGACACCCCGGTGGCCGGGTACGGGAACGGCACCGTGAACACGCTGCGCCTGTGGTCGGCCAAATCCAGCCGGGAGTTCGACCTGGCCCACTTCAACTCCGGCGAGTACGTGCGGGCCGTGGAGGACAAGACCCAATCGGAGAACATCTCGAAGGTGCTGTACCCCGCCGATGACCAGAGCGCCGGCAAGGAGCTGCGTCTGAAGCAGCAGTACTTCTTCGTCTCGGCCACGCTGCAGGATGTGGTGCGCCGATTCAAGAAGCGGGCCACCTGGCACTGGGAGGAATTCCCGGACAAAGTGGCCATCCAGATGAACGACACCCACCCGGCGCTGGTGGTTCCCGAATTGATGCGGGTGCTGGTGGACGAGGAAGGCCTGGGCTGGGACTTCGCCTGGTCCCTCACCCAGCAGGTCTGCGCCTACACCAACCACACCATCCTCCCTGAGGCCATGGAGATCTGGCCCAAGGACCTCTGGCGCCACCTGCTGCCAAGGCACATGGAACTCGTCGAGGAGATCGACCGCCGCTTCCACCTGGTGGCGCGGCAGCGGTACCCCTTCGATGACGCCAAGCTCGACCGGCTCGCCATCATCGACCAGGGCCGCGGCATCCGCATGGCGAACCTCGCCATCGTGGGCAGCCACTCCGTCAATGGCGTGGCCCAGCTGCATACGGACATCCTGAAGGCCTCGACCTTCTCCGAGATGAACGACCTCTTCCCGGGCCGCATCAACAACAAGACCAACGGCATCACGCCCCGGCGCTGGCTGCTCAAGTGCAATCCGGGCCTGGCCCGGCTCATCACCGAGGCCATCGGCGAGGGCTGGACCAAGGACCTGGACGCCCTGCGAAACCTGGAGCCTTACGCGACGGATGCGGCCTTCCGGGAGCGTTGGACGGGAATCAAGCATGCCAACAAGCAGGCCCTGGCTGCTCGGGTCCGCCAGACGGAGCACCTCAGCTTCGACCCGAACGCACTCTTCGATGTGCAGGTGAAGCGAATCCATGAGTACAAGCGGCAGCTCCTGAACCTCCTCCACATCGTCACCCTGTGGAACCGGCTGCGGGACGGCCTCGACATCGGCGCCCCCCGCGCGGCCCTCATCGGCGGGAAGGCGGCGCCGGCCTACTGGGCGGCCAAGCAGATCATCCACCTCACCCATGCCCTGGCCCATGCCATCGAGGCGGACCCCGCCACCCGGGGCCGCCTCAGCCTGACCTTCCTGCCCAACTACCGCGTGTCCATGGCGGAACTGATCTTCCCCGCCACGGAACTCTCCGAGCAGATCTCCACCGCGGGCACCGAAGCCTCGGGCACCGGCAACATGAAGGCCGCCCTCAACGGGGCCCTCACCATCGGCACGCTGGATGGCGCCAATGTGGAGATCAAGGAGGAGGTGGGCGAGGCGAACATCTTCATCTTCGGCCACACGGCGGAAGGCATCGCGCGCCTGCGGGACGCCGGCTACCGGCCCTGGGAGTGGGCCCAGGGCAACCCGGAGCTGAAGCGCGCCATCGAAACCCTGATGACCCTGGAGGGGGGCCTGTTCCAGCCCCTGGCCCAGGCCCTCCTGGAGTCGGATCACTACTTCCATTGCGCCGACTACGCCTCCTATGTGGAAACCCAGGAGCGGGTGTCGGCCACCTATGCGAATTCCGCGGAATGGGCCCGGCGCTCCATCCTCAACGTGGCGGGCATGGGCAAGTTCTCCATCGACCGCACGGTGCGGGAATATGCCCGCGACATCTGGAAGGCCCCCTTCGTCCCAGTCCCCCTTCCCGAGACCGAAGCCGTCCACGCCGCTTTGCAGTAAGCTTGTCCCCCAACGCCCCCTGAAAGGCCCCCATGCCGAAGAACATCCGACGCATCGCGGTTTCCACCGGCGGCGGCGACGCGCCCGGCCTCAACGCGGTCATCCGCGCGGTGGTCATCGCGGCTTCCAATCGGGGCTGGGAAACCTACGGCATCCGCGAGGGCTTCAACGGCATCCTCTTCCCGGAGCGGTACCCCGAAGGGGGTGTCTTCAGGCTCACCCGGGACCGGGTGCGGGGCATCGGCCACCTGGGCGGCACCATCCTCGGCACCACCAACAAGGGCAACCCCCTGCACTTCCCAATGAAGATGGCTGACGGTTCCGTGAAGGAAGTGGACCGCACCGACGAGATCCTGGAGGTCTTCGCCCGCAAGGAGCTGGACGCCCTGGTGTCCATCGGCGGCGACGGCTCCCTCACCATCGCCAACGCCCTGCACCAGAAGGGCCTGAAGGTGGTGGGCGTCCCGAAGACCATCGACAACGACCTGGACAAGACCTACACGACGTTCGGTTTCGACACGGCCGTGGCCTTCGCCACGGACTGCCTGGATCGCCTGCACAGCACCGCCGAAAGCCACCAGCGGGTGATGGTGGTGGAGATGATGGGCCGCTACGCGGGCTGGATCGCCCTCAATTCCGGCATCGCGGGCAGCGCCCACGCCATTCTGATCCCGGAAATCCCCTTCGATCTGGAAAAGGTGGCCGCGAAGATCCGCTCGCGCGATCAGGATGGCCGCATGTACTCCCTGGTGGTGGTGGCCGAGGGCGCCAAGGAGGCGGATGGCCAGCGGGCGGTGCTCGAAGCGGCCGGCGTGGGCCAAGCCGAGCGTCTCGGCGGCATCGGCGAGTGGGTGGCCAAGTCCCTCCAGGAGATCACCGGCAAGGACGCCCGGGTGGTCGTGCTGGGCCATCTGCTGCGGGGCGGCAGCCCCACCAGCTTCGACCGCCTCGCGGCCCTGCGCTTTGGCGCCGCGGCCGTGCGGGCCCTGGACGAAGGCCAGAGCGGCGTCATGGTGGCCCTGGCCTTCCCCAACGTGAACTACGTGCCCCTGGAGGAAGTCGCGGGCCGCATGAAGGCCGTACCCCTGGACTGCGACATCCTCCAGACCGGAAGGGATCTGGGCATCAGCTTCGGCGACTAGTTTTCCGGATATCCGGGGAAGCCCGTACCATTCGAACATGAGCCAAGACGAACCTACCCGCCAGCGCCGGGTCCGCTACAAGGGCACGCACCCCCGCCGCTTCCAGGAGAAGTACAAGGAGCTGTCCCCGGAGCAGCATGCGGCGGAGCTGGAGAAGGTCCTGGCCCGGGGCCACACGCCCGCGGGCACGCACCGCTCCATCTGCGTGCAGGAAATCCTGGCGGTGCTGGATCCCAAGCCCGGCGAGGTGGCCCTGGACGCCACCCTCGGCTACGGCGGCCACACCCGGGAGATCCTGCCGCGCCTGCTGCCGGGGGGCCATCTGTTCGGCGTGGACGTGGATCCCCTGGAGCTGCCCCGCACCGAGGCGCGCCTGCGTGAGCTGGGATTCGGTGAGGATGTGTTCTCCGCCCGCCGCATGAACTTCGCTGGCCTGCCCCGCCTGAAGGCCGAGGCGGGTGGCTTCGATGTGGTGCTGGCGGATCTGGGCGTGTCCTCCATGCAGATCGACAATCCGGCCCGGGGCTTCACCTGGAAGGCCGATGGCCCGCTGGACCTGCGCCTCAATCCCCAGCGCGGGAAATCCGCCGCGGACCTGCTGGCCTCCCTGGACGAAACCGCGCTCACGGAACTGCTCGTGGAAAACGCCGACGAGCCGCACGCCGCGGCCATCGCCCGGGCAGTCCACGGCCAGACCATCCGCACCACCCGCGAACTGGCGGAGCGCGTGCGGGTTGCCCTGCGCGCCGAAGTCCACGAGCTGGATCGCGAGTCGGAAACCAAGAAGTCCCTCCAGCGCACCTTCCAGGCTCTGCGCATCGCCGTGAACGATGAATTCACGGTGCTCGACCAGTTCCTGTCGCTGCTGCCCGGCTGCCTGAAGCCAGGCGGCCGCGTGGCCATCCTCACCTTCCATTCCGGTGAGGACCGCCGCGTGAAGAAGGCGTTCCAGCAGGGGCTGCGGGATGGCACCTACGCCGAGGTGGCCCCGGAGCCCATCCGCGCTTCGCCCGAGGAAAGGCGCGCCAACCCCCGTTCCACCAGCGCCAAGCTGCGCTGGGCGCGCAAGGGTTCCTGACCCCTCAGCGTTCCGTTCCCGCCAGCCGGGCCAGTTCGAGGGCGAACCGGACCTGTTGCATCAGGCCTTCCAGGTTCCAGGCGGGATCGTACCGGTCCGCAGGGCGGTGGTAGCGGTTCATGAAGGCGGCGGCCTTGGCCTGGGCCGCCGCCTTGTCACCCAGGTAGTCCCAGCCCCCATCCAGGGAGAAGCCCGGCGACAGGGCGGGCACCCCGGCTTTCATGAAGGGGAAGTGGTCCGAACGGAAGCAGAGACCCGCCGGGTCCGGCTTCGGCGGCGTGATGACGAGGCCCGTGGCCCGGGCCGCCCGGGCACAGAGACCGCGGGTGGGGCCGTCACCGGAACCCAGGAGGCCGATGTCCCGGGTGGGGCCGACCACATTGAGGCTCTCCAGGTTGATCACGAGCCGCGTCCGCGCCAGGGGCCATAACGGCGCGGCCACGTAGGCCGAGGAGCCCAGCAGACCCTGTTCCTCGCCACAGGGGAAAAGGACCATCACGGTGCGCGGAAGCGGCTTGGCGATGAGCGACTTCGCCAGGGCCAGCACGGCCGCGCAACCGGAAGCATTGTCCACGGCCCCCGCATAGATCGCCCCATCCGGCCCCTGGCCGAAGTGATCACAATGGGCGGCGTAGATCACCAGCTCCTGCCGCAGGCCGGGATCGGTGCCGGGAACCAGGCCAGCCACATTCCACTGCTGCAGGGACCGGACCGAGGAGCGCAGCTGACCCTTGGCCCGGACCGGGAGGGGCACCGGGCGGAAATCGAGGGCATCGGCGGTCGCGGCCAGAACCCGGAAATCCAGACCCGCTGAAGCAAGGAGGCGCGTCGCGAAGGCCTCCGTGATCCAACCTTGCAAGGCGCGGGCCTGCCCCGAGCCCACCTGCTGGAAGCGCTCGCCGACCCAGCCATTCCTTACCACCGTCCAGCCGTAGCCCGCGGAGGCGTCCGTGTGCACCAGCAGGATCCCCGCCGCGCCCCGACGGCGCGCCTCCTCGAACTTGTAGGTCCACCGGCCCTGGTAGTTCTCGGCCTGGCAGCACAGGGGCATCGGAGCCCCACCCTTCCGGTCGCCCACTAGTGCGATCAGGATCTTGCCGCGCACATCCATTCCCTTGTAATCGTCCCGGCTGCCATCGGGAGCGGCGACGCCGTGGCCGACGAAGACCAGGGGTGCATCCACGGCCAACTCAGGCTCCGAACCGGCCACGCCCATCACCAGATCCGTCCCCGGCACTGGCAGCGAGGCCCCTTTGGGTGTCTCGAAGGCGAGGGTGCTGCCGGCCGGGTCCAGCCGGACTCCCGAGAGCCGGACGATCTGGCGGTAGCTGCCGCCGTTGGCGGGCTCCAGCCCCATCGCCTGGAGCTGGGTTTCCAGATACCGGACGGCCAGCTCGCCGCCGCGCTGGCCCGTGCCCCGGCCCTCCAGCACGTCATCTGCCAGGAAGGCCAGGTGGGCCCTGAGGGCACCTTCCTCCACCTTCGGTTCCTGGGCCGTGAGGGCGGTGCAGGCAAGCAGGGCGTACACAAGGGATCGCACGGGGGGCCTCCGTGGCCCCTACCATACCGGACCTCCAACCCCGATGGCCGGACCGGACTCAACCAACCAGGCGCTTCGAGCGTAAGATGCCTGGACCCCCTCACGAGCCCGGAGAGACGCATGCGCCTGCTACCCTTTTTCGCCACCGCCATCGTCGTCGCAGCAACGGTCGGCGCCACGGCCCAGATCGACGCCCGGCTGATCCACTACCCCGATGTGTCGGCCACCCAGATCGTCTTCACCTATGCCAACGATCTCTGGCTCGTGCCCAAGATCGGCGGCGTGGCCCAGCGGCTCTCCACGCCCAAGGGGGAGGAGTCCTTCGCCCGTTTCTCCCCGGATGGCCGGGAACTGGCCTTCAGCGGCAACTACGACGGCAACCTGGATGTCTACACCCTTCCCGCGGGCGGTGGCGTCCCCTCCCGGGTCACCCACCACCCCGGGCCGGACCGCCTCGTGGACTGGACTCCGGACGGCAAGTCGCTGCTTTTCGCCTCGGGCATGGAATCCGGGAAGGATCGCTTCAACAAGCTCTTCCTCGTCCCCAAGGCGGGCGGCCTGCCCGAGGCCCTGCCCCTTCCCTATGCCGAATTCGGCGCCCTGTCGCCGGATGGGAAGCTGCTGGCCTATCAGCCCATCGCCACGGACTTCCGCACCTGGAAGCGCTACCGGGGCGGCATGGCCTCCGAGATCTGGTTCTACGATCTGGAGAAGAAGACGGCCAGCCGCCTTCCCAGCGAAGGGGGCTCCAATGACTCCCAGCCCATGTGGCACGGCGGCAAGCTCTACTTCCTGTCCGATCGCGACGGCGTGAAGCGGGCCAACATCTGGTCCTATGAGCCGGCCACCAAGGCCTTCAAGCAGATCACGTTCTTCAAGGACTACGACGCCCACTTCCCGGCCATGGGCCCTTCCGATATCGTGCTCGAGGCGGGCGGGCGGCTCTACCGCATCGAACTGCCCACGGAAAACCTCATGGAGGTGAAGGTCGAGGTGGTGACGGATCGCGCTTCCCTGAAACCCAGGGAAGAGAACGCCAGCAAACTCCTCAAGAACCCCGATCTATCCGCCCAGGGCAAGCGGGCGGTCTTCGAGGCCCGGGGCGACGTGTTCTCCGTGCCCGCGGAGAAGGGCTACGTGCTCAATCTCACGCGCACGCCCGGGGCGGCGGAACGTTTCCCCGCCCTGTCTCCCGATGGCAAGCAGGTGGCCTACTTCAGCGACCGCAGCGGCGAATACGAGCTGTGCGTGCGGCCCGCGGACGGCTCCGGTCAGGAGCGCCAGGTCACGCACATGGGTCCTGGCTTCCGCTACCACATCGCCTGGTCCCCGGACGGCAAGCAGGTGGTCTTCGCCGACCAGGCCATGCGCATCAACCTCTGCAACCTGGAGACCGGCAAGGTGCAGGCCGTGGACAAGGGCCTCTTCATGTTCGAGGGACCGCTGGAGGGATTCCGCGCCAACTGGTCCCCCGACAGCCGCTGGTTCGCCTACCCCCGCGACACCGCCAACCGCAACAGCGTGATCGTCCTCTATGACACGAAGACGGGCCAGCGGCATGAGGCGACCTCGCCTTTCTACGATGCCGGCGATCCCACCTTCGATCCCGATGGGAATTACCTCTACATCACCACCGGCCAGCAGTTCACACCCACCTACAGCGACCTGGACGGCACCTGGGTGTACGCCGGCACCGCCCGCCTCGCCGCCCTTCCCCTGCGGAAGGATGTGCCCTCGCCCCTGGCTCCCCGCAATGATGCGGATTCCGCGAAGGATGAAAAGGAAGACAAGAAGGACGGCGCGGACAAGAAGGAGAAGGCGGACAAGAAGGACGACTCCGGCAAGAAGGAGGCGCCCAAGCCCGTGGAGATCGACCTCGATGGCCTGGAATCCCGCATGGTGCTGCTGCCGCCTGCGGCGGGCTACTACGGGGATGTGGCCGCCACCAAGGGGAAACTGGCCTACCGCCGCGTGACCCAGCGCACCCCGGAGGGCGAGACCAAGTCCACGCTCTTCACCTATGACTTGGAAGAGCGCGAGGAAAAGGCCGTGCTGGCGGATGTGGACGGCGCCCTGCTCAGCGGCGACGGCAAGAAGGTGCTCGTGAACCGGAAACAGGACTTTGCCCTGGTGGACCTCAAGCTCGACCAGAAATTCGAGAAGAAGCTGCCCACCGGCGAACTGCTGATGACGGTCGATCCCCAGGCCGAGTGGCAGCAGATCTTCAACGACACCTGGCGGCTTGAACGCGACCTTTTCTACGACCCCGGCATGCACGGCGTGGACTGGAAGGCCATGAGGGCCCGCTACGGGAAGCTGCTCAAGGACTGCGTCACCCGCGAGGATGTGAACTTCGTCATCGGCGAGCTCATTTCGGAGCTGAACGCCTCCCACGCCTACCGGGGCGGAGGTGACCTCGAGGTTCCCGCCCGGCTGGGCACGGGGCTGCTGGGAGCCGATTTCGCGCTGGAGAACGGCGCCTTCCGCATCAAGACCATCCTTCACGGAGCCGATTGGGACGCCCAGTCCCGTGCGCCCCTGGCCCAGCCAGGCTTGAAGGTGAAGGAGGGCGACTACCTGCTCGCCGTGAACCGCATCCCTCTCGATATCCGCACGGACCCCTGGGCGGCCTTCCAGGGCCTGGCCGGCAAGACCGTGCTCCTCACGGTCAATGACAAGCCCTCCCTGGAAGGGGCCCGGGACATCCTGGTGGAGACCGTGGCCAACGACTACCCGCTGCGCTATTGGGCCTGGATCGAAGCCAAGCGGAAGTACGTGGAGAAGGTTTCCCACGGCCGCCTGGGCTACATCTATGTGCCCGACACGGGCATCGGCGGACAGAACGATCTAGTGCGCCAGTTTCGCGGCCAGTGGGACAAGGATGGCCTGGTCATCGACGAACGGTTCAACAGCGGCGGCCAGATTCCCGATCGCTTCATCGAGATGCTGGGGCGCAGGACCTTGAACTACTGGGGCGTGCGCGATGGCAAGGACTGGCAGTGGCCCGCCGTGGCCCACGATGGCCCCATGGCCATGCTCATCAACGGCTGGAGCGGCTCGGGCGGGGACCTCTTCCCCCGCTACTTCAAGCAGGCGGGCCTCGGTCCCCTCATCGGCCGGCGCACCTGGGGCGGCCTCATCGGCATCAGCGGCGCGCCCGCCCTCATCGACGGCGGCAACATCACGGTGCCCACCTTCGGCATCTATTCGAAGGAGGGCCAGTGGGTCGTGGAAGGGCACGGCGTGGATCCCGACATCGAAGTGATGGACGATCCTGCGCTGCTCTCCCAGGGCAAGGACCCCCAGCTGGACCGGGCCATCCAGGAGGTGGAGACTGCCCTCAAGCAGCATCCCCGCCTGACCGTGCCCAAACCCGCCTACCCGGATCGCTCCGGGAACTGATCGCCACGCCTTCCACCTGCGCCCCGCCCAGCGGGGCGCAGGTGTGAAGGCCTAGAAGATTTCCCTGAAGAAGTCCTTCATGTGCTGCCAGCTGCGGCGATGGGCCGCTTCGTTGTAGGCGGCTCCCTTTGAATTGTCGTTGCCCGCCTCCTTCTGGGTGAAGGCATGGACGGCCCCCGCATAGGCCACGAACACGTAGTCCGCCTTGGATTGGCGCATCTCGTCCTGGAAGGCGGCCACATCCTTGGCGGGCACGAAGGGATCATCGGCGCCATGGCAGACCAGCAGCTTGGCGCTGATGGGCCCGGGGGTGAAGCCGGCCGGCACATCGAGGCCCCCATGGAAGGACACCACCCCCTTCACGGGCATGCCCGCCCGGGCGGCTTCCAGGGCGCCGGTGCCCCCGAAGCAGAAGCCGATGACCGCGACGCGGTTGCCGTCCACGCCCTTCTGGGCCTTCAGGGCCGCGATGGCAGCGGCGATGCGCTGGCGGTAGAGCGAGCGATCACCTTTGTAGCGGCCGGCCAGCTTGCCCGCTTCGCCGGTGTTGGCGGGCCGCACGCCTTCACCGTAGATGTCGGCCGCCAGGGTCACATACCCCAGCTTGGCCAGGTCGTCGGACACCTTCCGCTCGTGATCCGTGAGCCCCATCCACTGGTGGATCACCACCACGCCGGGGACCTTCCCCTTGGCGGCGGCAGGCCGGGCCAGGTAGCCTGCCAGCTTCGTGCCGCCATCCAGGTACGGCAGCGGCTGGCCGGCGGTGAGCGGCAGAGTGGCCAGAGAGAGAGCGAGGGCGGCGCGGCGCATGGGACCTCCGGAACGGGAGTCCGATGCTATAGCTGTTCGAACGCCAATTCCAGGGGAAACCGTTCAGCGCCCGGTGCTGCCGTAGCCCCCGCCGCCCCGTTCCGTGTCCCCCAGGGCCTCCACGCTGCCCTCGGGAATCCAGGTCCAGCTTTCCACCGGGGCCACCAGCAGCTGGGCGATGCGTTCGCCGCGCCGTAACTCGAAGGTGGCATCCCCGTGATTGACGAGCAGTACCTGCACCTCGCCGCGATAGTCGGCATCAATGGTGCCGGGCGCATTCAGCACGGTGAGGCCATGCTTGAAGGCCAGGCCGGAGCGGGGCCGAACCTGCGCTTCGAATCCGGGCGGAATGGCCATCACCAGGCCCGTGGGCACCAGCAGCCGTTGCCCGGGTTCCATGAACCAGGTTTCCCCATCCGGAATCGCCGCGCGCAGATCCATGCCCGCGGCATGGGCCGTAGCCGGCGCGGGAAGGTCGAGGCCGAGGCCGTGGGGAAGCTGATGGACGGGAATGCGCATGCCAAAAGATTCGACGCAATGGCACCCGGGCGCAAAGAGAAATCGCAGCTCGCAGGTGGCCGGGCCTGTCTACACTCGAAAGGATGCCTCGGACGTCCCGGGCCAATCTGGGGAGGGATCATGGCCTGTGGTGGCCACCGGTTGCGCGCCTTCCTCCTCCTGGTGGCCCTGCTGGGCTGCAAGCACGAGGATCCCCAGATCCGCGCCTTGACGGAGCAGGCTGCCCAGACCGATGCGGCCGCCCAGCAGCTTCGGCAGGCCTGGAGCGAGCAGTTCAGGCGGTTCGGCCTGGCCCGGAT
>DATEZS010000013.1:0-117254 GCA_035255365.1 Geothrix sp.
GGCCTGGGCTACACCGCCAGGGAGATGTTCCTGGGCTCCGTGGGTGCCGTGGCGGATCCCGCCAGCGGCGGCCGCCAGATGCCCAGCCACTGGGGCCACAAGGATCTGAACATCTTCACCACCTCCAGCCCCACGGGCAGCCAGTTCCTGCAGGCCGTGGGCGCCGCCGAAGCGGCGCTGCGGGCGGAGCAGGGCGGCCTCCAGGAACAGCTGGGCATCCGGTCCGACGAGGTGGCCTTGGTCACCACGGGCGACGGCACCTGCAGCCAGGGGGAGTTCTGGGAGGCCATCAGCAATGCCGTGAACCTGAAGGTGCCGGTGGTGTTCCTGGTGGAGGACAACGGCTATGCCATCAGCACGCCCAGCGAGGTCCAGTACCCGGGCGGCAATGTGGCGGCCCTGCTCAAGGGCTACGAAGCCCACGGCCTCCTGATCGTGGATGAAGTGGACGGCTGCGATCCCATCGCCAGCTACGAGGCCCTGACGCTGGCGGCGGATCACGCCCGGGCGCGCAAGGGCCCGGCCCTCGTGCGGGCCAAGGTGATCCGTCCCTACAGCCACTCCTTGTCCGACGACGAACAGCTCTACAAGTCCAAGGCCCAGCGGGAGGAGGAGGCCCAGCGGGATCCGGTGGTGACCTACGCCAAGCGGCTGGTGGCCTCCGGCGACCTCACCGAAGCGCAGTTGCAGATGCTGAAGGAGGAGGTGCAGGGCGAGATCGACCTCGCCTGGGACGAGGCGGACGCCGCGCCCCGGCCGGAACCCGGCAGCTTCTACGAGCACCTCTACAGCGAGGACCTGGATCCCACCTCCAGCGGCTTCGACACCGAGCGCGCCGCTGGCGACCAGACCGTGGGCGCCAAGACCATGATCGATCTCATCAACGCCACCCTGAAGCAGGAGATGGCGCGGGATCCCCGCATCCTGGTGTTCGGCGAGGATGTGGCCGATGCCAGCCGCGCCGAGATCCTGGCGGAGGTGAAGGGCAAGGGGGGGGTCTTCAAGGCCACCCACGGCCTCCAGAAGCAGTTCGGCGCCCACCGTGTCTTCAACGCGCCCCTGGCCGAAGCCACCATCATCGGACGGGCCATCGGCCTGGCGGTGCGCGGCTTCAAGCCCGTGGTGGAGATCCAGTTCTTCGACTACATCTGGCCCGCCATGCAGCAGCTCCGCGACGAGCTGGCCAACATCCGCTGGCGCTCCAACGGCGCCTTCAAGAGCCCCATGGTGGTGCGCGTGCCCATCGCGGGCTACCTCATGGGCGGCGCCACCTACCACAGCCAGTGCGGCGAAAGCACCTTCACGCACATCCCGGGCCTGCGGGTGATCTGCCCCAGCAACGCGCTGGACGCAGCGGGGCTCCTGCGCACCGCCATCCGCTGCGATGACCCGGTGCTGTTCCTGGAACCCAAGCACCTCTACCGCCAGACCCACAACAAGGGCAACGATCCGGGCCCCGAGTTCATGATCCCCTTCGGGAAGGCGCGCACCGTGCGCGAAGGCACGAGCCTCTCCGTGATCACCTACGGCTGCACGGTGCATCGGGCGGTCCAGGCGGCCCGGGAGGCCGAGAAACAGGGCATCTCCGTGGAGATCATCGACCTTCGCAGCCTCAATCCCTACGACTGGGAGGCCATCGAGCGGAGCGTGAAGAAGACGCACCGGGTGATCGTCGCCCATGAGGACACGCTCAGCTGGGGCTACGGATCGGAGATCGCCGCCCGCATCGCGGACGAGCTGTTCTTCCATCTGGACGCGCCGGTGCGCCGGGTGGCCGCCAAGGACACCTGGGTGGCCTACTATCCGGCCCTGGAGGACGAGATCCTGCCCCAGGCCTCGGATTTCCTGGAGGCCTACCGGAAGCTGATGACGGTGTGAGCCAGCCGGGGGATCGTGCCCGGGTGCAGGTAGGATGAGGAAACCTCCGGAGGCATCATGCGTGCTTTGTTCATTGCCTGCTTCCTCAGCGCCACCGGATTGTTCGCGCAGCTGGGAGCGCCGAACTACGCACCTGCGGCGCCCCAGTCCACCATCACCTTCGGCGTGCAGTCCTTCGGCCCTTCGCTCGATGGGCACATGTCGGGAACCCTCGACGGGCATTCCACGGTCGTGGACCTGAACGGAGACCTGGGCATCGGCAAGGACGGGGCGAAGACGGGCCTCTTCTTCGACTATCAAGGCCACAGCTTCGGCTTCCAGGCGTCCACGAGTGCCACGGAGTACGCCGGCAACAAGGCCGTGACCCGGGACGTGACCGTGAACGGCGCGACCTACCCGAACGGGACCATGGTCCAGTCGCGGGTGAAATTGACCTCCCTGGATGGCATCTGGACCATCAAGCTCGTCAGCGAACCGGATAGCTGGCTGGGGGTGGATCTGGGCCTGCAGGCCTGGACCCTGGATCTCCAGACCGCGGGCACCTCCGGAGGAGCCTCCAGCGTCTCCATCAAGGCGCCCATTCCGCAGGTGGGCCTTTCTGGAGGAAGCCGGGCCTACAACGGGGCTTTTGAAAGCAAGGCCTACATCCGTTATATGAATGCCAAAGGCGGCAAATACACCATGCTGGGCACGGACTTCCGGGTGTTCCTTACCCGTTGGCTCGGGCTGAGGGCCTTCTTCGAGACCAGCCATCTGAAGGCTTCCAAGGGGGCCGTTAAAGATGATCTTGAAATCGGTATGGACCGCAAGGGGGTTGGGTTCGGTGCGGTCCTTCGCTTCTGATGGCCACCTTACAGAAAAATAAGGATGGACAACCGGCAATCCTGTCATCCTGTTCCCGGTGACCCGCGCAGTGCGGACCACACCACCGCAATGACGGCCTTGTCTGGGGAAAGTCATCGCTAATACGACACCAGACATCGCAGGAAGTAATCATGGCCCAGGGAACCGTCAAGTGGTTCAACGCTGAAAAGGGTTTCGGCTTCATCACCCCCGACGAGGGCGGTGCCGATCTCTTCGTCCACCACACCGCTATTCAGGGAGGCGGTTTCCGCACCTTGGATGAGAACCAGCGCGTCAGCTTCGAAGTCGCCCAGGGTCAGAAGGGCCCTCAGGCAACCAACGTTCAGAAGCTCTAGTTCATACCGTTCCACATAAAAGGGCGGCCCGATTGGGCCGCCTTTTTCGTTTGAAGGAAAAACCTTAGTGATGGCCGTGGTCGTCCGCCACGGTCGGCTTGCCCACGAATTCGGGCTTGCGGCCCAGGAAAATGACCCAAAGGCCATAAAGCGCCAGGATGCCGGCGCCCAGGATGGACAAGGCGGGGCGGGCCTTGGCCAAGCCGGGATTCTGGAAGCCCAGGAGCCCCAACATCACCCCGAGGAGACCCGACGCGATCAGCACGATGCCCCACCGGGCCGAGGCCACGGGCGCCTGGCCCACTTCCTCGGGCAGGGTCCCCAGGGGATTCTTCACCTCCCCGGCTACATGGGTGCCCAGGGAGATCAGGACGCTGAACAACAGGAAGAAGAAGATCAGGAACACCATTGATTACCTCGCAAGGCCCCAGGATGTCACGAAGGCCACGGGGCGGCGAGAGACGACGGTCAAAATGAGGTGATTGACAAAATCAAACGATTGATTAATCTCATAATTCGAGTTAATCATTCGATTGATTCAAACTCCGAGGGCACGCCATGACCTGTCCCCTGCACATTCCCACGGATACCCGCACCCGGCTGCTGGAATCGGCCATCATCCACTTCGCCGCCAAGGGCTTCGATGGGGCCGGCATCCGCGAGATCGCCAAGGGCGCCAACGCCAACTCGGCGCTGGTGGCCTACCACTTCTGCGGCAAGGAAGGCCTGTACCTGGAGGCCCTCAAGCACATCTTCAGCCGCAAGGCCTGCCATGTGGCCCAGCTGGCCGCCATCCCCAGAGTC
The DNA here is from genome assembly GCA_035255365.1 of Geothrix sp. Classification (GTDB taxonomy): domain Bacteria; phylum Acidobacteriota; class Holophagae; order Holophagales; family Holophagaceae; genus Geothrix. The sequence goes on from DATEZS010000013.1 coordinate 3,882, forward strand.
GAGGGGCCGGGCGCCCGCGAAGCCGCCATTCAGGGGTTGAAGAGCCACATCCAGGCCTTCATGCAGGATCTGATGGCCTGCAACGGGACCGATCCCGTGGAGGAGGCCGCCATGGCGCTCATGGCCCGGGAGATGCAGGCGCCCCGTCCCTCTTCGGCGGCCCTGCTCATGGAGCAGATCCAGCCGCACATCGAGCACCTGATGTACTGCCTCAAGACCCTGCGTCCCGATTTACCCGAGGACGCCCTCATGAACATGGGCCTGAGCATCCAGGGGCAGCTGCTCTATTTCCGCAACTCCCTCGGGATCGTGCGGCTCATCCGGGGCAACCCGAACTACCCCGAGGACCTGGCGAGCCTCATCCAGCACTTCACGGACTTCAGCCTCCGGGGACTCGGTGTCCCCGAAGCCTTCCCGCAACCGAGGAACTGACCATGCTCCTGCTTTCGCCTCCTGCCATTCAGACCCCCGCGCCCGCCGAGGCTCCGGCGCCCGGCGCCCCGGTGGCGCTGGACCTCTCCCGCGCGCTGGCCCGGGCCCGCAACGAGAACCCCATGCTGCGCGCCGCCAAGGCCCGGGTGGAGGAGCGCCGGGGCCTCATCACCACAACCCGCGCCGACGCGCTGCCCCAGCTCACGCTGGTGGGTGATTTCACGCGGGTGCGGGATGTCTCCATGCTCAACAGCAGCTTCGGGGAATTGGCTCCCAGCATGGGCATTCCCCTCAGCGCACTCACGGGGACCCACAGCTTCTACACCACCCAGGCGAACCTCGCGCAGCCCCTCTTCTACTGGGGCAAGATCGGCACGGCCATCGACATCGCCAAGATGGGCGAGCGGGAAGCCTCCTATGCCTTCACCACCGCGGAGCTGGACACCCTGCACGGCGTGGCCAAGGCCTACCTGGCGGTGCTCTCGGCCAAAGCCGAGCTGGAAGTGGTCGAGGCGCGCCGCAAGACCGCCGAACAGTTCGTCTCGGATGTGAAGGCCAAGCTCGAAGCCCAGTCCGCCACGGAGCTGGATCGGCTCCGCGCCGAGAGCGAACTGCTGGCGGTGATTCCCGAATCGCTCCAGGCCGAGGCCCGGGTGAAGAAGGCCACGGAAGTCCTGAACGGACAGCTGGGCTTGGATCCGCGCACACCCCTGGCCCTGGCGGACCTGGGTCTTCCGGAGACCGCGGCCAGGCCCGCAGGGGCGGAGCGCAGCGAACTGGCCCAGCTCAAGCAGCAGGAAGCCATGTATCGCGCCAACGACAAGATCCTCATCTCGGACCTGCGGCCCAAGTTCGATCTCACAGCCAGCTACGGCTACCAGGCTGGCAAGACGGACAACCTCCTCAGGGAGCCCTACGACACCTGGAAGGTGAGCGTCACCATGAAGTTTCCCGTGTTCGACGGGCTGCGCAGCTCCGGCAAGCGGGCCCAGAACGCGGCCCAGCTGGAGCAGGTGAAGCAGCTGCGCCTGGACCGCGAACGCTCCGTGTCCATCGAACAGAGCAGCGCGGATCGCGAGCTGGAGAAGGCCGTCGCCCTGACGGAGGCCGCCGGGAAAGCCCACGATGCCGCGGCGGAAGCCCTGCGCATGAGCCGCGAATCCTTCGACCAGGGCCTGATCACCTCCCTTGACCTCCTGCAGGCGGAACGCGCCGAGCGCCAGGCCGAGAGCCAGCGGCGCCAGGCGGAGCTGGGCCTCTGGTCGGCCCGCTTCGACCAGCGCCGTGCCCTCGGCCTGCCGCCTCTTTGACATCCAGATTCCGACCTTGGAGCCGACCATGAACCGCAAAGCCCTCATCCTCTACATCGCCCTTCCCGTCGTCGTCATCGCCGGGGCGGCCACCTACCACCGGAGCCAGCGCAACACGGAGCTGAAGAGCCAGTCCGTGTCCAAAGCCGAAGGCATCGTGGCGGTGTCGCTGGTCCCGGTCCAGGAGCGCAACTTCAGGCCCGCCGTGGCCTTTACCGGCTCCCTGCTGGCGGTGAACCGGGCCGAGCTGAAAGCCGAGGTCGCCGGTCGCGTGACGCGGGTGCTGGTGCAGGAAGGCGACACCGTGGCCGCGGGCACCCTGCTGGGGGTCCAGGACGAGGACGACTACCAGCTGGGCGTCCAGGCCGCCGAGGCCCAGGCGGCCCAGGCCAGGGCCCAGGCGCTGCAGGGCCAGCGGGACTATGACCGCGCCGTGTCCCTGCTCGAGAAGCGCAGCATCACCAAGCAGGCAGCCCAGCAGGCCGAGACCATCTACAACGCCACCCGGGCCGCGGCCCAGGCGGCGGAGAGCAACCTGGGGCTGGCCCGCCTGCGTCTGAAGAAGGCCCGCCTGGTGGCGCCCTTCGCGGGGCAGGTCGCCAAGCGCGCCGTGCAGCCCGGCGAGACCCTGAACCCCGGGCAGACCGCCTTTGAGGTGGTGGACAACCGCAAGCTGGAAATCCGCGCGGAACTCCCCGCTGAGGCCATGGCCCAGGTGAAGGTGGGCCAGCGGGCTTCCTTCCATGCCATCGGCCTCGACCATCCGGTGGAGGGTCGCGTCGCCCAGGTGAATCCGAGCCTGTCCCAGGACGGGCGGACCTTGCGGGTGCGCATTGAAGTGGCCAATCCGGACGGCGCCCTCAAGAGTGGCCTCTTCGTGGAGGGCATCATCCTCGGCGAGGGCGAAACCAGGAGCGCGGCTCTGCCGGTGACCATGCTGAAGGCCCAGGATCGCGATGCGGAATTGTTCATCGCCGAGCAGAACGTGGCCCACCGGCGCAAGGTGACCCTGGGCGCCGAGCAGGACGGCTACCGGCCCGTGAGCGGTCTGCCCATCGGCGTCCAGGTCATCGACAGCGGCAAGGATCTGGTGGGCGAGGGCAGCGCTCTCCGCGTGATCAGCGGCAGCGGCGCCGCAGGGGGGAAGTGACTCATGTTCCTATCTGACCTCTCCATCCGGCGGCCCGTCTTCACGGTCTGCATCATGCTGGCCCTGGTGGTGCTCGGCCTCTTCTCCGTGAAGAGCCTCGGCATCGACCAGTATCCCAACACCGACATCCCCACCGTCACCGTTTCCGTCATCTATCCCGGCGCCAGCCCTGAGTCCGTGAAGCAGGACGTGGTGCGGAAGATCGAGGAGGCCGTCAATCCCATCGAGAAGATCAAGGAGATCAGCTCCACCAGCCAGGAAGGCCTGGGCACGCTCGTGATCCAGTTCCACCTGGGGCGCAACGTGGACAACGCGCTCAACGATGTGCGCACCAAGATCAGCCAGATCCGCCGCAACCTCCCCAGCAACATCGAGGAGCCGGTCATCTCCAAATTCGACCCCTCCCAGCTCCCCGTGTTGTCGCTCGTCGTCAAGCCGGATGCCAAGCATGCGGGCATGGATGACCGGGAGCTGACCCGCATCTCAGAGGATTTCCTCAAGCGGCGCATCGAGAACATCCCCGGCGTCGGCAAGGTGGATCCTGTGGGTGGAAGCACCCGCGAAATCCTCGTGCAGATCGATCCCCAAAAGCTTGAGGCCCAGAACCTTTCACTCAACGCGGTGAAGGCCGCCCTGGGCAACGACACCCTGGCCATACCCAGCGGCAACCTGCTGCAGGGCAATCGCGAAGTGTCCGTGAAAGTGGATGCCAAGGCCAAGTCCGTTGGTGATTTCGACCATGTGATCGTGGGCAACAAGGAAGGCCGCCCCATCGAGCTTCGGGAAGTGGCCACCGTGGTGGACGGCATCAAGGAACGGCGGAGCATCGCGCGCCTGGGCGGCAAGGATGTGGTGGCCCTGGAGATCCAGCGGCAGACCGGCGGCAACACCGTCGCAATGGTCACCGCCGTGGAGAAGGCCCTGGAAGAGTTGAAGCCCGAACTGGCCCAGCAGGGCGTGGAAGTGGTCACGGCCAAGGACAACGCCCGGTTCATCATCAACAATGTGGAGGATGTGAACACCTCGATCTATGTGGGCGGCCTGCTCACGGTGATCATCGTGTTCTTCTTCCTCAAGAGCTGGCGCTCGACCCTCATCACCAGCCTGACGCTGCCTGTGAGCGTCATCTCCACCTTCATCGTCATGCGGGCCCTGGATTTCACCCTGAACACCATGACGCTCATGGGCCTCAGCCTCGCCATCGGCATCCTCATCGATGACGCCATCGTGGTCCGCGAAAACATCACGCGGCACGCGGAAATGGGCAAGGACCACGTCACCGCCGCCCGGGAAGGCACAGCGGAAATCGGTCCCGCCGTCATCGCCACCACCATGTCCATCCTCGCGGTGTTCGTGCCCGTGGCCTTCATGGGCGGCATCGTGGGCAAGTTCTTCTTCCCCTTCGGCATCGTGGTGGCCTTCGCCGTCGCCGTCTCCCTTTTCGTCAGCTTCACGCTGGATCCCATGCTCAGCTCCGTCTGGCCGGATCCCGAGCACGAGAAGAGCGCCGATGCCCATGTGCACTACCAGGGCCGGAACCTCATCATGCGCAGCGTCGAGGCCTTCAGCCGCGTCCTCGACCGCTGGGAGATCTTCTACAAGGGCGCCATCACCTGGGCGCTCGATCACCGCTGGACCGTGTTGCTTTCAGGCCTGGGAAGCTTCGTGCTCGCATTGCTTCTCATCGGCCTGCTCGGGAACAATTTCATGCCTGACTACGACCGGGGCGACCTCCAGGCCAGCTTCAAGGCCGAGCCCGGCTCCAGCCTGACGGCCACCCGCGAAAAGGCCCTGGCCCTCGAGAAGGCCATCCAGGCCGTGCCGGGCGTGGATTTCGCCTACACCACCATCGGAACGGGCCTCAACGGTTCCGTGGACGCGGGCAGCATCTACATCAAGCTGAAGGACGGACGCCGCCCCAACCAGGTGGTGATCCGCCGGCAGATCCGCGAGGCCTTCCGGTTTATTCCGGGCGTGGATGCGGCCATCGGCGCGGCGAACGACTGGGGCCTGGCCTTCCCCATCATGGTGGCCGTGCAGGCGCCGGATCGGGATGCGGTCATCCGGGCCGTGCCCCTGGTCAAGGAGGCGCTGCGCAGCGTTCCCGGTGCAGTGGATGTGACCACCAGCCTGGATAGCGGCAAGCCCGAGTTGAGGCTGGTCATCGACCGCAAGGCCGCCTCGGATCTGGGTGTGAGCCCGGCGATGGTGGCCCAGATGGTGCGTCCCCTGGTGGATGGCGAAAAGGTGGCCAAATATGAGGACGAGAAGGGAGAGCAGCGGGATGTGCGCGTCCGCCTGGCGGACCAGAGCCGCCGCTTCACGGCGCAGCTGGCCAACATGACCGTGCAGAGCACCAAGGATCTTGGGGGAGGCAAGCATCCCCTCGTCCGCCTGAACCAGGTGGTGCGCTTTGAGGAGGGCATCGCCCCCGCCAAGCTGCAGCGCCACGACCTCATGGAAGAAGTGGAGGTGAACGCCAATTTCGACGGGTCCACCCTGGGCGAAGTGAGCGTCGGCGCCGCCAAGAAAGTGGCCGAGCTGAGGGCCAGCGGCAAGCTGCCTGAGGGTGTGCGGGTGGAGTTTCTGGGCCAGACCCGCGACCAGAAGGAAACCAACGGTTACATGGGCACCTCGCTCCTGCTGGCGGTGTTCTTCATCTACTTCGTGCTGGCCAGCCAGTTCGAAAGCTTCAAGCTCCCCATCGCCATCATGGCCAGCCTGCCGCTCTCCATGGTGGGCATGGTGCTGATGCTGCTGGTGACGGGTGATTCCATGTCCATGATGACCATGATCGGAACCATCCTGCTTATGGGCCTGGTGACCAAGAACGCGATCCTGTTGGTGGATCACGCCCTGCATCTCCAACGCGAGGAAGGCATCTCCCGCCGCCAGGCCATCATCCGCGCGGGCTCGGTCCGCCTCCGTCCCATCCTGATGACCACCTTCGCCATGATCGGCGGCATGCTGCCGCTCTTCCTGGCCCTGGGCGCGGGCGCCGAGATGCGCGCCCCCATGGCGCGCGCCGTGGTGGGTGGCCTCATCACTTCCACCATGCTCACCCTGATCGTGGTGCCGGTGTTCTACGAGCTCATCGACGACATGAGCCTGGCCAGGACCTGGGCCTGGCTCCGCCTGCGCCTGGGCCTGGCTGCTCCTGAACTCGCGGAAGTTGGAACCATCGAAGAGGCTCCCGATGCCTAAATTCTACGAAGCCGTGGAAAGCCGTCGCACCGTGCGCGACTTCCTGCCTGTTGCCGTGCCCCAGGAGGCGCTGGACCGTGCCCTGGACGCGGCGCGGATGGCCGCCAGCTCCAGCAACCTCCAGCCCTGGGAGTTCGTGATCATCCGCGACCCGGAGGCACGCCGAACGGCCAACGCCATCTGCCTGGAGCAGATGCCGGCCAAGACCGCGCCATTGCTAATCGCCCTCGTCACGCACCGCGAAACCTGGCGGCGCAACCGGGACGAGATCCTGCGAACTTTCGAAGCCCGGGGCGGCCTTCGCAAGAGCATGGCCTCCTACTACCAGCGCATCATTCCCGTGGTCTATACCACCGGGCCTTTTGGTGTGCTGGGGCCCCTGAAGCGCGCCTTCGGCCGGGTGGCGTCGCTTTTCAAACCCACGCCCAACCTCATGTCCCGGGCCGATGTCCGCGTCATGGCCCACAAGAGCACGGCCCTGGCCGCGGCGACCTTCATGCTCGCCATGCGGGCGGAGGGCTACGATACCTGCCCCATGGAAGGCTTCGATCCCTGGCGCGCCAAGGCCCTGCTCAACCTGCCCAGGGGCGCCGAGGTGTGCATGTTCCTCGCGGTTGGCAAGCGCAGCGACAAGGGCGTCTGGTGGGAGCGGGTGCTGATGCCGCGGGAATGGGTCGTGCGGGAGATCTAAGGCGCGAAGGCATCCCACTGGTCTGCCAGGGTGGCCGCTCCGCAACGCCGTGCGAGGTCTGCGGCCTCCCGCGCGATCTCGGGCCGGGGGGCGCGGGCGAAGGCTTCCCTGAAAATGCGGTCCGCTTCCTGGAGCTTGCCCAGGTGCAGCTTGGCTTCGGTGAGGAGCGCAGTCTCGCCGTTCCAGGTGCCGAAGCCGAAGTAGGAACCCAGTTGAGTTGGCGCCTTGCCCTGGGCATCCTCCCGGGCGGCCGTGTCCAGGGCCTTCAGCAGGTCCTGGTTGCGGTCATAGGTGGCCTGGAGCACGGCCTCGGCATCGCGCCAGTCATTGCGCTCCTGGGCGTCTTCCACAAAGGCGTCTGTGGCCGCGGAGGGCGGCCAGTGTCGGGTGCCCGGAGGCGGCGCGGCCCCGGCCAGCAGCTCGCCGGGCCGCCCGCCTGCTCCCGCCTGGCGCAGGGACAGCCAGATCTTCCAGCGCCGTTCATCCGAGAGGCGCGCACGCAGTCGGCCCTCGACCTCGGGAAGGAGCCGATGGGCCAGGTCGCGCAGCCGCGGGCTGCGTTCCGCGAAGGAGGAGAGCTGGGCTGCGAGGGGCAGGGGGCTGGAGGGCGAGGGGAGCGGCCCGGGCCAGAGGCCGGTTTGCATGAACTGCTCGTAGCGCTCAGCGTATTCGCCCCAGATCCGGGCGTCGTCATCCTCGGTCAGGAGGGCCGAGGTGGACTTCGGAGCTCCCGGGTTCTCGGGCACGGTTGCCTGGCTCGACGCCGGTTTCATTTTGATCGGCGCCTGCTCCTCGGATCGAGCGGCAGAGGACGGATCTGGTGCTGCTTTCGGCTCCGGCTGGGTCTGGCCAGCCGCCTGCTCCGTGGGTGGCATCCCTGCGGTCGGGTTTGGCGCCCCGCCGGGTGCTGCGACGGACCCTCCGCCCGCTTCAGGCTTCCCCTGGGGGGGCCGCTTTTCCGCGCGGCGCTCACCGAGGGTGCGCAGTTCCAGGACCAGGAGCGCCAGGGCCTCGGCGTGATCTGGGTTCACCTTGAGGAAGTCCCGGAGCCGTTCCGCGCGGGTGCGCAGGGGACTCCGGTGATAGAGGTCGGCGAAGCGTTCTGGGGTGGGCGCCTCCGTGCCTTCGGCGAGAACCTGGCGATCCGGTCCCAGCAAGGCCCAATGGGGCTTCTCGGCGTCCCAGCCGCGGAGGGCGGCCAGTTCGCGGCCCAGGGGCTGCTTGAGTGTCGCTTCCTGGGTTCCCAGCTGGAGCTCCAGGGCGGGCTCCTTGTCGAGGAGCGCGGTGACCGCGGCGCTCAGGCTCTGGCCCGTGGCGCTCGGCAGGGTGAGCACCAGGCCCTCGGGGTGATCATGCAGCAGCTGCGCGAGGGTGAGGCGGCTGTCGCCGGCGACGAGGTAGGTCTGGGCCGCGAGGGGGGCGGCGAGGAGAAGCAGCCCGAGGCACCCCTTCATCGTTGGCCTCCGGGACGCAGGGCCGACCAGCGGGTGGCGAGGGCGTTCTGGCCGCACCGGTGGGCGACGGCCGCGGCCTTGGCGGGAAGAGCGGACCAGTGACTGGCATCCAGGGTTTCCCGCAGGATGGCATCGGCTCTGGCCGCTTCCCCGCAGCGCAGGGAACTCTCCAGAAGGGGCTCCAGGTTGCTGGCCCACTCGCGCTCCAGGAGCGCGGCATGGGTCGTCTGCATGCCGCCCGCCGAGGAGGGCAGGTCGGGAAGGCGGTCCCGGAGCATCTGGGGGGTGCCATCCCAGCGGTCCTGGAAGTGTTCCTGCAGCGCGCGCCAGTCCTGAGGTGCGCGGGCGGTGGCCAGGAGCATGCGCACGGCCCGTTCCGGCGGCCAGAGACCCTTGGCCGTGAGGGGCGACGGCGTGAGAGAGGCCAACAGGGGGCGCAAGCCGCCCCCGCCACGGGCCTGGGCCATCCAGATCCAGAGATCCCAGAGGGGCTCAGAGCCCGGATCCTGGCGCAGCGCAGCTTCCACTTCAGGCTGCGTCCGTTGATACAGGTTCCGCAGCGTGGGGCTCGCCGCGTCCAGTGGGCGGCCCTCCCGGGTGAAGGGCAGATCCAGCTCCCGCCAGGCGCCGCTGCGGAAGGCCTCGTCCAGTTCCTGGGCGAATGCGCTCCAGGCCACCAGGTCCTGGGTAGGCGTCAAGGAGGACGCCGCGCTCAGATCCGCCTGGGGCAGCGCGTCCGCCGCCTGAAGGTAGCCGGACAGACCGCCTTGCTCCAGGCGGGCTTTGGGCGTCGTTACCTCGATGCCCATGACGCGCTGGGCCGCGGTCTCGCCTCGCTGGCGCAACAGGGCGATGAGGCGTTCCCGTGCTTCGAGGGACTCGGGATGCTGCTTGAGGTAGGCGCGCAGTTCCTTCACGCGGTCATGGAAGCCAGCGTTCAGCAGTTCCTGGGCGAAGGCGGCGGCGGAGGGCACCGAGGTGCCTTTGGCCAGCACCTGATCCCCCTGGGCCACCAGCAGCCACTGGGACTTGGCTTCAAGGCGGAGGCGGGCTTCCAGCTTCTGACCTTCACTGCTATTGAGCTTGCAGGTCTGGACGGGCACCTGGAAGGCTTTCAGGTCGTCCTGCTTGAGCAGTGCGTCAAAGCCCTGGGCCAGGGTGAGGTCCTCCCTGGCCTCGACCACGATCAGCATGGCCGGCGTGGAGGTGTCCAGGGCATCCCTGGCCATGAGCACGCGCAGGACCGCCGTCTGCGCGAAGAGGGCGGACGAAAGCAAGAAAAGGCAGCAGGAGAGCGATCGCATGGGTCATTCACATTGTCAGCAAGCGAACTGCCTGGCCAGGGTTCGACCCGTGGACCAGGCAGCATCGAGCGAGGTGGTGTGGTCAGTGGCTCAAGGCAGGTAGCCGCCGGAGAGCACCTGGAAGGGGGCGGTGATGAGGCGGGTCTGGTCGTAGGGGGCAGTGCCGGTGCTCTTGAACCAGCTGGGATAGACGAAGTCGCTCATGAGAATGGAACTGATGCGGTAGCCCTGGGCGTTGGTCTCGCACGCGTCGCACACTTCCACGTAGCCCGTGCTGCCGTCGGGGCGGGTGTAGGTGTTGTTCACGAAGGGATCGGTGCGCATTTCCAGGACTTCGTGGGAAATGGTGTTGGTCCAGTAGTCGACGCTCACGCCGCCCACATGGCAGTAGGCAATGGGATTGCCGCTGGTCACGGTGTGGTAGTCGCCTTTGCGGTCATCCACATAGACCTTCCAGGCTCCAGCCGGAGGCGTCTTACCCTTGGCGACATAAACGAAGGTGGCGTCGTTGCCCCAATTCGCCTTGTATTCGTTGTGGACCTGGGTGGCCACCGCGTTGGCTACCGGCTGCAGGGTGGCATCGGAGATGCTCTTGGTGTTGTTGATGATGGCGATGGTCTGAGCCGGCAGCACAGAGGCGACGGTCAGGGCGAGAACGGCGAGCAGCTTCATGGCTGATCCTCCTGGGGGGTTGTGGGGGAACTGCTTGGGGGGGAGTGAAGTGGACTGATTGAAGATGAATATCTGGATGGCTGGTCTGGGAGCCGTCCCCATGGCGATGGCGCTGACATTCCGGAAAGGAAGAAGCCAATGGGACCGCCAGCTGAAATGCAAGGAAAGAACGTTTGGACAGGAGTCTATGTGTCGATTCCATAAATGACAATGGTTTTTAGAAAAATTGATAGATCCTTACAATTCCTTTATATAAAATCTTGCATTTCGTTTATGCGAGCTCCGCGTAACTGTCGGTTGGTACGAACACCTGAAATCAGGTGCATTCGAGTCCACCCAGGCGGGCGGTGGAATCGCATGAGGAAAGCGCCAGCCCGGTGCGGAAGGCTGGTCCCTGCAATCCCCTCTCGTCCTTGGGCGATGCCTCGGGCACTCTGAGAGATCTATGAGTGCTTCGCCCCAGGATCTGAAAGACCTTTTTCGCCTCGCGGACGGCCCCGTGGCGGAGTTCGCGGCACCGGAAGCGAAGCTGCGCTGGATCTCGCCGCCGGCCCTGGCCCTGCTGCTGGCCCGATGGATCAGCCGGGAAGGGCGGATCCAGTCCCTGTGGGTGGACGCGCCCAGCGAGGCCGAGGCCCGCACCCTGGCCCAGGACCTCCAGGCTCTGCTGCCCGCGGCGGGCGTGGCGCACTTCCCGGGCTTCGCGCCCTACGCGGGAGGCGAGAGCAGCCCGCCGGGCATGGTGCTGCGGGAGCGGCTTTCGGCACTGGTGGGCCTGCTGGAGCGGCGCGTGCAGGTGCTCGTCACAGGGCCCCTCACGGCCTGCGAAAAGCTGCCGCACCCCACCTGGTTCCAGAAACAGAAACTGGAGCTGAACTCCGGCTCGGAAGTCCCTCGCGAGCTCCTGCTGGAGACACTGATTGCGCTCGGCTATCGCCGGGTGGAGATGGCCTCCGCGCCGGGCGAGTTCAGCTCCCGGGGCATGGTGGTGGACCTCTGGCCCGACCATCTGGACCAGCCCCTGCGCCTGGAAACCTTCGGCGACGAACTGGAGCGGCTCAGCCCCTTTGATCCCGATACCCAGCGCCGCATCGGCGAAGCCATGGCCTCCCTCACCCTCTATCCCCGCTTCGAAGGGGACCGTGGCAATCACGAGGCGCTGCTGGCGGCCGTGGCTTCCCGGGCGGACCGCACCCAGGAGCCCGAGGACGACCTCGCCTTCCGGCGCGCGCGCCTGGCCACCCACGACCACTTTCCCGGTGAGGAACTGTTCCATCCCCTGCTGAGCCAGCCCAAGGGCCAGCTGGTGCACTGGGTGCCGCCCTGCCTTCGGGTGCGGCTGGAGTCGGCCTGGGAGGACTCGCTGCGGGAAGCGGAGCGGGCCCGCATCGAGGAGGGTCTGGCGGTGCTGCGCCGCGGCGGCGTGGTCTGCCCCGATTTCGAGGATCGCTTCCTGCCTTCGGATGCCAGCCGATCGACCTTCCAGCTCACCGAGTGGCAGAGCGAGGCCACGGTGCCCCTGGCGGCCCAGCCGCCCCGGGAATTCCAGGGCCGCCTGCCGGAGCTGGCCACCTATCTCCAGGATCTGAGCCTCAAGAACCATCGCGTGTTCCTGGCGGGTTCCACCCAGGGTATGCGCGATCGTTTCCAGGAATTGCTGCGCGATCATGAACTGCCCCTGGGGCATGGGGCGGAGCCGGGCTGCCGCGCCATCCACCTGGCCCTCAGCGCGGGCGTCCACCTCGCGGAACCGGGTGTGGTGATCTTCACCGAGCGTGAAGTGTTCGGCCGGAAGCTGGCCACTACGGCGCCGAAGAAGTCCCGCAGCGCCGCCTTCCTCTCCGACCTGCGGGACCTCAAGCCCGGGGACCGCATCGTCCACCTGGATCACGGCATCGGCGAGTTCATGGGCTTCGCGACGCTCACCGTGGGCGGCGAGGAACAGGAAGTGATGCGGCTCCGCTATGCGGATGGCGGCCAGCTGCACGTGAACCTCGAACGGGCCGATCTGGTGCAGCGCTACACGGGCGCCGAAGGCCATCTGCCGCCCCTGGACAAGCTGGGCGGCGCCAGCTGGGCCAAGATCAAGCGCAAGGCCAAGAAAGCCATCCGCGACATGGCCGACGAGCTGCTGAAGCTCTACGCCCAACGCAAGCTGGAAAAGGGCCATGCATACCCGCCGGATGGTCCCGACATGGCGGCCTTCGACGCCAGCTTCCCGTACACCCTGACGCCCGACCAGATCGAGGCCATCGAGGCCGTGAAGACGGACCTGGAATCGGAACGGCCCATGGACCGCCTGCTGGTGGGCGACGTGGGTTTCGGCAAGACCGAAGTGGCCATGCGCGCCGCCGCCAAGGTGGCCCTGGAAGGCCGCCAGGTGGCGGTGCTCTGTCCCACGACCATCCTCTGCTTCCAGCACTTCAGGACCTTCAAGGAACGCTTTGCGGGCTTTCCCATCCGCGTCGAGATGCTCAACCGATTCGTGGAGCCCGCCGAGCAGAAGCGCATCCTCCAGGAAGCGGCGGACGGTAAGATCGAGATCGTCATCGGCACTCACCAGATGCTGGGTGCCCGGGTGAAGTTCGCGGACCTGGGGCTGGTGGTCATCGACGAGGAGCAGCGCTTCGGCGTGGGCCACAAGGAGAAGCTCAAGAAGCTGCGCCTCAACGTGGATCAGCTGGCGCTCTCCGCCACGCCCATTCCCCGCACCCTGCACATGAGCCTCACCGGCCTGCGGGAGATCAGCCTCATCGAGACGCCGCCCAAGGACCGCCTGGCCATCGAGACGGTGGTGGCGCCCTGGAGCGATGAGCTGGTGCAGACCGCCATCCAGTTTGAGCTGCGCCGGGGCGGCCAGGTGTACCTGGTGCACAACCGCGTGGAGTCCATCGTTTCCATCGCCGCCCGGGTGCGGGAGCTGGTGCCCGATGCGCGGGTGGGCGTGGGCCACGGGCAGCTGACCGATGAAGGGCTGGAGCAGGTCATGCTCGGCTTCATGGAGGGCCGCATCGATGTGCTGGTGGCCACCACCATCGTGGAAAACGGCCTGGATGTGCCCAACGCCAACACCCTGATCGTGCACCGCGCCGATGCCTTCGGCCTCAGCCAGCTCTACCAGCTGCGGGGCCGGGTGGGACGCAGCGATGTGCCGGCCTACGCCTACCTGATGATCCCGTCGAAGCACGAGATCAGCGACGATGCCCGCAAGCGGCTCCAGGCCCTGGAGGACTTCTCGGAACTGGGTTCGGGCTTCCGGGTGGCGGCCATGGATCTGGAACTGCGGGGCGCGGGGAACCTGCTGGGCGGCGAGCAGTCGGGCCACATCCACGACATCGGCTTCGAGCTCTACGTGAAGCTGCTGGAGGAGACGCTCCAGGAACTCCAGGGTCAGCCCAGCGGCACCTTCGAGGTCAAGATGGACGGCCTGGGCCCAGGGGCCCAGCTCAGCCGTCGCTGGATCGACCAGGCCAGCGAGCGCCTGGTGGCCTACAAGCGCATCTCACGCTTGCGGGAGGAACGGGACATCGATCTCTACCGCCTGGACCTGGAGGACCGCTTCGGGCGCATTTCCGAAGAAGACCTGGACACCCAGCGCTTCTTCGAGCTGCTCAAGGTGAAGGTCCGGGCCCAGTCCCTGGCGGTCAATGAAATCGCCCTGGACAAGGGCCTGCTCAAGTTCCGCTTGAGCCCCGTGACCTCGCTGGATCCGGTGAAGATGATGGCCTGGGTGGGGCGCACCAAGGGAGCCAGCCTCAGTCCCGATGGCACCCTGCGCATGCCCCTGGGGGGCACCGGCGAGGGCGCCATCCTCCAGGCTCAGCGGGTGCTGGCCGAGTGGTCGAAATTGGGCTGAGATTTAGCCCAGGGTGACATCCGGCCGAAAGAGCAGCAGGCGCAGCCGGAACAGGACCCATGGAAACGCAGACAATCGCCAGTTCTCAGACACCTCGCGGGCTTGCCGTGCTGACGGGGGTCGGCCTCCTCGGCGCCTTCGTCATCGCCGGCATCATCTCGGTCTATGGCGTCAACCAGGGTGTCGATTCCTACACGCTGCCCGTGGCGGGGAGAACCCTGAACGGGTTCATGGCCATCGTGCTGACCTGCATCGCCCTCATCGTTCCGCTCACCGCCAACCTCTACACGCCCAAACTGGTGACGCTCTATGTGCGGCACCCGCTCATCGTGCTCATGCTCTCGCTGCTGCTGGGCAGCCACATCATCTGCCTGGCCCTCAATTTTGTTCCTCCCGGAAGCCTCCTGAGCCACCTGCTCGTGGATGGCCTGGCCCTGATCTACCTCGTGGTGATGACGGGCGCCCTGCCGTTCCTGTACGGCATCAGCCGCTTCATCCGTCCCAGCTATTTCGTGCCCATGTTGACCAAGAAGGGGATCCACAACCTGAATTCCCTGGCCCGGGGGAAGAAGGCGGCCCTCAAGGGACAGGAACTCTTTGAAGCCATCGACGTGGTCACCAACATCGCCCTGACGGGGATGCACCGCGGGGATCGCCAGCTGGTGCTGCTGGCGCTCCAGTCGCTGAATGCGCTGCTTACGGAGATCATCGGGAGCGATTACAGCAACGAAGGCGGTTGGCGCTCTTCCAAGCCCTTCTTCGTTCCCGGCCTGGCGGTGGAGGGGCAGGAATACCTGATCCGGGAACGCATCTGGCCGGAGGCCTACGTGCTGGCCCAGACCCTGAAGGTGATGGAGGGCGCCACCAAACAGCAGCATGAGATCCTGGCGGAGGTGGCCAACCAGATGGTGAAATCGGCCCATCTGGCCTCCGTGCTCAAACGGGATCAGGTGGTGGAGCTCCACATCATGGCTTTCAATTCCCTGATGCGCGAGGCGGTGGAGGAGAAGGACCTCCGGCGCTTCCAGAACCTCTCCTACCACTACCGTCTGCTCATCGAAGCCTTCCACGACGCGCCCGCTCGCATGCACGAGGCGACCCAGCACCTGCTCCACTACGGCCGGATCGCCGCCCGGCAGGACCTCCATTTCGCCCTGGAAACGGTGGTGTACGACATGGGCGAACTGGTGCTCAGCCTGGCCCGGCACAACGAGGATCGGGCTGTGGAGATGGTCCAGGCCTGGGCGGGGCCGTTGTGGATGGAAGCCATCGATCGAAGCAGTCTCATGAAGAAGGTGGGCTGGCGCACCCTCATCCGGGCCTACTGGGAAGCCAAGGCCCAGGGATGGGAGGAATTGGCCAGCGCCCTCTTCTGGCGCTTCCTTTCCGACGAGGCCATCCACCGCGAACAGGTGGAACTGGTACTGGACGAGAACCGCGAGCTGCATTTCGAATTCAATGACCGCCTCATGCGCTTCGCCCACCTCTCCCCCGGGGCGGAGGCCAAGGCCAGGGAATTTCTGGAGAGCTGGTGAGCCGGAACCACTCCCGTCGGCTGGCGCCGCAGGGATCCGCCCGTTCGCCGGTGGCGGTCCGCCATTCGCCGATCCCTGGCTGTGGGCCTCTGGCAAAGAGCTAAGTTGAATGGGTCCCACGGAGTTCCCATGTTGCCGTTCATGATGTCCGAAGCCGCCTCCCTCGTCCGCATGATCCGGGCCGTCAGCGTCGCACTCCTCTGGGTGGTCTTCTCCCCCGGCGTCGTGCATGGGGCTGAGCCCCGCATCGTGGCGTTGCATGGTTTCGATGCCGCTGAAGTCCGCCAGGAGGGGTTCACGTTGCCCCAGGCCATGAAGGTGCACGTGTACGCCAGGGGTGGGGCGGTGCGGACCCTGGGCCGCCAGATGAACGACACGCCCTTTTTCGCCTACGGCTGGATCCTCAATGCCGATACCCGCGAAGTGGTCTGGCAGATGGACGGCCTCAACTCCAAGCGGGATTGGGAATACCGCATCGCGGACCAGTACCTGACCCTGCCCCAGGGCCGCTACGAGGCCTACTTCTCCAACCATGGTTTCGGCCAGAGCCTGCTCTTCGCCCAGTGGACCCGCAACATCGACCGCCGGGAGGCCTCGCCCAGGGACACCCAGCATGCCCGCGGGTTCCTGGCGGCCCTTGGCGCCGATGATTCGAGCCTGCTGCGCCACTGGCGCGAACAGGTGGGGAACTACGGCATGGAGATCTACCTGCCCAGTGGCGGTGAATCTCAGGTCCAGCTCTTCGAGGCCCCGCAGGCCTGGAAGAACCGGATGATCACCCTCGCCGCCAACAGGGATGGGGGCCAATGGTCCCAGGCGTTCCGGCTGAAGCGGGCCGCGACCGTTCATGTCTACGCAGAGGGCGAAGGCAGCGGGAGCCGCATGCACGACTTCGGGTGGATCCTGGATGCCCACAGCCGCAAGCGCGTGTGGGAAATGACCGCCGACAAGTCGGCCTTCGCCGGAGGCGCCCGCAAGAACCGGCGCCAGGTGGAAACCCTGGAGCTGCCAGCGGGTGATTACGAAGCCCACTTCATCACGGACGACTCCCACTCCCCGGCGGACTGGAATGCCGCGCCCCCCTGCGATCCGGGAATGTACGGCCTGACGGTTTCGCTGCCCAAGGATGGGGACCTGGCCTCCTTCTCGACCATGGACCCGCTGTCCTGGACCGTGCTGGCGGAAGTGGTGCGCGTGACCAACGACCAGGACCGCAAGCAGACCCTGACGCTGTCAGCCGACCGCCAGGTTCGCGTCCTGGCCCTGGGCGAATCGGACGGTGACGAGATGGCCGATGACGCCTGGATCGAGAATGCCTCCGGCAAGCGGGTCTGGTCCATGGATCCCCGCCACAGCCTGCACGCCGGCGGAGCCTCCAAGAACCGCATGGCCGACGAGATCATCACCCTTCCCAAGGGCACCTACACCCTGCGTGTTCGCACGGACGACAGCCACGCCTATGGCGACTGGAACAGCGCCGCGCCCTGGGACGCGGAGCACTACGGGATCACGTTGTTTGCGGCGAAGCCGTAGCTGGGTTGAGTTCGATCCTGCATCAGTACCTTCGGCAACGCGGGCGGTGATTTCCGGCCGAAGGCCGGCTCAGGGAACCAGCAGCACCTTGCCGGTGGTCGCCCTGGATTCCAGGAGCTGGTGCGCCTCCGCACCGCTGGAGAGCGGAATCCGGGCCGCGATGTGCACGCTGAGCTTGCCCTGACGCACCCAGTCGAAGAGGGTAGCGGCCCGCCCCACGCGATCCTGGTGGGTCCGAAGCACGTTCCAGAGGTCGCCGCCAGTGAGGCTCTTGCTGGTATCCATGAGGTAGCGGGGATCCACCGGCGCGGGATCGCCGCCGGCCATGCCGTAGAAGACCACCTGTCCGCCGGTCCGGGCCACCTCCAGGCTGGCCATGAGGGTGGAACCCACGCTGTCGTAGACCACATCCATGCCTCCAGCACCAAACTCCCGGGCGGCTCCGCGCCAATCCTCGCCGAACAGGACGACCTTCTCGGCACCGGCCGCCAGCGCGGCGGGGACCTTTGACTCCCGCGAGACGACCCCCAGGACGTGGGCGCCCAGCAGGGAGGCCATCTGCACCAGGAGCAGGCCCACCCCTCCGGCGGCGGCGTGAACCAGTACCCGTTCTCCCTGGGCGATGGCATGGCTATCCCGGCTCAGGTACAGGGCCGTAAGGCCCTGCAACAGCAGAGCCGCTGCCGTTTCACAGGTGATGTCCCCGGGCAAGGGGATGAGCTTGGCCTCGGGCACCACCACCAGTTCTGCATGGGCAAACGGGCTGTCGGCAAAGGCCACCCGATCGCCGATCCTGAGGCTCGTCACGCCTTGGCCCAGACCCGCGACTTCACCCGCGGCCTCGTAACCCGCGATCCAGGGGGCCTCACCGACCTGGTGGTAGCGACCCTGGCGTCGATAGCAATCGGCGAAGTTCATCCCGATGGCCTGGGTGCGCACCAGAACCTCGCCTGGGCCCGGCAAAGGGTCTGGCATCTCCCGCCATTCCAGAACTTCGGGCCCGCCGAAACGGCTGAAGGTGAGGGCTTTCATCAAGGCTCTCCTACGATTTTTCGCGATGGGCCGCACAGGTCTTTGGAGCTTGATGGTTGCCGCCCTAGATCCCGCTGGGATCGTGGGGCAGGCTCCCGCGCGGCGAGCGGAAGTAGGCGAAGGGCGTGGCGTGGAGGAGGTTGGAGATGCGGCTGGTGTAGATGTCGGCGAAGCGCTCGATCTGGCGGGTGAGGTGGCTCTTGTCGTTGCCGGCGCGGGTGAGCAGGCCCCAGCGGCTGTTGGTGAGCTCGGTGCCGGCCTTGGCCAGGGGGGCGATCTCGGCGTCGATGGCCAGCAGCTGGTGGCGAAGGTCCTGCAGGCGGGCCTCCAGGGTGACGGCGCCTTCCTCCAGGGGAGGGCCGTAGCCCGCGTGGAGCCGCTGGAGATTCAGGCGCGTCCGGGACAGGCGGCCTTCGAGGAGCTCCTTTTCGCGCATGAGGGCCATGAGGTGGCGTTCGGTGGGCTGGTAGGCCGCGAGGGCGGAGACCTCCTCTTCCATTTCCCGCAGCACCAGGGCCGTGCGCCAGCTGAGGGTGCGCTTGCTCACATGCACGTCGCCGAACATGTGGTCGCCCACGTAGAGGATCTCGTCCCCGGAGATGCCCAGGTCCCGCTCCACCTGGGTGGCGGAGCCGCCGAGGTAGATGCCGCCCGGTTGCAGGGGCCCCATCAAGGGGCGCAGCAGCCCATCCTCGTTCACGACCTCGAAGAAGGGGCCCCGCTCCGTGAAGAAGGCGGGCTTGCGGGCGCTGACGATCACCAGGTCGAAGAGTTGCCGCCAGGACATTCCTTCGGGCAGGTGGCGGTCATAGGCGTGGGCCATCATCTTCGAGGTGAAGCTCCACTCCGAATTGGTGATGAGCAGCAGCCGCTTGCCCGCCGCCTTCTGATCCAGCAGGGTCAGGGCCGCCTCGGGATCCTGCACCACGAACCGATCCGGCGCGGCGGCGATGGCCTCCTTCAGGTGGCCCTCCACGTGCTGAGCGTCCACCCCGGCCCGCACATGGCGGTAGAGGCTCGCGTATTCGTAGGCGCGGGGCAGGTCGCCGCGGTCCAAAAGGTCCACGGCCTGGGCGTAGAGGCAGCCTTCGGACAGGGAAAACAAGGTGTTGAGGAACACCCAGCGGGGATCGCCCAGATCCACCTGGGTCTGGGCGTAGGCCTTCCGCTGTTCCGCGAACTCGAGCATGCGGGTGCCGTGCATGGCCCGCTTCACGAAACCGAAGCGATTGGCCTTCACGAGGTTGCCCAGCTCCGTGTCGATGACGAGGCCCCGGGCCACCATCCTGGGATCGAAGGCGAGGTTCGCCACGGGCCAGTCTTCGGAGGCCAGCCGCTCCCTGGCCTGGGCATAGACCATCTCCTCGAAGGCGGCCACCCGGTAGTCCACCAGGGTGTAGTCCATGTCGTAGCCGATGGCCCGCACGGAGCCCAGGTTCAAGGTCCGGTTGCAGAACACGCCGCGCCCGGGCGTGGCAGAGGGTGGAAGGAACGTGGATTCGGGCATGAAAAAGGATACCCACGGGTCAGGGCAGACCGCCGCCGCCCAGGATGAAGAAAGGGTGAAATCCGCGATCCAAAAAGGCGCTTGGACCGTTACCAGGGCCTTACCGCGCCCGCTGTGCCTGGCCCGCCAGCAGGTCGAGGTTGGGAATGAGGTGCTTCGGGTCCCGGCTCACGTCGATCCGGAACAGCCGCCACTCCCCCTTGTGCCAGACATGGTCGAAGGTGAAGAACACCACGCCCTGGTCGAAGGTCGCCAGCCACCACTGCCGCTGCCAGGCGGGCGAGGGCGGGGAGCTCAGCACCAGCTCCCAGGAGCCGATGTTCCAGGTCCTGGGAATCCATTCCTCCA
Source organism: Geothrix sp. (assembly GCA_035255365.1). Classification (GTDB taxonomy): domain Bacteria; phylum Acidobacteriota; class Holophagae; order Holophagales; family Holophagaceae; genus Geothrix. Next base: position 23,910 of record DATEZS010000013.1, read on the forward strand.
GGTGCTTGCGGACCTCGATCTCGCCCGCGTCCAGCGGCAGGCCATCCTTCCGCCACTCCTTGAAGGCGTCCTCCCAGCTCCCGGTGCTGAGGGTCTTGAAGCCCGCCTCGATGCGGGCCGAGGGCACTGCCGATTGGGCGAACAGCGGGGCAGCCAGGATCAGGACGGCCAGTGGGAGGTAGCGCATGGAGTCCTCGGCTGGGAAGGTTGTGCCCTCATCCTCATCCCGGAAGGTGATTCTGCCAAGGAGGGGGACGAGGATCTGGAATTCAGATCACGGGTCGGCTGTGAGATCGTGGAGATCGTCTTTGGAGGTCCCATGTTCATGCTGAATCGGATCCTGGTCCCCGCCTTCGTGCTCACGCTGCCGCTGGTGGCGGGGGACAAGCGGGCCTTCGCCATCGAGGATCTGTACCGCCTCAAGGGTGTGCAGCACCTGGCCCTCAGCCCGGATGGTTCGAAGCTGGCCTTCGAGGTGTCCAGCCAGGATCTCAAAGCCGCCACGAGGAACACTCATATCTGGCTGCTGGACCGGGCCACGGGCCAGACCCACCAGCTCACCTTCTCGGGGAAATCCGACACCGCCCCCCAGTGGTCGAAGGATGGAAAGACGCTCTACTTCCTTTCCAGCCGCAGCGGCAGCAGCCAGCTGTGGGCGCTCGAGCTGGCGGGCGGGGAGGCCCGCAAGCTGACGAGCTTTGAAGCGGGCGTGGACGCGCCAAAGGTGATGCCCGCGGGCGGCAAGGTGGTGTTTCAGGCCACGGTGTTCCCCGAGGCCATGGCGGATGGTGCGAAGCAGAAGGAACTGGCCGAGAAGCTGGAGAAGGGCCCCGTGCAAGCCCACCTCGCCGACTCGCTGCTCTACCGCCACTGGACCGAATGGCGGGACTTCCAGTACACGCACCTCTTCAGCGCCGCCTTCGAGGGCAAAGTGGAGGCCCTCACTTCCGGGAAGCAGGACTACCCGGCCGATGCCACGACGCCGAGCTCCCAGAGCTTCGACCTCAGCCCCGATGGCAAGACCATCTGCGTGGTCACCAATACGGATCCGGTGCCGGCCCGCTCCACCAACCAGGACCTCTTCCTGATTTCACTGGAAGGCGATCACACGCCCCAGCGCATCACCGACAACCCGGCCTACGACGGCGATCCGAAGTTCTCTCCGGATGGGAGATTCATCGCCTACAAGTTCCAGACCCGCCCCGCCGTGGAATCGGACCGCTTCCGCCTCGCGGTGTACGACCGCGTCGCCAAGACCCGCAAGGTGCTGACAGAAGCCATCGACAACTGGGTGGACGGCTTCCAGTGGTCCGCCGATGGCAAGTCCCTCTGGTTCACGGTGCAGGAAAAAGGCAAGTGGCCGCTCTTCCGCGTGGATGTGGCCAGCGGAAATTTTGAACGCGTGCTGGAAGGCCAATCCATCCGGGAATTCGTGGTGAGCCCCGACCAGAAAGCCGTGCTGTTCACCCGCACCACCGTGGGCGAGCCTGTGGAGATCTGGCGCTGCAACCTCGAGAACGGCTTCCTCACGCGCCTCACGGACTTCAACCAGGCCCTGGCCAGCGAAGTGGATATCCGCCCGGCGGAAACCCTGTGGGTGAAGGGCGCCGATGGCGCGGATGTGCAGGTCTTCGTGGTGAAGCCGCACGGCTTCGACCCCGCGAAGAAATACCCCCTGATCCTCAATGTCCACGGTGGCCCGCAGATGATGTGGTCCGATACCCTCCGCGGCGATTGGCAGGTGTACCCCGGTGCCGGATACATCGTGGCCTTCCCCAATCCCCATGGGTCCACAGGCTACGGCCAAGCCTTCACCGATGCCATTTCCGGCGACTGGGACGGCAAGGTGATGACGGATGTGGCGAAGGTGACCGACGCCCTCGCGGCCCTGCCTTATGTGGATAAGGACCGCATGGGCGCCATGGGCTGGAGTTGGGGCGGCTACGCCATGATGTGGCTGGAAGGGCACCCCAATCGCTTCAAGGCCATCGCCGCCATGATGGGCGTCTATGATCTGCGTTCCATGCACGGCGCCACCGAGGAGCTGTGGTTCCCCGAGCATGACCTCACGGGCACGCCCTGGGACAAGGCCGCCGCCTACGACCGCATGAATCCCAGCAGCCATGTGAAGGCCTTCAAGACCCCCTGCCTCGTCATCACCGGCGAGCGCGACTACCGCGTGCCCTACACCCAGAGCCTCCAGTTCTTCACGGGCCTCCAGGAGATGGGCGTGCCCAGCCGCCTCATCGTCTTCAAGAACGACGGCCACTGGCCCGATGGCTTGAAGTCCATGCCCGTCTACTACAACGCCCACCTTGAATGGTTCCAGAAATACCTGGGTGGTGGCGCCGCCCCCTGGAAGACCGAGGACATGGTGCGGAACCTGGCCTTCGGCCCTGGGACCAAGTAGGTCTCCCGCGCCACCCTAAAATGGTTGTTCCGTTTCGCCGAGGATTCCCATGAAGCTTCTCCGCACCGCCGCCTTGATCATCGCTTCGACGACCGCCCCGCTGCTCACGGCTCAGCCCGCGCAGGTTCCCGCGAAGGTCGATCTAAGCCCTTCGCGCTCGCGCCTGGAAAGTGAACTGGTGGCGAAGCATGGTGAGGGCCAGCGGCTGCGGATCCAGCGGGGCCTCAAGCAGGCTTCCGCCTTCTGGCGGGCGGAGGACGGCAGCGCCTCCGATTTCGAAGCCTTCGCCCGAAGGCATTTCGCCGGGGACGCGAAAGCCCAGGACGCCCTGTTCGACCGCATGGAGTTCGTGCTGGAGAGTCTCGGTGGTCACATGGCGGAAATCACCCGGGACTTCAAATGGCATGCGGATCTGGATCTGGGGCCCATGCTGCCCGTGGACGAGATTCTTTCGGGCTACGATCCCAGCGCCCATTTCATTGACGATGCCTTCGCCAACAAGCTGGCCTTCGTGGTGCTGCTGAACTTTCCCGAGTCCACGCTGGAAGAGCGCTTGCAGCAGGGGGGGCAGTGGACTCGCCGCCAGTGGGCGGAGTCCCGGCTGGTGGACCTCTTCGCCAAGCGCATCCCCGCCGAGGTGAACCTCGCCATCGCTGATGCCTATGGGCAGGCGGACCGCTACATCGCCTCCTACAACATCTGGATGCACCACCTGCTCAACGACAAGGGCGAGCGCCTCTTCGAACCCGGGAAGCGGCTGCTGTCCCACTGGAACCTGCGGGACGAGCTCAAGAGCCGCTATGCCGAAGGCCGGGGCGGGCTCGAGCGCCAGCGCATGATCCAGAAGGTCATGGAGCGCATCGTCACCCAGACCATTCCCGCCGCGGTCGTGGATAGTCCCTTCCTGGACTGGAATCCGTACACCAACGAGGTGAAGGCCGCCGCCGTGAAGGACACGGATGTCCCGGTGCCCGTGGACCTGAAAGTGAGCGCCGCCCCCGAGCCGGACACCCGCTACAAGGTGCTGCTGGACGACTACCGCGCCGTGCGCAAGGCCGATCCCTACAGCCCCACGGCGCCCACGCACATTGCCCGCAGCTTCGACGAGGGGCGCCAGATTCCCGAAGCCCGGGTGAAGAAGATGCTGGAGGAGGTCTGCGCCAGTCCCCTGGTGAAGCAGGTGGCAGGTCTCATCCAGAAGCGCCTGGGACGGAAGCTGGAGCCCTTCGATGTCTGGTACAACGGCTTCCGCCCCGGGGCGGGGCTGGACGAAGCCAAGCTCGACGCCATCACCCGCGCCAAGTACCCCACCGCCGCGGCCTACAAGCAGGACATGCCCAATCTCCTGGTGGGGCTTGGTTTCAGTGCCGAGCGGGCCCAGTGGCTGGCCAGCCGCATCGAGGTGGACCCCGCCCGCGGCAGCGGCCACGCCATGGGCGCCCAGCGCCGGGGCGACAACGCCCACCTGCGCACCCGCGTGGGCAAGGATGGCATGGACTACAAGGGCTTCAACATCGCCGTGCACGAGATGGGCCACAACGTGGAGCAGACCTTCTCGCTCAACCGCATGGACCACTGGCTGCTGAGCGGCGTGCCCAACACCGCCTTCACGGAGGCCCTGGCCTTCGTCTTCCAGGCCCAGGACCTGAAGCTCCTGGGCCAGCCTGCGCCGGATGCCCAGGCCCTGGCGGAAAAAACCCTGAACGACTTCTGGATGACCTACGAGATCGCTGGTGTGGGCCTGGTGGACACCGCCGTGTGGCATTGGATGTACGACCATCCCGAGGCCACCCCGGCCCAGCTCAAGGAGGCCACCCTCGCCATCTCCAAGGACATCTGGAACCGCTACTACTTCCCGGTGCTGGGCCAGAAGGACTGCGTGCTGCTGGGCATCTACAGCCACATGATCCACAGCTTCCTCTACCTGCCCGACTACCCCATCGGCCACATGATCGCCTTCCAGATCGAGCGCGAAGTGGAGAAGACCGGCAAGCTCGGCGAAACCTTCGAGCGCATGGCCACCCAGGGCCGCCTCACGCCGGATGTCTGGATGATGAAGGCCACAGGCAAGCCCGTGGGGCCGGAGGCGCTGCTGGAGGCCACGGAAAAGGCGCTGAAGACGGTGGGCCGATAGCTCTTGGAAAGGGACCGGCCCAGCCTCTTATGCACTCGATCACACTTTAGGATCAATTCATCCTAAATATGCGAATCCGCTGCTAGGCTGCCGTTCAGGTCGAATCCTGATTCGAGTGGCCCATGAAACCCATCCCACCCGCCCAACGGCGCTTCCCGACCGGTGCCCAGCCGGGGAAGCCGTTTCTGATGAGGTTGAAGACGGATGGCCAGCTCGCGCGCCGCTGGGTGCAGGGCATGTTTCTGTTGCTGTGCCTGTGGATCGGGGTGGAGTTCGCGCTGTTCATGCGCTGGGGCGCCTCCCAGGGCCAGGCCGCCTATGTGCCGCACCCGCCCGGCGCCGAGGGCTTCCTGCCCATCAGCGCCCTGCTCAGCCTCAAGTTCTGGCTCACCACCGGCGAGATCACGGCCATCCATCCCGCGGGCCTCTTCATTTTCGTGGCGATCCTGGGTATCGGCCTCCTCCTGAAAAAAGCCTTCTGCAGCTGGCTCTGCCCCATCGGCACCCTGAGCGAGGCGCTCTGGATGCTGGGCGCGAAGGCGCTGGGGCGCAGCCTGCGGGTTCCCCGCTGGCTGGACCATCCTCTGCGCGCCTTGAAATACCTGCTCCTGGCATTTTTCGCGTTGGCCACACTTCGCCTGGACGGGCCGGAGCTGGCCGCGTTCCTGGCCAGCCCCTTCAATGTGGCGGCTGATCTGAGGCTGTACCTCTTTTTCCTGCACCTCTCCGGATTCGCCCTGGGGGTGATCCTGGTGCTGGCCCTGCTCTCCACCGTGATCCAGAACTTCTGGTGCCGCTACCTGTGCCCCTACGGCGCGCTGCTGGGGGCCCTCAGCCTCCTCAGCCCCTTCCGGATCACCCGGGCCAAGGCCAGCTGCATCGATTGCGGCCTCTGCACCAAGGCCTGCCCGTCAAGGATTCAGGTGCACCAGGCGGGGCGCGTGGCGAGCGATGAATGCACGGCCTGCTTCCGCTGCGTGGAAGCCTGCCCCGTGAAGGACACCCTGGAGATGCGCGGCCCCGTGGGCAAGGCGGTGCCGGGCTGGGTGTTCGGGCTGCTGGTGGTGGGGCTCTTCGTGGCGGTGACAGGGATGGCCATCCTCACGGGCCACTGGTGCAACCAGGTGAGCCGCCAGGACTACCTGGAGGTGGTGCAGGCCCTGTCAGCCCGATGAACACCCAATCGCTACACCTGAAGACATTTCTGACGACCATCGTATGACGATGTTAGAGTCGCTGAGGATTCCCCAGGAGCTTTCATGCGACCCTCTTCCGTTCTGGCTGTCCTCATGACCCTACCTGCCCTTGCTGCCGATCTGGCCGCCGCCAATCCTTTCTTCGCGGAATGGAAGACGCCCTTCGGCGTGCCGCCCTTCGCGGAGATCAAGGAGGAGCATTTCCTTCCGGCCTTCAAGGAGGGCATGGCCCGCCAGAAGGTCGAGGTGGCGGCCATCGCCGACGCCAAGGAGGCGCCGACCTTCGCCAACACCATCCTGGCCCTGGACCTGTCGGGGCAGTTCCTGGATCGCGTGGGTTCGGTGTTCTTCAATCTCACGAGCGCTGAAACCAATCCGAAGCTCCAGGCCGTCAACCGCGAGGTCATGCCCCTGATGGCCGCCCACCGCGATGACATCCAGCTGAACGCCAAGCTCTTCAGCCGTGTGAAGGCCGTGTGGGACGCCCGCGCCACTCTGAAACTCGATCCTGACCAGGCCCGTCTGCTGGAGCGCACCTACAAAGGCTTCGTCCGCTCGGGCGCCGCCTTGACCGCCGATCAGCAGACCCGCATGCGCGCCATCAATGCCGAGCAGTCCAAGCTGGGCGTGGACTTCGGTGACCGCCTCCTCAAGGCCACGAAGGCCTTCCAGCTGGTGATCGACAAGCCGGAGGACCTGGCCGGCCTGCCCGAGGGCGTGCGCATGGCGGCGGCTGCGGCGGCCAAGAAGGCGGGCAAGGACGGCCAGTGGCTCTTCACACTGGATGGCCCCAGCATCTGGCCTTTCCTGGAATACGCCCAGAACCGCGAATTCCGGAAGCGGCTCCTCACGGGCTACCTGGAGCGCTGCAACCAGGGCGGCGACACCGACACCAACGCCATCGTGGCCAAGGTCGCGGCCCTGCGCGTGGAGAAGGCCCAGCTGCTGGGCTACAAGACCTGGGCGGACTTCGTTCTGGAAGAGAACATGGCCAAGGACCCCAAGGGCGTCTACGGCCTCCTGGACCAGATCTGGAAGCCCGCGCTGGAAGTCGCCAGGAAGGAGCGCGCCGAGCTGCAGGCCATGATGGCGAAGGACCTGCCCGGCCAGAAGCTGGAACCCTGGGACTGGCGCTATTACGCCGAGAAGGTGAAGCAGGCCAAGTACGACTTCGACGAGGAAGCCGTGAAGCCCTACTTCGCCCTCGATGCCGTGCGCCAGGGCGCGTTCACCCTGGCGGGGAGGCTCTATGGCATCTCGTTCACGGAAGTGAAGGGCGTGCCGGTCTACCAGCAGGATGTGCGCTGCTTCGAGGTGAAGGAGCTGGATGGGCACCACCTGGGCCTGATCTTTGTGGACTACCATCCCCGGCCCGGCAAGCGGGGCGGTGCCTGGATGAGCAACTACCGCGCCGCCTGGGTCAAGGATGGGACGCAGGTGGATCCCGTGGTGGTGAATGTCTGCAACTTCACGGCCCCGGCGGGTGACCGCCCGGCGCTGCTGACATCCGATGAAGTGCGCACCCTCTTCCACGAGTTCGGCCACGGCCTGCACGGCCTCTTCTACAAGGGCCGCTATCGCGGCACCGCAGGCACGCCGCGCGACTTCGTGGAACTGCCCAGCCAGGTCATGGAGAACTGGTCCATGGAACCGGAGATGCTGAGGCTCTACGCGAAGCACTACCAGACCGGCGCCGTCATCCCCGACGCCCTGGTGGCGAAGATGAAGCAGGCCGCCACCTTCGGCCAGGGCTTCGCCACGGTGGAATACATGGCCGCCTCCCTGCTGGACATGGACTGGCACACCCTCACCACTACCAAGCCCCAGGACACGGCCGCCTTCGAGAAGGCCTCCCTCGCCAAGTGGGGCCTCATCGACGAGATCCCGCCCAGGTACCGCAGCCCCTACTTCAACCACATCATGGGCGGCTACGCCGCAGGCTACTACAGCTACATCTGGAGCGCCGTGCTCGACAGCGATGCCTTCCAGGCTTTCAAGGAAAAGGGAAACCTCTTCGATGTCGCCACGGCGGCCAGGTTCCGCGCCGAAGTGCTTTCGAAGGGGGGCATGGCGGATCCGGCGGAACTCTATCGCAGCTTCCGCGGCCGCGATCCGAAGGTGGAGCCGCTGCTGATCAAGCGTGGGTTGCTGATGTAGCTCTAACCATCACTCAGGCTGGCGCGGGCCTGCTGGGCTCGTGCCAGGCGCTGGGTGAGGTGCCCCTGGTTCCCGGATCGGATGGCTTCCTTCAGGTTCTGCAACTCATGGATGAAAGCATCCAGGGTTGGTAGCAAGGCCGCGTGATTGGCCAGGGCGATGTCCGCCCAAAGGCCTGCGGGACACTGGGCCAGCCGCGTGGCGTCCCGGAAGCCGGGGCCCGCCAGGGAGAGGTCAGCATCGCGATCCAGAGCCAGGTTTACGGTGCCGTAAGCCAGGAGGTGGGGCAGGTGGCTGATCAGCGCCAGGAGGGCATCGTGGGGGCCGGCTTCCATCTCCACGATGTGCGCGCCCAAGGCGGTCCACAGCTGCGCGGCGAGCGAGCGGGAGGCCGGGCTCGTGCAGGCCAGGGGCGTGAGGATCACGGGCCGGCCCGCAAAAAGATCCCTCCGCCCGGAGCTGGGCCCGGAAGTGTGCCAGCCGGCGATGGGATGGGCCGGCAGCAGGCCCGCGTGGTTCCCCAGGGCCGCCTGCATGGCGCTCGCGACCGGCGCCTTCACGCTGCAGGCATCGGTGACCAGGGTGGCGGGATGTACCCAGGGGCTCAGTCCAGCGAGGACTGACGCCACTTGACTCGGGGGCACCGCGACAAAGATCAGATCGAAGGGCTTCGCGGAGTTTTGACGTTCCCAGAGGGCCGAAACGAGCCCCAGGGCTAACGCCTCGCATTCATGGTCGGGATTCACATCCGTGCCGAGGATTTGAGTGGCCAGGCTGGCTTCCCGCAGGGCCAGGGCGAAGGAACCTCCGAGCAGGCCGAGGCCCACAATGAGCACGCGATCAAACATGCGGCCCGCCCATCGCGAAAAAATCCCTCAGGCGGTGGATGCCGCGTTCCAGCGTCTTCCTAGGTGCGCCCAAGGAGATGCGGAGGTGGCCCTGCGCGCCGAAGGCGGAACCGGGCAGCAGCTTCACGCCGGCTTCATCCCGGAGCCGCTGCGTGAGCTGAAGATCCGTCCCGAGGCCATGGCCGCGCATCCAGGCGGAGGCATCCGGAAAGAGATACAGCCCTCCTTGGGGCAGCCTGACCTGCAGGCCCGGCACCTCGACCAGTTCTCCGAAAGCGAGGTCCCGCTTGGCGCGCAGCTCCGCCAGCTGTTCCCGTTCCCAGGCGCCATCCAGCGACAGGGCGGCGATGCCCGCGTGCTGGCTGAGCATGGAGGCGTGGGTGACGCTGCTCGATCCCAGTGCCGTCATGGCCTGGATGAGCGGTGCGGGCCCCGCGGCGGCGCCCAGCCGGTAGCCGGTCATGGCGAAGCGCTTGGAGAAGCTTTCCACCAGGAGCGTGCGGTCGGCCAGCTCCGGCGCGCAGCTCAGGAAGGGGCGCTCCGGGCCATCCAAGGCGAGCGTTCCGTACACCTGGTCCACGATCACCCAGAAGCCATGGCGCGAGGCGAGCTCCGCGAGGTGACGCATCCGCGCCTCGTCCCAGAGGACGCCGCTGGGATTGGCGGGCTGATTGAGGATGACGGCCCGAGTCTTCGGGCTCAGCGCCTCCTCCACCGCCATCATGGAGGGGAGTTGGTCCTCGCCATGGGGTACGAGCACCGGGGTGCCTCCAGCCCAGGCGATCTGGTCGGGAAAGCTGGGCCAGTAGGGAGAGAACACCAGCACTTCATCGCCGGGATCCAGCAGGCAACGCAGGGCATCGAGGAGGGCCGCCTTGCCGCCGGGCGTGATGAGCACCTGGTCCGGACGCCGGGGCAGGCCGTCGCGGCGCGTCAGGTCCTGGGCCACCAGCGCCCGCAGGGCGGGCAGGCCCGCGGCGGGGCCATAGCGGGCCCGGTCCTCTCGTGCGGCTGATGCCGCAGCTTCGCAAACTTCCGGCGGAGGGGCAGCGGAAGGCTCCCCCACGGTGAGGTCCACGGGATCGGGATGAACGCAGGTCGCCGCCGCCCCCGTCATGGTGGGTGAGGGTTGCATGGCCGTGGCCAGGCGGTTGAGAGTTGGCATGGGGTTTCTCACAGCCACCGCCGGCCCAGGGAGGCGACGATGGGCCGCAGGGAGGCCACCATCCCTTCGAGGTCGTCGGGGCGCAGGGCCTGGGTCTTGTCGCAGAGGGCTTCCTCGGGCCGGGGATGGACTTCCACGATGAGCCCGTCGGCGCCCGCGGCGGCCGCCGCCAGGGCCAAGGGGATCACCAGCTCCCGGTTCCCGGCCGCGTGGGAGGGGTCCACGATCACGGGCAGATGGGTGGCGCGCTTCAGCACCGGCACCGCGCTCACGTCCAGGGTGGAGCGGGTGCTGGTCTCGAAGGTGCGGATGCCCCGCTCGCAGAGCACCACCTGCTGGTTGCCCCCGGCAAGGATGTACTCGGCGGCCATGAGGAATTCCTTGATGGTGGCGCTCATGCCGCGCTTCAGCAGGATGGGCTTGTCGAGCTTGCCCAGTTCCCGGAGCAGCGCGAAGTTGTGCATGTTCCGGGCGCCCACCTGCAGCATGTCGGCATGGGCCACCACGGCCGCGATGTCCTCGATGGTGATGACTTCCGTGACCACCGGCAGGCCCGACAGCTGCCCCGCCTCCTGGAGGTAGCGCAGGCCTTCCAGGCCAAGGCCCTGGAAGTCGTAGGGCGAGGACCGCGGCTTGAAGGCGCCGCCCCGGAGGATCGGACAGCCCGCGGAACGCACGAGGCGGGCCGCGTCCAGGATCTGGTCGCGGCTCTCCACGGCGCAGGGACCGGCGATGAGGGTGAAGGTGCCTTCGCCGATGGAGGCGTTGCCCACCTGGACCCGGGCATGGCGCGCGGGCTCCGGGGGGCCGGAGGCGGCCTGGACCTGCTCGATCACGGGGCTGGGACCTGGCGGCGGCGCTTCCTCCAGGTGTTTGTCCGGGCGGGTGCGGCAGGGGTAGCTGCCCAGGATGCGCATGTGGTTGCACGCCTGGCGGGCCTTCTGGAGGGCCTTTTTCACTTCGGGCGTGGCCTGGTGGCCTTCGATGTCCACGAAGAAGAGGTATTCCCAGGGCGAATCCAGGAGGGGGCGGCTCTCGATGCGGGTGAGGTTGATGTGGCCTTCAGAGAAGGCGCTGAGCATGCGGACCAGGGAACCCTCGTGGTGGTTCAGGCGCAGCAGCAGTGAGGTCTTGCTGGGCACTCTCGGATCCGAGGCTTCGGGTTCCTGGGCCAGCAGCAGGAAGCGGGTCACATTGCGTTCGCGATCCGCGATGTCGCGAGCCAATACTTCGAGGCCGTAGCGCGTGGCGGCTTCCTCGGAGCACAGCGCCGCAGCGTCACGGCACTGGGTCTCGGCCAGGGAGCGCGCGGCTCCGGCGGTATCGAACCAGGGCATGCGTTCCACCCGGTCCATTTCCATTTCCCGGAGGAAGGTCTCGCACTGGGCCAGGGCTGCGGGGTGGCTGCGAATGGAGCGCAGGTCCTCCAGCTGCACGCCGGGCAGGGCGGCCAGCACGTGGTCCACCACCCAGGTGTCCTCATCCACGATGGAGAGCGCCTGGTCGCAGATGAGCCGGTTCACGTCCAGGATGCTGCCCATGAGGCTGTTCTCCACCGGAAGGAAGGCGTAGTCCAGGGCGCCGCCCTGGAGGGCCTCCACCACCTGGGGAAAGGTGGAGAAGCCGATGAGCTCCGTCTTGGCTTGGGTCCGCGTGGCCATCAGATGGGCAGCAGAGAGGGCGCTGTAGGAGCCGAGGATGCCCTGGTAGCCCACGCGCAGGGTCTGTTCGGCGGGTGCATCGCCGCTTCCCAGGATGGGTTCCTGCAAGCGGCGGCTCTGGTTCAGGATCTCCTTCAGCATCCGGCGGGCGAAGGGGGCCGGGAGGCCCAGGGTTTCCGCATCCCGCAGCCAGTTGTCCTGGACACTCAGCTCGCGGCCCGGATCCAGCACCGTGAGGTCGGCACTGGACTGCTTGACCTGGGCCACCTGGCGCACCGCCTCGAAGCGGCGGGCCAGGAGGCGGATCAGCTCGCGATCCGCCTGGTCGATGGTGGCCCGGGCCGCTTCCAGGGGCGCGGTGGTCTCGGGTGGGGTCTCAAGGGACATGGGTGCCTCCGGAACGGGGCCCGCCGGAGGGATAAAAAAACCCGCCGGAAGGGCGGGTGGTTGAGATGAAAGCGGCTCCTGCTGCGTCAGGCCCTTTCCCCATGCCACCCGTGCTCGTCAAAATACTGACGAGCCGCGACGGTATAGGTAAAGCTGCGCAAGGCCATGGGGATCAGCATAGCGATGGATGCTGCTCGCGCAATCCCCGAGCTGTTTTTCACCGCTCACTCAGGCCGCCAAGCGGGCCTCAGAACCGGATGGTCGCCCCCAGCATGAGGCCGGTGGCGGTGATGGTCCTGCTCACGGGGCTCCAGAAGCCCCGCGCTTCGAAACCGAGGTTCGCCCTGAACTGATAACCCAGCCCGCCGCTGGCGCCTAGGCGGGTGACGGAGAGGGTGGAAGGGGTGGTGCCGGAAGTGGAGAGCCGCCACTGCTGGCCGCCGACGGCACCGACGAGATAGGGGCCCTGGTCCGAGTTCTCACCGGGGAACCACTGGGCTTCCATCATGAGGTCCACGGAGGCGACGGAGGTCTTGTTGCCGGCCAGATCCAGGCCCGTGCCCTTGGGGATGAATTGGACCCCCACCAGGGGGCGCAGGATGATGCCGCCCTCGAGCGGGATGCCCACGAAGGCTGCCGCGCCCACGCCGATCTGGCCGCTGGTGAGGTCCCGGAGATCGCCCATGGGCACAATCCCATGGACCCGGGCGCCAAGGTAGGCGTCCTGGGCGGCGAGGGGCAAGGCAGCGATGGCGAGCAGGAACGCGAGGATTTTCATGTCAGGCCTCGTACTTGCCCAGCACTTCGGTCCAACGGCCCTGGGCCTTGAGGATCCGCTCGGCCACGGCGCGCAGCACCCCCCGGCCGCCCGGGGCCTCGGTGGTCCAATGGCAGACGGCCTTCACCTCGGGAGCCGCATCGGAAGGGCAGCAGGCCAGGCCCACGCGGCGCAGCAGGGGCAGGTCCGGCAGGTCATCGCCCAGGTGGGCGACCTCATCCAGCGCCAGCCCGTATTTGGCACAGAGCTGCTCCAGCACGGGCTTCTTGTCGAGGTGGCCCGCGAAGCAGTCCTCCACCCCCAGGTCCCTGGCGCGGTTCTCCGTGGCCGCGGAAGCCAACCCCGAGATGAAGGCCACGGGAATGCCCGCCCGCTGAAGCCACTTGATGGCGGCTCCGTCGCGCACGTAGAAGGCCTTGCTGTGGCCGGGGTCGAGGCCGTAGCGCAGGGCCCCCGTGGTCAGCACCCCGTCGATGTCGGTGCAGAGCAGGCGAATCCTGGCGGCACGTTGGTCCAGATCATCCACGGGGAGCCTCCGCTTCCAGCCTAGCAAGGTGGGAGCTCGCCTTGATGCAGATCACGTTCTACCCTCCTCGGTAACTGACCTCCGTTTGGATGCCTGTTTGGGTATATGGTTGGGTAATTCGTTTTTTGGGGTTGACAGGGTATAGAACTGGATGATCATAGGTGCATGGAGTTGAAAACCATGACGCATCAGCTCAGCAATCCCATGATCGACGAAGCCAGCTGCATCTTCAGTGCGCTGGGGGACGCTTCCCGCTTGAAGATCCTCCGGGCGCTCCTGGATGCCAAGGAGCCCCTCAGCCAGGGCTCCGTAGCGGAAACGGCGGGTCTGTCCCAGGCCAACGCCTCCAAACACCTGGCCTGCCTCGTCCGGGTGGGTCTCGTGAACCGGGAACCCGAAGGCAACGCGGTGTTCTTCTCGCCGATCATGCCTCTGGTGGGAACCCTCTGCGAGCTGGTTTGCGACCATGTGAGCGATCGCGTGCGGACGTCCTATCGGGCCCTCAAGTAGCAGGGCCCCCTTTTTTGCCTTGGAGTATTCCTATATGAGCATTCAAAAGTTACAACGACTAGCCTGGATCCTGGTAGCCGGAGCAAGCCTGACTGCCGGGGAATCACTCACCGTTTCCGAGGCCATCCAGAAGGCCTGGCGGGACCAGTCGGGCCTCAAAGCGGGCCAGGCCATGGTGGACAGCCGCCAAGCGGAAGCCGAAGGCTACCGGGACCTGCGCCTGCCGACCCTGACCTTGAACGCCCAGGGGGTGAACACCAACGAGCCCATGATGGCCTTCGGCATCAAGCTCAATCAGGCCCGCATCGGCATGGCCGACTTCAACCCCGCCACCCTGAACCACCCGGACGCCATCGGCGCCTATGGCGGTTCTGCGGTGATCCAGCAGCCGCTCTACGCGGGCGGCCGGATCACCGCGGCCCGCCGCGCGGGCGAGTACCTGTTCCAGGCCGAGCAGGCGAGCCAGGAGCGCAGGAAGCAGGAGACCGCCCGCATGGTCGTGGAAGCCTACTTCGGCGCCCAGGTGGCGGAACAGGCCTTGCTGTGGGTGGACGACACCCTCACCTGGGTCAAGGGCCTGGAATCCTTCGTGGGCGCGCGGGTGGATCAGGGCCTCATGCTCGAGTCCGAGCGCCAGCGCCTGCTGGCCGCGCACGCCCAGGTGGACGCCCAGCGGGCGGAGATCCACAAGCAGGTGCTGGCGGCCCGCTCGGGGCTGGGCCTGCTCACGGGCACCGGGCCCGTGGAAGGACCCCTCGGCACCCCTCTGGAACCTTCTGCCCCGGTCACCGGAGCGAAGGCCTCCGCGGCGTCTCGCGGCGATCTGGTGGCCGCGGATTGGCAAGCCAGGGCCGCCGCCGAAGGCGCCAAGGCCGCCCAGGGCGTCAACCGGCCCGAAGTCGGCTTGGAACTGGGTGCTGGGACCTTGCATCATTCCTGGTCCGACAAGGGCAACTGGACCTGGGCCGGCATCGGCCTGAAGTGGAAGGTGTTCTCGGCGCCGGACCGGGCCAAGGCGCAGGCGGCCAATGCCCAGGCGCGGGCCGCATCGGAGATGCGCAATTTCAAGCAGCAGCAGGCGGAGCATGAAGTGCGCGTGGCCCGGGAATCCGTGGTCGCCGCCGAGGCCCGCACCACCGCCGCCAAGGCTTCGCTCGCAGCCGCCGAGGAATCGAAGCGCCTGCGGGAGGCCCGGTACAAGGAAGGCCTGCTGCCGCTCATCGATGTCCTGGATGCCGATGCCGCCGTGCAGGGCGCCCGCACCCTCATCCTCCAGAGCCTCTACGACCTCCGCGTGAGCCGCGCGGCCCTGGATCTCGCCATTGGCCAACCCGTTGAAGGAGTGAACCCATGAAGCCTGTCGTATCCACCCTCGTTCTTGCGGGCGCCCTGCTGGGAACCCTGGCATGCGGACAAAAGGACGCGAAACCCGAAGCAAAGGCGCTCCCGAAGGTGGCCGTGTCCCTGGTGGGCGAGGGCGCTCCCCTCGGCGGCGGCTGGGTGGCGGCCACGCTGCAATCGAGCCGTACGGCCATGATGGCCACGCGCATGGCGGCGCAGGTGAAGCGCGTGCTGGTGGAAGAAGGCCAGCGGGTCTCTGCGGGCACGCTGCTGATTTCCCTCGGGGATGAGGACCTCCAGGGGCAGCTGAAGGCCGCGGAGACGGGCCTCGCCACCATCGAGGCCCACCATCGCCGCATCCAGGCCCTCCAGGCCCAGAAGGCCAGCACCATCGCCGAGCTGGAACAGGTGGAGGCCCAGGTGGCCCAAGCCCAGGCCGGCGTCACGGCCCTCAAGGCCAACATCGCCTACACCCAGATCCGCGCGCCCTTTTCCGGCGTCATCCAGTCCCGCAAGGTGAACGAGGGCGATTTCGTGGGCCCAGGCATGCCGCTCGTCGAACTGGTGGGCGATGGTGAGCAGGAACTGGTGGCCACGGTCTCAGATGCCGAGACGAAGGACCTCAAGATCGGCGCCAAGGTGAAGTTCGAGACCGAAGGCGTGCAGGGCGAGGCGCAGATCACGGCCCTGGCCCAGGGCGGGGATCAGTTCAGCCACAAGGGAACCTTGCGCGCCAAGGTCCTGAAGCCCAAGGGGCTTCGACAGGGCTCCTTCGCCCGCATCCAGGTTCCCGGGCTGCAGATGTCGGGGCTCACGGTGCCCGCGACGGCCCTCCTGCATCGGGGGGAACTCACGGGCGTGTTCGTGGCCAAGGATGGCCATGCGGAACTTCGCTGGCTCTCCGTGGGCGAGGCCTCGGGGGATTTCGTGACGATCCGTTCGGGCCTGAAGGACGGCGAGAAGGTCATCGACCATCCCGACGCCCTCCAGGATGGCCAGCCCATCGAACTTGCGGGCGGGGTGAACCATGGAAAGTGAGCATGGAGCAGGAGCGAAGGGCCACGGCATGGCCGGAGGCCATGGCCGCCCGGAGGGGCGTGCACAGGATGTGCACGCTGAACGCAAGCTCGGAATCGCGGGAAGGCTCGCCAAGAGCTTCCTCCGCAGCAAGCTGACGCCCCTCATCGTCCTGGCGTCCCTGATGCTGGGCATCCTCGCCGTGGTGCTCACGCCCCGGGAAGAGGAACCCCAGATCATCGTTCCCATGGTGGATCTCTATGTGCCGTATCCCGGTGCGAGCCCCCAGGAAATCGAAAGCCAGGTCACCATCCCCCTGGAACGGCGCCTCTGGGGCATTTCCGGCGTCGAGTATCTCTACAGCATGAGTCGTCCCGGCATGGCGCTCATCACTGTGCGCTTCAAGGTGAACGAGCCCCAGGAACCCAGCCTGGTGAAGATCCACCAGGAGCTGGCGGCCAACCCCCAGCTGCTGCCGCCCGGGGCCATGAAGCCCATCGTGAAGCTGCAGACCATCGATGACGTGCCCTTCCTCTCCTTGACCCTGCATGGCGACGGCGCCCTGGAGACACCGGGCCAGCTGCGCAAGATCGGCGAAGTGCTGGCGCGGGAACTCTCGGATGTGCCCAACACCGCCCAGGTGAAGGTCATCGGCGGTGCGCGCCGCATGGTGCGCATCGAGCCCGATCCCGATCGCCTGCGCAGCATCGGCATGTCCATCGGCGAGCTGCAGCCCGCCCTCCAGTCCGCCGAGGCGCAATTGCCCGCTGGCGCCCTGGTGGACCACGGCAAGCGCACCGAGCTGGAAGCCACGGGCTTCGTCCTGCAATCCGATGAGTTGCGCCGGCTCGTGGTGGGGGTCCGCAATGGCCGCCCCATCTACCTGGCCGATGTGGCCAAGGTGTTGGATGGACCGGATCCGGATCCAAGCATGGTGGTCTATGCGGAGCACGGCCAGCCCGGGTTCCAGCCCGCGGTGACGGTCACCCTCTCCAAGCGAGCCGGCACCAACGCCACGGCCCTGGCCGAGCAGGTGCTGGCCAAGGTGGATGCCCTGCGCGGCAACCTCATTCCCCATGATCTGAAGGTCACCGTCACCCGCAACTACGGCGAGACCGCCGGCGACAAATCCAACGAGCTCATCGAGCACCTTCTCATCGCCACCCTCAGCGTCATCGCGCTGATCCTCCTGGCCATGGGCTGGCGCAGCGCCGTAGTGGTGGGCGTGGCCGTGCCCGTGACCCTGGCCCTCACGCTGCTCATCACCTACCTGTTCGGTTACACGCTGAACCGCGTCACGCTCTTCGCGCTCATCTTCTCCATCGGCATCCTGGTGGACGATGCCATCGTGGTGGTGGAGAACATCCACCGGCACATGCACCTGCCGGGCCACCGCAAGAGCTTCACCACCACCGTGATCGAGGCGGTGGACGAGGTGGGCAACCCCACCATCCTCGCCACCTTCGCGGTGATCGCGGCCATCCTGCCCATGGCCTTCGTGCGCGGGCTCATGGGCCCCTACATGCGGCCCATCCCCGTGGGTGCCAGTGTGGCGATGCTGTTCAGCCTGGTCATCGCCTTCGTCATCAGTCCCTGGGCGGCCCTCCACGCCTTCCAGAAGGAAGCCCATCTGCCAGATACGGATGAATCAGGCCTGCACCCCGCGACGCCTGAAACAGCGGCGCCCGAGCCGGTCCACGACTGGCCCCAGAAGGATCCTGAAGTGGCTCCGGATACCAAGGTGACCGCCCTCTTCCGCAAGGTCATGCGGGCCCTCATCGGCCAGCCGAAGGTGCGCTGGGCCTTCTTCGGCGGCATGGTGCTGCTCCTCGTGGGCGCCATGTCCCTGGTGGGGCTCGGCGTGGTGAAGGTGAAGATGTTGCCCTTCGACAACAAGTCGGAGTTCATGGTGCAGCTCGACCTTCCGGCGGGAACGCCCAAGGAAGACGCCCTGGCCACGGGCCAGGACATCGCCCGACGGCTGCTGCAGGAAGCCACGGTCAAGGATGTGCAGGTCTATGCGGGCGAAGCCGCGCCCTTTACCTTCGTGGGCATGGTGCGCCACAGCTTCCTGCGCCAGGAATCGGAGATGGTGGATGTCCAGGTGAACCTGGTGTCCAAGCACGATCGCAAGGAACAGAGCCACGAGATCGTGGTGCGCCTGCGCCCCGAGCTGGAGAAGATTTCCAAGGCGGCCGGGGCTCGCATGAAGCTGGTGGAAATTCCCCCTGGACCGCCCGTCATGGACACCATCGTGGCGGAAGTGTACGGGCCCAGCGACGCGGAACGCGCGCGTCTGGCGGGAGAAGTGCTCCAGGCCTTCAAGCGGGTGGACGGCATCGTGGATGTGGATTCCACCCTCAATCCCACCAATCCCAAGATCAGCCTCGTGCTGGACCGGGAGAAGGCGGCCCTCCACGGGGTGGCCCCGGCCCATGTGATGCAGACCCTCTACATGGCGGGCTACGGCCACCAGGCCGGCACCTTCCATGTGGCGCGAGGCTCCAGCCAGGTGCCCGTGGTGGTGCAGCTCTCCGCCGACAAGCGGCAGCATCTGGATCAGCTGCTCCAGCTCAATGTGCCCGGGGCCCGGGGCATGGTGCCCATCCGGGAGCTGGTCACGGTCGTACCTGGCAATGAAATGCCCGTGATTTTCCACAAGAACTTGATGCCCGTCTCATATGTGTTCTCGGACCTCGCCGGGACCATTGAAAGCCCCGTGTATGCGCTGGCGGCCCTCAACAAGCAGATCGACCAGCTGAAGGGCACCGGCGGCGCGGAAGTGGCGCGCCTCGGCCTCGCCCATCCAGAAAACACCGAGAACCTCATCATGAAGTGGGACGGCGAGTGGCACATCACCCTCGAAGTCTTCCGGGACCTCGGCATGGCCTTCGCCGCCGTGCTGGTGCTGATCTTCGTGCTGGTGGTGGGCTGGTTCGAGAGCTTCGAGATCCCCTGGGTGATCCTCGTGCCCATTCCCCTGTCGCTCATCGGCATCATCCCGGCCCATGGCCTGGCGGGCGCCTTCTTCACGGCGACCAGCATGATCGGCTTCATCGCCGGGGCGGGCATCATCGTGCGCAACAGCATCATCCTGGTGGATTTCATCGAGCTGAAGCTGAAGGAGGGCATGGCCCTGGAAGCCGCCGTGGAAGAAGCGGGCGTGGTTCGCTTCCGCCCCATCCTGCTCACCGCCGCCGCCGTGATCGTGGGTTCGCTGGTGATGCTGGCCGATCCCATCTTCCAGGGGCTGGCCATCAGCCTCATGGCTGGCGCCATCGCCTCCACGTTGCTGTCCATCCCTTCCGTGCCGGTTCTCTACTACCTCGTCGCCCGCCGCGGCCGCGCCGCCGACCTGCAGCGGCAGGCCTCCGAAACCACCTTTGAATAGGAGTCACTTATGACCGTCGATCGCTTCGTCCACATCTTCGCGGGATCCTTCATCCTGCTGAGTCTGGCCCTCGCCCACTTCCACAATCCGAACTGGATCTGGTTCACCGTGTTCGTCGGCGCGAACCTGCTCCAGAGCGGTCTCACCAACTGGTGCCTCCTGGCTTCCATCCTGCGCAAGCTCGGGGTGCCGGACCAGGCCGCCGGCTGCTGCTCCGCGGAAGGCGCCAAGTGAAAGCCACGGCGATCCGGCTCGGGATGGGCCTGGTGATCGGCGGCGCGCTGGGCTATGCCTGGCACCGCGTGGTGGGTTGCAGCACCGGCACCTGCCCCCTGACCGCCACGCCCCTGCGGGCCATTTCCTATGGCGCCTTCATGGGGCTGATCTGGGCCACGGCGAGGTGAGGGAATGAGCTATTTCGTGAATCCCGAACAAGTCCGGGAGCTCCTTGGCCAGGGGGCCCTGGTGGTGGATGTCCGCTCCGATTTGGAGTTCCAGGGCGGGCACGCCCCGGGGAGCGTCCACCTTCCCCTGCATCTCCTTCCGGTCCTGGCCCAGGAACGGCTCCCGAAGGACCGCGCCCTCATTCTCTGCTGCGCCAGCGGTGCCCGCAGCCACCAGGCCGTGAGCTATCTCAGGCAACAGGGCTACGAGGCCCACAATCTTGGTTCCTGGACTTATCACCCAGACCTCATCTGATCCGGAGCACCCATGTCAGAAGTGATCCATCTCACCACCGGCGCATTCAACAAGGCCGTGGCTCAACCCGCACCGATCCTCATCGATTTTTGGGCGCCCTGGTGCGGCCCCTGCCGCATGCAGGGACCGATGCTGGACGAAGTCGCCAGATCCGTGGGCGACAAGGCGCTCGTCGCCAAGGTCAATGTGGATGAGGAACCCCACCTCGCTGCCGAATTCGGCGTGCAGAGCATTCCGACGCTGGTCATTGTGAAAGAAGGCAGGATCCAGCAGCGCATGGTGGGCGTCCAACCCGTGCATACCCTGCTGGCGGCCCTCCAGAAGGCGGGCGCCTGATGGCCTTCCCCTGGATCTACCTGCTCCCCGTTGCGGCCGTGGGCTACCTCCTCTGGAGCCGACGGAGCGCTTCGCCGGGAGATGTGAAAGGCATGCTGAGCCGGGGCGCCCAGATCGTGGATGTGCGGACCAAGGCCGAGTTCCGGTCCCAGTCCCATCCCAAGGCCATCAACATTCCGCTGGATGAGTTGGATGCGCGCCTCCGGGAACTGGATCCGAACCGGCCGGTCCTCCTGTGCTGCGCCTCCGGCAGCCGCAGCGCGGTCGGCGTCTCCCTGCTCCGCAAGAAGGGTTTCAAGGAGGTCGCGAACCTCGGCTCCTGGAACCGGATTCGCGAATTTTCCATCTGAATTCCAACAACGGGTCATCCACCCCTCGTCTCTGAAGCACCCACATTTCTGGAGCCTCCATGGGCAACCTCGGCATGACCGAAATCCTTCTGATCGGCGTCGCTCTGCTGATTTTTTTCGGACCATCCAAACTCCCGCAGCTGGGCAAGGCCCTGGGGCAGGGGATCCAGGAATTCAAGAAGGCCTCCAAGGCCATCACGGAAGACCTGAAGTAGGCCGACCCGGCTGGGCCGAAGTCGGCTCCTGATCGAAGCAGCAACCTCGGCCCCGATTCCCACCGGGGCCCATTGTGTTCATTCTGGAATCCTCGCAAGGAGGCACCATGTCCCGCATGCAGACCGATCCCCCCAAGAAGTACCGCGATTTCGTGGCCCGCTTCCCGAAGTTCGCCGTGGCCTGGGATGCCCTTCACGAAGCCGGCGCCGAGGGCCCCCTCGATGCGAAGACCCAGCGTCTGGTGAAACTGGCCGTGGCCATCGGCAGCATGCGCGAAGGGGCGGTCCACGCCAGCGTCCGGAAGGCCGTCGTCAATGGCATCACCGAGGCCGAATTGGAGCAGGTGGTGGCCCTGGCGGCGGGCACGATGGGCATGCCCTCCACCGCCGCGGCCTTCACCTGGGTGCGCGATGTCACCCGCAAGGACCAGAAGTAGAACGAAAAGGGCGGGCCCACCCCTGGGCCCGCCACCCCCACACCTCAACCCGGGGAGCCAGTTGGCTGAATCCTCGTGTTGACACTCAATCGTATAACTAAAAAAGCAAACAAGAAATAAAAAATTACGCCTGCGCTCGGGGCAGCCGCGTACTATGCAACATTGAATGGGTGCCGGCGGCCTCTCCGATTCAGGGACCTCCTGCCTCATGCATCGGGAGCAGTGATGGGCGACCCCCTCTTCTGGCATCGGCTGCAGTTCGGATTCACGATCACCTACCACTACCTGTTTCCCCAGCTCACCATGGGCCTGGCCTTCATCATCGTGGTGCTCAAGGCCCTCGGGTTGAAGACCGGCGAGGCGCGCTACAACGATGCGGCGCGGTTCTGGATCCGCATCTTCGGCATCAACTTCGCGGTGGGCGTGGTGACCGGCATTCCCATGGAGTTCCAGTTCGGCACGAACTGGGCGAGGTTCTCGACCTTCTCCGGCGGCATCATCGGCCAGACCCTGGGCATGGAAGGCATGTTCGCCTTCTTCCTGGAGAGCAGCTTCCTGGGACTGCTCATCTGGGGCGAGAAGAAGCTGTCCCCCAAAGGCCATTTCGGCGCCGCCCTGGCGCTGTGGGCCGGCAGCTGGTTGTCCGGCTACTTCATCATCGCCACCAACGCCTTCATGCAGCACCCGGTGGGCTACGTCATGGGCTCGGACGGCACCCTCCAGCTGGCGCAGTTCTGGGCCTTCGTGCTGAATCCCTGGGCCCTGGCCCAGTACGCCCACAACATGGTGGCTTCCGTGGTGACCGCCGCCTTCGTGGTGGCCTCCATCGGCGCCTTCTGGGCTCTCAAGGGGCTCTTCCCGGAACAGGCGCGGCTGAATCTGAAAACCGGCACCACCCTTGGGGTGATTTTCAGCATCATCCTGGCCTTTCCCACCGGCGACATCGCCGGGAAAATGGTGGCCAAGCACCAGCCCATCTCCCTGGCGGCCATGGAAGGGCGCTTCGAAAGCGGGCCCTTCGCTGAATTGGTGGTGATCGGCCAGCCCAATGTGGAGAAGGGGATCATCGAGAATCCGGTGCGGCTCCCCGCCGTGCTCAGCTTCCTGGCTTACGGTTCCTTCTCGGCCAATGTGCGGGGCCTCAATGAATACCCGCGTGACCAGTGGCCGCAGAACGTGGAGTTCCTCTACTACGCGTACCACATCATGGTGGGCCTGGGCACGCTGCTGATCCTGGTCATGGGACTGGCCGCCTTCCTGAACTGGCGAGGCAAGCTCGACCAGTCGCGGGGGATGCTGTGGGTGCTGATGCTGGCCTTCCCCTTCCCCTACATCGCCACCACGGCGGGGTGGGCCGTGGCGGAATTCGGCCGCCAGCCCTGGCTGATCTACGGGCTGCTGCGGACCAGCCAGGGCGGAAGCCCCACGGTGCACGCAGGGAACACGGTGTTCACTACCCTGGGGTTCGCCGGCATCTTCGTGGTGCTCACGATCCTCTTCTTCTTCCTCATCGGTCGCGAGATTTCTCACGGACCGCTTTCCCACGACCAAGCCTAGGAGTCGGCCATGCATGAGCTTTGGTTCTGGTTGGTGTCCGTTTTCTCGGTATCCCCTGCGGAGATACGCGAGACCGCGATGGTTGGGCGTTCCTTCAACATTCTGGAGGTCGGCCATGCATGAGCTTTGGTTCTGGTTGGTGTCCGTTATGGTCGCCATCTATGTGGTGATGGACGGCTTTGATTTTGGGGCGGGGATTCTGCATCTATTCGTGGCCCAGACGAACGAGGAGCGCCGCGAGGTGCTGGGGGCCATCGGCCCCTTCTGGGATGGCAACGAGGTCTGGCTTCTGGCCGGAGGCGGAGCCATGTTCCTGGCCTTTCCCCGGGTTCTGGCCTCCGGCTTCTCGGGCTTCTACCTGGCCATGTGGCTGGTGGTGTGGTGCCTGATGCTCCGCGGCATATCCATCGAGTTCCGGTCCCATCTCCACGATGGACTCTGGCGACATTTCTGGGATACGACCTTCACCGTTTCGAGCTTCCTCCTGCCGGTGCTCTTCGGGGCGGCCCTGGGCAATGTGCTGCGGGGCGTGCCGCTCGACGCCACGGGCTACTTCGAGATGCCGCTCTGGAGTGATTTCCGAACGGGACTCCACCCGGGAATCCTGGATTGGTTCACGGTGCTCATCGGGGTCTTCGCCTTGGTGACCGTCGCCGCCCATGGGGCACTGTTCCTGATCTGGAAGACCGAAGGTGCCGTGCAGGGGCGGGCCAGGGGGCTCGCCATGAAGCTGTGGAGCGCCGTCGTGGTCCTCTGGCTTCTGGCCACCTATGCCACTTCCGTGGTGAATCCGGCCATCCTGGCGAACTACCCGCACGCGCCGCTCGCCTGGCTTGCCAGCCTCATCTTCCTGGGCGGTCTGGCCGTGGTGTTCATCGGAACGCAGCAGGGCAAACCTCTGCTGGCCTTCCTTGGCTCCGGTGCTTTCATCCTCGGTCTTCTGGCCGTCAGCGCCGCCTGCGTCTTCCCGGTGATGCTCCGGTCCACCCTCGATCCGGCCTTCAGCTTGACGGCCCACAACGCCAGCGTGGGCGACCATGGCCTGCGCACGGGTCTGGTGTGGTGGCTCATCGGCTTCCCCATCGCGATCGGCTACCTCGTCATTCTCTTCCGCTTCCATCGGGGCAAGGTGAAGGCGGCGGCGGAGGGAGAGGGCTACTGATCGGGAACGGGTTCTCCCACACGGCGTCGGTTCACGAAGACATGAGGGGGTAGCCTGTTCGGCGCAGGCGTGCCCCGGACGGGAACCCATCGCGCGAGAAGGCCTTCCGGCGCATGGGTGACGTGATCCATCGGTGATTTCTGGCGCTGGCTACCTTCCTTGCAAGGTCGCGGTGAGCCAACCGCTTCTGGACCGATCCGCTTGCCTGGCCTCCGCCCAAAGAGACTCCGCAGGCCGGTAGAGCTCAGGCTTGGTCCTTTTCGGCGATGACGTTCAGGCTTATCGGAATGCCCTTGAATGCCATGACGCTGGTGTCCTTGAACAAGCCGAAGCTGCCCACCCTGCCCATTCTGTAGAATCCCGCCTCAGAGAGAAACGCGGCCAGGAACGCCTCGTTGAGACCCACGACGTGGTAATCGTACTCGTCGATATGTCCGCCGAACATCATGCGCATCACAAAATAGCGCTCTTCGAGGTTCAGCTTCTCCTTCTCCAACATCAGGCCTGCCAGAACATCCAGGTCTGGAACACTGATGAAGAGCTTGCCGCCGGGTCTTAGGACTCGGTACCACTCCTTGAGCGTTTTCTGCAGTTCACCGTTGTAGTCGAAGTGCTCAAGGACGTGGGATGCGTAGATTTCAAGGAAGGAGCCATCCGCGAATCGGGAGAGGTCATTGGCATTACAGACATGGTCGACAAAAGGCCCCGGAAGGGCGTTCAGGATTTCCCAGCCATCGGCCTTGATCTTGCCGCCGATGTGAAGCCTCCTGCCGCGGGGTTCAGTGGTCATGGGCGGGTTCCCTCCAGGAAGAGCATGCTCCGATAGGCCTGTTCAAGGGCTTCCAAAAGCCGCTTGCGGTCGCAAAGCGGCGAGCGGGTCATGGTTCCGCGCAGACGCTGGCGAAGGATGCCCAGCTCGGCCGGATCGCCCGCCAGGGCCTGGACAGCGGCCACAAAGGCGTCCTCGGAGGCACAGGCGAGATGAGTCAGTCCGACGGCGGTCAACAGGGACTTGCCGACCCGGGCCGCATGGAGTTGCCCCGTGAGGCTCACCACGGGGACGCCCATCCACAGGGCTTCGCAGGTCGTCGTGGTCCCGTTGTAGGGGAAGGTGTCGAGGGCGATGTCGAGGCGGGCATAAGCTGCAAGATGCTCGATCGGATCGCTGATGAGACCGGAAAAGGTCAAGCGGGAACCATCGATTCCCTGCGCGATAAAACGTTGGCGAAAGCTTTCGCAGACCTCCGCATCGGAAAAGGCGCGGGCCTTTACGAAGAGACGGCTTCCAGGCACGGCTTTCAGGGCCAGGGACCAGAGTTTCACCGTGGCAGGGGAGATCTTTGAAGAGTTATTGAATGAGCCAAAGGTGATGCTTCCGCTCGCGAGCAGCGGTGGAGGGGTCAACGCCGGGAAGGGATGGATCGGGTCGTAACAGAGGAAGGGGGCCGGAAGACGGATCAGTGTTTCCGATGCATAGGCATCGCTTTCGCTTGGATCAGTGATCTCATCGACGAGCCGGTAATCGATGAAGGCGCACCCGGTGGTTGAGGGATACCCCAGGTAGTTCACCTGCACGGGAGCGGGGCGAAGGGCAAAGGCTCCGAGGCGATTGCCGGAGGTATGGCCTCCAAGATCCACGAGGATGTCGATGCCATCCGCCTCGACCTGTTTGGCGAATTCCGAATCCGCCATGGTGGCGATGTCCACAAAATGCTCGGCGGTCCCGGCAAATTGCCGGGTCACCAGATCGGGGGCATGGGTGGAGGAATAGCAGGTGACTTCGAAGGCTTCCCGGTCGTGACTGCCGATCACTGCCTTCATGAAGAAAGCCACGGAATGATTGCGAAAATCGGACGATACATAACCCAACCGAATCCGGCGTCCTCTGGTGTCGGGAAGAGGTTTCCGGGCTACGGGAGTGAACACGGCACATCGGGAAAGGTGTTCAGCCAGATGGGCCGCGCCATCGGTCGCGAGGTGATTCAGGGCCAGCAGGAGGCTCTCGCGGGCGATCTGGTAACCAGGAGCGAGGGCGAGGGCTTTGCGCAGGTGCACCAGGCCTTCCTCGACCTTGCCCTGGTCGCAGAGGGCCATGCCGAGGTTCGTCCAGGCCACATGATGCCTGGGGTCGATGGCGACAATCCTGCGGGATGCCTTCTCGGTGGCGCCGGCGTTCCCCAGCTTGAGGGAGGAGGCCGCGAGATTGTTGAGTGCTTCGAGGGAGCTCGGGTTGTAGCGCAGCGCCGCACGCATCTGATCGCGACCCTCTTCGAACAAGCCGCAGTGCAGCAGGACGGTCCCATAGTTGTAATGGGTGGAATAGTCCGTGGCTCCGAGGGCAATCGCTTCGGCATAGACCTTGGCGGCTTCCGCCCAGCGGCGAGCCACTGCAAGCGCCGTGGCCCTTTCCAGGATTCCGTTCAGCTTCTTCTTGTTAGTCACGGCGGCAGCGTCCCCTGGGTTTTCATGGCAATCACGAGGTTACCCACCGGCTCTGAATGGATCCAGTTCCGTAATCTGTCACCTGTCTTGTTCCGCTGATGGTGGAATGCGGGCTTGCCTTCAAGGCCAGGTCAGGATTCCGGCAGGACCGTCCGGGTGGTCCGATGCCAGCGCCATCCGAGCCAGGCCCAGCAGCACAGCATGCCGACCCATCCGGATCCACGGAGGACCTGGGCGATGCCTGCATCCTGGTTCAGGCAGCCCCACCGGTACAGCAGGGCGGTCCAGTCGTGCTCTCCACCGCCCACCAAGGGCAGCAGCTGAGCCCGGGCATCGGCCACATACCGGGCGATGTTCAGGAGATTTTCGAAAACCCACAAGCCAGCTGCGGCTGTTCCGCAGGCATCCCGTCGCAGCCAGAAGGAGCCTCCAACTACGAGGGGCACCAGGAGCTGCATCAGAGTGCCACCGAGTAGGGTCAGGGGCTCCCATCCAAGGAGGCCGAAAAGGGGGTGCCCCGCTTCATGGAAGAGCAGGTTCACGCCGTCGAGCAGGGGGATCCATCCTTGCTCCGCCGTGAGGACCGCCAGGAAGACCAGGCCGAAGCCCAGGGAAGTGGCCGCCAAGCCGGCTGTGGTCACCGGGTGCCAAGGCTCATCCAGGGCCTCGCGGAGAGTCTCAGGGAGCGGGATCATGGATGGGACTGGTGCCTGGCGACGATCCAGTCCACGACCTGGTCCAGGCTCATGGCGCTGGAATCAAGATGAGCGGCATCCTCGGCGGGGCGCAGGGGTGCCACGGCGCGGGTGCTATCGGCATCGTCCCGGCGTTGGAGATCAGCCAAGACGGCCACGAATTCCTGTGGCTGCCCTTTGGCCTGGAGTTCCAGGAAGCGGCGTCGGGCACGGGCTTCGGGGCTGGCGGTGAGGAAGATCTTGCAGCAGGCGTTGGTGAACACGACCGTGCCGATATCCCGGCCATCCACGACCCAGCGGCCCGAGGCGCCGATGTGACGCTGCTGGTCCACCAGCACATCGCGCACCCGGGCATCGGCGCTGACAGGCGTGACCAGGCGGGTGACCTCCTGGGTGCGGATGGCCTCGCTGATGTCCTCGCCGGCCAGGAACATCCGGCCGTCCTTCTGGGCGAGGTCGAGACCGGCCAGAAGCCGCTCCAGAGCTTCGCGGTCTTCAAGGCTGGTGCCGGCTCGCTGGACCGCCAGGGCTGCCGCGCGGTACATGGCGCCGGTATCGAGGTACTGCCAGCCCAGACGCTCGGCGACCCGCCGGGCGGTGGAGGATTTCCCCACGCCCGACGGGCCGTCAATGGCGATCAGGGAAAGGGTGGAAGTGGTCATGTCTTCATTCTGAGGGACCGGCTCCACCCGTTCCATTACTTCATGGCGAAGCCGAGATCCTTGAGCACCTTCGGGTCCTTCTCTTCCTGGGCCAGGATGGTGTGGCAGGTGTCGCAGTCGGCCTTGATGGTGCGGCCATCGGCGGAAGTGTGGCTGCCATCGTGGCAACGGAAACAGCCCACGGAATCCTCGTGCCCGATGTTGTTGGGGTGGGTGCCCCAGGTGAGCTTCATCTCGGGATAGACATTGCGGAGGTAGATGGCCTTCACCGCTTCCGCAGCCTGGTCGATCTGCCCGCGCCGGGTGCGGAACACATCAGGGTAGTTGGTGCGGTAGAACTCGGCGATGTCGAGGGTGATCTTGGAGGCCGCGGTCTGGCGGTCGGGGTAGGCCGCCTTCAGGACCTCCAGGCCCTTCTTCTTGATGAAGGGGAGGTCCGTGGCGATGCGCTTGGAGCTCATGGCCTTGTCCATGGCGCGATCCGGCAACTCGAAGGCGTGGGTCGGACGGTTGTGGCAATCCACGCAATCCATCTTCCGTTCTTCAGCCAGGGCGAGTTTTTCCTTGGGAAGCTTGGCGTAGCCCTCGGTGACATATTCCACGAGCTTGCCGTCATCGCCGCGGTAGGTGACCTTGGGAATGTCCTGCCTCTGCCGATCCACGCTGATGTAAGAGATGCGCTCTCCGGCATCCAGGTGGCGGCCATGGATGCCCGTGGTGCCGTTGGAGGTGTGCCCGCCGATCTTCAGCAGCAGCACGGAGGTGGCGGCCGTGTTGGCTTCATCCTCGGCGTATTTGGTCCGGATCACCAGCTTGTCGTCATTGAATTTCTGGGGCCAGTGGCATTCTTCGCAGGTTTCCCGCGCGGGGCGCAGGTTCTCGACGGGGCTGGGGATGGGGCGGGAATAGGTGCCGAAGGCGACCGCGAAGAGCTGGCGGGTGCCGCTGATCTTCGCGCGGACGAGGGCCGGGGCGCCATGACCGATGTGGCACTGGGCGCAGCCCACCCGGGAGTGGGGCGACTCGAGGAAGGCGCCGTATTCGGGCGACATCACCGTATGGCAGGTGAGGCCGCAGAAGCGGTTGGAATCCATGTATTCCACGCCCTTCAAGCCGGCGGTGCCGAGCAGGCCCACATTGACGAAGGTGAGGACGCTGAGGACCAGGAGCATGCGGCGCACCATGGGCTGGCCCCAGTCGATGGCCTGCAGCGGGGTCTGCTCTTCGCCGGCGAGCCGGCGGCGGCGGCGCTCCCGGAAGATGCCCACGGGAATCAGGGCCAGGCCGATGAGGAAGAAGACGGGCAGGGCGAGGTAGAGCACGAGGCCCGCATAAGGATGCACGGGCCTGGCGCTGGTGAGTTCCATGAACCAGAACCAGATCAGGGTGAAGGCCGAACTGGTGGTGATCGTGGCGCCGGTGATGCTGATCCAGTTGTTGCCCAGGTTGAAGGCCAGACGGGCAGTATCCCTGAAACTGAAGCTCATGAGCTCACCTCGAAAAATGGACAAGACAGAAGACGATGGAGTGAAAAATGTCCCTCTCCACCCTACTTTTTCCCCAGCCCTTCCCGCAAGGCTTTCGGGGCGGGATCCATTGGTATCTGCATTGTTTTCAATGTGGGCACAGCTGATTTGTGACGAGATCCGCTCAGCCAGAGGCCCGGATGGCCTCGAGGAACGCGGGACCGTACTGCTCCAGCTTCCGGGGCCCCACACCGCTCAGGGCGAGGAATTCAGCCTCTGTGCAGGGGCGGAAGCGGGCCATCTGCTGGAGGGTCGCATCCGTGAAGATCACGTAGGCGGGCACCTGCCGGGCATCGGCCAGCTGCTTTCTCACGGCCTTCAGCTCGCGGTAGAGCGCTTCCTCGCCTTCCACGGGACCTTCGGGGACGGGCGGGCGCTCGCCCCGCGGAGCGCCGCGCCGGGCCTTCGCCGGGGCGGGAGCGGCCTTCATGGGATCAAGCTCGCCGCAGATGTCGCAGGAGGAACCGCAGGATTCCATCTGTTCCGCGAAGTGGGCCAGGAGGGCCTGGTGCCTGCAGCGGGTGGATTCGACCAGACGGAACAGGTCGCGGGTCTGCCGCTGCTGAGCCTGGGCCAGGGTGGCATCCAGGCCATCGGTGAAACGATCGTAGCTGAGCACGTCCCCCCAGCTGTAGAACATGACGCAATCGGCGCTGGCGCCGTCCCGGCCCGCCCGGCCGATCTCCTGGTACCAGCCTTCGATGCTCTTGGGCATGTCCCGGTGGATGACATAGCGGATGTTGCTCTTGTCGATGCCCATACCGAAGGCCACGGTGGCCACGATGACATCCACGTCGTCCCGCTGGAAGGCCTCCTGGGCGGCGGAGCGGGTTTCCGAAGTCATGCCCGCGTGGTAGGCCGTGGCCCGGATGCCCTGACCGGAAAGGTAGGCCGCGGTGGATTCCACGGCCTTCCGCGAAAGGCAGTAGATGACGCCGCTCTCCCCGCGGTGGGCCAGCACGAGCCGGAGCAGAGCCTCCCGCACCGGGGCCTGGCCTTCGGCGCCCTTGCGGTAGGCGCTGATGCGCAGGTTGCGGCGGTAGAACGAGCCCTGCACTTCCAGGGGTTGCTGCATCTCCAGCTGGGCGACGATGTCCCGCCGGACTTCGGGCGTGGCGGTGGCGGTGAGCGCCAGGATGGGCACCCGCGGGAACCGGCGCTTGAGCCCGGCGAGATTGCGGTAGGCGGGCCGGAAGTCGTGGCCCCAGTGGCTGATGCAGTGGGCCTCGTCCACGGCGATGAGTCGCAGATCCACTTCCTGCAGCAGGTCGGCCAGGTACAGCTCCAGCCCTTCGGGAGCGGCGTAGATCAGTTCCAGCTCACCCTGCTTGAGGGCGCGGATGCGCTCGCGGCGGGCCTCCGCATTGAGGCTGGAGTTGAGGAAGGAGGCGCGCAGACCGGCCTCCGTCAGGGCGTCCACCTGGTCCTTCATGAGGGCGATGAGGGGCGACACCACCAGGGTCACGCCGCCGATCAGGCGGGCGGGCAGCTGGAAGGTGAGGGACTTCCCGGCGCCCGTGGGCATGATGCCCAGCACATCCCGGCCCTGGAGGAGGGCCTCGATGATGGGGCGCTGGCCGGGCCGGAAGGCGCTGTAGCCGAAGGTGGCCTTCAGGGCACCTTCGAGATCCGGCGGCGCATCCAGCGCGGTGGACAGGGTCTTGAGGGCCTGGATATGGGTGGCGGAGAAGGCGTCCGGCGCCTTCCGGTAGGCCTGGCGGAGGGCCTCGAGCCCCCTGCGGCAGGTGGGAGCCTCGGCCTGGGCAAGCAGCACCTGCAGGCGCTCGATTTCAGCGTCCAGGCTGGGATCTGTCTTCATGGGAAGGTGGCCAATCAGCAGCCGCCATCGAGCAGCGGGGCCGCCGCTTTCCAGAAGGCTTCCATTTCCTCGGGCTTCCCGAAGGAGATCCGGATGTGGTTCGGCAGCCCGTAACCTTGCATGGGGCGCACGATGACGCCGCGCTGCAGCAGCTCCTTGAAGAGCTCCGGCGCCGGGAAGGCGCTTTCCAGCAGGATGAAGTTGCCGCTAGTACCCGAGAGCTGGCAGCGGTGGTTGGCTGCCTCCTTCACGAAGGCGGCGCGGGCTTCGGCGTTCTTCTGCCGGGAGAAGGCCTCGAAGGCCAGATCCTGCACGGACACTTCCGCGGCCACCTGGGCCAGGTGGTTGGTGTTGAAGGGGCTGCGGACCCGCTCGAGGTACCGCATCAGTTCCGCGGAGCCGAGCCCGTAGCCGATGCGCATGGCCGCCAGGGCGTGGATCTTGGAGAAGGTGTGGAGGACCAGCAGGTTGGGTCGTTCGCCCAGGTAGGCGGCCGCGTCGGGATACTCGGCGGGATCTTCATATTCGGCATAGGCCTGATCCACCACCAGGATGATGTCCTCGCGCAAGTTGCGGACGAGACGCTCGAGCTCGGCCTTCTGGAGCCGGATGCCCGTGGGATTGTTGGGATGAC
Organism: Geothrix sp.; assembly: GCA_035255365.1. Lineage (GTDB taxonomy): Bacteria > Acidobacteriota > Holophagae > Holophagales > Holophagaceae > Geothrix. Next base: position 55,965 of record DATEZS010000013.1, read on the forward strand.
CCAGATACACCAGGCGCGTGTCGTCGGCAACGGAGCGCAGGATGTCATCCACATCCAGCTCGGTGGCGGTGGCCTTCGATTCGATGACGCGGCCGCCGGCGGTCTGGGTGGCGATGCCGTAGATGGCGAAGCTGTGTTTGGGAACGACGGAACTGCCGCCTTCAAGGAAGGCGGCCTTGGCCACCATCTCCAGGATCTCGCTGCTGCCATTGCCCAGCACCACGCGCTCGAGGGCCAGGCCCTTGCGTTCGGAGATGCGCTTGCGCAGGTAGTAGCCATCGCTGACGGGGTAGAGGCCCAGACCTTCGAAGTCCGAACCATTCAGCGCTTCCTGGACCCGGGCCTTCACCGCGGGGGTGGGGCCCCAGGGATTCTCGTTGGAGGCCAGCTTCACGATCTTGGCCAGCCCCAGTTCCCGTTGCACTTCCTGGATGGGTTTCCCGGGGACATAGAGCGGGACCTGGGCCAGATGGTCGAAGGCCGGAAGGGTGGAAAGGGTGGTGAGTGAAGCAGTCATCAGGCGGGCCGCTCCGAGAGCACCTTGTCGATGATGCCGTACTCCAGGGCTTCGTCGGCGCCCATGAAGTAGTCGCGGTCCATGTCCTTCATGACCTTCTTCAGCGTCTGGCCGGTGTGCTTGGCGAAGGTGGCGGCGAGGTTCTCCTTCAGGCGCTGGATTTCCTTGAAGGTGATCTCGATCTCGGTTGCCTGGCCCTGGGCGCCGCCGCTGGGCTGGTGGATCATGATGCGCGCGTTGGGCAGGGCGAAGCGCTTGCCTTTGGTGCCCGCGGCCAGGAGGTGGGCGCCCATGGAGGCGCACTGGCCGATGCAGTAGGTGACGATGTCGTTCTTCACGAACTGCATGGTGTCGTAGATGGCCAGGCCCGCGGTGACACTGCCGCCGGGGCTGTTGATGTAGATCTGGATGTCCTTGTCCGGGTCTTCGCTCTCAAGGAAGAGCATCTGCGCCACGATGGCGTTGGCCACGTTGTCGTCGATGGCGGTGCCCAGGAAGATGATGTTGTCCTTGAGCAGGCGGGAGTAGATGTCGTAGCTGCGCTCGCCGCGTGGAGTCTGCTCGATGACGATGGGGGGATAGTAATTGCTGGGCATGGGGTGCTCCGGGACGGATCAGGATAACAAGAAGGCGCCTTCCGGCGCCTTCTTGCGGGAAAAGATGACTGGCTATTTCTTGGTGGCAGCCTTCTTGACCTTCGGCGCTTCTTCCGCGGGCTCGTCCTTCTTGGCGGCCTTCTTCACGGAGCCCTTCGTGGGCTCCGCCCCTTCGGTGCCGCCCTCCGGGCGGTGAGCCTCCGCACCCTGCTTCGGCTTGGGCTTCTCTTCGACAGCCTCTTCGACCTTCTTGGCCGCGGCTTTCTTCTTGGGCTTGGCTTCTTCGCCGTCGTGATCGTGGTCACAGTCGGGACCGTGCACGTGGCCGGCCGGGGCCACGACGGCGGGCTCGCCACCTTCCTGGCCTTCCAGATCGCCGCCTTCCAGGCCGCCCGCGTCGAAGCGGTTCACGGGGATTCCGGCTTCGCGCTTGCGCTCCAGTTCGAGCAGGGCCTCGAAGGCGACCTTGTCGAGGCGTTCCTCGGTGATCGTGGCGGTCTCGAGCAGGCGGTCGAAGATGCGGTCCGTGCGGAGACGGCCCTTGATCTCCGTGGTGTTGCCGCGGCGCTCCAGCTCGGCCTTGAAGGCCTCGAAGGGCTGCTGGATCTGGCGTTCGGCCATGAACTGGCGGATCTCGGCGTCAATGTCGGCCTCGGCCACTTCGATGGCTTCGGCGTTGCCGATGGCCTGCAGCAGGTAGCCGCTGCGGACAGCCCGCTCCGCCTCGTTCAGGCGGTACTGGCGGTAGCCTTCCCAGTTCACCTTCTTGGGGTCCATGCCCTGGCGGGCCACTTCCTGGGCGAATTCCTGGCAGTAGTCGTCCAGCTGCAACCCGACCATGGAGCGGGGCACCTCGAAGGGGGCTGCCTCCAGGAGGGTGTCCAGCATGGTGGCGTGCAGGCGGGCCATGGCGTCCCGGTCGGCGGCTTCCTCCAGCTCCTTCTTGACTGCGGCGCGGAGGGCCTGGAGGTTCTCGTAGGCACCCATGTCCTTGGCGAACTCGTCATTGAGCTCGGGGACTTCCTTGTGGCGGAGGTCCTTGAGATGCACTTCGTAGGCAAGGGTCTTCCCGGCCAGCACGGTGTTGGTGTCGTCGCTGGGATGGGTGATGGAGAAGGATTTCTTCTCGTCCACCTTCATGCCCAGGATCTGGCTGTCGAAGGGACGGCTGGCATCGATCTCCATGACCTGGTCGGCGTAGGTCTTGGCCTTGAGGCCCTGGGGCTTCACGCGGATGTCGCAGGTGACCACGAGCCCCTGCGCCACGCCGCCGTCTTCCACGGGCAGCAGCTTGGTGGCCCGCTGGCGCAGGCCTTCCAGGTGCTCGTCCAGGGTGGTCTCGTCGATGAGACGCATCTTCTTGGTGACCACCAGGGCCTTGTAGTCCGGCAGGGCGACCTGGGGGGCTACGTCGAACCCCGCACGGAACATGGCGTCATGGCCTTCGTTCAAGTCGAACTTTTCCACGGCAGGGTGGGAGATGGGCATGGCGCCGGCTTCTTCGGCGGCCTTCCAGAAGTGGGTTTCGATCAGTTTCTGGGCCACATCCCCGTGGATTTCGCGGGCGTATTTCTGCATGAGCACGGGGCGGGGCGCCTTGCCGGGCCGGAAACCAGGAATGCGCACCTTGGGCGCGATCTTCGCCACCACATCATTGAAAACGGCGCTGACCTCGGCCGCAGGGATCGTCACTTCGACGGCCTTCCGGGTGGGGGACTGGTGATGGAGGGTGGTGGACATGAAGACTCCAAGGTGCGTGGGATGAGACAGTGGATAAGATGTTCAAGTGCAGTTTTTATCGTTTACCTGGCGGTCATCGATTGGGGGCGATTACTGCCCATTCGCCAGGGCTGGCGGATGGTGCGAACGGTCGGACTCGAACCGACACGGTGTGAACCGCTGGAACCTAAATCCAGTGCGTCTACCAATTCCGCCACGCTCGCAAAGATGCCAAATTGTCAGTCCCGATGGTGCGCCCAGAGCGACTCGAACGCCCGACCCTCAGGTTCGAAGCCTGATGCTCTATCCAGCTGAGCTATGGGCGCGCACCGGAACCTCCTAGTCTACCTGGAAGCGCCCCTCGCTTCGACCCCTGTGTTGGCTGGATAGAGCGCCGGCTTCCAAAGGCTCCACCCAGCTTCGCCCATGGCCTATCGGACGCGCCGCAGGTTCCCGGAGGTCGAAGCTGGAGCGGGTGTCATTGCGATGACCCGAGATTGTTTCAAGTCGCGAGGCACCAGGCATCTTCTGCGCCGTGCAGGCGGAGGGATCGCAATTCGGCTTCGGTCAAGCCCAGGTGCCGGGCTGCCCGAGCCTCCATATCCAGATCGCAGGGAATCACCCCGGGATCATCGGTGCCCAGGGCGCAGCGCACACCCGCTCTCATCATCCGGGGGAGGGGATGGGGAATCATGTCCGCTGCCAGGGCCCGGTTGGAGGTGGGGCAGACATCCACGGGGATCCTCCGCTCGGCCAGGAGGGCCAGGGTGGCATCATCGGAGCGGATGCCGTGGACGATGCGGGAGATGCCGCCCTCCAGAATGGCCTCGCGGACATTCGTCCCGGGGCCGTTCTCCCCGGCATGGGCGGCAATCCGGAGGCCCGCGGTCCGGGCCCGGTCGAAGACGGGGGCCCAGTCCCGGAAGGGGCAGCCTTCCAGTCCTCCCGTGGAGAACCCCTTCACGAAGGGAGGCAAGGCCGGCAGCACCAGATCGAGGGTCGCCTCCCCATGCCTGGGGCCGAAATGATTCACAGCCTCGACGATCACGCAGGCCTGAAGGCCTGCCGACCGCGCCGCGTCCAGGCCTTCATCGAGGCCTCGCCACAGGTCCTCCAAGCTGATCTGGGCCTGGTGCACCACCAGGAAATGGGGGGATACCCAAAGATCGAACCCTGAGCCTCCAGCTTTCAAGGTCCTGTCGGTCACCGCCCCCACGGCGGCCCGAATCGCTGCGCGGCTGTCCAGCAGGGACGCCCCGAACAGGAAGGCCTCGATGAAGTCCCTGAAGGGCACGGCAGCGCCCTGCCAGAGGGCCTCAAGGCTTGGAGGCAGTTGCCGGTTCCGGTGGTCGGCTTCGCTTCTGACCCAGGACGGATCCAGGGCACCCTCAAGGTGCGTGTGGCGGTCGATGAGGGGGCATGGGGCCGGAGGATTCACCGTGACATTATGCTCACCCTCGCTGGGTCCTCGCTCCGTAGCGTGCATTCAGCACCTTGGACACGACAGGAGGGATTGGATGAGGGGGAGATTATGCTCACCCGCGCTGGATCCTCGCTCCGTAGCGTGCATTCAGCACGCTACTCCGCGATCCAGCGGGGTTCGCTACTCGTCGTAGTCGTCCATGCGGAGGTCGCCGGGATCATGGCCCTCGCCGCGGGCATGCTCGATGGGCACGGCGGCTTCGGTGAAGCCCTCTTCAATGACTTCGGCTTCGGGCTCAGCGGCGAAGTCATCCTCGATGACGTGCACGCTCTTTTCCTTCTTGACCGTGCGGGCCTTGGCTGGCGCAGCTTTTTGATTCGCGCCGCACTTCGGGCAGATCGCCTCGGGCTTCCCGAAATCGTAGAATTTCGCCGCACACTGGAAGCATGTAAATTTCTTGCCAAGATTCGCCATGTGCCTCGTCCCCTAATACATGCCCAAAGGAACAAGGTTTTTAACAGAATTTGAACGGGTTGTCACGCAGTGCCGGAATTATCTAGCTCCAGGGCGGTGTTCCCAGCTTTCCGGGGTCGCCATCGCAAAGTTGCTGGATCAGGGTGCTGGAGAAGATGTGGGACTGCTGCTCCAGGTCCTCGCCGAATCGCTCCACGAAAGTGGCGCGGCTGCGATCCAGCTCGTCCCTGAGGAGGCCGTAGAGGTTGCCGGTGCTGCGGGCCTGGGCCACCTTGGCCGGGAAGTAGAGTTCCACATCGCCCACCAGGACGCGCGCCAGGCGTTCCGCCCCGGCCCGGGTGCGGGGGTCAAGGCCCTGCGGGGGGGTCGACTCGATGGCATCCGGAATCCGTTGGGTGGGCGCGCTGGGGTGCGGAGTGGCTTCTGGAACCGCTGAAGAAGCCTGAGGGGCCATGGGGACTGCAACCTGGGGGCGGCCTTCCTCTTCCTTCGCGGCGGCGAGGGAGGCGAGCATGGCCGAGGCCGCATGGACGAGGGCCCGCACATACTCCTGGTGGTCCATGTGGTTGCGGAGGCCGCTGTCCGCGAGGAGCAGGGCGACGGTCTTCTTGCGGTGGTGGATGGGGAAGATGACAGACTCGGCGGCTTCGAAGGTGCTCAGGTGCTTGAGCAGGGCGGTGTAGCCCGGACCCTTCTGCCGGAGGCTCCAGACCCTGCCCTGGATGAGGGCTTCAAGCTCTTCGGGGGGAACCACCGCCTCGGCGCGGAGGGAGGCATCCGGCTCAAAGCCACGCTGGGCATAGAGCGAAGCTAGGCCCTGCTTGAGGATGAACAGGGCGCTCCGCTCGACGAGCGGGGCCAGGGCTTCCAGCAGCCGCTTCAGAAGGTCGCTCTGGCTCGTGGCGCCTTCGATGAGGTCGAGCGCGGTGGCCAGCGGGGCATCCGATTCCTGGGCCGAGGGTCCGAGCTCGGAGGCGGACAGGGTCTCCCTCAGGGATTCCAGCAGGGGCTCGTCGGGCTGGAAGCCATGCAGGGCCTTCTGCCAGGTGGACATGACCTCTTCCAGCAGCGTCTGGTTCTGCTGATTGAGCCAGACCTCCAGTCGGGTACGGAGGGGGTCTGGCTGGGATGGGCCCGTGGGATTTGAATCGCGCATCGGCCGCTCGGGGAAGGTGGAACACAAGGGTATCCCATTCCGGGTCTTGATATTCCTGCAAGCTGGCAAATGCTCCTTGAAACCGATAGCATGGCCCCTGGTTCCTTGGAGTCCTCGCATGGCGGATCTTTCGCTCACGGTCAGACAGGTTGGCGAAGTGGCGGTGGTGGAACCAGCGGGATTCATCAATGCGCACACCGTAAGGGACTTCGAGCGCCTGCTTGAGGAAATCGTCCAGGGCGGCCGCTACACCATCCTGCTCAACTGCAGGGAGCTCAACTACATCAGCTCCGCTGGTCTCGGTGCCATCATGGGCCTCATCGAGACGGTCCGGGAGAACGGCGGCGACATCCTGCTCTCGAATCTCCAGGAAAATGTCTTCGCCATTTTCGACACGCTGGGCTTCACCCAGCTCTATCGCGTCTTCAGCGACGAGGATCAGGCTTTGGCGGCGGCGCCGGAGCGGAAGGCCTAAGCGTGGCGGCGATCGGGAACCACGCCTATTTCCGGCTCATCATCCCGAGCCAGACCCGGTATCTGAATCTGGTGACGGGCCTGGCCAAGCGGGCGTCCCTGGCCGCGGGTTTCGACGACTCGGTCGCGGCCAAGGTGAGCATCGCCGTCGATGAGGCGGTCACCAACGTCATCCTCCACGCCTACCACGGTGAAGGCGAACACAGTGTGGAACTGGAACTCCGGTTCACGGCCGAAGCCCTGGAGATTCACATCCTGCACTCGGGCCAGGGCATCCGCGAGGATCAGCTGGTGCTGCCGGATCCCACGGAATACATCAAACACCCGCGCAAGGGCGGCCTGGGCCTCCTGCTCATGAGCCGGTTCATGGACGAAGTCCGGTTCAAGGCGGATGAAGCCTCGGGCCGCAACGAATGCTGCCTGATCAAGAAGATCAGCTGAAGTCTCCCACCGCCATGCCCACTCATCCTTTTGATCGCCTACGCCAGCTGGCGCTGCGCATCCCCGAGGGCGCCCAGGAGCTGCTCCCCCTCATCGACTTCCTCGAGACCTTTCCGGAGCAGGGGAGCGAGGAGGACCTGGTCCACCTCGTGGGCATCACGGCCATGGGCATCGCGAAAGCCCGCCAAGGGGGCATCTGGGATGGCAGCAAGTGGCTGTTCCTCCGCGGCGCGGCACCGGCCTTTCCCACCCATCCCGGCGAAGGCTGGCAGGTGCGGCCCTGGCAGTACGGGGACGAATCCTACGGCCATCTCGTGTTGCGGGCCGTCGATGTGCCGGACGCCCTGTCGCTGCTGCTCTCCATCAGCGCACCCCTGCTGGCCTGGCGCCGGGCCGAAGCGGTGCGCAGCACCCAGAACCAAGCCCTCGCCCTTCAGCTCTCCCGCTTGAACACGGTCTTCGATCTCACCCGCAACCTGGGCGAGGTGGAAACACGCCAGGACCTGGTGCGGCTCATGGCCAACACGCTCATGGGCGAGTTCCGCATCATGCGCCTCCTGGTGGTGGACGCCCAGGGGCAGGTGCTGCACGCCAAGGGGCTCGGCACCCTGCCCCCCACCCTGGATGGGGATGAACTCCGCGAGCTCGTCCAGTCCAAGGGGCTCCCCCACGCCATCGAGCTGGGCGACCTGAACCACAGCCACGGTTTCGCCTATGCCGCCGAGCCGGTGGTGGGGAAACTCTCCGAGGACGACCTCGTTTTCCTGCGCACCCTGCTGAATCTCACGTCCAGCCAGCTCTCCAGCCTCGAATTCCGGGAAGCCCGCATCCAGGCGGAGCGGATGGAGAAGGACCTGGATCTCGCCCGCAACATCCAGCGCAGCATGCTGCCCAAGGCCCTTCCCGAGCCCGCCGGCTGGACCTGCGCCGCGGCCAATCTGCCTTACCAGGCCGTGGGCGGCGATCTCTACGACCTCTGGATGGCCCGGGAAGAGGCGTCCGGGGACCGGCTGCATCTCGCTCTGGGCGACATCTCGGGGAAGGGCCTTCCCGCCTCCCTGATGATGACCCAGCTCTCGGCCTTCCTCCGCGCCATGGCCGACCGCCGGGTGGATGACTGGGGCAGGTTGGCGGGCCGCGTGAACTGGCGCATGAACGAAGTGCGGGACGGGAATCGCTACACCACGCTGGTGGCGGGCAGCCTGAATCCCCAGAACGGCGACCTGCGCTACGTGAACGGGGGTCACAATCCGCCGCTCCTCATCCGGGCCAGCGGCGAGTTCGAACGGCTGGATCCCACGGGCCCCATGGTGGGGCTCTTTCCTGGCGCGGCGTTCAAGGAAGGCCGTGCCCACCTCGATCCCGGCGATGTGCTGGTGATCTTCACCGACGGTCTGGTGGAGGCCGAGAACGAGGCCGGGGAAGAACTTGGCGACCGGGCGCTCGTGGAAGTGGTGCGGCGGAATCCCGAAGCGGATGCGGATCGCCTGTTCGAGGCCCTGCTGGTCGAAGCCTTCCAGCATCTGGGCGAAGGCCGATTCCGGGACGACGTGACGCTGGTGGTCATCAAACGCATGGGTGCTTGAACCGCTTCGTATCCTGGTATCCGGAGGTCATCTCATGAACCAGACCAAGACCCTGTTTCTCATCGTGGCCATGACCGCCGTCCTGGTGTGGATCGGGGACATGATCGGCGGCCAGTCCGGCATGGTCCTGGCCTTGGCCATCGGCCTCGTCCTGAACGGCGTGAGCTACTTCTTCTCGGACAAGATCGTGCTGGCCAGCTACGGCGCCCGGGTGGTGACCCAGGCGGATGCGCCCGAACTGCACGCCATCGTGGCGAACCTAGCCCAGCGGGCGGGCCTGCCCATGCCGCGCGTCGCCATCATCCCGGAGGACGCGCCCAACGCCTTCGCCACGGGCAGGAATCCCGAGCATGCCGTGGTGGCCGTCACCGAAGGCATCATGCGGATCCTCAGCAGGCCTGAGCTGGAGTCCGTCATCGGCCATGAGCTGGGCCACGTGAAACACCGGGACATCCTCATCGGCAGCCTGGCTGCCGTGCTGGCCCAGGCCATCATGTTCCTGTCCCGAATGGCCTTCTGGATCAGCCCCCGGGACGAGGAGGGGCGCTCCAATCCGCTGGCCGGCATCGCCATCATGATCCTCGGGCCCCTGGCCGCCATCCTGCTCCAGATGGCCGTGAGCCGGTCCCGGGAATACCTGGCCGATGACTACAGCGCCCACCTGACCGGGCGGCCGGACATGCTGGCCTCGGCCCTGGAGCGCCTGCACAATTCCAACCAGCTGGCGCCCATGCAGAGCGCCGAACCCGCCACGGCCCACATGATGATCGTGAATCCCCTGCGAGGTGGCGGTCTCATGGGTCTCTTCTCCACGCACCCGCCCATGGCGGCCCGGGTGGAACGGCTGCGCCGCATGCCCATCGAGGCCCGGTAGATCGAAATTGAACGGAAAACCCGGGGCTGCCGATAGGCCTCCCATGCGGGAACGGCTCGGGAAATTCGAGGTGGTGCGGCTGCTCGGCAAGGGGGCCATGGGCGAGGTGTATCTGGGGCGGGATCCCAGCCTGGGCCGGGAAGTGGCCCTGAAGGTGATCCTGTCCGGTTCGGCCTTCGGCGAGGAGGCACAGGCCCGCTTCGAGCGGGAAGCCCGGGCGGCGGCCCTGCTGAACCACCCGCATGTGGTGACGGTGTTCGAATTCGGGGAGGACGAGGGCCTGCACTACCTGGCCATGGAGTACGTGCAAGGGCAGGATCTGGAATCCCTCATCCAGGAGGGGAAAACGCCCAAGGCCGACCTGCTCGAGGTCCTGGCCCAGGTCTGCGAGGGGCTCGCCTATGCCCACGAGCAGGGCGTGATCCACCGGGACATCAAGCCGGCGAACGTGCTGGTCATGCGCCGCCGCAAACGGCTCCACGCCAAGCTCATGGATTTCGGCGTGGCCCACATGGGGGTTTCCGGTCTCACCCAGGACGGAACCTGGATGGGGACCGTTAGCTACATGGCCCCGGAATACCTGGATTCGGGGAAGGCCACAATCGGGTCCGATCTGTTCGCCCTGGGGGTGATCCTCTACGAGATCCTTTCCGGCGGCAGGAAACCCTTCAACGGCGACACCGCCACGACGGTGCTCAACCGCATTCTGCGCCAGGCGCCGGATCCCCTGGGTCCTGAAGACCTGGCGGGAATCCCCGTGGCGCTCAAGACCGTGGTGGAGCGCGCCCTGGCCAAGCGGCCCGAGAACCGGTACCCCGATGCGGACGCCCTGGCTGCGGCGATTCGGGAAGCGCTCGAGGGACCCGCCGCATCCATGGCGGATACGGTCGTCATCCAGAAGCTGCCCATCCCCATCCATCCCCAGATCCGCGTGGGCAAGGGGGGGCAGTGCCTCAGCCTTCGGGTGGCCCTCCGCCAGGCGAAGCCGGGCATGGAAATCGCCCTGCTGCCGGGGACCTACCGGGAATCCGTGGTGGTGGATCATGACGTGAGGATCGTTGCCCTTGGCGAACCTGGCGAAGTGGTCATTGAAGGAGTTGCCGCGCCTCCTGTGGTGCTCTCGGCCTTGAATGCCACCCTCCAGAACCTGACGCTGGTGGCCCCGGAAGGCCATGAAGCGCTGCGGGTCGAGGGGGGGGGCTCCCAGCTGGAAGGCTGCCAGTTGAAAGGCGGCACGACGGGCGTCACCGTGGTTTCCGGTGCCGCGCCCCGCTTCCAGGCCTGCACGATCGAAGGGTTTCAGGAGGCGGGCTTGTCCCTGCTCGCGGGTGCCCAGGCGGTGTTCCGGGGCGGGCGGATCGGTCCCGGCCAAGGCGTGGGTCTGCTGGTCCATCCCAAGGCCCAGGCCCAGGCGGAGAATGCGGTGCTGTCAGGCGCCTCCGCCTCCGTGGAAGTCGGCGGGGATGGCCACGTCCAGCTCCAGGGTTGCCGGCTCGTGGAGAGCGCCTTCGCCGGGCTGCTGGCCCTGGAGCGGAGCCATGCCGTCCTCGAGGCCTGCGAAATCAGCCTGAATGCCTGCTCGGGGGTCCATGTGCTGGCCGGGGCCCATGTGATGCTCCGGAACTCTCGCGTGGAAGGCAATGCCGGCTTCGGGGCTTCGGTCATGGACCGGGGGATGACCACCCTGGAAAATTGCGTGTTCAAGGCCAATGGCGGCGCGGGCCTGCTCATCCATCGCGGGGCCACCGTCCAGGCGCGTGCCTGCTCTTTCGCGGAAGGCAAATCCCTGGGGGTGGATTGTTCCGATGGCGGGCAGGGCGTGCTGGACGGCTGTTCCATCACCGGGAACGCCGGCGCCGGTGTCCAGGTGGAACCCGGGGGAAGTCTGCTGCTCGTTCGCTGCACCATCGAGGACGGCAGGGACACGGGCCTGCTGCTGCTGGAGGATTCCCAGGCCACCCTGGAGGAGTGCGTGGTCCATCGCAATGCCCGGGGCGGGGTGCTGCTGGCCAAGGATGCGGCTGATCCGGTCATGCGCGGAACCAATCGCATCGAGGATGATTTCCACCGGGTGGATCGTGGGGGCAATCTGATCAAAGTGGCGCCGATTCAGCGGAACTAGCCCACCATCTCTGGGATTGCCCTGCTCACAGCCCGGCCAGATCGTCCAGGATGGGCAGCCATTTGGCTGGGTCGGGCTGGGGCCAGGGCAGCGAGCGGATGAGCGGATCCTCGCCCGTCAGGAGGGTCTCCTGGGGCTGCAAGATGGCCACGGGAAGATCCCGGCCCTCGCCGAGTTGGAGCTGGTAGGCACTGATGAAGCTCCTGGCGTCTTCCGCATCGAGAGGGTATTCGCAGATGAGGATCGGGCTGGAGGCATCCTGGAACCGCTCCAGGCCTGCCTGGGCCTGGGCCAGGGAATCCTCGACCTCGATGCGCTGATAGCCCAGGGTCCTCAGGCGATCCTGGACCTCGTCCCGGGCTGATCCCGGAGGCAGGGCGAGAAGGATGGTGGTGCATCGGCGCCCCAGTCGAACCAGGGCGTCGGGTGTCCGGGTTCCCGCTGGATTCACGCGCCTGGCCGGTGTCGATTTGCCCTGGGGAGGCCCTTCGACCAGGGTCTCCTGCGCCGTCTCGGGGCGGGTGGGGGCCTGGTTCGGATTCCTCTGGACCAGCTCCCGGAAGTCGATGACGGTCTGGAGCTGGGTGGTTTCAGCTTCGGATAGTTCCGCGAACTTGATGCCGAGGATCACTTCGTTGCCCCGCTCCCAGGCGTAGGTGATGATGCCCCGGGTGTCGAACAGGGGCAGCCGCGGAAGGTCACGGACCTTCACTACGGGGAGTTCCCGGCCCCGCTCGAAAAAACCCACGGAAGCAGGAATGCATAGGTGGTCATCCAGGCGGAGGATCCGGTCGACGCGGAAGGAAAGCCCGCCGAGGGACAGGTTCACCAGGGGGCCGGAAAGGCCGTGGCCTGGCAAGCGTGCATCCTGGGCCAGCACATAGGCTTTTTCCCGGGGGCGGAACGGGTAGCGCTTGTGTCGGCGGCGGTCATTCTGCAGCATCCGCTGGGGGATGGTGAAACGGTAGAGCAGGTAGGCTTCCCGGCCCTGGAAGGTCATGGGGGCGGTGAAACGCTGCTCCCCGGCCGCGAAGGACATCTCGAAGGGAGCCCCGGGGAGCATCTCGTGGGGCAGGGGCCGGATCAGCTTCAGGAAGATCTGGGAGGCCTGCAAGTCCAGCCGGTGGAGGTGGGCTGTGTAGGGCAGGGTATGGGTGCCCTCCACCCGGATGGGGAATTCCGCGCCGGTCTTCTGGAGTTCCGCGAGGGTCTCCCGGATGAGCACAGGGTCAACCACGGGCGCATCGCGCCCGGTCCCATTAGTCGGTTTCCCCTGTTCCATCAGTCCGCCTGCTCCTCTTGGCATCGGGCCGGGAGGGGCTGGGGATGAATTCAGACATTGAAGAGGAAATTCATCAGATCGCCGTCTTTCACGATGTAGTCCTTGCCCTCGGTCCGCATCTTCCCGGCGTCCTTGGCACCCTGCTCGCCCTTGAAATGGATGAAATCCTCGTAGGCGATGACCTGGGCGCGGATGAAGCCCTTTTCGAAGTCGGTGTGGATGACGCCCGCGGCCTGGGGAGCCGTGTCGCCCTTGTGGATGGTCCAGGCCCGGACTTCCTTCACGCCGGCGGTGAAATAGGTCTGGAGGCCCAGCAGGGCGTAGCTGGCATGGATCAGCACATTGAGGCCAGGTTCGGCCAGGCCTGCTTCTTCCAGAAACAACGGGCGATCTTCCTCCGGGAGATCCTGGATTTCGGCTTCGAGCTTGGAGCAGATGGGGATGCAGGGGGCCATTCGCTGGGCGGCCAGGTCCTGGAGCTTCCGGTAGTGGGGATTGCCCTTGGGGTTGCGGATGTCCTCCTCACCGATGTTGCCCACGAAGAGCGTCGGCTTCAGGGTGAGCAGGCCGTAGGATTTGATGAGCGCCTGTTCCTCCAGGGTGATGCCGGCGGTCCGGGCCCATTGGCCTTCGTTCAGGGCCCCGAAGGCCTTCTCGAGGATGCCGACGAGAACGATGGACTCCTTGTTGCCGGTTTTGGCCACCTTGCGGTGGCGCTCCAGGCCCTTCTCCACGGAATCCAGATCCTTGATGACCAGCTCGGTCTCGATGATGCTCAGATCCCGCTCCGGCGAGACGCCGCCTTCCACATGGGTGACATTGGCATCCTCGAAGCAGCGCACCACCTGGACGATGGCATCCGTCTCCCGGATATGCCCCAGGAAGGCGTTGCCGAGACCCTCGCCCTTGCTGGCACCACGCACCAGCCCCGCGATGTCCACGAATTCCTGGGCGGCGGGGAGGATGCGGTGGGGCTTCACGATTTCGGCCAGGGCGTTCAGGCGGGGATCCGGCACATCCACCACCCCGGTGTTGGGCTCGATGGTGCAGAAGGGGTAGTTGGCCGAAGCCGCGCCCGCCCGGGTGAGAGCGTTGAAAAGGGTGGACTTTCCTACATTGGGCAAACCCACGATGCCACAAGCGACGGCCATGCAATCCTCCAAGCCTTCCAGTATCCCAGAGCGGACATGTGACGAAAAGAAACGATTCCGGCCCTTGCGCCATCCCCCTTCGGGGCATACTCTCCCCGCCAAGGTCGCAATGACTCAAGGGGAGGCAGCATGATCGTGCGGGCGGAGACGCCAGGGTATGTGGTGGATGTTCTGGTCCGCCCGGGTCAGGAAGTGGAAGAGGATGAGCCGTTGATGATCCTCGAAGCCACCGATTCCGGTCACAGCTCCTTCTACATCAACGCCCCCGAGGGCGGAAAAGTGCGCGAGATCCTCATCGAGGAAGGCGACTTCGCCTACGAGGACGATGACCTGGTGGTGATCGGGGATTCCGACAAGGACGAGTAGCCCTCCGGGGGCTTCCCATCGGCGCGAGGCCGTTCTCCCCGGCTTGGGCGGCTGGCCTTGGGGCTCTCCGGGCTCGCGTGGGGAACCCGCACTCGCCTACACTGGAGCCATCAACTGACTTGAGGAGAAGCTGATGGCAGTGTTGAAGGCTGAAATGGCGGGGAAAGTCCTGGAAGTTTGCGTGTCAGAAGGCGATACGGTCAGCGAGGACCAGGATCTGGTCATCATCGAATCCATGAAAATGCAGATTCCTGTGGGCAGCCCCGAGGATGGAACGGTCAAGAAGATCTTCGTGACGGCTGACCAATTCCTCAATGAAGGGGATCCTATCCTCGAGTTGGCCTAATGGAAATCCGGGTCGAGCGCCTCGCAGGGGAAGATGCGGGCATCGTGCTGCTGGGACTGGACCGTCCCGCCGCCAAGAATGCCCTGGGGCGCCAGCTCATGACGGAGTTCCGCCAGGCCCTGGCCGAGCTTCGCTTTGACGCCTCGGTGCGGGTGCTGGTGGTCCACAGCCTCGTGCCCGGCGTGTTCTGCGCCGGGGCGGACCTCAAGGAACGGGCAGGGATGTCCCCCGCGGAGACGGCCGCCTTCGTGCATGGCTTGAGGAGCGGCTTTACCGAGTTGGAGGACCTTCCCATGCCCGTCATCGCCGTCCTGGAAGGGGCGGCCTTTGGCGGTGGGCTGGAGTTGGCGCTGGCGGCGGACCTGCGGGTGGCGGGAGCCGAGGCCAGAATGGGGCTGGTGGAGACCTCCCTGGCGATCATTCCCGGCGCCGGCGGCACCCAACGCCTGCCCCGGCTCATTGGCGCCGCCCGGGCCAAGGAACTGATCTTCTCCTCCCGACGCATTGGCGCCGAGGACGCCGCCCAGGTCGGCTTGGTGAATCGGGTGGCCCCTGCGGGGCAGGCCCTGGAAGCGGCCCTGGCCCTGGCCCGGGAAATCCTGCCCAATGGCCCTGTGGCCCTCCGGATGGCCAAGCAGGCGGTGAACCGCGGCCTGGAGCTGGACCGGGATTCGGGCCTGGCTTTCGAGCAGGCCTGCTATGCCCAGATCATTCCCACCCAGGACCGCCTCGAAGGGCTCGCCGCCTTCCGGGAGAAGCGGAAGCCCCAGTACCGGGGCGAGTGATGGCGCATGCCCATGGGCCCAGTACGACCGGCCGCCTGGCGCTGAGCGCCGGGATCTTCGGCCTGAACTTCCTGGTCCAGGGCCTCGGCGGGCTCTGGACGGGTTCCCTGGGGCTCGTCTCCGACAGCCTCGAAAATCTGAATGACGCCGGGGCGAACCTCCTGGCGCTGGGCAGCATCCGGCTGGCCAACCGCCGGGAGCCCTGCGACCGCTGGACCTATGGTTGGCACCGCATCGAGATCTTCAATACGCTGCTCGGCGTCCTCCTCCTGGGAGTGCTTGCCGGAGCCGTGTTGTTCGAAGCCTGGAGCCGATTCCACCATCCTCATCCCATCCGGCTGGGCTGGGCCATCGGGTTTTCCGGGCTGGGCCTCGTGTTGAACCTTGCCGCGGCCTACGTGCTCGTGCCCGCGAAAGGCACGGCCCAGGAGCGGGACCTCAATCTGCGCAGCGCTTATCTGCATGCCCTGGGCGACAGCCTGGCCAATGTGGCCGTCATGGTCGGCATGGTAGTCATTCATCTCACGGGTTGGGCCTGGGTGGATCCCCTGCTGGCCGTGGGGATCTCGGTCGTCATTCTCCGGGGTGCGTTCCTGCTGCTGAAGGACGCGGTGGACATCCTCATGCATCGCGCGGCCTTCGACCAGGAGGAAGCCAAGACGGAACTGCTCAAGCTGCCCGGCATCCTGGGGGTCGAAGACCTGCGCTCCTGGCGGGCCTGCAGCCATCTGACCATCTGCACCGCCCACATCATCGTGGAAGCGGAACGGCTGGTGGATACCGAAGCCCACCAGCACCGCATTGAGGAGCTGCTCAGCGAGCGGTTTGACGTCCGCCACCTGACCTTGCACTTCGAGACCCCCGCCATGGCGGAGAGGCATCAACATCGCTTCATTCATGAACATGAGGTCCATGGCGAGGACCACCATCACCACCACGATTGAAGGCGGGCCCGTCATTCTTGATCCCCTGGAATGCCGGACTCAAATCTTGAACCGATCCACCGCATGTACCAGCGTGGCCGCGATGCCTTCCAGGTGTTTGACGGCTTGCTGGATCTCCGCAGCCGTGGCTGACAGCCTTGTGCTGGCGCTGGCATTGCGGGTGGCCTCTGCGGCGCTCTGCTCAACCTTCTCTGCGGCTTCATTGCCGGTGCGGGCCTGTTCCTGAGTGGCGTGGTTGATGGTGGCGAGCATTTCCCGCAAGGCGAGGGTCTGCACCCGAATGGTGGCGAGCGCTTGCGAGGTGGCTTCCACCTTGGAGGCGCCCAGATCCACCGAGGTCTGGCTCGTTTCGATGAGCATCCCGATTTCCTTCGCGGCGCCGGCAGATCGCTCCGCGAGTTTCCGAACCTCCTCGGCCACTACGGCGAAGCCTTTTCCCATGGCACCAGCCTTGGCGGCTTCAATGGCCGCATTGAGGCTCAACAGGTTGGTCTGACGGGCAATTTCCTGGATGACGCGCACGGCGTTGGCCATGGCGGTGGTGGAGGCTCGAATCTGGGTCATGGCCTCCACGGTGGCCAGGCCCGCCTGTTCGCCCGAGTGGGTGGCGGTCACCGTGTCCTGGGCTTTGGCTTCGCACTGGTGGACCTGCTGGGCCACTTCCCCGATGGAGGCGGATAGCTCCGTGGTGGCCGACGCCAGCTGCTCCGTGGCGGTCTGCTGCACTTCCGAGCTGCGGGAAACACCCATCGAGGTATGGGCGATTTCGGCCGTGGAAGCCGTGAGCTGCTCCGCCGAACTGGCCACGCGGTGGCTGCTTTCGCGAATATCCCGGACGATGCCGCGGAACTGCTCGAGCATCCCGTTCAAGGATCTGCCGACCAGGGCGATTTCCTCGTTGTTGGCCTGGGAACTCACCAGGGTCAGATTGCCCTCGGCGGCTTCCTCCATCAAACCCTCGATCTCGGTCAGCCCGCGCAACTGGGACCGGGCGAGGGCGGTGGAGAGGCTGATGGCGAACAGGACACTCACGGCCCCCGCGCCAACGACGACCCACACCAGCCAGGTGAAGGTTGCGAAATAGTCGCTCTTCTTCACCCCCACATACATGACGCCGATGGTCGCGCCCCCTGCATTCTTAATGGGGTCATAGGCGGTGAAGTAGGGCGTCCCCAGGATGATCGCCTCTCCACGGAAGCTTCGGCCCTGCTTGAGGACAGTCTCGTAGGCGACGCCCGTGAGCTTGGTCCCGATGGCCCGGCTGCCATCGGGTTTCATCACATTGGTGGAGATGCGGGTGTCGCCCATGAAGAGGGTCGCCGTGCCGCCGCAGATCTCCTTGAGCTTGTCGGGCAGCTCGAAATTGCCATTCACTGGATAGTCGCCAATCATCAGCTTGTCGTCAGCTAGCCTGAATTCGCCGCCTTTTTGAGCCGCAAGCTCCCGGAAGGTCTTCAGGCGGCTCTCCTGCATCTGCACGGCCTGGTTGCCAAGCTCGCCGTGCATGCTGAACAGGGTGATGCCGCTCGTGATCGTCACCGTGAGGGCCAACAGAAGGCCTGTGACGATGGACAATTTGGTGCTGAGCTTCATGGAACGCTCCGGATATTGAATACCCTTCGGTTCCCAATGAATACGCCTTGAATTCTAACGGGATGACGCTGAATTCGTCATCCGGATGCTCCCTGCTCCTGATGAAGTCGCCTTCCTTTCGAGCATGAAGAAAAAAGGCCCCGCTCATGCGCGAGGGCCCTTTTGTCTTAGGTCGTTTCAGGTCAGGTCGATGAATCCGGCTCAGGCTCCCATGCCGTGCTTCTTCATGATGGCGGCCCGCTGGGCGTCGTATTCGCCCTGGTTGATGAGCTGGCTGTCGAAGAGGTCCTTCAGCTCGGTCAATTCATCCTTGAGCGACTTGGCGGGGGCGGCCGGAGCGGCGGGGGCGTTGCCCGCGGGGAAGCCCTGCTGGCCCATCTGGCCGGCGGCGCCCGCCATCTGCTGGCCCATCATGTTGCCCATGCCGAAGCCAAGGCCCACGCCCATGCCCATGCCAGCGACACCACCGGGGTTCTGGGCGGCCAGGGGGATGCTGTCGGCCACCTGCATCTGGGTGTAGGCGCCCATGACGGGGGCCATCATGCCCACGCCGGTGCGCTTGTCCATCATGGCTTCCACTTCCTCGGGCAGGCTGATGTTCTCCACGAAGAACTTGGAGAGCTCCAGGCCCATGGTCTTGAATTCTTCCTGCAGCTTCTGCTTCACGAGATCGGAGAGCTCGTCATATTTCGCGGCGAGATCGAGGGCGGGGATCTTGGCTTCGCCGAGGGCATCCGTGAACCGGCTCATGATGGTCTTGCGGAGCTGTTCGGTGATGTCGCCCAGGGTGTAGACGCCATTGGTGCCCACCAGCTGCTTGAGGAAGGTGCCGCTGTCCACCACCTTGATGGAGTAGATGCCGAAGGCCCGGATGCGCAGCATGCCGAAGTCGGCGTCGCGCATCATGATGGGGTTCGAGGTTCCCCACTTCAGGTCGTTGTAGAGCTTGGTGGAGATGAAGTAGACATCGCTCTTGAAGGGGCTCTCGAAGCCGTACTTCCAGCCCTTCAGGGTGGCGAGGATGGGGAGGTTCTGGGTGGTCAGGTTGTGGGTGCCGGGCTTGAACACATCCGCCAGCTGGCCTTCATTGATGAAGACGGCCTCCTGGCTTTCCCGGACCACGAGCTTGCCGCCGTTCTGGATTTCCTGCCCCCGCATGGGGAAACGCCAGGCCAGCGTGTCGGTGGAATCGTCCAGCCATTCGAGGATGTCGAGGAATTGGGCTTTGCCCCAGTCCATCAGACCCATGGGTTGTTCTCCTAGCGGCAACGGCCGCACGTACGATTCTAGGCGGGACTGTCAAGCGGGCGAGCACCCGCCATGGGAAAAATCGGTGAACGCGGGGTTGGGGTCGGCGAGTCGCCTACTGACTGCCTTTGACGACCTGGACAGACCCGTGGGTGCTCCCCTTGGCACCAGGTTGTTCGATGCGCGTCTTGGTATGCACCATGCGAGTATCCGAGTCGATGATGCAGCGCCAACCCTTGTCCTCGTGGGGCATGCGCACCTCAACTTCCCAGGCGCCGGAGGCTCCATTGAGAGCGATCCGGCGGGCGCTGATGGCCTTGCCGCCCGTGTCCTGCTCGGCGATCATCTTGGCCTCTTTCGCGGTGCGGATGACGCCAGCGGTGTGTTTGCGGGATTTCGGCGTCCTGGCCCCGAGCACGAGTGCGGGAAGCAGGGCCACGGCGGCACAGAGGGGCAGGATGCGAAACTGCATGGGGTCTCCGGATGATCGAGTCATTTTAGCCTTGGGACAGGGGAGCCTTAGAACATGAAAAAAACTTTAAATCGAAATTAATGTCCAACTCGCTGGAGCCGATGAGTTCCCCTAGGTGAGACACCTTTCTCAAAGGAGGACGCATGGCCAGACCATCCTTGGCCCTCGGGTTTACGGCGCTGGGCCTGATGGCCACGGTCGCTGCGGCCCAGGAAGCCTCGGCTTTCAAGTTCAGCGGTTTCGGCAGCCTGGCGGCCACCCGATCCAGCGAAGACAAGGCCGATTTCTACAGCAACTTCGCCATGCCCAATGGACCTGGGTATTCCCGCAGCACGGATCTCAAGGGAGACTCCCGTGTGGGCCTCCAGGGGGATCTGCGCATGGGGGACTATTTCTCAGCGGTGGTCCAGGTTGTCTCTGAGCATCGCTACGACGATTCGTTCAAGCCCTACCTCAACATCGCGAGCCTCAAGCTCCAGGCAATGCCGGGCCTTGCCTTCCGCGTGGGGCGCATCCCCTACTCGGCCTACCTGATTTCGGATTTTGCCAAGGTCGGCTATGCCCAGCCCTGGGTGCGGCCTCCCGTGGAGGTCTACCAGTTCAATCCCCTGACGGCGGTTGATGGCGCCGACATTTCCTGGCAGTTCAATGCCGGGGAGGTCGCGTTCTCCGGGCAGTTCCTGGGCGGCACCTCCAATGCGAAGATTTCGCCCAGCCTCCTTGCGGTCGCGGCGACGCCAGCAGGGCAGGAGACGCCTGCTTCGGAATGGAAGGGCGACAATTTCCTGGGGGCGAGCGTGGCGATCAACTATGGGTCGACCACCTTCCGCGTCTTCCATGGCCAGATGAAGGGTACATTCAATGACCTAGGTTTTGATGGGCCGGTCGGGCCTTTTGGCGGCATGGGCCCCTTCACGGCCCTGCGGGTGCTTCCCCCGGCATTTGGAGGCAATCCGGCCCTTGCCGATCAATACCAAATCCGCAAGGACAAGCTGATCTACCAGAGCGCGGCCTTCAACTACGATCCAGGAAGCTGGTTCCTGATGGTCGAGGCCACCCGCAAGAGCGGTGACGAGAACATGTTCCTCCACTTCACCTCCGGCTACGCGACCCTAGGCGTCCGGTTGGGAACCTGGACGCCCTACGCCACCTACGGATGGAAGCACACCACTTCACCCACGACCAATGCCAACCCGATCATCAACGGCCTGCTGGCGAATCTGGATCGTGCCCAGACCAGCTACTCGGGCGGCCTGCGCTGGGACTTCTACAAGAATCTCGCCTTGAAGCTCCAGTACGACCACGTCACGAACGCCACCGGCTCCTATGGCGCTCTCACCAATTCCCAACCTGGCTTCAAGACCGGTGAGAGCTACAACCTCTCCACCGTCAGCCTTGACTTCGTGTTTTAGGGGGGAGCCATGAAAATCATCGCTACGCTCGCCTCGCTCGCTTTCTCCGCGGCCTTGGCCCTGCCGGCCCAGGCGCAGGTTGTCATCATCTCCGCCAAGAATCCCCTGTCCAAGCTTTCCAAGGAACAGGTGGCCCAGATCTTCCTGGGGCAGGCCAAGACCTTCATCACCGGCGGCCAGGCCATTCCCCTGGACCAGCCGGACGGTTCTGACCTCCGCAAGGAGTTCTACCAGAAGGCCACGGGCAAGGCCCCGGCCCAGATGAAAGCCTACTGGTCCAAGATGGAATTCTCGGGCAATGCCCGCGCCCCCCAGGCCCTCAGCGCCGCCGAGGTCGTCAAGCTGGTGTCGGAGAATCCGAAGTACATCGGTTACGTGGATGCCAGCGCCGTCACGGCTGGCGTGAAGGTGGTCCTGACCCTCTAGGGCTTCGATGCCACGGAATTTCGGCCTGCGCACTGGATCGTTCCAGGCGCAGGCCGAACCTTTCTGATCCTAGGTTCGGTAAAGGGCCGCGCCCCAATGCAGGCCGGAGCCCAGGGCCGTGAACACGATTTTCATGCCGGGCTGGACGAGGCCCTGCTGGCGGCATTCATGGAAAAGGATGGGCAGGGTGGCGGCAGTGGTATTGCCGTAGCGTTCGATGTTGTGGGGCACCTTTTCGGGTGGCAGGCCCAGGGCCTTCTGGACGCCCTCGATGATGCGGAGATTGGCCTGGTGGATCAGCACCAGATCCAGGTCCTCGACGGCCACGCCTGCGAGGTCGCAGACTTCCCGGACGGCCTGTGGCATCAGGGTCACCGCGGAGCGGAAGACCTCCTTGCCGGACATGACCGGGATGGTCTCGCCCGCCGCGATCTGCTGGGGCGTCACGAAGGGCCGGCGCTTGAAACTGGCGCCGGTCATGGTCAGCACGCCCGCGCCGCTGCCGTCCGTATGGAGACGGATCGGGCCGAACCCCGCCTGGCCGTCCCGCCCCTCTATGACCGCGGCTCCGGCCCCGTCGCCAAAGAGGACCGTCCGGTCGCGGCTGGCGGTGTTCTCGGCGCGTTCGGCCGCAGTGAGGTCCCTGGTTTCCCGGCCGATGACGGTATCCCAGCCCAGGTGCCAGGGCATGAACGGGGTGTGCACTTCGGAACCGACCAGCAGCACCCGCCGGTAGCGGCCGCTCTGGATCAAGAGATCCGCCAGTTCCAGACCATAGAGGAAGCCGCTGCACTGCTGCCGGATGTCGAAGGTGGGGATGTCGCGCAGTCCCAGGAGCACCTGCAGGAGGGGCCCATTGCCAGGCAGCACATGATCCGGGGTCATGGTCGCGAAGATGACGGCATCGATGTCTGCGGGAACGAGGCCAGCGTCGGCGATCGCCTGCCTGCCCGCCATTGCGCCAAGGTCCGTGGAGCCCTGGCCCGGGTCGGCATAGCGCCGTTCCTGAATGCCGCTGCGAACCCGGATCCACTCGTCGGAGGTGTCCATGAGACCTGCCAGGGCGGCGTTTGAAACGACATTCGGGGCCAGGCCAAGGCCCGTTCCGGTGATGACGCTGCGCATGGGGTCTCCTGTATGGATGGCCAGGATAGCCTGATCCGCTCAGGCTTCCGGGATGCCCAGATTCAGCAGCAGGGCGGCATGTTCGCTGGGCCGCTCGGAGCGCAGGCCGCCGAAGCGGAGGGCCGCAATGCGCAGGGCGCCATCCGCAAATCCCAGGAGAACGCCTTCGCGAGTCGACCGGAAGTGGCCGGCAGGGCAGGCCTCCTGGCTGGGCAGGGCCCAGGAAATCCTGACAAGACCCGCCGCGGTCTCCAGGAAGGCATTGGGCCAGGGATCCGCAACGGCGCGGATCTGGTTGAAGGCCTCCTGAACCGTCATGGCGAAGTCCAGCTTCGAGTCCGCGGGTTTGCGCCCGCCGAAATAGGAGGAAGGGCCCAGATCCTTCTGTTTGATGCGCTGGATGGAACCGTCCGCCAGGGCTGGCAGGGCCTGGCGGACCAAACTCCTCCCGGCGATGGCCGCCTTGTTCGTGAGGCTCAGGGCCGTCTCGTCCCAGGCGATGGGCAGGCGGGACTGGGCCACGATGTCGCCATCATCCGGCTTGGGGGTCATGGCATGGAGCGTGATCCCTGTTTCGGTTTCGCCCTTCACGATGACCCAATTGATGGGCGCGCGCCCCCGGTAATGGGGGAGGAGGCTCCCATGCAGGTTGTAGGCACCCAGGCGGGGAATCTCCAGAAAACGGGCCTGGATCATCTCCCGGAAGTAGAAGCTGAACAGGAAATCCGGCTGGAGGGACTGGATGGCGTCGAAAACCGATTGGTCGTTGAATGCCTGGGCCTTGTGCACCGGAATGCCCTCCGCCAAGGCCACTGCAGCCGGGGGCGTGAACCAGGCTTCCTCCGGTCCCTGCTCATAGGTGTAGAGGGCCCTGACATCCACGCCAGCTTCCAGCAATCCTTCCAGGGCCGCGGTTCCCACGCTGGAGTAGGCGCACACCACTGCCGATGGTCTGGACATGAATCCCCCCTCTCCAAGGATCGCATAATCCATTGAAACACCCCCGCGTAGACCTATGTTGTGTTGGGAGGTTCCCGTGCGCCTGCGATTTCTGCCAATGCTGCTTGCCACAGTCCTGATGACCGCAGGTGAGGACCCCTTCGAAGCACCTGTTGAATTAAAGGATTTTGCGCAGAAACACACCTCCATTCAGCACGGTACCTCCGGCAAGGTGGGCGCACTCATCACTGCTTTCTTCGCGACCCCGGAGGATGGAGGACTTGGGATCACCTATGACAACACCTACACCCGGACGCCGAAGGAAGTCTGGCGGGACCGGAAGGCCAATTGCCTTGGGCTGACCGCGCTTTATGTGGCCGCCTGCAAAGCCATCGGGCTTGATGCGCGGTATGGCGAGTCCCTTCGCGTCAGCCGGTGGCGGCGGGTGGGACAGACCATCCGTTACGAGCGGCACCTGGTGGCTGTGGTCCCCAATGGGAATATCGGGCAGGAGATCGTTGCGGACTTCCTGCCGGAATTCCATCGCGGCACCTTGCTGATCGCGACCCTTGAACCGGCTCGGGTGCAGGCCCTTTTCCATAGCAACCGCGCCGTGGAGTTGCTGGAGGAAGGTTCGACCCAGGAAGCGCTTCGCCAGGCCCAACAGTCCATCGAGGTTGATCCGGGTCTTGCGGTTGGCTGGAACATCCTTGGCGTCGTGCAGAAGGCACAGGGG
Source organism: Geothrix sp. (assembly GCA_035255365.1). GTDB lineage: Bacteria > Acidobacteriota > Holophagae > Holophagales > Holophagaceae > Geothrix. The sequence continues at coordinate 80,172 of DATEZS010000013.1, forward strand.
ATGGTCTCTGTTGCCGAGTCCTCGTTCCGGAAGGCCATCGCTGCGGACCCCGCAGATGGCGCCCCTTGCGGGAACCTGGAGAACCTCCTGCGGGCCCAGGGACGGGAGTCCGAAGCCACGGACCTCCGCGAGCGCAGTATGAAAATCAGGCTCCGGGACCCTTACTTCAACGCCTTCCTGGCGGAGGAATCCTTGGGTGAGGGGCAGCTCGAGGAGTCCGATCGGCGCATCAGGCAGGCGATCCGACTGCTGCCTCGGGAACCCGATTTCTACGTCATTCAGGCCCGGGTGAGTCTTGCCCTGGGACAGAAAAGGGATGCCATCAAGGCCCTGGAAAAGGCGCGAAAGTGGTCCCTGCCGGAGATGCAGGCGCACTACGATTCCAAGCTCGCCCTGCTGAAGGGGGAAACCCCGACGCCATAGGTCGCGATGACCTTGGCAGGGACTCAGCCGATGACGTTCGCCGGTTCGTCGGGTCGTTGCCGCAGGAGCCGTGGCCCCAGTTCGGCCACGAGGGTGGCGGCCAGGATCAAGCCTCCTCCAAGGTACTGCACCGGGCTGAGGTGCTCGCGGATGCCCGGCACCCAGCCGCTGATGGCCAGAAGCGCCGTCCAGACCGGTTCCGAGGAGAAGATGACGGCGGTTTCCGTGGCGCCGAGCTGGGATTGCATGGTGCTTTGCACGTAGAACGCGAGTGTGGTGGCCAGGAGACCCATGAAGGCCAGGGCCACCCAGATGCCAGGCCTGCCCAGAGCGCTGGCTGAACCCTGGAAACCGAAGGGCGAGGGCAGGGCAAGGGTGATGGCCAGCGAGATGGCGCCGGTGACGGCCACCTGCATGAAGGCAAGAACCCAGCCGGAGGATCTTCTCGAGAAGTGCGCCGTCATGACGATATGGAACCCGCAAAGCACGGCGGCCATCAGCGTCTCGGAATCGCCCCGGGTCCAACCGCCGAACGCCGCGCCGGGGACCCGCACCAGCAGGATCAACCCCGTCAGGGCCACCAGGGCGCCGAGGCCGTGGGAGAGGCGCAGGCGGTCGCCCACCAGCAGGGCCACCATGGGCGTGAAAATGACATAGAGCCCGGTGATGAACCCTGATTTCGAGGTGCTGGTAAAGCGCAGCCCGTCGGTCTGGAGCCAGAACAGGGTGGCCAGCACTAGGCCCAGCCAGAGGCCATCCAGGACAGCCTGGCGACGCAGGGGAATGCGCAGGAACAGCATCAGCAAACCAAGCCCGGCGGTGCCGATGGCGAACCGGAGGGTCAGCAAGGCACCCACGGATAGACCGCCGTTCAGGCAGTACTTGGTCGCGGGGAATCCACCCGCCCAGATGAAAGCCGTGCTGGCCAAGGCCAGTACGGCAAAAAGGTGGGTGGGGCGGGATCCTGGCATGCCTTCAGGCTAGCGCTCCCTGGGCGCGCACCCACCAGGAAGTTCGGCGGGACCTTCGAGGGGCGCTATTTGAGAAGGGCCACCAGACGGATCGTCAATTCCGGCTGGTCCGGATCATCGGTGGTCAGGACGATGGTCTCGCTGTAGCGCCCAGCCTTGAGCGAGGCCGGAAGCACGACCGTGAGGTTCAAGGTGCCCGCCTTCTGGTCCAATCCTTCAACGAGAACCCCCTTGAGGGAGCAGTTGCTTCCCGTGACCCGGAAGGCTTTCCCGTCCGCCTGCTTGAGGGTCAGGGACTGCCTTTGGGCCGCCCCAGGAGCCCCCTGGAACAGCACTTCGGCGGGCTTGACCAGGATGGATGGCTTCAGCTCCCACTGGATGTTCAGAGGCAGCTGGTTCATGCGGGAATTGGTGAAGCGCACCGTTGCCTGCTCCACGCCCCGGAAGCGGCCCGCGGGCACCTTCCGGCCATCGAAGGCAACCTCCATGACGACATCCTTTCCCTCCGTGTGGTGGGTGAAGGACAGGAAGGGCGCCCCCGGCGCTTTGACATCCACGATCTGGACCTGTTCTCCATTGCCACTGACGTAGCGGATGGTGCTGTGGGAGACCGTGGACTTGGGCGATTGGGGGAAATAGACGGATTCCACGGAGGGCATGATCTCCTGCACGACCTCCGCTTCCAGCGTGAGCCGGGTATTGGGATTGGCGGGGTCGTTGCTGACCACCTCGATGGACTTGCGCACGCTGCCCTTCTGCCCCTTGGGGTCGAAGGTGGCTTCGATATCGGTGGATTCCCCTGGGGCCAGTGACCATTTCCCGAGCATGGTGTAGGTGCATCCGCAGCTCGGCCGGACCTGGGTGATGCTCAGGAAGGCGTTGCCCGTGTTCGTGACGTGGTATTTCGCGGCCACTTTGCGGTCAGGCGTGATGCGGCCCAGATCCATGTTCAGCTTGTCGAAATGGATGACGGGCGCCTGGGCGGCGAGGATCGCGGGAACCAGAAGAACAAGGGCTTTTCGAAGCAGCATGGAGACCTCGGGAGGAATCCTGATTCTATCAGTGATGCCTTGGGGCTGTCTTCGCCCCACCTCGGGCTATTCTTAACCTTCCGTGGGAGGAACCGATGGCCGTGCTGACCGAAGTGTCTTGGGGAGAGCTGATCGACAAGTACACGATCCTGCTCATCAAATCCGAGCGCATCCACGACGAGGCCAAGCTGAAGAATGTCCAGGCCGAATTGACGGCTCTGTCCCCGGCCCACGATCAGGCTCATGGCATGAGTGCCGGGCTTGGGGAGGCGGAAGGCCGCCTGAAGGCCATCAATGAAGAGCTGTGGGACATCGAAGACCGGATCCGGGACTGCGAGCGGGCCAAGGATTTCGGCCCCCGCTTCGTGGAACTGGCGCGCTCGGTCTACTTCCGCAACGACGCCCGGGCTGCCGTGAAGCGGGAGATCAACCTGCTGCTCGGCTCCAGCCTGGTGGAGGAGAAGTCCTACCAGCCCTACGAATGAGCCGGAGCTAGCGCTTGGTGGGGTCGGCCAGCATGGGTTCCAGCTCGTGCCAGACCTGCCCTGGGGTGATGTCGCGAAGGCAGGGATGGCCCTCCAGGGGACAGTGATCCTTGCCGCAGGGCATGCAGGGGAGCGGGTCCCGTTGGAGGGTTCGCACCCGGGGCCCATAGGGCGTGAACATGCCCGGGTCCATGGGGCCGTAGAGGGCCAGAACCGGTGTGCCGCAAGCGGCGGCCAGGTGGCTGAGGCCCGAGTCATTGCCCACGGCCCCCAGGGAACCTCGCATCCAGGCCGCGGCTTCCACCAGCGTGTCACCGCACCGGTTGAGCCCATGCCCATCGGCCACGAAGGCGCCGAGCTCCCGTTCCGCCGGACCGCCCAGGACCACGGGCAGAATCCCCTGGTTGTGGAGATGCTGGGCCAAGACCTTGAAATGCTCGGGCTCCCAGGCCTTGGAAGGCACCGAGGCGCCCGCCATCAGGCAGACGTAGGGCTGCTCCGGCAGTTCCGCTTTGAAAGGTGAGCGGTAGTCCACATAGGCCATGTCGGGGGCATCCGGCCAGCGCAGGCGGAGCACCTTGAGGTAACGGTCCAGGCAATGTCCCTGACCCCGCCAGAAGGGCAGGGTGTGGGTATTGAACAATCCCGCGAAGCTTTCGCTGACGCCGATGCGCTCGGGAACCCCGGCGAGAAAGGCCGCCAGGGCCGGTCTCAGGCTCTTGGGGAAGTGGATGCTGCGGGCGGCCCGGTGCTGTTTGAGACTGCGGGCCAGGGCCCAGGGGCCCGGCTTGGCTTCATCCCGACAGACCGCATCCGCCAGGTCGGTTCCCTCCACCAGGGCCGTGGTGAGGCGCGGTCCCCAGACCACCAGCGGGGCCTCATCGAGTTTTCGGAGCAGCCTGAGCACGGCCATCTGCATGACCGCATCCCCGATGTAGCGGGGAAAGCGAACCCAGGTGGCCCCGGGCGGAATGGCGCTAGTCATGGGGCCTTTCCATGGATTGTTTGAGCAGCCGCTGGATATGGGGCACCAGAGTGAGGGGGTCGATGCGGTCCATTCCCCCTGTCAGGTCGGCCTCCGGTGGCTCGTATTGGACAACCTGGACCCGGGATCCCAGGGGGCCCCACCTGTCTGGCGTATGGTTGGGGCGCAGCCCCATGAGGCAGAGCAGGGGGACGCCCAGGGCGGCAGCCATGTGGGCCGGGCCGGAAGAGGGGCTGATGATCAGGTCACAGGCGGCCATCCGGGCCATGAGGCCACGCAGGTCCGTGGGCGGGAGGTCGGACTGTTCGGCCGGTCCGAGGACCGTGGCCTCCCAGCCTTCCTTCAGGAAGGTGGCCCTTGCGCCTGCCCACCAGGTGCCGCTGGGGTGCGCCCCGGCGCCGGTCCCCTGCAGGAACAGACCGAGCCGTGGGCGATCAAGCCGCGGGAGATCCCGTTCTCCCTGAGCGCGCTCTGCTTCAGCAAGGAATAGCCGAGGCGGTTCCGGCGCTCCCCCATCCAGGCCCCAGGGGCTCAGGAAATCCAGCACATTCATGGCTTCATGGCGCCCGGTGCCGTAGCGACCTTTCCAGACCAGGTCCGTCGCTCCGAGGATTTGCGCCAGACCCCGGGCCCTTGCCACGCGCGTTGGGATGGCCGCCTTTTTGGCCGCCACGATCACGTCCTGGTCCCGATGGCCGAGGTTGAGGATCGCCTGGGGGGCGACCTGGGAGAACAGGGAGACGAGATCCTGCCCCTCCGTCCTGAGGTGGATGCCTGCGACGCCCGGATGCCCTTCTAAAAGTGGAGCTGAATAGGGCCGGACGAGCCAGTGCACCTCCAGTGCCGGGAAGCGGGACAGGAGCCGGTTCTGAACGGGAATGGAGATGAGGAGATCCCCAAGGGCATCCGTGCGCGCGATGAGCACCCGCTCGTCCCCCCTGAAGGACAGCTTCCGGCGGGCAAAGACAATGTGCTTCACGGGACTCCCAGGAAGGGTTCAGGATAGGATGACTGACCTAACGCGTCATACCCACAGGTTGCCATGCCCCTAGCCACGACCCAACGAATCCTGCTGGTGGAGGATGAGCCCGGTCTCCGGGAAGTGCTGACCCTGGCCCTGGAGGGTGCAGGCTTTCGCTGTGAGGCCGTTTCGGGCATCGAGGAGGCGGAGCGGTCCCTGCGGGAAGCAGCCTTTGACGGCGTGCTGTCGGACCTGAAGCTCAAGGATGGCTCCGGCATCGAGCTGCTCACCTGGATGAAGGAGCAGGGCCTCGAGACGCCGGTGGTGATCATGACCGCCTATGCCACCACCGAGACCACCGTACAGGCCCTGAACAAGGGCGCCGTGGACTTCATCACCAAGCCCTTCAAGCATGAGGAACTCATCGGTACGCTCAAGGGCCTCCTGGCGGTCGCCGAGCCGGAGGCGCCGCCGACCCAGGACCTCGGCGAGCTGGTGGGCGTGGGTCCCACCATGCGGAAGATCAATGCCCTCATTGGCAAGGTCTCCAGGGCGGACACCACGGTACTGCTCACCGGGGAAAGCGGCACCGGCAAGGAGGTGGTGGCCCGCCTCATTCATCGGTATTCAGACCGGGCCCAGGGGCCCTTCGTCGCCGTGAACTGTGGAGCCCTGCCCGAGGCCTTGCTGGAGAGCGAGCTCTTTGGCTTCGAGAAGGGCGCCTTCACGGGGGCGAATGCCTTGAAGCGAGGCCTTTTCGAGGAGGCCGGCGGGGGTGTCCTCTTCCTGGATGAGATCGGCGAGATGCCCCTGTCGCTCCAGGTGAAGCTGCTGCGGGTCCTTCAGGAGCGCCGTTTTCGCCGCCTGGGCGCCACGGAAGAACGGGCGGCGGATGTCCGCGTCATTGCCGCCTCGAACCGGGATCTCCGGTCCCGGGCGGCGTCGGGTGCCTTCCGGGAAGACCTGTTCTACCGCCTCAACATCCTCCAGATCGAACTCCCCCCCTTGCGGGAACGGCCCGAGGACCTGCCGGTCCTGGCTGAACACTTCATCCGGCGCTCCTGCCTGAAATTGGGCAAGCCGCTCATGCAGCTCCATCCCGAAACCATGACCCAGCTTCTCTGCCACCGCTTTCCGGGCAATGTGCGGGAGCTGGAAAACCTCATGGAGCGTTGCGTGGCGCTCAATCCCGGAGGGCCCATCACGCGGGATCTGCTCCCCGAAGGCCTGGGGATGGGAGCGCCGGAACCCGGCCCAGGCCATCCGCCCCTGACCATTCCTCCCGAGGGCTTCGACCTGGAGGCCTGGCTCACGGCTTTGAAGGGCCACTTCCTGCGCCGGGCCCTCACCGAGGTGGGGGGGGTCAAGACCAAGGCCGGCAAGCGTCTGGGCATGAGCTTCCGCGCCTACCGCTACTGGCTGGCGGAGCTGGGCGGCATCGAGGCGCTGCCCGAGGCCTTTCCGTGGCCAACGGAATTCCCCGCTCCCGTGATCGACGAGGGGGGCGGATCCGAAGCTCCCAAGGACACCTGAAGCCCGTCAGTCCTGGACCTTCGCCTTGATTTTCAGCCCATTCCTGGCACACTGTAACGCTCGGATGCCCCGCACTCGAGCCCTCTCCCTGGACCCCGACCATGACCCTGCCTGCCGCCCGCCGCACGACCCGAGGCTTTTCGCTGCTGGAATTGCTCGTGGCGATGATGATCATCGCCGTGCTGGGCACCCTGGGTTTTTCCCAATACAAGAAGCATTCCGCCCAGGCCCGTTACATCAAGGCTCAAGATGATCTGCGGATCGTCGCCGAGGGTCTCGACCAGTATTACCTCAGGCATGGCAACTTCCCGGATTTCGGGAGTTACGATGCCATGGTGGACAACAACTCCGCCCTGGTGAAGGAAAGCCTCATCAAGGTGAACATGTCCCCCACGGATCCCTTCGGCCAGCCCTATGAAGGCAAGTCCACGCGCAGCAACTACGAGCTGAAGTGCGCGGGCGACCCCGGGAATCCCGAAGAAGCCGGCCCCATCACGAGAACGCCTGGCGAAGTCACCGGCTCCTCTCCCGTCAGCCGACCTGGAACGGGGGCGGGCACTGGACCCAAGACGGACGCTCCCCCGGCGACCGAAGGCGGTGGCAAAAAATGATGGACCTCCATCACCTGCCCCCGGAGGGCCTGCGCCTGAAGGGCACCACCGAACGGGTGGAGCTCGAGGGTGGCGTCTCCCTGCGCGATCTCGACTGGTCGGTGTTCGCCCTGGCCTCCGATGGCGACGTGTTCCTGGAAGTGAAGGGCCACGCGATCTGGCAGGGCGCCTGCAGCCGCTGCCTGACCCCCCTAGATCGAACCCTCCGGGTCGAAAGCCAGTTCCTGGGCAGCAAAGATTCCGATCTGGTGGCGCGGGGTTCGCATAATCTGGGGACCCAGGATCTGGATGTGGTCTTCCTGCCCGAAGAGCGCATCGACGAAGCCGAACTGGTGCGCGAGCAGTTCGAACTCCAGGCGCCCATGCATCCGCTCTGCACCGACAACTGCCAGGGTCTCTGCCCTACCTGCGGCAAGAACTGGAACAAAGGTCTTTGTCACTGTCCTCCGGAGGGAGAACAGGCACCTTCTGCCCTGAACAAGGCCCTCACCAAGGCCCTGGCAGGAATCAAGCTGGACCCCGAGTCCTGAACCCCTTATTCTGAAACTTTGCGTACTTCTACTAGGAGCTAGTCATGCCGAATCCCAAGCGCCGCCATTCCAAGGCCCGCCGTGACCGCCGGCGCACCCATGACGCGCTGGAAGTCATGAGCGCGAGCACCTGCCCCAACTGCCAGACCCCCAAGCTGCCCCATCGTGTGTGCCCCAGCTGCGGTTTCTACCGCGGCAAGCTGGCTGTGCGCGTCGCTGCGAACGCCTAAGAGCCAAGCTCTGGGGCGTCGGTGATCGACCATCGCATCGCACTGGATGTCATGGGGGGAGACTACGCCCCCCATGCCACCTTGCTTGGAGCCAGGGAGGCGCTGGACGCTTGGCCTGAGCTCTTCCTCTGCCTCGTCGGCGATGAGGCCATCATCCGTCCGGCCCTGAAGCAGCATGGGTTCGCCCCTGGTCTGCTGGCGCGCACGGAAGTCGTCCATGCCTCCCAGACGGTGGCCATGGATGACAAGGCCACCTGCATCCTGAAGGTGAAGAAGGACAGTTCCATCCGCGTCGCGGCCCAGCTGGTTCGCGATGGCCAGGCGGAAGGCGTCGTTTCCATGGGCCACACCGGAGCCGCCATGGTGGCCTCGAGCCTGGTCATCGGGAAGCTGGATGGTGTGGATCGCCCCGCCCTCGCGAGCGTGATGCCGAACATGAAGGGCGGCCCCACGGTGCTGCTGGATGTGGGCGCCAACGTGGATTGCCGCGCCGAGCACATCGCGCAGTTCGCCGTGATGGGTTCCGTGTATGCCGAAGAGGTGCTCGGCATCGAACGGCCCCGGGTCGGCATCCTCAGCGTCGGCGAGGAGGACGGCAAGGGTTCCGGCGTGACCAAGGATGCCGCCGCCATGTTGCGGGAGATGGACATCCGCTTTGAAGGCAACGCCGAAGGTCGCGACATCTGGAACGGAAACTTCGATGTCATCGCCTGCGACGGGTTCGTGGGCAACGTGGTGCTGAAGTCCAGCGAGGCCCTGGCCGAGGGCATCATCGGTGGGCTCCGGGACAGCTTCATGGAGAACGCCATCAGCAAGTTCGCGGGCCTGCTTGCCAAGCCGGCTCTCAAGCGGTTCAAGCAGAAGCTGGACTACGCCGAATACGGTGGCGCGCCGCTGCTGGGGGTCAAGGGCGTGAGCATCATCGGCCATGGCCGCAGCGATGCCCGGGCCGTGCGTAACGGCATCCGCGCGGCCCTGCGCGCCGTCGAGCACCAGCTGAACGAGCGCATCCAGGAGCGCGTGGCCCTGCTGCTTCCCCAGGACTGACCCGCCTCCGCCACGCCTGACCACGGATGCGGTTCCACCTGGGTTCATCCTTGGCAATCCATTCTTGAGGTTTCCATGAGCAAAGTGGCGTGGCTGTTCCCCGGGCAAGGCTCCCAGGCGGTGGGCATGGGAGTGGCGTTGGCCGCCTCGGAACCCGTGGCCCAGGCCGTCCTGCAGGACGCGGACGCGGCCCTTGGCTTCCCGCTATCGCAACTCATGGCCGAGGGGCCGGAGGAGACGCTGAAGCTCACCGAACATACCCAGCCCGCGATTCTTACCCACAGCATCATGGTCGCCAGGGCCTACGCCCATCGCCTGCCGAAGCCCGACTTCGCGGCGGGCCACTCCCTCGGCGAATACAGCGCGCTGGTGGCCATCGGCGCCCTGAGTTTCCAGGATGCGGTGCGGACCGTGCGGGAACGGGGCCGGGCCATGCAGGAGGCCGTGCCCGTGGGCCTGGGGGCCATGGCCGCCATCCTGGGCATGAGCCTCGCTGACGTGGAAGCCAGCTGTCTGGAAGCTGCCGCCTCCACAGGCAGGATCGTGGTTCCCGCCAATTTCAACGGCCCTGGCCAGATCGTCATTGCGGGCCATGTGGAAGCGGTGGACGCAGCTCTGGAGGCCGTGAAAGCCCGGGGCGGCCGGAAGGCCATGAAACTGCCCGTGAGCGCGCCCTTCCATTCGCCCCTCATGGAACCCGCCCGGGCCCGCATGGAACCCGTGCTGGGCACCCTGGCGCTGAAGGCCCCCATCTGTCCCCTGATCAACAATGTGGATGCGCTGGCCGTATCGGACGCCGAGACCATCCGGGACGGCCTGCGTCGCCAGATTCCAGGGGCCGTGCGCTGGCAGCAGATCCTGGATCTCCTTCTCGATGAGGGCGTCACCTCGTTCCTGGAACTGGGACCGGGCAAGGTGCTGGCGGGCCTCGTGAAGCGCCAGGCGAAGGAGCGTGGTCTGGAGATCCAGGCCATCAGCCTGGGCGCCCCGGAGGACCTGGCCCAGCTGGGCTGATGGACCCGGGCTCTCCGGGAAGTGTGATGAAAAGCAAGGGGGCTTAGGTCTAGGCTGGAAAGAACGCCACGATCCTAACCTCGTGTGCGGAAGGCCGGGCGTTTTTAGGTCTGTTCGGTCGTCCCCTGTTCACACCGCCCGGAGGTGCCTATGCGCAAAGATCTCGTCTTCGGAATGGCTGGGTCGGGAGGAGACGGCATCGTCTCCGCCGGCGACTCGCTGCTCCAGGCCGCTGCTGCTGAGGGCTATCACGGCGTCATGACCAAGAGCTTCGGATCGCAGATCCGCGGCGGCGAATCCTCCTGCCGCGTACGCATCAGCACCGAGCCGATCCTGAATCCCGGTGGCAACCTGGACGTGGCCGTGGCCCTGAACTGGGAGGACTTCCTCAAGTTCGGCGCCGAACTGCCCGTCAGTGGCAATACCGTTGTGATCTACGAGGCCGCCACCGGCGTCAAGGAAACCGACATCCCCCTGGTCGGCGTGACGCCGCTCCAGGTGATCGCCGTTCCCATCGCCGCCATGGCCAAGGAAACCGCAGGCACCGAGCGCGCCAAGAACACCGTCGTGCTGGGTCTCATCGCCGGCTGGTTCGGCATCGGCGCCGTGGCCGTGATGAAGGGCATCCGGAAGAAGCTGGCCAAGAAGGGCGAAGAACTGGTGGAAGCCAACCAGCGCGCCTTCGATGCAGGCCGGGCTTTCGCCATGGAGCACCCGCTCAAGACCAGCATGAATGTCGTCGCCTCCGAGACCAAGGGGCAGGTGAAGCTCATCACGGATGGCAACGACATGTGCGCCGCCGCGGCCATCTTCGCCGGCTGCCGCTTCTTCGGCGGCTACCCCATCACGCCTTCCACCGAGATCATGCAGTTCTTCACGGACCATGTGTGGAAGTACGGCGGCGCGGTCCTGCAGGCGGAAGACGAGATCGCGGGCATCGGCGCCGCGGTGGGCGCTTCCTTCGCCGGCACGAAGGCCATGACCGCCACCAGCGGCCCCGGTCTCTCGCTCAAGTCCGAGATGATGGGCCTCGCCAGCATCGCGGAGCTGCCCCTGGTGATCGTCGATGTCCAGCGCGGCGGGCCCTCCACGGGCCTGCCCACCAAGACCGAGCAGTCCGATCTCTTCGCCGCGGCGTTCTCCGCCCATGGCGATGTGATCCGCCCGGTGCTCGCGCCCACCTCCGTGGCCGACATCTTCCGGACCACGGTCGAGGCCTTCAACATCGCTGAGTACTACCAGACGCCGGTGATCGTCCTCTCCGACCAGGAGATCGCCGCCCGCAAGGAAACCCTGGATCCCATCGACACCAGCCAGTTCAAGATCATCAACCGCCTCGCGCCCACCGGAGCGGACCTGCAGGACTACAAGCGCTTCAAGCAGACCGAGAACCACATCAGCCCCATCAGCCATCCGGGCATGCTGGGCGGCACCTACCTGGCCTCCGGCATCGAGCATGTGGAATCCGGCGCCCCGACCAACAGCGGCTCCGTGCATGCGCGCATGAACGACAAGCGCACCAAGAAGTTCGACCCCCTGAAGAGCCGCAAGGATCTCTTCGAGGTCATCGGCGATCCCAACGCGCCCATCGCCATGGTGGCCTGGGGCAGCGTGGCGGGCGTCTGTCGCGAGGCCCAGCTCATGGCCGCGGCGGAAGGCCTGAATGTGAAGCTGCTGGTGCCCTACCTGCTCTATCCCGTGGCGGAAAGCATCTACAACGACTTCTTCGCCTCCGTCCAGAAGGGTCTCGTCATCGAGCAGACCCACCTGGCCCAGACCTTCAAGCTTCTGCGCATGCATGTGGACCTGCCGAAGGGGCTGAAGTCCCTGGCCCGCAGCGGTGCGAACCCCTTCCTGCCCGGCGAGATCGTCGTGGCTCTCAAACATCTCCTCTCGGAGCTGCAGCGCAGCCACGAGGGTCAGCTACAGCCCCAGGAGTGAGGTCCATATGAGCGCCACTTGCGAATTCCAAGCCAAGGACTACAAGAGCGACCTCAAGCCCATCTGGTGCCCCGGATGCGGTGACTACTCCGTGGTGCAGGGCATCTACCGTGCCCTGGCCGCCATCGGCCGCCCGCCCCATGAAATCGCCTTCATCTCGGGCATCGGCTGCTCCAGCCGCATTCCCGGCTACACCACCGCCTATGGCTTCAACACGGTTCACGGCCGTTCCCTTCCCATTGCCCAGGGCATCAAGCTGGCCAATCCCGACCTGCTGGTACTGGCGGCGGGCGGCGACGGCGACGGCTTCTCCATCGGCGGCGGGCACATCGCCCACCTCATCCGCCGCAACATCGACATCACCTACATCGTGATGGACAACCAGATCTATGGCCTCACCAAGGGCCAGCTCTCGCCCACCTCCCAGAAAGGCCGTGTTACCTGCACCTCTCGCTACGGCAGCCTGGAAGAGCCCGTCAATCCGCTGCTCTACGTGCTGGCCTACGGCGCGGGTTTCGTGGCCCAGGCTTCGCCTACGGATCTGGTGGGTATGGCTTCCATCATCGAGCAGGCCATTCGCTATCCCGGTTTCGCCTTCGTCAACATCCAGTCGCCCTGTGTCACCTATGGCGAAGAGGCCCAGCAGATCAAGGGGCTCAAGGCCATCCAGGAAACCCTCGACAGCCTCGGCCACAACCCGGCCGATCGCCTGGCGGCCATGGACCTCGCCCAACACTATGGCGAGAAGCTGCACCTCGGCGTGTTCTACCGCAATCCGGAACCGACTCCCACCTACGATGCCCTCGTGCGGGAACGGCAGGCGCTTCTCTCCAAGGATGCGCCCCCCGTGGAGCAGATCCTCGACCTCTTCATCAAGAAGTGACCGGAGGTCCCCCATGGCGACCCCAAGCCTAGATTTCACCAGCCTCTCCCTGATGGACGCCCTCGACCTGGCCATCCTCATCGAAGAGGAAGCCAAGGAGCGCTACGAGGAATTCGCGGCGCAGATGGAACAGCACCGGACCCCCGAAGCGGCGAAGTTCTTCCGCTACATGGCGGCCAACGAAGCCAAGCACGGCCAGGAACTGGCCGTGCGACGCCATGGGCTCTTCGCCGAGGCCGCGGCGAAGGTTTCCCGGAGCCAGATCTTCGACATCGAGGCCCCGGACTACGACGCGGCCCGTGCCTTCATGAGCCCCCGGAAGGCCATGGCGGCGGCGCTGACCTCCGAGATCAAGGCCCACGCCTTCTTCGTCTCGGCCCTGCCCGCCATCCAGAATGCCGATGTCCGCGCCCTGTTCGAAGAACTCCGCGACGAGGAGATCGAGCACCAGGCCCTCGTGAAGGCCGAACTGGCCAAGCTCCCACCGGACAGTGGCCTGTCCGACGAGGACTTCGTGGATGAGCCGGCGGCTCAGTAGATCCGTTCAACCGGCCTTCGTGCCGTGCAATTCCCAGAGGACTGCCACCGTCATGGCCGCCATGGCCAAGCCGAGGGCTGCGGTCGCCGTCCAGGGTGCCCAGAAGGCCTCCGGGCGCCCCTGGCGAACCCACCATTGCGCCATGTCGAAGAGCGCGGCGAGGGCCACGCCGACCATGAGGAGCTTGCGTCCCCGCCAGGCCGTCCGCCTGAGGTAGGCTGCGACGGCGACCAGGAGAATCAAGGGGAGGACGATCAGGTGCAGGGCGCGGGGGCTCACCAGGTCGAGCAGCGCGGATGGCGCAGGTTCGAGGGCGATGGGCCGGAGGTCCTCGAAGCTCGTCAGCCGTGGGAACTGCCCACCCGCGCCATGACAGCTGGCGCACGTATTGGAGACCACGGGCTCGACCTGGGCGTAACCCTCTCGTGTGGCTCCTGAGGCGACCCAGGTTTTGAACTGCTGGTACTGGTCAGGGGAGACATGCGGAGCCATGACGCCCTTCAGCACGGCCAGCAGCCGGGACTGAGCCGGAGTGGCTGAGACCGGGGGGCGGAGCTCGCGGGTGACGATGGCGGCGAGGCCTAACCCGAAAAGGACGGCCAGGGCGAGCATGCCCCAGGTGGCGTTGGAACGCTCGGAAGGGGGCAGGGTGCGCAAGGACATGGGCTCATCTTAACGACTCGGTAGACTGATGCATGCAGCCTTCCTGGCTCCCGGGAGCACCCATGAACGATTTTGATGCCAAGGCCGTGACCTGGGACCAGGACCCCTTGAAAGTGGAGCGGGCGCTCACCGTGGGGCGGGCCATCGCCGAGGCGGTTCCGGTGGCGAACCGGCAGGTCCTCGAATACGGCTGCGGCACCGGCCTGCTGGGATTCGTCCTTCAGCCCCAGGCGGCCCATGTGACCCTCGCGGATACGTCGGAAGGCATGCTCGGCGTGCTCGATCAGAAGATTCTGGCGGCGGGAGCCCGGAACATGACCTCCCTCCGGTTGGATCTGCTGGCGGATCCTCTGCCCGCTGCCCGGTACGATCTCATCTGCAGTCTCATGACCCTGCACCACATCCCGGACACGGACGGCCTTTTGCGGAAATTCCGGGAACTCCTGGCACCAGGCGGGTGGGTGGCCCTGTCCGATCTGGATACAGAGGACGGCTCCTTTCACGGCCGCGAGGTCACGGATGTCCACCTGGGTTTCGATCGCGGGGTTCTGGGCCGGCAGCTGGAAGCGGCCGGCTTCTCAAGCATCACCTTCACGACGCCCTATGAAATCCAGCGGGACCTCGAAGGTGGACAGGGACGGTTCCCGATCTTCCTGGTGGTGGCCAAGCGCTAGTCGATGTGGACGGGCCCGCCCGCGGCCCGGCTGCGCCGCATGAGGAAGAGCAGCGGGAAGAGGCAGAAGCAGAGCACGCCCATGAACCAGAAGGTGTCCGAGAAGGCCATCATGCTGGACTGCTTCATGACCGTGCCGTAGGCGGCGCCCTGGGCCATGTGGGCGGCATCCGTGGGCGACAGTCCTCCGCGCATGATGCCCAGCTGGGTGGCGTGGTCCAGGAAGCCCTGGTAGGCGGGGTTCCCCGGTGACAGGTGGCCGATGAGGTTGGCCTGATGGAACTGGGAGCGGCGGGCGAGCATGGTGGTGGCCAGGGCGATGCCCGTGCTGCCCCCGATGTTGCGGACCAGGTTCATGAGGCCCGCGGCGTAGGCCGTCTTCTCGGGGGGGATGTGCTGGAAGGCGGAGACATTGATGGGAATGAAGAGGAACGCGAAGCCCAGGCTCTGCACCACGCGGGTGGTCATGGCGGTGCGAAGGTCCACCTGGAGGTTGAAGCCGGACATCTGGATGAGGCCCAGCCCGCAGGCGAAGAACCCGAACCCGATGAGCCAGCGGGTATCCACCTTCTTCAGCAGCATGGCCACAATTGGCATCATCACCAGCACGGCCAGGCCACCCGGGCTCAGCACCCAACCACTGAGCAGAGCCGTGTACCCGAGCAGCGTCTGGAGGAAGATGGGCAGCAGCGCCAGGCTGCCGTAGAGCACGAAGCCCAGCACGAAGAGCATGAGGATGGAGACGGCGAAGGTGCGGTCCTTCAGCAGTCGCAGGTCCACGATGGGGCGCGTTTTTCCCAGCTCGTAGAGGATGGCGTAGGTGAGCGCCACCACGGCGACCACGGCGAAGAAGACGATGAAGCCCGACGAGAACCAGTCCTTGCGCTGGCCCTCGTCCAGGACGATCTCCAGGGAGGCCAGGCCCAGCGTCAGAATGCCGATGCCGAAGTAGTCGAAGCGGGCGCCTTCCTTGAGCGAGATGCGATGGAAGGTCGGGGGATCATGCACCAGGGCGGTGGTGAGTGCGATGGAGAGCATGCCCACGGGGATGTTGATGAGGAAGATCCAATGCCAGCTGAAGTTGTCGGTGATCCAGCCGCCCAGCACGGGGCCGATGATGGGGGCCAGCACCACACCCATGCCGTAGACGGCCATGGCCGCGCCGCGTTTCTCGTGGGGGAAGGTTTCCACCAGGATGGCCTGGGAGATGGGTTGCAGGCCGCCGCCGCCGAGGCCCTGGAGTACCCGGAAGAAGATGAGCCAGCCCAGGGAGGGCGCGATGCCGCAGAGGAACGAGGCCACCGTGAAGATGCTGACGCAGGTGAGGTAGAACCGCTTGCGGCCGATGAGGCTGGAGAAGTAGCCGCCCAGGGGCAGCACCACGGCGTTGGCCACCAGGTACGAGGTGAGCACCCAGGTGGTTTCCTCCACGGTGGCGGAAAGGTTGCCCGCGATGTGCGGCAGCGCCACATTGGCCACGCTGGTATCCAGGACCTCCATGAAGGTCGCGATCATCACCGTGAGGGCGATGATCCAGGGGTTGATGTGGCGGTGGGTTGTCATTCGGAATGACTCGACTGAGAAAAGCTCACCACCAAGGCACCAAGACACCAAGAAGGATATGGCTGGAATGGCCGGATGACCGATTTCAGAACCCAGCGGCGCGCCTGCGTGTTCTGCTTCATCCTCGGAAGAGCATCCATCATCAGCGCCTTTCTTTCTGTTTTTCTTGGAGTCCTGGCGTCTTGGTGGTGATCAGTTTTTTTACTGGACGATCACCGTGGCCTCAACGTTCATGCCGGGCCGCAGGATGGTCTTCCCGGCATCGGCCTCGTCGATGCGGATCTTCACGGGGATGCGCTGGACGACCTTCACGAAGTTGCCGACGGCGTTTTCGGGAGGCAGCAGGCTCATGCGGGAGCCTGTGGAACCCGAGATGGAATCCACGCGGCCCTTCAACACGAGGCCGTTCATGTCGATCTTGATTTCGGCTTCCTGGCCGGGCTTCATGCGCGCCAGCTGGGTTTCCTTGAAGTTGGCGGTGACCCAGGACTGGTGCAGGGGGATCAGCGTGAAGAGCCCCTGGCCGGGCTGGATGGTCTGGCCCACTTCCACGAACTTGCGGGTCACGACGCCATCCACAGGGGCGAGAATCTTGGTGTAGCCGAGTTGCAGTTCCAGCCCGGCCTGGCTGGCCAGGGCCTGATCCACCTGGGCCTGGGCCGCGGCCAGCCGCGCCTCGGCCGCGCTGACGGCCACCTTCCGGCTGTCCGCCTCGTGCTGGACGGAACCCATGCGCTGCTGGGCGGCGCGCCATTCGCTGTCGGCCACTTCCGCCTGGGTGCGGAACCCGTCGAACTGCAGGGCGGAGATCTCCTCCCTTTCGGCCAGCGGCTTCATGCGCTGCAGGTCGGCCCTGGCTTTGTCCAGGCTGGCCTTCTTGGAATCAAGGGTGGCCTTGGCCGTTTCCAGGTCGGAGCTCCTGGCCTGCTGGAAGGCCACGCGGGACCGTTCCAGGTCGGCCTTGGCGCCTTCCACCTGGGCGCGGGCCATGGACAGCGTCGCCTTGGCCTGATCCAGCTTGGCCTGGATGTCCCGGGGATCCAGGATGACCAGCGTATCCCCGGCTTTCACGGCCTGGTTGTCCTCCACCAGCACCTTGTCCACGGTGCCGTAGACCCGGCAGGAAACGGGCACCAGATGGCCGTCCACCTGCGCATCGTCCGTGCTAATGCGGTTGCGGGAGAAGAACCACAGGGCCGCGCCGAGGATCAGCACGATGGGCGTGCCGATCAGCAGGGCGCGCATGGCTTTGGAGCCGCCTTCTTCGGGTTCTCCGGCAGGCGTCACCGACGGGTTCGAGGCATCTTGGTTCATGGTCGTCTCCATCAGCGGGTGAAGAAGGTTTCGAGCTGGCCCGTGGCTTTCGCCAGGTCCGCGCGGGCCTGGTTCAAGCGGTACAGGGCGCTGATCTGGTTGTCCGTGGCCCGGGCGAGCTCATCCTGGGCGTTGATCACTTCGATGTTGTTGCTGACGCCGGCTTCGAAGCGGTGGCGGGCCTGGGTGAGGGCCTCCGTGGCGAGGCTCATGGCGAGGTTGGACACTTCCACCTCGTGCCCCGCCGCATCCAGCTCGGCCTTGGCCACCTGGACCTCGAAGCCCACCTGGGCGCGGACCTCGCGCTGGGCTTCCTGAACCCGGGCCTGTTCGCTCTTGGCGCGGGACACTTGGGAGGAGACCAATCCACCCGTGAAGAGGGGCACCCGGACGCCCAGCGAAACCTGATAGGTGGTGGCCCAGGGTTGGGACTGAAGGCCGGTGGAGTTGTAGGCGCCCGTAGCGACGACCGTGGGCAGGCGAAGGCCCTGGGCTGCCTGCCGCATGTTTTCCGCGGCCTTCCCCCGGGCCTCCAGATCCGCCAGCTCGGGGCGCTGGGCCAGCCCGGCCGCGTAGGCTTCCTGGAAGCCTCCAGTGGGCAGGGCAGGTGCGGCGAGGGTATCGGTCAGTTCAACGGGAGTGCCTGGTTCGAGGTTCAGCAGCCTGCCCAGCCCCGCCAGGGCCGTGAGCTGCTGGGTCTGGGCCTGGATGAGCCGCTGGCGTTCAGTCTGAACTTGGAGCTGCGAGCGCAGGGTGTCGAGCTTGGTGCCCACACCCTGCTTCTGCTGGTTCTCGGCGAGGGTCGCCAAGGCGTCCGCCAGCTCCACCCGGGATTGCCCCGCCTTCACGGAGGCCGCGGCACGGAGGGCGCGCAGGTACTGGCCCACCACCAGGGCGGCGATCTCCTCGCGCACGGTGCGGCCTTGGGCGCGGGCCGAGACCTCGGCCTGCTGCGAGGCCCGCCACCGCTTCCAGAGGCTCAGGTCGAACAGGGAGACCCGGGCCTCCACGCCCACCTGGCCCCAGTTGAAGGGCCCGACCATCTGAGGACCGTTGGGCGTCGGGATGCCGATGAAGGCGTCCAGGTTGTTCCTGGCACGCTGGCCGAAGGCCTGGGCGGCTACGGTGGGCATGAGGGCGGCGGTGGCCGCCTGGCGGTCATCGCCGCTCTCGGCGATGGCGAGCAGCGATTGGTGCACCCTGGGATTCTGATCCAGGGCCCTCCGCAAGGCCTGGGTGAGCGTGAGCTGCACGGAGGGGGCAGGATTCACCACTGGGGTGGCGGGAGGAACCTGGGGCCAAGCTGCCGTGGCGGCCAGCAGGGCGAGCGAGAGGACGCGCCCGCTGCCGTGGCGGGGAGCGCCGAGGTGCCGGGACCTGGTGCGGGCCATGAAAGCCTCCAACTGTGCAGCGTGCGATGCTTGACGGGTCATGCCGAGGCCCCGCCGTTGGCTCGGATCCGGTTCAGGAAACCCTTGAACTGATCCAGTTCCTCCCGGGTGAAGCCCTTCAGATGGGCGTTCAGCACCTTGATGGCCACCGGGGGCAGGTGGGGCATCAACGCCTGGCCCGCGTCGGTGAGTTCCAGGTGGGTGATGCGGCGGTCCTTGCTGCTGGGTACGCGGCGAATCAGTCCCTTTTCCTCTAGGCGGTCGAGCATGCGCGTCATGGAGCCGGTGTCGCAGTGGCCGAAGCGGCAGAGCTCCGCCGCCGTGGACGCACAGCCGCGGCCGATGCGCATGAGGATCACCCATTGGGCTCCGGTGATGCCCATGCCCAGGTTGGTCATTTCCTCATCGAAGCCAGCCAGGATCTGCCGGGAAGCATCCGCCAGGAGACGCCCGAGGCTGTCCTCCGGGTTGTAGTTCTCGGCGGTGTACAAGGGCCCGGTTTCCTGGGGTGCGCGGCTCATGGGAATGCTTTCAAGGTTTGATGCCTAGGCAATCACTGCTAGAGCAGCAATGTTGAGCCCCCACCCGCAACCTGTCAATCCTTCCCAGGTTCAAAAGGAGGGGTGGATAGAATTTTATATTTTGAAAATTTTCAAAATGTCTTATCTTTATCTCCGGAGGCGGTCCCATGGAATCCCGCTCGCTGGTCTTCAAGGCTCTGGGCGATCCCACCCGCCGGGCGATCCTGGATCGCCTGCGGGAGGGCGACCTGAGCGCCGGGGACATCGCCGACGGATTCGAGATCGGCAAGGCGAGCATCTCCCATCACCTGAACCTGCTGAAATCGGCGGGCCTGGTGCGATGCCGCCGGCAGGGACAGCAGCAGATCTATACCCTTCACACCACGGTGTTTCAGGAGGCCCTTCAATGGCTGATGGTTTTCTTCGAGGAACAGGCGACCCCGCCCCGTCCGACGGACGAAGGGAAATCGGGAAGGAATGGCCCGCATGGCTGATGCAGATCGCGATCTGGGGCTTCAGCCTCTGGGCCATGGGACAGTTGCCGGCCCGGGTGCCCATCCACTGGAATTTCTCCGGTGAAGTCGATGGCTGGGGCTCGCCCCTCACGGCTTGCCTCCTCATCCCGGCCATCGCCACCGGGGCCTACCTGCTGATCCTTGCCTACGATTGGGGCCGGCTGGATTTCACTGCGGCCCGGGCGATGTCGCCGGCCACCACCCGGCAGATCCGGATCCTGGTGCTGCTGCTGATGGGCGGAGTGCAGGGAACCATCCTGTGGACGTCCCTGCATGGCGGGGCAGCCTCCCCCAGCGGGATCAACCTCATCCTTTCCCTCTTTTTCGTCTTCCTCGGCAATCTCATGCCCAGGTTGGAACCCAATGCCTGGGCTGGCATCCGGATCCCTCCCACCCTGGAAAACCGCGAGGTGTGGAAGCGCACCCACCGCCTGTGCGGGAAGTGGTGCGTGGTGGCCGGGCTGCTGGGAATCCCGGCCAGCCTGCTGCCGGAGCGCTTTGCCAATGCCCTGCTGCTGCCGCTGATCACCCTTCCGCTGGTTGCCGCCATCATCTACGCCTACTGGATCCGGCACCGAATGGAGCAATCCGGCACTCATCCTTCGGAGACCCTATGAACCGTGCTGTTTTGCTCCTCCTGGCCCTTGCCCTCCCTGCCTTCACCCAGGCCCCGCCGGCGGCAGCGGCGGACCGGGAGATCGCCTTCACCGGCTTCAACGCCTTTCCCCTGAAGGGCAGCGTGAAAGCCGGGGGCGCCCATCCCTACTTCGCTGTCATGGTGGCGGGATCGGGGCCCACGGACCGGAACTGGTCCAATCCGCTCATCCCGGTGCCCAGCCACGGGGGGCGGGATATGGCAGCCTGGCTCCAGGCCCAGGGCCTCGGTTCGCTGCGCTACGACAAGCGCTTCATCGGTTCGAAGGACCCCAAGCTCGACATCTCCCTGGATGCCCAGGTGGGCGACATCAAGGCGGCCCTGAAGGTGGCGCGCGCCTTGCCGGAGGCCAAGGGCAAGAAGCTGCTGCTGGTGGGCCACAGCGAGGGGTCGCTGCTGTCCCTGCTGGCGGCGGGCGACGCCGATGCCGTCCTGCTGCTGGCCATGCCCGGCATGCCCATGGGGAAGCTCATCCTCGCCCAGGTGAAGGGGCAGCTCGATGCGGCCGGTGCGCCCCCGGACGTTTCCAAAGTGAACCTGGACTACCTGGAATCCGTCCTTGTGGTTCTCCGCAAGGACCTGCCGCTACCCCAGGCCGACCCCGGCGTGGCTCCTGGCCTCGTGGCGCTGGGCCAGGGCCTGGCCAGGCCCGAGAGCCGCTCCTTCGTGCGGGATCTGCTGGACCTGGATCCCTGGGTCGCCGCCCAGCGTCTGCCTGTGCCCTGCGCGGTGGTCTGGGGCGATCGCGATGTGCAGACCTGGAAACCCGAGGTCCTGCCGGCGACCTTCAAGGGGACGGTCCTCCAGATCCCCGAAGCCAATCATCTCTTCAAGCGTGAAACCCGCGCCCGCAAGGAGCTGAGCGGAGCCACGGCCGCCACCACCTACGGCGACAGCACGCCCCTGGCGGATCTGACGCCACTGGCCACCTGGTTGAAGCAACTCAAGTAGGCCGGCGGTCCTGGGTGACCTGTCGGAGCTTGGCGGCCAGGGTCGAGATCTGGTAGGGCTTGGCCAGCATGCCCGCAGCGCCGAGGGTGAGGAGTTCCTGCACTTCCTCGTTCTCTCCGTAGCCGGTGCAGACGAGCACGGGCACGCCCAGATTGATTTTCTGGAGCTCGCGGAAGGCCTCCCTTCCCGCCATCCGCGGCATCTTCAGATCCAGGAGGACCGCGCAGAAGCGATGGTGGTCAAGCCGGTATGCTTCCACCGCCTCCACGCCGTCCGCAGCCGAAATGACTTCGTAGCCGAGGGACTCGAGAATGCTCTTGCCCATTTCCCGGAGCAGGGGTTCGTCCTCCACCAGCAGGACCAGACCCTGGCCTGTGGCGGAGGCGGCTGGCGCTTCCTTCCTCTTGGGCGGCAGGCTGCCCGCGGGCAGGAGCACCCGGAAGGTGGTTCCCTTGCCCCGGGTCGAGTCCACGCTGATGGTGCCCCCGTGCGCATGGATGATGCCGTAGGCCGTGGAGAGTCCAAGGCCTGTGCCTGCCACTCCCGCTGTGGTCTTGGTGGTGAAGAAGGGTTCGAAGATGCGTGGCTTGACCGCATCGCTCATTCCGACTCCGGTGTCGGATACCGAAAGCTCGACATAGCGCCCGGAGGGCAAGGGCTCGCCGGGATGGGAGGACTCGGAAATCTCCTGGATGGAGGCCGCGATGGTCAGCACGCCGCCGTCAGGCATGGCTTCCATGGCGTTGATGCAGAGGTTCACCACCACCTGATGGATTTGCGAGGGGTCCCCATCCACTGTCGGACAGCCGTCCATGGCCACCACCACGTGAAGATCTGGATTCATGGAGGGTCGGAGCAGGTCCAGGCACTCCTTCACCATGGCCTGCAGATCCAGGGCTTCCACGAGGTTCCGACCGCGGCGCGCGAAGGCCAGGAGTTTCTGGGTCAGTTCGGCCGAGCGGGTGGCGGCCGCGATGATGGCTCGCAGAGCCTTCTGGCGCTTGGGGTTCTCCTCCCCGGACAGCAGCAGGTCCGCGTAACCCATGATGCCGCTCAGCATGTTGTTGAAATCGTGGGCCACGCCTCCCGCGAGGCTCCCCAGGCTGTCCATCTTCTGGGCCTGCTGTTTCTCCTGCTCCAGCAACCGCTTGGCCTCTTCGGCCGTCTTCCGCTCGGTGATCTCCCGGTGGAAGGCGAGGATGACGGGCCTGCCCTCGGTTTGCACAAGACTGGCCGATACTTCCAGGGGGAAGACGTGGCCATCCTTGTGCAAGTGCTCTACCTCAAAAGTGAAGGCCTCCCCGGCGAGCAGACGGCGCATCCGGTCGGGCGCCAGCTCGGAATTCTCTGCCGTATCCACTTCCATCATGGGCAGCCGCTTCATCTCCTCGACGGTGTAGCCATGCATCCGGGCCATGGCTTCGTTGACCTCCAGGATTACCCCCTCGGTGGAGAGCGTGAAGATCCCCTCGCTGGCGAGATCGAACAGGGCCCGGTAACGGGCTTCGCTCGCCTTCAGCGCTTCCTCCGCCTGCCGGCGTTCCGTGATGTCGTGGGCCACGCCCATGAACTGGGGCGCGCCGACCGCGGTGGACAACCGGATTCCGTTGGCCCTGAACCAGCGCCAGGAGCCGTCCGCATGCTTGACCCGGTAGGGGGGGCTCGCTCCACCGTGTCCGGTCGCCAGCACCTCGGTGAGGAAGGCGAAGCAGGGTTGGATGTCATCCGGGTGCACGAAGGGAGCGAAGGCATGCCCGATCACTTCCTTGACGGGATAGCCGAAATGTCTTTCCCAGGCGGGTGAGACGAAGGTGAAGTTCCCGTCGGCATCGAGCGTGAAAATCACATCGATGGATTGTTCGATGTAGGCCCGGAATTTCTCTTCGCTCTCCCGGAGCTGGTCCTCCTGTTCCCGCCACTCGGTGATGTCGCGGAAGATTCCGATGGTCTGCGGGAGGCCACTGGCGTGATCCGGCCTGGGGGTGCCGGTGACCAGCAGGGTCCGCTGGGCCCCGTCATCCCGCCGGATCCGCAGTTCGTAGGTGCTATGGGAACCATCGGCCCTGAGTCCGGTCTCCCGGTGGAGGAGCTCCTGCTGATCCAGGGGAACCAGATCCAGGAGGGACCGCCCCACGAGTTGGCCCGGGGCGACGCCGAAGATCTCCTCGGCCATGGGGTTGACCACCAGGAAGCGTTCCTGGGCATCCAGCATGGCGAAGCCTTCACCCTGGCGGTTCAGCAGCTCGCGATAGAGGCCTTCCGATTCGGCCAGGCGCTGCTTCTCCCGGTTGAAACCTGACAGCACCACCCAGAGCATGAGGGAACAGATGAGCAGACTCAGGGCGTAACCCGTCAGCAGGTCGATGAGGCGGTCGGTCTTGCTGAAGGTATGCAGGAGGTTGGGCCAGAGTGCTTCCGCGAAGTGCAGGGCGAAGATGTTGGCCAGCAGCAGGAACAAGGCCACGACCCGGAAATAGCCTTCGAAGAAAAGCACCAGGAATAGCGCCGCCGAGAAGAAATAGAGACCGATGCTGCCTTGGGAGCCTCCATTGGGGAACCAGATCAGGTCCAGGCCCGCGATGATGATGATGAGTGCCGTCCGCCTGAGGTAGTGCCCCCGCCGAGCGGCCCAGGCCAAGGCGAGCAGTCCGAATCCGAAGGGAACGAGGAGTCGATTGACCCAGGGATTCAGGTCCTGGAGGAGATTCGCCGGAATGACCACCGCCAGGGTAAGCACACCCCCCAGGAGGCAGAGCGCCTGGAAGAATTGCTTCTCCAGGGACAGGGTGGCCTCGGGGAGAAGCCATTCCGACAAGGGTTTCCAGCGGCGCTTCAATACATGCTCCTCGGGCGGCTCGATGCGTACGCGAACAGGGGTGCGGATGGGCAGAAGCATAGCTGTATTAGGAGCTTGAGGGTATAAGCTTCTGGGCCGATCTCCTTGGGTTCCGTGGGGGGCCTGCCTGGGCGGGTGAGTGGGATGCCATCACCTTGCTAGACTGGAACTTCATCCACCTGGAGGTTTCATGTTCCGTCTCGATGGCAAGGTCGCGCTCGTCACCGGCGCCAGTCAGGGCATCGGCGAAGCCATCGCGAAGCAGCTGGCGGCCCAGGGCGCCACGGTGGTGTGCGCGGCCCGCACCCTGAGCAAGCTGCAGGCGGTGGCGGACGCCATCGTCAATGCGGGCGGCAAGGCGGATGTGGTGGCGGCCGACCTCTCGGACACCGCTTCCATCAAGGCCGCAGTGGCCGCCACGGTGGAGCGCCACGGCGCCATCCACATCCTGGTGAACAATGCGGGCATCACCCGCGACAAGCTGCTCATCCAGATGAAGGAAGAGGACTGGGACGCGGTGATCGACACCAACCTCAAGGGCGCCTACACCGCCATCCAGGCGGCCACCAAGCCCATGATGAAGCAGCGCTGGGGCCGCATCATCAACATCGCCTCCGTGGTGGGTCAGATGGGCAATCCGGGCCAGGCCAACTATGTGGCCGCGAAGGCGGGTCTCATCGGCCTCACCAAGTCGGTGGCCCGAGAGCTGGCCAGCCGGAATGTCACGGCCAATGCGGTGACGCCAGGCTACATCGAGACCGCCATGACCGCGGGCTTGTCCGAGGAGGTGAAGACCGAATTCACCAAGCAGATCCCCCTGGGCCGCATGGGGACGGGCGCTGATATCGCTTCGGCCGTGGTCTTCCTCGCCAGTGACGAAGCCAGCTACATCACCGGCCAGGTGCTGAGCGTGAACGGCGGCATGCTGATGGCCTGAGGCCGCCATGTCTCCCTGTGTGGATCTGCCCGCAATCAAGGCCTGGCTCCAACAGGCCTGGTCGGATTTCCGGTTCCGGCGCCACTGGCCCTGGGTGCTCATGGCCCTCGGGCTGTTCCTGTGGGTTTCGGGTTCCCGGGGGTGCGCCTGGTTCCTGGCCTGGATCGGCGGCCTGGTCCTCGTGGGGCGGGGGTTGCGCTGGATCTGGGATCGCCTCCTGTTCAAGGTGTCCCGGCGGCTGTGGGTGATCCTGCTGCTGATGTCCGTGCTGCCGGTGCTGGGGCTCGGGCTGGCCCTGCTTTCCTTCGCCTGGCTCGGCCTGGGCGCCCAGGTGAGCCGGTCCACCCAGCAGACCCTCACCGCCTGGGAGGAAGCCCTGAAGGCGGCTAATGGGGCACCGACCGACGCGGTCGCCATCCAGATGCTGCAGACCTATGGCGGAGCGCGGGTGGAGCGTTCCGCGAGCCTGCCCCCCGGCGTTTCCGAGACCTTCGTGGGCATGGTGTGGGCCGACAGCAAGGATGCCGGCCTGAACAAGCTCCGCAAGGACACCTACCTCCGGGCCGTGCGCAAGGAACCGGGCGGGTTCCGCCTGCTGTCCCTGGATCTCGGGATGCTCGGCGACCGGGCCCAGGCCATGGCTGGCGGCCAGGTGGCGTTCCGGTTGGCGCTGCGCCGGGACCTGGACCAGGCCGATGCCACCGTAAAGATCAAGGAAGGCGGAGAAGTGAAGGGAGAGGTGCCCATCCTGGTGGCCCAGGCCGAGACCTTGGCCTCCTGGACGAAGGGCCAGAGGCTTCAGGGCTCAGTCCTGAACAAGCCCTTCAACCTCCCCCCGCTGGCCTTCACCTTGGTGGACTGGTCCTCAGGGCGGCCCCTGGTGATGACCGCGACCCCCGAGACGAATCTCTTCGCGTTGTTCGAAGGGTACAAGAGCACCGAGCGCCAGGCCATGTCCTGGGGCGCGATGAAAGCCGTGGCGGTCATCGGACTGGTGCTGTTCGCGCTGATTGTCGCCCAGTTCGTCGCGACCCTGCTGGGGCTCCGGTTGGCCTGGTCCCTGGGCCGGGCGGTGAATGGCCTGCACAAGGGCGTCCAGCGCCTCAGTCTCGGGGACTTCTCGGTGCGGATTCCCCTCAGGGGGCGCGACCAGGTGGCCCACCTCACTTCAGCCTTCAACGCCATGGCCGGGCGGCTCCAGACCGCGGATCAGGAGCGGGGCGAACGGCTGCGCATGGAGGAGGAGCTCCGGGTGGCCCGGGAGGTGCAGATGCATCTGCTGCCGGACCTGGACAAGCTGCACATGCCCTCGGTGCGGGCCATCATCCTGCCGGCGCTGGAAGTGGCAGGGGACTACTACGATGTGTTTCCCCTGGCGGATGGCAGCCTCGCGTTCCTCATCGCCGATGTAAGCGGCAAGGGCACCAGCGCCGCCTTCTACGCGGCGGAAACCAAGGGTGTGCTGTCCGCTCTGGACAAGCAGGCTCTGGATCCCGTGGAAGTGGTCAGCCGGATGAATGCCATCTGGTGCCAGGGACACAGCCGCCAGTTGTTCCTGACGCTGGTCTACGGGACCTACCACCCCCGGACGGGACGCTACTGCTTCGTCAGGGCCGGCCATCCCGCTGCCTTCCTCCGCCACGCGGATGCCACCGTGACGAAATTGACCCCCCGGGGCATCGGCATCGGCATGAGCGCGAGCCGCTTCCGGGAGATGCTGGAGCCCTGCGAAGGCACGCTGGAACCCGGGGATTCCCTGGTGTTCTATACCGACGGTCTTTCCGAGGCCCAGGATCCGGCCGGCGCCTTCTACGGGGAGGACCGCGTCGAACTGGTGCTCACGACGCCAGGGGAGGATCCCCAGAACCTCCTTCTCGCGGACGTGAAGGCGTTCCTCCAGGGCGGCTGCCTTGCGGATGATCTGACCCTGCTGATCCTGAGCCGATGAGGCCCGGCTGGATGTGACCCATGAGCGCCAGCCCGACCCGCGCGTCGGAGGTGATGAGGGCTGAGGAGGCTCCTGAATCTGCTCAGTCCAGGGTGGCCTTGCGCACCCCATCGGCCCACCGGAGCTCCAGTCTGGCCCCGGCGGGCAGGTCCAGGGCGCGGGTGACGGGCCTTCCCTCCGGCCCCAAGGCCAGCACGAAGCCGCGCTGGAGAGGACCCGCTGGATCCAGCCCCCGCAGGCGTTCCGAAAGCACGGCCAGCCGCTGGTCCCGGTGCTGGAAGGCGCGCTGGATGGCTGGTGAGAGACGCCGCCTGGCTTCCTGGATGCGCGGCCCGTCCGCCTCGCCAGCCGCGCGGCCAGCGGCGTGGGCCAGCCGCTGGCGGAGCAGGGCCAGGCGGCCGCCGGCGGCATCCAGGCCCCGGCTGGGATGGGCCAGGGCAAGCCGCTGGCCCAGGATGGCCAACCGGGCGGCGGCAGGCGCCAGGGGGTTCAGTCGCCGGAGGCCCTGATCCTGCAGAAGGTTCAGGGTGGTTTCCAGGCCCCCCAGTCGCCAGGCTGTTTTGGCACAGAGGGCCGCGATGCGGCGATCCAGTTCCGCCGCGAGGGCGGCGCGGTCCGGCGTGGCCAGCTCCGCCGCCTGGCTGGGCGTGGCGGCGCGTCGGTCCGCGGCCAGATCCACCAGCGTCGTGTCGATCTCGTGGCCTACGCCGGTGATCACGGGAATGCGGCACTCGGCCACGGCGCGCACCAGCTCGGGGTCGTTGTAGGCCCAGAGATCCTCCAGGCTGCCGCCGCCCCGCACCAGCAGCAGGGCGTCGCAGTTCCAGTGGGGATCCTGGATCTCCTGCATGGCCAGGAGGATTTCCGGGACGCAGCGCTCGCCCTGGGCCGCGGCGGGCGCGATGAGCAGATCCACGCCGGGAGCCCTGCGGCTTGTCACTTCGAGGACATCCCTCAGGGCCGCGCCGCCCAGGGCCGCCACCACGGCCAGACGTTTCGGGAACCGGGGCAGGGGG
Source organism: Geothrix sp. (assembly GCA_035255365.1). Taxonomy (GTDB): domain Bacteria; phylum Acidobacteriota; class Holophagae; order Holophagales; family Holophagaceae; genus Geothrix. Next base: position 108,338 of record DATEZS010000013.1, read on the forward strand.
CGCTTGGGCCGGTCGAAGAGCCCCTGGGCGCGCAGGTCCGCCTCCAGGGCCCGGAGCCGCGCCTGGAGATCGCCCACGCCCGCCGCTTCGCAGTGCGTGACGATGAGCTTGATGGAACCCCCTGGCACGTAGAGATCCAGGCTCCCCTTGAGCACCACCCGCTGTCCGTTGGCGGGCGCATGGGCCAGCAGGCGCTGTTGCCGAGACCACACCGCACAGGCGATGGAGGCGCCTTCCTCCTTCAGGGTGAAATACCAGTGGGGCCCGCTGGCCTTGAAGTTCGACACCTCGCCCACCACGCACACCGCCGAGAAGGGCGGCTCGATGCGCGCCTTGACCTGCTCCAGCAGCCGCTTGACCGAAAGGGGGGCGTCCATGACCGCATGATCGCATCGTACGGGTCGCAGCCGGAAACAACGAGGCGGCCCCTGGGCAACCCGGGAATGAAAAACAGCAGCTTCCATCCGGGCTCATCCGTGTTTAGCTGTGGCCGAGCGCGCTGATCGAGGTCCTCCGTGACTGAGCCCAAGAAATCGAATGCACTGCGGATCCTGGTCGCGCCGGATTCGTTCAAGGGCAGTCTGTCCGCGGTGCAAGCGGCGGCCGCCATGGCCCGGGGAATCGCCGCCGTGTTCCCGGAGGCGGAGGTGCTCCAGGCACCCATCGCCGATGGCGGTGAAGGCACCGTGGAGGCTCTGGTCGCGGCCACGGGCGGGCGCCTGATGCCTGCGCTGGTGCGGGGTCCCCTGGGCGAGCCGGTGCGGGCCATCTGGGGGATCTCCGGAGACGGCGCCACCGCCTTCATCGAAACAGCGGCCGCCTCCGGGCTGACGCTGGTGCCCGAGGATCGCCGCGATCCCCGCCTGGCCAGCACCTTCGGCACCGGCGAGCTGATCCGGGCAGCCCTCGATGCGGGGCTTCGCCGCCTCGTGCTGGGCCTCGGCGGCAGCGCCACCAATGACGGCGGGGCGGGCATGGCGCGGGCCCTGGGCGTCCGGTTCCTGGATGCGGGGAACCGGGAACTTCCTGATGGGGGTGCGGCCCTGGCCCGGCTGGCGCGTGTGGAGCTCTCCGGCCTGGATCCGCGGGTGGAGCAGCTCTCCCTCCTAGCAGCCTGCGATGTGGAGAATCCCCTCTGCGGCCCGCAGGGCGCCTCGGCCGTCTTCGGACCCCAGAAGGGCGCCACGCCCATGATGGTGGATGTGCTCGATACCGCCCTCCGCCATTACGGCATCCTGGCCGCCGCCGCCACCGGCCGGGATATCGCGGCGAGGCCGGGCGCAGGCGCGGCGGGGGGGCTGGGGGCCGGGCTGCTGTTCTTCACGCCCGCGGTGCTGCGCCCTGGCATCTCCGTCGTGCTGGAGAGCATCGGGTTCGAACGGCTGCTGCAGGACGTGGATCTGGTGCTGACCGGAGAAGGCCGCACCGACGCGCAGACCGCCCTGGGAAAGGCGCCCATGGGAGTGGCGGACCTGGCCCGGCAGAAGGGCCTGCCCGTGATCTGCCTCAGCGGCAGCCTGGGCGCAGGCGCCGAGTCGCTGCTGGATCGCGGCATGAGCGCCCTGGCCTGCGTTCCGCCAGGACCCATGGACCTCCAGACCTGCATGGCCGAGGCCCCGGAGCTTCTGGAAGCAGCGGCCGCGAGGGTCTGTGGGCTCGTCAAGGTCGGCAGGATGCTTCAAAATCGGGAAAGTTGAACCTTGAAGGGACGTGACCCATGACCTTTGACGCCACCACCCGGGACGCCTACCTTCGTCGCTATGCGGAAGGGCCCAGTCTCCTTCGCGGGGCCTGGGAAGGCGTGCCCTCGGAAGCACGCATCTGGCGTCCCGGGGAAGGCCGCTGGAGCGCCCACGAGGTGGTCGTGCACTGTGCGGATTCCGAAACCTACGCGGCCATTCGCATCCGCCTTCTGTTGGCCGAAGCTGAGCCCCTGATCGTGGGCTACGACGAGAACGAATGGGCGCGCCGCTTCAACTACCACGCCTCGGATCCCGGCCTGGCCCTGGACCTGGTGACGAGCGTGCGGGCCCATACCTTGGGCATGCTGGCAGGACTGCCGGAGGAGGCCTGGGGGCGCATGGGCCGCCACACCCAGAGGGGTCCCTACGGCACCGATGACTGGCTGCGGAGCTACGGCGAGCACCTGGAAATCCATGCCGCGCAGATCCAGCGGAACCTGGCGACCTGGCGGGCGCAGCATGCCCACTGACCTGGATCTGGATGCCTATCTTGGGCGCATCGGCCTCGCCTCTGTCCCCGAGGCGGATCTTGAAGGTCTCAGGGCCCTGCACCTGGCCCATGCGACGACCATCCCCTTCGAGAATCTCGACATTCAGATGGGGCTGCCCATCCGGCTGGAGCTGGCTGCCTTGCAGGCCAAGCTGGTGCAACGGCGGCGCGGCGGCTACTGCTTCGAGCACAACACGCTCTTCCTGGCCTTCCTGAAGCGACTCGGATTCGAGGTGATGCCCTGCGAGGCGCGGGTTCGCCTCGGTGCCGTGGAGGTGCTGCCCCGCACCCACATGCTCCTCCTGGCCCAGGTGGAAGGCGGGACCTGGCTTTGCGACGTGGGCTTCGGGGGCGAGGGGCTGCTGCACCCGGTCCTCATGGATGGCGAACCTCATGGGCAATTTCTGAATACCTACCGGGTGATCCGGGAAGGGACCCTGTGCGTGCTCCAATCCTTTCACCACGGCGCCTGGGAGGACCTCTACGCCTTTGTCCCCGAGGCCCGCCATCCCATTGATTTCGAGATGGCCAACCACTACACCAGCACCCATCCGGAATCCCGTTTTATCAAGACGCTCACCGCCCAGCTGCCTGGGCGGGAAGTGCGCCGCATCCTGCGCAACACCGCCTATGCCGAGTTGCGCGGCGATCAGGTGGAGGGGCGGGAAATCACCCCGGAAGAATTACCCACCTTGCTTCTTGAAGCCTTCGGGATCGAGGCACCCGAAGGCCTGCAGGAACAACTGGCGCGGACCAGGTTGGCCGGGAAATGAATCGGTTCGGATCGAACGAGGCAGGGTGGATGCGGCGGCACTAGAACTCGGTTGAGGACCAGGGAGGCGTCATGGCCTCCCCCAGTGGGAGACGGGGCCCTGGTGGAGGTCCGGACCTTCGAGGACCCGGTGCTCTCGGGGGCCGAGGCCCAGGGTGGCCTGGAACAAGGCCGTGGCCACCTCGCGCACCTGGACAGGCGCCCAGCGCCACCAGCCGCGGCTGCGGGGGAACAGCCATCGGCCCAGGGCAAGGATGCCCGGAGCGAACAGGACGTCGAAGACCACCTCCAAGGGGCGGAATTCCGCGCGTCTGCTGCGCAGCATCGAGGGCCGGGCGATGGCGTGGGCGAGGCCGCTTTCCTCCAGCGCGGCCTCCACCTCGGCCTTGGCGGTGAGATAGAGGCCCCTGGGCTTGTCCGCCCCCACGCTGCTCACCAGGCCCACGCGCCCTCCCGTATTCGTCATGGCCATGGCGGAGATCAGCCGCAGGGGATAGTCGCGGTCCACGCGCAGGAAGGCTTCGTCGCTGCCAGCCTTCCGGCGCGTCGTGCCGAGGGCGATGAAGAGGAAATCGCAGGGTTCCGCGAACAGCGCGGTGTAGGACTCGGGGGCTTCGTAGTCGAAAACCACTTCCCGCAAACCGGGGGCAGGAGCCACCGTCCCCGGCCGCCGGACCAGCGCGCGAACCTCGAGATCCGGCTGGCCCGCCAGCCGCGCCAGCAGGTGTTTTCCCACCTCCCCCGTCCCGCCTGCGATCACCACTTGTCGTGTCATGGGATCATTTTCCCAGGAGAGGGAAGGCCATGTCCAAAGCCCCCAGCACCAACGCCACCCGGCTGCTGAAGCAGGCCGGAATTCCCTTCACGGAGCATCTGTACCGCTACGAGGAACACGGCGGCACGGCCGTCAGCGCCCGGGAGCTGGGCGTGGACGAGCACGCTGTCATCAAGACGCTGGTCATGGAGGACGACAAGGGCGCGCCGCTGATCATCCTCATGCACGGCGATCGGGAAGTAAGCACGAAGGAGCTGGCGCGTCAGATTGGCGCCAAGACCGTCCACCCCTGCAAGCCCGAAGTGGCCAACCGCCATAGCGGCTACCTGGTGGGGGGCACCAGCCCCCTCGGCACCCGGAAGGCCATGCCCATTCATGCCGAGGCGACGATCTTCGACCTTCCGCGGATCTACCTCAACGGCGGCAGCCGGGGCTTCCTCGTGTCCCTGGATCCGAAGGACCTGGAGAAGGCGCTGAAGGTGAGCCGGGTGCAGGTGGCGATCCCTTCCTGACCCGGCACAACGATTCCACTGGCACTGTCTGAACGAAGCAGGAGGACGCCATGATCCACAAGCGCTCGCTGGGCCAAACCGGCATCACGATCTCGCCGCTGGTGTTCGGTGGCAATGTGTTCGGCTGGACCGCCGACAAGGAGACCTCCTTTCATCTGCTGGACCGCTTCGCCGGAGCGGGTTTCGAGACGGTGGACACCGCCGATGTGTACTCGGTCTGGAAGGCCGGCAACAGGGGCGGGGAATCGGAGACCATCATCGGCGAATGGCTGCAGAGCCGCGGCTGCAGGGACCGGACCATCGTGATCACGAAGGTCGGCATGCAGATGGCCCCGGAGCGGAAGGGGCTTTCCGCAGCCTGGATCGAGCGGGAGGTGGAGGATTCGCTGCGCCGCCTCCAGACCGACTACATCGATGTCTACCTGTCCCACAAATATGATCCGGACACGCCCCACGAAGAGACCCTCACCGCCTACCAGAAGCTGATCAAGGCGGGGAAGGTTCGGGCCATTGGTGCCTCGAACTTCGATGCGCCCCAGCTGCGGGCGGCCCTGGATGCGGCGGATGCCAACGGCCTGCCGCGCTACGAAGTGCTGCAGCCCGAATACAACCTCTACGACCGAAAAAACTTCGACGGGGCCTTGCGCGACTTGGCGACGGCCGAAGGCCTGGGCGTCATCACCTACTACAGCCTGGCCCGGGGGTTTCTCAGCGGCAAATACCGCAGCGAGGCCGACCTGGGGCAGAGTCCCCGGGGCGGCGGCATCAAGGCCTACCTCAACGAACGGGGCTTCCGCATCCTCCAGGCGCTGGATGACGTGGCTGCCCGCCACCGGGCCCAGCCGGCGGAGGTGGCCCTGGCCTGGTTGATGGCCTGCCCGGGCGTCACCGCCCCCATCGCCAGCGCGACCCGGCTCGACCAGCTGGAGAGCCTGATCCGGTCGGCCTCGCTGACGCTGGCCCCCGGGGACCTCGCCGTGCTGGAAGCTGCGGGCAGCTGAGGGCACATCGTCACGTTTGCTCCGCCCCGGCATCCTTTCCGCGCCGGGGGCGGTGGCTCTGTGCTACCTTCCCTCCCAAACCAACCCATTCCAACTCACCCCGTTCCCGGAGCCTTCCATGAGCGATGTGGAAATCAGCCTTACCCAACAGGCCACCATCGAAGCCCTGCAGCACGGCGGAGACGCGATCCCCATGCGGGGCTGGCTGGCGAAGCAGGCGGCCATCAACTACGAGGTGGAGCGGGCCCTGGCGGAGGAGGATCCCGCGGCCTTCTGGGGCGAGAAGGCCAAGGCCCTGGACTGGGCCGAGCCCTGGACCAAGGTCTTCGAGTTCAAGGCACCCAACCACGCCTGGTTCATGGGCGGCAAGCTGAACGCCACGGTCAACTGCATCGACCGGCACGTGCACAGCGACCGGCGCAACAAGGCGGCCCTGTTGTGGGTGGGCGAGGATGGCGATGAGCGCGCCTACACCTACAACCGCCTCTACCGCGAGATGAACCGGTTCGCGAATACGCTGAAGCGCCTGGGCGTGCGGAAGGGGGATCGCGTCATCCTCTACATGCCGCTCACGCCGGAGGGCATCATCTCCATGCTGGCCTGCGCCCGCATCGGCGCCATCCACAGCGTGGTCTACGCGGGCATGGGGCAGGCGGCCCTGCGCACCCGCATCGAGGATGCCGGCGCCAAGGTGGTGGTGTGCTCCGACTTCACCTATCGCCGCGGCAAGGCCATCCCCCTGAAGCCCATCGTGGACGAGGCCGTGCGCGACCTCTCCTCCGTGGACCACGTTATCGTCCACCGCCGCGGATCCCGCCCCGGCGATGCGCCCGTGACCTTCGCCAGCGAGCGCGAGAAGGACTTCTACGACATCCAGCAGGGCCGGGAGATCCACTGCGAGCCCGAGATGGTGGATGCGGAGCACCCGCTGTTCATCCTCTACACCAGCGGCACCACCGGCAAGCCCAAGGGCGTCGTGCATGCCACCGGCGGCTACCTGGTGGGCGTCAACTACCTGAGCAAGGCCTTCTATCAGATCCAGGAGCGGGACATCTACTGGAGCACCTCCGACATCGGCTGGATCGTGGGCCACAGCTTCATCGTCTACGGCCCCCTCAGCATCGGCGCCACGGTGCTCTGCCGCGAGGGCGCGCCGGACTATCCGTCCCCCGAAGTGACCTGGGAAATCTGCGAACGCTTCGGGGTCAACGTGATGTTCACGGCGCCCACGGCGGTCCGCATGTGGATGAGCCACGGGGCCGAGGCCCCAGGGAAATTCGACCTGACCAAGCTGCGCCTCATGGCCTGCGCAGGCGAGCCCCTGAATCCCGAAGCCCACCGCTGGGCCCAGCAGCATCTGGTGGGCCAGGGCAAGGGCCAGGTGGTGGACAACTGGTGGCAGACCGAGATCGCGGGCCCGGTCATCGGCACCCTGCCCACGATGGAAGTGCGCCTGGGGAAGGCGGGCAAACCCATGCCCGGCGCCCAGCTGGCGGTGGTCAACCACGACGGCAGCCCCGTGCCCGATGGCCAGGGTGGCCTGCTCGTCATCAAGTTCCCGCTGCCCTACATGCTGCGCACGGTCTGGAACGACCCCCAGCGCTACGAGGACTACTGGCGGGACATTCCCGGCTGCTACAGCGCGGGCGATGTGGCCGTGAAGGACAAGGACGGCTACTTCGCGGTGCTGGGCCGGGCCGACGATGTGCTCAACGTGGCCGGGCACCGCATCGGCACCGCCGATGTGGAAGGCTCCCTCATCGGCCATCCCGCCGTGGCCGAGAGCGCCGTGGTGGGCCTGCCGGATCCCATCAAGGGCGAGAAGATCGTCGCTTTCGTGGTGGTCAAGGCGGGCGTCGCCACCGGCCCCGGCCTCATCGCCAGCCTCAAGGATCATGTGCGCGAGGATCTGGGCGGCATCGCCACCCCCAGCGAGATCGAGATCCGCGCCAGCCTGCCCAAAACGCGATCAGGCAAGATCGTCCGCCGCGCCCTCAAGGCCGAGGCCCTGGGGCAGGATCCCGGGGACTTGAGCACCCTGGCGGATTGAGCGATGGATCGAGCGCCAGGGCTGGTTGGCTATTCGTACCCCGCTGACCCTGATTCAGGGCCCTTCCGCTACCATCCTTCATGCCTCCTCGCCAAACCACGACTCTCCTGCTCCTCGGTTTCGCCTCGGGACTCCCGCTCTTCCTGACGGGATCAACGCTGAAGGCCTGGATGACCGATGAGGGTCTGAGCCTAGGTACCATCGGCCTCTTCAGCTTCGTGACGCTGCCCTACAGCCTCAAGGTGTTCTGGGCGCCCTTTCTGGACCGGTTTTCATTGCCCCTCCTCGGACGGCGCCGGGGCTGGATGCTGCTCATGCAGCTCGGCATGGCCCTGGCATTGGGATTCCTGGCGCTTACGCAGCCGCACCTGAGCCTCACCCGGGTGGCGGTTCTGGCCTTGGCAGTAGCTGTCACGAGCGCCTCCTTTGATATCGCCACGGATGCCTGGCGTGCCGAGGCCCTGGACCAGAAGCACTTGGGCCTGGGCAACAGCATCCACATCGCGGCCTACCGGGTCGCCATGTTGGTGAGCGGCGGGCTGGCGTTGATCCTCGCCCAGGCCTTCGGTTGGCGCACGACCTACCTGGGCATGGCACTGCTGACGCTGATGGGCATGGCTGGAACCTGGCTGGCCACCAACACGGACCAGGTCGCCACGGCCCCCCGCACGCTGAAGGAGGCCATTTCCTGCCCCCTCAAGGATCTGCTCCAGCGCCCCGGCATCGCCTATCTTCTGGCATTCGCCGTCTTCTACAAGCTGGGCGATTGGCTCGCGGAAGCCATGACCATTCCCTTCCTGCTGCGCGGCATGGGGTTCTCCAAGATGGAGATCGGCACCGTGCAGAAGACCACGGCCATGGTGGCGATCATCCTGGGCGGACTCCTCGGCGGCTGGATGCTGACGCGCATGAAGCTGGTGAAAGTACTCTGGATCTGCGGGTTCGTGCAGGCGGGCAGCATCCTGGGTTTCTGGTCCATCTCCATGCTGGGCAGGCATCTGCCCCTGCTCGTGGCCGCGAATTCCCTGGAGAACCTGGCCTATGGCATGGGGGGCAGTGCTTTCGCCGCCTTGCTCATGGGCAGCTGCAATCGAAAATACACCGGTACTCAGTACGCCTTGTTCAGCGCCCTCATGGCCTTGCCAAGAACCCTCTTCGCCGGCCTCACGGGCTTCATGGCCGACTGGTACGGCTGGAAGCTCTACTTCCCGGTCTGCGCGGCGGCGGCCATCCCGGGCCTGCTGCTGCTGCTGCTCTGGGACCGCTGGGGCTTGGAGGAGGGCGGGACGCCCTAGGCGAGGGGACGCTTGGCGCCGCGCCAGGCCCTCATGCCGCCCTTGAGCACATAGATCCAGTCGAACCCCCGGGCCTGGAGCAGGTCGTAGGCCTGCCAGGAGAGGGCGTCACTCTCGTCCACCAGGACCATGGGGCGGCGCGCGGCGGGGTCGGGGGTCCCGAAGCGGGAGGGCAGCTCAGGGAAGGGCACATGCAGGCAGCCCCGGATGTGGCCCTTCCGGCGGAAGGTCTCGCCGTCCCGGAGGTCCACCACCAGGACGCCGGACCCGACCATCATCT
>DATEZS010000014.1:0-11858 GCA_035255365.1 Geothrix sp.
GGAACGTGGCCCATGCCCCAGGTGATGAGCCACCAGGCGAGCACCTGGATTACCAGCCCCAACCCCACCAGGGCCCACCAGGCATGGGCCGGGAAGCCACGGAAGGTTTCGCCTTGCCACCAGCCCAGGAGACCGAAGCCCAGGGTGCAGCAGGCGACCACCCAGAAGAGGGCCTCCTGGGCACTGAGGTCCCGCCGCGCCTGCCCCAGCGTCAAAGTGAAGGCGGCATAGGCGAGGGAAGCCAACGCTCCGAGGAGTTCTCCCAGTCCGGTGCCCCAGCGGGCCCCCTTGGCGAGGCCCAGGACGAGCGAGCCTGCCAGGGCGAGCAGCATCCCCGCCCAGAAGCGCTTCCGCAGGTGCGCCCCCATCCAGAACACGCTCACCACGGCCACCCAAATGGGGGCCAGGGTCACCAGCAGCGTGGCATTGGCCGCGCTGGTGTGGTGCAGGGCCGTGTGCCACATCCAGAGATCCAGCACGAAGCAGGCCCCGGCCGCCACGGCCCACAACCGCGCCCGGGTCACGCCCAGGTGGAGCTTGCCCCGGGCCATCCACAGCACGAAGGGAAGCGCGAAGAGCATCCGGTAGAAGCCCACCACCAGCGGGCCCGCGGGCGTGGCCCAGCGCACCAGCATGGCTGCGAATCCCAGCAGGGAGGCCCCCAGCACCAGTGCCGATAAACCACGAGCATCCGGTATTCGCTGTGTCTCCATGGGGTGTCTCTTCAGGATGCGAGGATCTCGGCGACCTTGGCCGCGAGCGCTGCCGGGTTCAAGGGCTTCAGGAGGAATCCGGACAGCCCCATCATCTGCATGCGGACGAGGGTCTCTTCGTCCCGATGGGCAGACACGACCAGCACGGGCAGATTCTGGAGCGCGGAATCCTCGCGGCAGGCGCGCACGAGGCTTTCGCCCGGACATTCGGGCATGAGCAGATCCACCATCACCAGGTCGACGGATTGCTCCCGCAGCACCTTCAGCACGTCGAAGAGGCTCGTAGGCTCCACCTCGATGGTCTCGTGCCCCTTGGCCTTGAGCACGCCGGAGGCAAAGGTGCGAACCATTCGGCTGTCATCCACGATGGCGATACGAGACATGACGGCTCCTCACCCTCCATCCTGGCTCACCCGAGGCCTCCGCACAATGGAGAGGATCAGGTGGTCAACTTCCTCAATTCGCCCACCGCGATACCTGGGACCACACATCTTCCTCCTGGGCGGCGCCATTGAGGATGATCGCGAAGACGCGCACGCTCCCGTCCAGGGTCTGGAGGTAGCCGCAGGCGCTGGTGACCTGGTCCAGGTGCCCCGTCTTGACCCGGACGCGCCGGGTCAGATTGGGGTCCTTCACTCGCAACCGCCACGGCTCGCCGCCGATGATCTTGAGCGAAGCGACGAACTCGGGGCCCACTTCGAAATCGTAATAGGCCCCCCGGAGGATGGTCGCGAGGGTCCGGGCCGAAAGGCGGTTGTCCTTGCTGAGACCCGATCCATCCGTGATGCGGATGACGTCCGGCCCCAGGCCGAAGCTGGCCTGGTAGAAGGCCTGGATCCGCTGCACGCCCCGGGGCCAGGAGCCGCCCCCATAGGACTTCAGTAGCATCTCGACCATGAAATTGTTGGACCACTTGTTGATGTCCGGCACCAGGCTCCGGAGCGGCGGCGAAGCCCACCCCAGGAGTTTCCGGGCGATCCCCTTCCCGTTGGAGCGCCCCTCGAAGAAGATTCCCGATTCCTGCAGGATGCGCTGGATGGTCTCGCGGGCAAGCTGCTCGGGATTCGGGGCGACTCGTCCGCCTTCATCCCGATTGAAATTCACCGAAAGGGGAAGCACTGCCGGGAGGGTGTTGGCCGAGGTGTTCTCCCAGCCCCGGGGCTGGGTCTGCCCATCCGAAGCACCCTGATCCAGGTGGATGGTCCCGGTCACCTGCCGCACACCCAGTCCCTTCAAGGCCTGGCCGATCATCCAGATCCGCTCGTTGGTGAGCATGGGATCCCAGGCCCCCTTGAAGGAAAGATCCCCCTGCACGACCCCGTCCTTGAGGTCGCCCCAGATCTCCGTTTCCAGGGTGGTATCAGGCTTCAGCGTCTTGAGCAGGGCGTAAGTGCTCACGACTTTCGTCGTGCTGGCGGGGATCAGCGCCACCTCCTCATGGTGGCGCTCCAGGACCTTGCCGGTGTCCACCTCCCAGATGCCGGCGGACACGCTGACACCGCGGGCTTCCAGGCCCTGGACCCACTGATGAAAATCCTGGGCGGCAAGCACGCTGGAGGCAAACAAGAGGGACAACAGGTAGGTGTGTATTGGAGAGCTCATGATTTCCCGGAATCGGTCGTGTCCTTGGAACCGCCCCCGCCCGGGACGATGCCTCCACCCGGGATGAGACCTCCGCCGGGAAGGACGCCCCCTTTGCCTCCTCCTGGCCCGGGGCCACCCCCCACGCCAAGAATGTTCTGGTCGGCGGTGAAGCGCCAATCCCGCACGAGGGTCTTGGCTTGATAGATGTGGATGCTGTCCTTTTCGCAACGGCTGTGGACGCCCACCCAGGGCAGCCCGGTCGTATCGCCGGTGGCCCCCGGCTGAACCTGGGTGATGGGCACCCACTCCCCATCCGGCGTCATGGGATCCAGGTACTTCTGGCGCAAAATGCGGGGACGGACTTTCATGATCTCGTCCAGGTCCTTGGGATAGCGGTGCATCTTCGCGGAATAGACCCTCAGGGCGCTGGCGATGGCCTCGCCCCGGAAGATGAGTTCCTCTTCGTTCTCCCGCTGGACTTCCGCATCCACACGGGGAGCGATCTTCAGGAGCATGATCCCCATGACCACGGCCAGGGCCAGGGCCAGGGCCATGGTGAAACCGCGCTGTTTGGAGGAGAAGGACACGGGCGCTCCTGGCTCCAGACTACTCGTGTTTGCACTCAATGGGGGTGTCTCGGCATCCTCATTGAAATCAGCAACCTAGGTTGGCCTAGCTGCGCTCGCCCTTGCGCATGAGGAGTTCCTTGAAGGCTTCGACCACGATGGGATCGAACTGGGCGCCGGATTCGTTTTCGATTTCCTCCAGAGCCTGGCGGAAGCCCCGCGGAGTCTGGTAACCCTTCCCGCTGGTCATGGCCTCGTAGGCTTCGATGAGGCCGATGATGCGGCTGCCCATGGGGATGTTGCTTTCGCGCAGGCCCTCGGGATAGCCGTGCCCATCCCACCGTTCATGATGGTGCCGGATGATCCTCACCACATCGAAGGGGAAGCGCAGGTCCTTCAGGAAGACGGCCGCCAGCTCGGGATGGCTGCGGACTTTCGCCATCTCCTCAGGCGCGAGCTCCGCCTTGGTGAGCATCTGGGGATCCAGCATCAGCAGGCCCACATCGTGAAGAATGGCCGAGATGCTGACGGCCTCCACTTCTTCGGTGGGCATTTCGAGCTTGAGCGCCAATTCACGGGCGAGCCGGGCAGTGGCAAGGCTGTGGGGGCGAAGGGTCGGAACCCGGCCTTCACCGGACTGGAGGATGCGGTGGCTCACGGACAGGAAGGCGTGGTGATACCGCTCGTGGAGGCGAGCCTCCTGCAGATGGAGCCCCAGGATCCGGCCCATCTGCTGAATGGCTTCGATCTCGGAGATGGAGAAGGACTGGTCCTCCTGCCGGAAGACCATGAGCAGATCGTTGCCCTGCGGGGTCTCGTTGAGCAGCAGCGGCATGTAGGTGGCGAAAGCGCCCTTCAGCTCGTGCCCCTCGGTCATGGAAACCCGGGTCAGGAGACGGAGGTCCTGCTCCTGGACCAGGGGCAGATGGAACGTCGCGTGGGCCAGGATCTGCTGCTGAAGGCCAGGGGCCAGCGGCAGGGTGCTGAAGGCGAGAATGGGACGGATTTCTTCGGGATCCTCCACCCACAAGGCCACGGCGGAGGCGGACAGGACCTGGCTCAAGAGGCCGGCCACTTCCCAGAAGAATGCCCGCAGCTCGGGAGCAATCATGCCCTGCTTCCGCTCCGGATTCACAGGAGCCGGCGCCATCCAGTGGGTGAGCGTCCGGTCCGATTCCCAGGGCAGCGCGCTGAATCCGCTCTGGCCGCCAGCGAAGCCGTACAGCTGCTCCTGGGGGGCGGGCCCTTCCGAAGGCATGGGCATTCCCGGCGCGCGCATGGCCGGTGAGGCCGTGGCGGCGGCCGGCAGCAGGCGCTCAGGCGCGGGCGCCACTTCGTCGATGATGGCGGATGCCGTGGGAAGGCCCGCTGGCACGGGTTGAGGCTCCAACGCTTCAGCTGGTTTGGGCTCTTCCGGCGGGGCTTCGCCCGAGGCATCCGGCAGGGGTTCGGGTTCCGGTGTCCGGGGTCCGCTGCCATAGAGCCGGAATTCCTTCAGGGCTTGGACCAGGTCATCGCAGATCGCCAGGGTGGGTGGCTCGTCCCTGCTCACTTCAAACGTTCCGCCCTTGATGCGATCCCGCTGGATCAGCAAGCCCACCCAGTCACCGGTGAGGTACACCGGCGTGATGAGGTACCGGGGCCATTCCCCACCCTGCCCGAAAGCCGCCAATTCCGGCGCGCCTGAGGCGTCGTTGACCACGAAGGTGCGCCGTTCCCGATGGGCATGGACCAGCAGTGGATGCGTCTCCGGCATCGAGACCGGGGGGCGGGTGCCCCGGGGCCACCCGTAGAAACTCACCACCTCGAAGGTGGGCTGCCCCGGCGTCCGCAGATAAAGGACCCCCTTGGTGCTGCCCACTTCCTCCAGGCAGCGGTAGAGCACCTGGGAACAGCGGTTGGCGAGTGCTTCGCCGAGAATCAAGGAGGGAACGGGCATCCTGGGATCGTCCTGGGAAAAGGCGTGGGAAGCCTCATCATGCCAGACCCGTATACAACGGCTCCATAGGTTTCACCTGGAACTCGTATTCCAGCCAGTTCATCAGGAGGCGCTGGGTGGATCCTGCAGACTGCCTACCACGAGGTCGCGATCGGCCCAGCGCGTGAGGCCTGCGAGCTGGCTGCCATGGCCGCATTCCAGGAGCGGCGTCGACATGGCCTTCAGCCGTTCCACCACCGCCAGCCAGTCCACCGGAAGGGCGACGGAGGCAATCCCTTCGTCCCAAGCCTCATCTCCACTCTGGATGACGCGGCCATCGAAATGGGAGATCAGGGGGAAAGCGGGGTCCCGGGGCATCACCTTGCCCAGGGCGCGGGTGAGGGAAGGCAGGAGGGCCACCATGTGGGGCCCGTGAATGGGGTGCTTCACGGGCAGAAGCCCCACCTTGAGCGCTTCGGGGCGCAGGCTCTCCAGCAGAGGCAGCAGGGCAACCAGCGGGCCGGAGATCGTGAACTGCGCCTTCCCGTTCCGGCAGGAAAGCACCAGGTCGGGATGGGCGAGGAGGGCCTGCCTCAGGTCCAGTTCCGTGATGCCGATGACAAAACCCATGCCCATGGGACGGTCCTGGAAGGCCTCGCCGCACAGGTCTTCCACCAGGGAGATCATTTCCAGGGCCACTTCCAGGGGAATCACGGAAGCCGCCACCAGCGCGGCGTAGAACCCCATGCTGTGGCCCGCCGCCGCCGCCGGAAGGGGCATCCCGGCTTCCCTCCAGGTGCGGTAGATGGCCACCGAATGGGCCAGCACCGCCACAGGCGCCAACCGCTGCCGATGCAAGGTCTCAAGGGGGCCCTCCATCATCAGGCGCAGGAGGGGAATGCCGGTCTGGGCTTCGGCGGCTTCCACGGTCCGCCACCAGGTTTCATGGGCCTCCCAGCCCTTGGACATGCCAACGGCCTCCGTGCCCTGACCGGGAAAGAGGAGGATGGAAGGCCTGTGCATCATCCTGAAAGCATATCTTCCGCTATTGTTTCCCGATGACCCCACTGCGAGCGTGGCAAGAAATCCCCTGGCACGAGCGCCGTTCGTACTGGGAATTGACGGAACCCGGCCGCCGTGCGCTCCGGCAGGCCCTTGAAAGCGAAGCCGCGGATCTGGCCCGGTTCGCCGATCGCGCCCTGGATGATTACGCTGCCCTGGGGGGGACCCTCGATGGGCAGCTGGTGAACGGGGACATCCTGGCCACCCTCCTTCCGAGCCTGCGCCAGAACCCCACCCAGGGCTACGAGGCCCTGGAGGACCCCCAGGGCCGCGCCTCCATCCACATGAACGCCCTGGGCAAGCGGCAGCGGGATCGGGCCCTCTCCCTTGCCCACAGAGAACCCGTGATGATCTTCATGGGCGGCCAGGCCACGGGGAAAACCACGGGGGCCCTGGCCATGGGCCCCGCCTTCGGGGCGGTCTTCGACGCGCCCCATACGGACCCCGAAGCTGTGGCCTTCCTCCTGGGACGCATCCGCAGCGCCGGTTGCAGCGAGATCCACCTCGTCTATACCGACCGGGACCCGGAGGACGCGCTCATGGCCATGCTCAGGCGTTCCGAACGGGAAGGCCGCTTCGTGCCCCTGGAGCGCATGGCCCGCGCCCATGCCTGGGCGCCCTTCACGTTCCTGGGCCTCGGCCCACGGGCCGGGCGCTCCCTGGCTCTCTACCATGTGCGGGTGGACGAGGCGGGAGCCGGGCGCATGACCGAAGGCCAGGAGGCCCTGGCCAGCGTGCTCGCTCGCCCCAGGCCCCATGAATCTGTGGTTGCCTATCGGCTCCAGACCGAATACCTTTCACTCCTGAGGACCCGTGCCCATGACACTCAATCCTGGTTCCCGCGAGACGTACTCGCCGGACTCAACCGAAGCTTCGATATCCTCGCACCCTGGCGCCGAAGTGAAGCCGACCATCTCCTTCGCCGATTTTTCGAATCGGTGGCTGAGTGAAGTGCCGAAGGTGATCCAGGCCCACGAGGAACACCGGCTGGAAGTCCGGCGGAGCCTGGGACTGGCCTAGGGCTTGGCCGGGTGCTCCCGCTCGTAGGCGGCGCGGTTGAAATTCGTGATCTCCATCCGCCAGGTCTTCCCCAGATCCTGGGAATTGGAGATGCTCGCGAAGCCGAAGGAAGCGCTGCCGGTCTCGATGGCGAAGACGCCGCAGTGGGGTGTCCAGACGAGTTGTTCGCTGGTCCGGACCCGGTCGGAGACGGGTGCCCAGGTCCTGCCGCCATCCTGGCTTAGCTGGAGCTCGGGCTTGGTGATCCCACCCTGCTGCAGGATGGCACCGCCGGGCATGAGGCAGGGCGGCTGCAGCTTCGCCTTGAAGGGGCTGTTCATCTCCACCCAGGTCTGGCCCTGGTCCTCCGAGGTGT
This sequence comes from Geothrix sp., assembly GCA_035255365.1. Lineage (GTDB taxonomy): Bacteria > Acidobacteriota > Holophagae > Holophagales > Holophagaceae > Geothrix. Next base: position 7,219 of record DATEZS010000014.1, read on the forward strand.
AGATGGTGGAGAAGATGCCGCCGAACCCCCCTCCGGGTGAGGCCAGCAGACCCCACCGATCCTGGATGGACAGGCCCAGGATGTTGGGATCGCCCGGCAGGGCGACCTTGGTGAAGGCGCTCTTGCTCCGGTCGTAGAGCTGCATCCCCCCGAAGCCGGTGGCATACCCGAAGCCCGCGGCCGTGTGCCAGGCCCAGATGCCGTTCTTCCCGCTCCAGATGGAATTCTTCACGGTCTCCTGATGGAAGGGCTTCCAGTCCCCCGCCTCAAGGCGTGCGCTCTGGTAGAAGGTCAGTGTCGAACCGGCCTGGTGGCCAAGAATCCAACCCTTCTGGTCGTCGCCGTCGATGAAGAAGAGGTTCCCCTTGGGCAGGTTGCCGGGATCGATGGGCGTCACCCGCCAGTCCCGGCCCACGCGGTAGAGACTCCGGAATTCTCCGACGGCCACCAGACGGGCCGTCGGCGTGTCGACGGGGGCGAGGGACAGCAGCGAGGCCAGCGATCCAGTCGGAAGCACGGACCACTGGCCGGTAGGCTTCCGCACGAGCAGCATGCCCATGCGGCTGCAGGCCACCACGAATTCCCCCTGGAGTTCCGTCAGGCTGTCAGCTCCGACCGGATTGGCCTGGGCGTAGGCCTCGATGAGGTCGTCCTTGGCGCGGGGACCGACCCAGCCGCCGCCGTGCTTGCGATCCAGGAAGACAGCCTGTTCAGGCGCCGTGGCCCGCAGCAGGTCCGCATTGTCTGTGGCGTGCCCGCTTCGGCCCACGAGCACGTGCGTGTTGAGCCCTGTCAGGATCAGGCGGCCCAGGTCGATGGTTTCACCCGACTCCACCTTGAAGTGGCCGATGCTTTCCTGGGTGCTGGCGCCCAGGCTCACGAACTGCTGGCCCGTGTTCAGCCGGATGAAGGTGTAGTCCCCTGGAGGCAGGGCACCCACGAAGATGGAGGTGTCGCGGGAGAGGCCCGCACCGACCTGGAGCAGCAGGAAGGTCTCGCTGGACTGGCCGGCGCCTTCGCCCCGCCGCACCAGCAGGCTGTCGAACTGTCCGGCGCGGGCCGTATTCGCCGTCAGGGACACCATCACCACGCCATCCTCGGACCGCACGGTGGCCGCCGTGGGCGGCGTCACGACCGTGGCTGGCGGGACGCACCCCAGGTCAAGAAACAGAAGGCCTGCCACGAGCAGACCGGTGATCAGGGGGTTGGAAAAGCGCACGCGTGGCTCCGGCAAGGTGTGCACTCATTCTGGAGGAATCCCCGCGATGGATCAACGTTCCGCCTGGCTTTGCCCGGCGATCACTCGCGATAGCCCATCACGACGAGCAGGCAGGGCCCGCCTGCAATGACGGACAGGCCCAAGGCTTCCGCCGACCGGATGGCGTCATTGCTCTCGGCACCGGGCTGCATCCAGATGTGCGTCACCCCCGCGGCGGCGGCCTGTTTGACCACCTCCGCGGTGGCCGTGGGCGGAGTGATCACGGAAATGGCCTTCACCTTGACCGGCAGCGCCGTCAGCGACGGATAGGCCTTGAGCCCCTCCACCTCCGCCGCCGTCGGGTTGATGGGATAGACCTCCCGCCCGTGCTGCTGGTAGCAGCGCAGGACCTTGTTGCCGTACTTCGAACGATCCTTGCTGGCGCCGACCACCGCGAATGCTTCCGCTCCCAGAAAGGCTTCGATCTTCTGCTGGACCGTCTGTGCCATGGGTTCTCCTCTTGGTTCGATTCTGAGCGCGGGCGCTGTCCATCCAGATCAGGCTCCGCCTGGAGGGAAGTGTAGCCTCAGGATCAGCCCGCCCTGCGCCCCATTGAAGATATGAAACCCGGCCCGGTGGGCCCGGAGAATCCCCACCGCCGCAGGCAGCCCCATTCCCCGGCCCGCTTCCTTGGTGGTGAAAAACGGATCGCAGATGCTGCCGAGGGTTTCGGCGGAGACGCCCGGCCCGTCATCCGCGACCTCCAGACATACTGTCGCCGGCCCTTCGGGCCGGTTCACGGGCCAGATGCCGGGCGAATCCGTTCCCTGGAGATCACCCGAGTAGTCGACGAACAGCCGGATCCGGACACAGCCGCCGCCCGGATCGGCGGCCTCTTTCGCATTCTCGATGGCCACCGTGAGAACCTGCATGACTTTGGAAGGATCCGCTTGGATGATGGGCACTGGCTCGCAGGTCAGCTCCAGTTGGAAACCTGCCGGCAGCGCCGATCCCAGGAACGCCCTGGATTCCATAAGCCAGGCCTCAAGGTTCAAGGCCATGGGGTGAAGGAAGGAGCGCCCGGCGAAATCGAGCATCTTCCAGGAAAGGTCGATCGCTTTGTGCAGAGCCACTTCAGCCTGATCCAAAAATCTTGAGACAGGTGCACCCCTGCCAGCCTTCAGTCGAGCCAAGTCCAGATTGCCCTGGACCGCCTGGAACAGATTGTTGAAGTCGTGGGCGATGCCCCCCGCCATCAGCACCAGACTTTCCGCCTTCCGCGCCCTCAGCTCGCTTGCCTCTGCCCGCTCACGATCCTCCAGGTCCCGCGCCAGGGCCAGCTTCTGTTCCGTGATATCGCGGGCGGTGGCATAGAGCAATTCCTCACCATCCAGCACCACGCCGGAAGCGTTGATCTGAACGGTCCGAAAGGTACCGTCCTTGCGCCGGTGAGTCGTTTCGAAGAGCCGTGGTTTCTTGATCAGGGATGAGATCTCCTCCAGCAGCTCCGCCTCCGTCCACTGCCGGTCCCAGTCCGCGACCTTAAGACTGGCCGCCTCTGCCTCCGAATAGCCCAAATGCGCCAGGAAGGCAGGGTTCCAGTCCCGCAGGCGGCCCTCCCTGTCGATCACATGGATGGCATCCAGGGAATTGGTCTTCAGGAGCGAGAGCTTCACGTTCTGCCGCTCGAGCTGCTCCTGATCGGCCCTGGCCTGGCTGTTGTCCCGCAGCACCATCATGAGACAGGCCTCTCCCCCTACTTCCAGCACGCGTCCCACCATCTGGCAATAGAAGGGGCGCTTGTCCTTCCTGAGCAGGACCACTTCCCGCTTGGCCACAACGCCGTTGGGTGGAATGGATGCCAGCAACTTGTCGCGGTCTTCCGGCTGATCGTACAAGCCCAGGTCCGTGGTGCTCCGGCCAAGCGCCTCTTCCCGCGAATAGCCGAACATGTCCTCCCAGGCCTTGTTCACTTCATTGAGGGCACCGCTGGCCAGCCGCGTCAGGCTGATGGCATCCGGGCAGAGGTCGAAAAGTCCCAGGAACCGTGCCTGGGAATCCTTGAGCACCTGCTCCGCTGCGACCCGCTCGGTGATGTCCTCCACGATGGACAGGTGGAGGGCCCCCTCCGCTGCGCCTGCGGGCAGTTGCACCACATGCTGGCGGGCGGTGATGGTGTGTCCATCCTTGTGGATGAATTTCTTCTCCGCCCGGAAGACGGGAAATTCCCCGGGATCTGCTTCCCATTTCAACGTGCCCCGTCTTTTTGGATCGGGGATGCCGAGTTCCGTCATCCCCACCAGCTCCTCGGCGGCATAGCCCAGCATGTTCGCGAGGGCCTTGTTCACCACCTGGTAGCGGCCGGAAAGACTCTCCACGATGGCCATGCCCAGGGGGGCCTTCTCGAAAAGGGCGCGGAATCGGGATTCCGTGGCCAGGAGTTCCTCCCCCCGTTTCCGTGCCAGATAACGAGCCCGACCTTCAGAGCCCAGGATGGACACCATCGCGGCGAACAGCAGGAGCCCGGCCAGAAAGCCGCCGACCAGGATTTCCAGATGCTGCTTGTGGCCCACCTGGGCCAGGAAGGCGGCGTTGGTGTGGACCCGCATGATCCAGGTCTGACCCCCGATGTCGAAGGACTGGGCCATGGGCGGTCCTTGACGGCTTGCATCAGGGGCGAACTCGGAATCGTAGAGCAGATGTTCGGGCCGTTCCTCGGGCCGGTCGTACAGCTTGATTTCAGCCACTCTCAGCTCCCGGGCCAGGGCGCCCTGAAGCAGATCCCCCATGCGGAAGGGAAAGTAGACCCAGCCCCGCAGAGCCTGCCGGCGGTCTTCAACCGTCTCCAGGGCCGCTCCCTCACGGTACACCGGGGCGTACATCAAGGTCCCAGACTGGAGATCAACCTTCGTTTCCTGGAACAGGGTCACCCGCTTGGAAAGGGCCGGAAGCCCTGTGTCCCGCGCCCGGGTCATGGCCCTGCGGCGCACGGCCTCGGCCCACATATCCTTGCCGAAGGCACGCTGGTTCCGCAGGTCCATGGGTTCGATGTAGATGATCGAACTGCACCCCGCTGGATCCGGCGGAAGATCCCCACCGGGAACGATGGCATAGTCCGGGAAGCCTTCCTTCCTCAGCCTCTGGATGTGATCTGGCAGAGCTGATCGCGGAATCCATTCCACGAAGCCGATGCCCTGGATGCCCTGGAAGGTCTTGAACAGATCCAGCCGCGCCACATAGGCCTGCCATTCATTCCGGGTGGGGAGCCGCCCGCGTCCCAGGTAGTTCGAGGCGCTGCGCAGGACCTGTTCGAAGGTCTGCATCCGATCCTTCACCCGCTCGGCCATGGCATGGACCAGAGCCACCTGCAGCGCCTGGATGCGGGCAAGCTCCGCCTGGCGCACCAGGACCCAGGCGCTGACCGTGACCCCCAGCATCAGGA
>DATEZS010000015.1:0-54848 GCA_035255365.1 Geothrix sp.
GCGGACGCCTGCCCCGTGAAGGACGAGATCTTCCGCGTGGCCACCCGCTGCGGGCTGGGGGTGCTGCTGGTCTCCAACTCGCCCCTGCGGGTGCCCCGCAACCCCCTCTTCGAATCGGTGGTGGTGGCCCGGGGCCAGTTCGATGGCGCCGACGACTGGATCGTGGCGCAGATCACGGCCGCGGATATCGCCGTAACGGCGGACATCCCCCTGGCGGCCCGGTGCCTGGAAAAAGGGGCCCGGGTCCTGGACGCCAAGGGCCGGGTGTACTCGCCCGATTCCATCGGCGACGCCCTGGCCAGCCGCGAGCTCATGACGCACCTGCGGGCCATGGGCGAGATGGGCACCGGCCCGGCCCCCTTCACGGCCCGGGACCGCTCCACCTTCCTGCAGCGGCTGGACGATCTCATCCAGGCGCAGCGGCGCGCCAGGAGCTAGGTGCCGCTATCCTGGACGCACCTTCGCCCAGGGAGCACGGCATGTTCAAGATCACCGCCGACCCGGAGAGGAACCGCCTCACCATCATCCTGGCGGGCCATCTGGCCGAGGCGGAGCGCCGGGAGGCGGCCCTTGCGGTCCTGGCGGGAGTGGCCAAGCTGCAGCCCGGCTTCACCGTGATCAACGACATCACCGGGCTGCACGCCACGGACCGGGAGGGCCTGAAGGAGCTGGCGCGCATGCAGAACGCCCTGAAGCTGAAGGGCGCCCGCCGCATGGTGCGGGTGGTGAAGATCCCCCTCAGCCGCATCCAGTTCGAGCGTACCTCCCTGGACAGCCATACGCAGGTGGAAACCGTGGCGAGCCTTGCCGACGCGGAACGCCTGCTGGATGCCCCGCCATCCCGGCTCCCATCCCACGCCTAGCCCCCCTAGCCCAGCGAGTCGAAGCCATGCAGCTGCCCTGGAAACACCTCGCCCTTGGAACCGTCGCCTTGGCCCTGCTCATCCAGCTGGTGCCCTACGGCCGCGACCACGCCAATCCCGCCGTGCGCCAGGAGCCCGCCTGGGACAGCCCGCAAACCAGGGCGCTGGCGCAGCGGGCCTGCTTCGACTGCCACAGCAACGAGACCCGGTGGCCCTGGTACAGCCAGGTGGCGCCCATGTCCTGGCTGGTGCGGCGCGATGTGGTGGCGGGCCGGCGGCACCTGAACTTCAGCGAGTTCGACCGGCACCAGCGGAACGCCGGCAAGGCCGCCCGGGAAGTGGCCAAGGGCGAGATGCCCATGGCCGTGTACCTGCCCGCCCACCCCGACGCCCGCCTCAGCCCCGCCGAGAAGGAGGCGCTCATCGCGGGCCTGAAGCTGACGCTGGGCGAAGCCAGGGGCGACTAGTTCCCGCATGCAGCAAACGAGGGACCCGGATCGCGCCGGGCCCCTCGTTTTTCTGCTGCGGAAACGATCGAACTACTTCTTGTAGCCCAGGGCACCGGCGGTGCAGGTGCGGTCCACGGCGCCGCTGATGGTGCCGGTGACGCTCAGGACCTGATTGGCGGTGTCGCAGGTGGTGGCGATGCCGGCGGGAACGGGGTTTCCGATGCCGGCCCACTCCACATGGTCGTTGGCCCAGAGGGTCCAGCCGGCGGGTACGGTGATGCCCGTGATGAGGCCATCAGAGCCGCCCGGGATGCCCTCGTTGACGATCTGGAAGTCCGCCGGGGTCACGCCGGAGAAGGAAGGGGGAAAGGCATAGGCGTGGATCGCGTTGGCGCCCTTGGGATCCACGCCGGTCCCGGCGAAGCTCACGTTGACCACCTGGGGGGCGCCGGTGCGGTTCGTCCACAGGATGTTGTAGTAGAACTGGCCGGGGTTGGTGGAGACCTCGATGTTCTTCTTGCTGTTGACGGTGATGGCGAAACGACCGGCGTTGCTGCAGGACTGGGTGACCGGGGCGCCGCTGCAATCCGTCAGCAGGTTGCCTTCGGAATCCGTCATGAAGCAGGCGGTGTCGTGCTCGGCCGGGGTGACCCGGACCCGGAGGTGGATGGTCGGGAAGTTGTTGTTGACGTTGATGTTGTTCGGATCCTTGTCCTTGGTCTGGATGTTGATGTTGCTCGCGAATTCCTGGGGGACCGCCGGATCGATCAAGGTAAGGGTTCCGGTGTCGATGTGGATGTAGGTCGTGGCGCAGGTGAAGCCGGGGGTGACCAGGGTGTCGCCGGGCACCGTGACGCCGGGGAAGCTTCCGGCCGGGTTGTTGAAGTGGATGTTGAACGAGGCCCAGGTGCCCGTGGAGCTGCTGTAGCAGAAGGTCACCGGGATGGCGTCGGTGATGCTCTGGCCGTCGGTGACGGTGTAATCGTAGAAAAAGGTGTTCGCGGGACTGGCCGGCTGGGTGGGGATGATGCCCAGGGGAACGGTGACGCCCGGGGTGGTGGTGATCGAGACCGTGGGCGGGGGGGGCGGCGGCGCGGCGGTCAGCGAGGGGAACACCAGCGCCAGGGCCAGGAGCAGGAGCTTGTTCTTCATGTCGGGACCTTTCAGGAATGGCCTTCGTAAAGGCTGGTGATGTCACGGTGCTGCGCCTTGCCTTCGATCCGGCGGCTTCCGCTCGCCGCCTCAGGCCAGGAATTGCAGGCCGACGCGGAAGCCCTCGGACTCCCGCCGGACCCATCTCACGTCGGAGAACACGGGAACGCTGGCCCGATCCTCCGCCAGGGGAATATGGAGCTTCAGGACCTCCCCCTGCCCCAGGAAGCAGTCCGTCAGCAGGCTCAGGCCCTGTTCGCTGATGTCGCAGCCGACGCCATGGGCCACCCCCCGGTGCTCGGGCTCCAGGTCTCCAGCGGAACGCTCGAACCGCACCACCTGGTGCATGGGCTCCCGCGGGTTGCTTCTCTGGTCGGACGATCTATCCATGGTAGCTCTAGGTTAGAGATCCGATCGGACGCGACCAATCCCCCCGAAAGTGGGGTTTTTCCAACTTCCCAGCCGCCCCACAAGGGGATAACCTCCATTCAAATGACACACATCTCCGGAATCATCCGCCAGCGCGCCACGCCTGGCGTCCTCATCCTCGATCTCGAGGGCAGGCTGGTGTTCTCCAATGACCGGGCCATGGATCTGCTGGCCACCATCAGTCCCGCCGAAGCCGACCCCAGGGAGCTCCCGGCGCCGGTTCGCGAGGTCTTCCAGCAGGTGCGGCAGCACGGCGGAGAAGCCACGCTCACCCTCCGGTTCCCCGCCCCGGACCACTCCGGGATGAATGGAGGCGTCATGCCCCCTTGCTCGCTGCGGGCCTTCCCCCTGGGCATTCCGGGGAGTGATGCCGCTTCGAACCACATCATGGTCCTCATGGATCGCATCGTCGAAAAGCACCAGCTCGACATCGAGAAGGCCCGGGCGACCTTCCAGCTGTCGAAGCGAGAAGCGGAAGTGCTGAACCTCATCGGCCTGGGCTTCACCAACAAGAAGATCGCGGAATCCCTCTACCTTTCTGAACATACCGTCAAGGACCACATCAAGAACCTCATGAAGAAGCTCGGCACCACCTCCCGGGGCGAGGTGGTGGCCACCCTGCGCTAGGCTGCTGCCCCGCAACCCAGCCGGTGCGCGCCGCCCGGCGAGCCGCTAGAATGCAAGTTGACCGCCGCTGCCTCCAGGGCCTCATCCGATTGGAATCCCATGGCCCGAAAGCCCAACTACAACTTCGAGAAGCGCCAGAAGGATCTGGCCCGCCTCAAGAAGAAGGAAGAGAAGCTGCAGAAGAAGGCGCTGAAGAAAGACGCCCAGGGCAACGACATTCCCGAGACCGAAGCGTCCGAGGAAACCACCGGGGACGAGCAGGAGTCCGAGTAGGCCGCACGCCGCCCCGCGCCGGAAACCGGCGCCCCGTGGCAGGATGAAGGCTTCCGGAGAACCCCCATGGCTGGGACCGCCCTCGCGGCCATCCTTCTGATCCTGCCTCTGCAGGCTGCGCCGCCCGTGACGCGGCAGGCTTCCGTCCAGGCCCGCCTGAGGGTGCTGGAGGCCCGCAGTGGCGGACGCCTGGGCGTGGCCGTGCTGGACACGGGTTCGGGCCGTCGCATCGACTACCGGAGCGGCGAGCGCTTTCCGCTTTGCAGCACCTTCAAGGTCCTGCTGGCGGGTGCCGTGCTGGCTCGGGTGGACGCCGGGCAGGAGGCCCTGGACCGGCCCATCGAATACCGTCGGACGGACCTCCTGGAGCACGCGCCCGTCACCGCGGCCCGGGTCGCCGAAGGGCACCTGACTGTGACGGAGCTTTGCGGCGCCGCCGTGTCGGAAAGCGACAACACTGCCGCCAACCTCCTGCTGGGCACCCTCGGCGGTCCGACCGCCCTCACGGCCTTCGTCCGCCGCCTGGGCGATGCCCGAACCCGCCTGGACCGCTGGGAACCGGACCTCAACGAGGCCCGTCCCGGCGACCCCCGGGACACCACCACGCCCCGGGCCATGGTGGAGGATCTCCGCACCCTCCTGCTGGGCACGGTCCTCACGGCCGACTCCAGGCAACGCCTGGAGAGCTGGATGGCAGCCTGCAGCACGGGCCGGAACAAGCTCAGGGCCGGGCTGCCCGCCGGCTGGACCGCCGGGGACAAGACCGGCGCCGGGCGGCGCGGCACCATGAACGATGTGGCCCTGCTGCGCCCGCCGGGCCAGGCGCCCATCCTCGTGGCAGCCTACCTCACGGGCTCCGGGGCCTCCTGGGACCACCGCGAGGCGCTGTTCGCGGAACTGGGACGGCTGGTGGCCGCGGAGTGCTCCCCGGCGGCGCCCTAAGCGGGGGCCCTCACGGCATATCGCGGTTCCAGCTCTCGGCCAGTCGCGAATGTCTGGCGGCCTCGGCCTTTGAAGAATACTTAACTTAATTCAATGATTTGACTTGTTGCTTTGGCACGAGGATGGCTCTACCTTGGTGCGCCGCCTTTGCGGCATCACACTCCAGGGAGATGTCCATGTCCTTCACCGACTCCAAGACCCACCAGAACCTCAAGGCCGCTTTTGCGGGGGAATCCCAGGCGAACCGGCGCTACACCTGGATGGCCCAGGTGGCGGAGAAGGAGGGCCTGCCCGAGGTGGCCGCGCTCTTCAAGCACAGCGCCGATGGCGAGACGGGCCACGCCCTCAAGCACCTGATGTTCCTGGCGGCCCAGGCCGGTGATCCCGCCACGGGCCTGCCCCTGGGCGATTCCAAGACCAACCTGAAGTCGGCGGTGGCGGGCGAGACCTACGAGTACACCGACATGTATCCCGAGTTCGCGCGCGTCGCCAAAGCCGAGGGTTTTGCGGAGATCGCCGCCTGGTTCGAGACCCTGGCCAAGGTGGAACGCTTCCACGCGGGCCGCTTCCAGGACGCCCTGTCCCGCATGGAAGCCGGCACCATGGCCGCCCCCGACGCCGAGATCGCCAAGCATGTCTGAGGTGCGTGATGGTCATTACGACTTTCGATCCCGCCACTGAACGAGCCCGCTTCCTGGCCCGGCAGGCCTTCCTGGCCCGCCAGGCCGCCCTGCGGCTGGACCTGGCCGAGGGCATCACCTTCCAGCCGGAAACCAAGGAGAGCGTGGAGGACCAGGTCATCGAGACCCTCTGGGCCGAAGGGCTGACGCTGGAAACGGCGCCGCCCAAGGATCTGGAGGAGGCCCGCGCCTCCTTCGCCGTGCTCGCGCCCCGCCGCGAGTACGGCGGCCAGAGCCTGGTCGCCACCTTGTTCCTGGGCTTCCCGGACGAGGTGCGCGACGCCCGGCTGGCCGCCCTGCACACGCTCCCCGATCAGCTGTGCCTGCGGCTTTCCGACGGCAGCCTCGTGGAGCCCTCCGTGGACCGCGGCGCCGCGGGACCGGAGGACCGCCTGCCTTCGGTGCTGGCCCTGCGCTACCTGATTCCGGACGGCCGCACCATCGCCGCCCTCGTCTCCACCCACACCGGGGTGCCCGGCCCCTGGCCTGCGCCGGAAGCCTGGTCAGCCTGGTCTTCCTGAGGAGATCCCCGCATGAGCCGTTCCGTCGTTGACCACCTGAACCACGAGCTGGCCACCGCCTTCGTGCTGGCCCTGAACGCCAAGCGCTACCACTGGACCGTCACCGGCCCGCACTTCCGCGACTACCATCTGCGCTTCGAGGATCTCTACACCGCCGCCGACGGCACCGTGGACGAGCTGGCGGAGCGCATCCGCATGCTGGGCGGCACCCCCATCCACACCCCCGCCCAGATCGAGGCCCACACCAAGGCGGCCGTCTCCCACCCGGGCACGCGGATGGACCCGGAGGCCATGTTGAAAGAAGCCCTGGCCAACGAGGAGGCCACCATCAGCCTCATGCACGCAGGCATCGACCTGGCCACGGGCAATGGCGACCCCGGCACGGCGGACCTGCTCACCCGCTTCGTGCAGGTGCACCAGAAGGAAGCCTGGTTCCTGCGGGAAATGTTGGGTTAGCCTGCTTTTCCCAATTTCCGACTTTTTTGGTAAACTACTAATTCACTCATCCCAGGAGACGCCATGGCCTACACCGCCAAATCCTATGACCATTTGAAAGGCGGGGCCGTCAAAGGCCTCAGCGATTCGCAGCTGGACCAGCATTTCGGGCTCTACAAGGGCTACGTCACCAAGTTGAATGAGATTGAAGAGAAGTTGGCCACCGCCGACAACACCAAGCCCAACTACTCCTTCAACGAATACAGCGAGCTGAAGCGCCGCGAGGCCGTGGCCTTCAACGGCTCGTTCCTGCACGAGCTCTACTTCGAGAACCTGGGCGCGGACAGCGACATCAGCGCTGGCCTTCAGGCCGCCCTGGACGCCGTGGGTGGCAAGGACAAGGTCATCGCGGACCTGAAGGCCACCGCCATGGGCGGCCCGGGTTGGGCCGTGCTCACGCGCAACCGCCGCGACGGCAAGCTGCACACCTACTTCGTCGCCGAACATCACCTGGGCCTGCCCATCGAGCAGGACCTGCTCGTGGTGCTCGACAGCTGGGAGCACGCGTTCATGGTGGATTACGGCACCGCCCGCGCGAAGTATCTCGAGGCCTTCGTCGAGAACATCAAGTGGTCGGAAGTCTCCAAGCGGTTCGGCAAGTAACCGACCGCCGGGTGACGGAGCAGGCTGCAGTGCAGCCTGCGAAGTCGGGCCCCGGCGAGGAGGTTATGCCACGCGCGGGCGAACCATCGCCACTCAACGCGTGCTCGTGGTTGGGCCCCCTTCGGGGGGCCCGCCTGTTTCTTGGGCTCGCACACCTCCAGCTATCGCACAGCGCCCCGCGCTGTGCTCCCAATCGCCCTTCGGGCTCTTGGAGACGGAGCCTCTGTCCAGCGGCCGACCAATGGCGAAGTCCCCTGGTACCCTGGAACCCATGGGTCTCGAACTGCTCGCTCCCGCGCGGAACGCGGAACAGGGCATCCTCGCGCTGCGTTGCGGGGCGGACGCGGTGTACATGGGCGGCACCCGGTTCGGCGCCCGGCAGGCGGCGGGGAACGATCTGGCGGACTTCGAGCAGGTCACCCGGGAGGCCCGCCTCTGGGACGCAAAGGTGTACGCCACCCTCAACACGCTGCTCTTCGATGACGAACTCGCTGCCGCCCGCCGCCAGGCGTGGGATCTATACGAGGCCGGAGTGGACGCCCTCATCATCCAGGATATGGGCTTCCTGGAGCTGGACCTCCCGCCCCTGCCCCTGCACGCCAGCACCCAGGCCGTCTGCGACAGTCCCGGGAAGGTGGCCTTCCTCGCCAGCGCGGGTTTCAGCCGGGCCATCCTCGCCCGGGAATTGAGCCTGGACGACATCCGGGCCATTCACGAGGCCGCCGACATCGAGCTGGAAGCCTTCGTCTATGGAGCTCTCTGCGTGGGCGAGAGCGGGCAGTGCTACCTGAGCGGGGCCATCTGCGACCGCAGCGGCAACCGCGGGGAATGCGCCCAGCCCTGCCGCGCCCCCTGGAACCTGGTGGACGCCGCCGACCGCGTGCTGGTGCGGGAGAAGCACCTGCTGAACATCCGGGACCTGGATCTCTCCGACCATCTGGAAGCCCTGGCGGATGCGGGCATTCTGAGCTTCAAGATCGAGGGCCGGCTCAAGGATGCGGACTATGTGAAGAATGTGGTCAGCCAGGTGCGCCGCAAGCTCGACCAGCTGCTGCTGCGCCGCCCGGAATTGGGCCAGGCCTCGCTCGGTGCGGTCAGCCATGGCTTCACGCCCGACCCCGCCAAGACCTTCCAGCGGGGCCTTTCCGATTACCGCATTCATGGCCAGCGCCAGCCCATGGGCAACCCCGATGCGGCGAAGCACATGGGGGAATTCATCGGCGAGGTGCGCTCCATCCAGGGGGACCGGCTCCTGCTGGATGGGGCTGCGGACCTGCATCCCGGCGACGGCCTCGCCTTCGTGGACGGCCCCGAGGTGGCGGGCACCGTCATCAACGCAGTGGAGGGCCGCCAGGTCTTCGTTCAGGATCCCTCCCGCATTCTGCCGGGCATGCGGCTCCACCGGAACCTGGATCTCCGTTGGCTGAAGCAGCTCCGCAGCGCCAAGGTGGATCGTCGGATCCCCGTGAAGGCGCGGCTGGATTTCCCGGAAGGTGCCGTGCGCCTGCGCCTGGAGGACCCCACCGGCCTCCTGGCCCAAGCCCAGGTCCCGGGCGACTTCGGCCCGCCCCGGGATCCCGACGCAGCCGCGAAGGCGATCCAGGACGCCCTGGGCCGACTGGGGAACACGCCCTTCGAACTGTCCGAGTGGCATCTGTCCGAACCGCGCTTCGTGCCCGTGAGCTGCCTCAACGCCCTGCGCCGGGAGGCGGCGGCTTCCCTTGAAGCGCAGCGCCGGGCCCCCCGCGCCCGGGAGGGCCGCCGAGCTCCCGCCGCCCGGCTCCACCCCTTGCCCACCCGGGAACTGGACTTCACCTGGAACGTCGCCAACGCGGCGGCCCGGACCTTCTACGAACGGGCGGGCGGCAAGGTGCTGGAGCCGGCGGCGGAGCTGCAGGACACTCTCGATGGCCGCGTGGTGATGACCACCCGGCACTGCATCAAATACGAGCTGGGCTGGTGCCCGGTGCACGACAATCCCGACCCCTGGGCGCGCCTTCCGGAACCCCAGGGACCGGTGTTCCTGGAGAACGGGCCCACGCGCCTGGAATGCCACTTCGACTGCGCCCGCTGCCGCATGGAACTGCTGCTCTGCAAGCCGCGGGAGCAGGGTTGACGGAGGCCTGGGACGTGGTGGTGATCGGCGCGGGGCCCGCGGGTCTCCTCGCGGCAGGCAGGGCCGCCATGCTGGGCGCCCGCGTGCTGCTCCTGGAGAAGATGGAAAAGCCGGCCCGCAAGCTGCGGATCACGGGGAAGGGCCGGGCCAACATCACCAACATGAAGCCCGTGGAAGAACACCTCCAGGAGATTCATCCGGAGCCGAGGTTCCTGCGCCAGGCCTATCAGGCCTTCTTCAACCGCGACCTCATCGCCCTGCTGCAGGGACAGGGCGTCGAAACCAAGACGGAACGCGGCGAACGGGTGTTCCCCGCCAGTGATCGCGCCTGGGATGTGGCGGAGGCGCTGGTGGCCTGGACCCGGGCCCAGGGCGTCGACATCGTCTCCCACGCTTCCGTGGAGCGCCTGGTCATCCAGGAGGGCGCCTTCGCGGGCCTCCTGTGCCTGCGCAAGCCTGCGAGGCAGCCGGAGAAGATCGAGGCCAGCTGCGCCATCATCGCCACCGGCGGGCAATCCTACCCCCGCACGGGCTCCACAGGCGATGGCTACCGCTTCGCCGAAGCCACCGGACATCGCATCGAGCCCCTCCGGCCTTCCCTGGTCGGCATCGACACGCGCCCCGCCTACGAGAGCGCCCAGGGTCTGAAGCTCAAGCATGTGCAGCTGACCCTCTGGATCGACGGCAAGAAGGAAGACAGCGAGTTCGGAGAGGCCGAGTTCACGGCCACCGGCCTGGGAGGGCCCATCGTGCTCCGGCTCAGCCGGAGAATGGTCGATGCCAAGGCCGCGGGCCGACGGGTGGAGGTCACCCTCGACCTGAAACCGGCCCTGGATCTCCCGAAACTGGAGGCGAGGCTGCTCCGGGAACGCGACGCCCACGCGGGAGACAACTGCCGGGGCCTGCTGAGGGCTTTCTTGCCACCCCCGTTGGTGGAGGTGTTCATCAAGGCGATGCGCCTGGATGCGACCGGTCCGTCCACCCAGCTCAAAGGGGCGAAACAGAAGCACCTCCTGGGCCTGCTCAAGGAGATGCGGTTCGAAGTGACCGGCCACGGCGGCTGGGAGGAGGCCATCGTCACGGCGGGCGGCGTATCCCTCAAGGACATCGATCCCAAGACCATGGCTTCCAGGAAGGTCGAGAACCTCTACTTCGCCGGCGAGGTGATCGACCTGGATGCGAATACGGGCGGCTACAACCTGCAGATCGCCTTCTCCACAGGCTGGCTCGCGGGGGAATCGGCCGCCCGGAAGGCCGGGTTCCCCCGCGAGCCTCTGGAATCCTGAAGATCAGTCGGAGGTGCTGAGCCGTTCCACTTCGCGCTTGGTCCAGGCCAGGATGGTGGCGAACAGTTCGCGCAAGGCCTCCTCCGACGCGGGCCCCTCGCTGGCCAGACACACCTGGTCGAAGACCCGGGACTCCTGGGCGGCATCCAGGAACGGGAGCCCTTTGGCCTCCTTGTACCGCTTGAGGTGCTGAACCAGGTGCACCCGCGCGTTGAGGGCCTCCACCAGCTTCCGATCGTTGGCGGCGATCCGTTCCCGATGGGTTTGAAGCTCCGGGTCGGTGCCTGGATCTGCCATATGCCCCCCTTCGTCCACGACCCTATCATCCCCGCCCGAACCCGCTACTGCAGCATGTCCCGGATGGCGGCCACCGTGGGCACATGGCCCTGGCTCTTCACGACGCCATCCACCACGAGACCGGGCGTGGACATGACGCCCCGCGCCACGATGTCGGGATACTCGGTGACCTTCACCAGGGTGAAGTCCGTCCCCAGAGCCCGCGCGGCTTCCTCGGCCCGTTCCGCCAGCAGCTTGCACTTGGCGCAGCCGCTGCCCAGCACCTCGATCTTCATGGCACCTCCTACAGGATGAAGTTGAACAGGAAACCCACCAGCACGATGCCCAGGGCCACGACGCCCAGGAACACGGCCAGGAGCTTGGGGCGCAGGACCTTCCGCAGGATGACGGATTCCGGCAGCGACAGGCCCGTCACCGCCATCATGAAGGCCAGCGCAGTCCCCAAGGCGGCGCCCTTGGCCAGCAGCACCTGCACGATGGGAATGATGCCCGCGGCATTGGCGTAGAGGGGCACGCCGATGAGGACCGCCAAGGGCACGCTCCACCAGGCGGACTTGCCCATGAAGCGGGCGAGCAGCTCCGCCGGCGCATAACCGTGGAGGAAGGCCCCCACCGCGATGCCCGCCAGAACATAGGGCCACACCTTCACCACGATGTCCTTGGTCGCCTGGACCGCCAGATCCAAGCGGGCGGAATAGGTCAGGGCGGCTTCGGCGGCCTGGGACGCCTCGAACGGAATTTCCATCACCCAGGGCTCCAGGTGCCGTTCCAGCTTCAGCTTGCCGATGACCCAGCCCGACACGAATGCCACGATCACGCCCGTCAGCGTATAGAGAAGGGCGATGCGCCAGCCGAAGAGGCTGAGCAGCAGGAAGAGGGCCACCTCGTTCACCATGGGCGCCGACACCAGAAAGCTGAAGGTGGCGCCGAGGGGCACGCCCACCCGCACGAAGCCGATGAAGAGCGGCACCGCCGAGCAGGAGCAGAAGGGCGTGGCGATGCCCAGCAGGGCCGCCAGCAGGTTGCTCCATGCGCCGGTGCGTTTGGCCAGGAGGTCGCGGGTGCGCTCGGGGCTGATGAAGGTCTGCACGAAGCTCACGCCCAGCACCACGGCCCCCAGGAGCATCAGCACCTTGGGCCCGTCATAGACGAAGAAGGCCACGGCCTCCCCGAGGCGGCTGCCGGAACGCAGGCCCAGGGCATGGAAGGCGAGCCAATCCGCCAGGGGCTTCAGGCTTAGATAAATGAGAATCCAGGCCGGGAGGGCGGCCAGCAGCCACCCTCCCGATTTCCAGAAGCCGGGCCCTGATACGGGCGTGGGCACGGGCGTGGGCGTGGTGCAGGCACAGCTTTTCGATTCCATGGTCGTCTCCGGATCAGGCACAGCAGGCGGGGGCGCAGCCGCAGGCGCGTTCGTTCACCGCGGCTTTTCCGGCCTCCACCTGGAGGCTGAGGACCGATCCCGCCATGAGTTCCAGTTCCTCCGCGCTCATGCCCGGGTAGCGCTCCTTGGCCAGGGCCATCAACTCCGGCGAGAGTTCCGCCAGGCCGAAGCGCTGCTCGCCTGCCACGGCCACATTCGCGAAACCCGCGGCCCGGATGGCGGCCAGATAATCGTCCTTGAGCATGGCTCCGGAAATGCAGGCCGCGTAGGCGTCCAGGTCGCTCAGCAGCGCCTCGGGCAGGGGCCGGGCCAGCACCAGATCGGACACCTGGAGACGACCTCCGGGCTTCAGCACCCGGAAGGCTTCCCGGAAGGCCTGGGCCTTGTCGGTGGTGAGGTTCACGACGCAGTTGGAGATGATCACGTCCACGCTGGCATCCGCCACGGGCAGCGCCTCGATGTCGCCCAAGCGGAACTCCACATTCCCGTAGCCGTGTTTTTTGGCCAGGGCCGTGGCCCGCTCGATCATCTCGGGCGTCATGTCCACGCCGATGACCTGGCCCTGGGGACCCACGGCCTTGGCCGCGAGGAAGGCGTCGAAGCCCGCGCCCGAGCCCAGGTCCAGCACGGTCTCGCCCGACTTCAGGGCGGCCAGGGCCACGGGGTTGCCGCAGCCCAGGCCCAGGTTCGCGCCCTCGGGTACGGCGGAGAGATCCTGAAGGCTGTACCCCACCTCAAGGCTCGCGCTGCCTGTTCCGCAGCAGGATGAGGATGAGGAGGTCGAGCAGCAGCTTGGCTGCGGCTCGAGCTGGGGGTCCGGGGGTGTTCGCGTAGCGAGGGACCCCCGGAGAGAATGGGTGACAAACCCCGCATAGCGGGCGCGGACAGCGGCTTTGAGTGTCTTGGAATCCATGGCGTTGCCTTTCAGATAGACGCTCCCTGGGACGCCGGTGGCATCCAGATCCGAGGGAAGGTGAAAGTCAGTCCCTGCGACAGCAGGGCGAAGGGGATGGCCCGGCTGCGGCGCCGCCGGCGCAGCAGTCCTGCCAGAGGTAGTCGGTCAGGCTGCGCAGCATGCCGTAGTCGGCGCGGTAGCGCAGGGTCGTGCCATCCCGGGTCACCTGCACCAAGCCGGCGTCGGCGAGGGTGGCCAGATGATGGCTGAGGGTGGAAGCCGGAATGTCCAGGCAGCACTGCAGTTCCCCGGCGGGCGTCCCCGCTTCCGGACCCTGCACCACGCGGCGCAGGATGGTCAGGCGGACTGGATGCCCGAGGGCTTTCAGTCGCTCTGCCGCCTGCTCCACATGCCCGGTCATGGCTTCCTCCTGACTTAATTCTAAAATTGTCGAAATAGATTGCAAGGGTTTATTTCGAATATTTTAGAAATTTAGCTTAGACCTTTTGATCCAACCTTTTAGATGACATCCATGAACCCGGTCCTAGCGGCAGTCGCAGTCGTCGCCGCAGTCGCCCTTTTCCCCGCCCGCTTCCTCGCAGGCGCAGGCGCCGCCGCAGCAACCTCCGCCGCCCTCGGTGAGGGTGGAGGCGGCCAGGGCCATCATGACGGAGTGGGGATCGCCCTTCACCCGCAGGGCCATGTTCACGGCCTCGATCATGTCCTCCTTGGACACCCCAAGGTCACTGAGGCGCGACTGGTGGGCGCGGAAGGCGCGCTCGGCATTGGCCCCGATGGCAGCGCCCAGGGCGATGAGGTTGAGGGTGGTTTCGTCCAGGCCGGTCTTGGTCTGGGCGTCAGCCTGGGGGGTGGTCTCGGTGGTCATGAAAGCTCCTGGAGGGGGTGACGGAATAAGGTGAATCAGCGGGCAGAGAGGATGGTGCCGGCCACGGGCGCTTTGCCGTCACCGGGGCAGCCGGAGGGATCACAGACCGCGCAGCGCAGGGCCCGGGCCTGGGCCCGATCCCGAGCCAGTTCCTCCTCCGCGCCGGCCATGAGGGGCCACAGGACCTCCAGCACGGGCCGGGTTGAGGCATCCTCGGCCAGGGCCACATGGACCCAGCGGCCCACTTTCCATTCGCGCACCAACCCAGTGCGCCGCAGGCCGGTGAGGTGCTCGGACACGGTGGAGGGCGCCAGGCCCAGCACTTCGGCCACTTCGCAGACGCAGAGCTCCCCGTCGCGCAGGAGCCCGACGATGCGCAGGCGCACGGGGTGGGCCAACACCTTGAGGGTGTCGACCAGGGGGCGGAGGGGGTCGGTCGTCATTTCGCAATTTCCCGAAACGACAGCTTATCACCCCGGATAGCCCTCGGGGCCATCCCTTTGAAAAGCCCCCTACCCCCTGGCCAGATGGGTGAGGGTCTCCAGGGCCTCGGGGGGGCCCATCACCAGCAGCTGGTCCCCGGCCTGGAAGCGCTCGTCTCCGGCGGGGTTGAAGCGCAATTCCGCTTCGGGATGGACGAGGCCCACCAGCAGGGAACCGGTGGCATGGCGCAGGCGCGCTTCCCGGAGGCTCTGGCCCACCAGGGGGGAGTTCCCGGCGATGGTGATGCGCTCCAGGCCCAGCTCCAGCTGTTCGCCCTGCAGAACCACATCGAAGAAGTTCATCATTTCCGGATTGAGCAGCAGGCTGGCCATGCGCCTCCCGCCGATCTCGTAGGGACTGACGATGTGGTTGGCCCCGGCCGCCTTCAGCTGCCGCTCGGTGCCCAGCTTGGCGCTGCGGGCCACCACGGGCAGGTCGGGGCGGATCTGCTTGACGGTGAGGGTGACCAGCACGTTGTCGGCGTCGGTGGTGAGGGCGGTGATGAGCCCCCGCGCACGCCGGATGCCCGCCCGCTCCAGCATGAGGTCGTCCATGGCGTTGCCGTGGAGGATGAGTTCGCCGGCGAAGCGGGGGCTGCGGCCCTTGGTTTCGTCCTGTTCGACGATGACGAAGGGGACGCCGGCCTTCTTCAATTCCCAGGCGGCCTGGAAGCCCATCTTCCCGAAGCCGCAGACGATGACGTGATCCTGCAGTTCATCCAGCCGTTTCTGCATGCGGCGCTCCATGAGGTAGCCCCGGAGATCCCCTTCGAGGATCAAGGCCGTGAGGTTGGAAAGGGCGTAAGTGGCCACACCCAGGCCGACGATGAGGTAGAAGATGGTGAAGATCTTGGTGCGGGCGTTCACTTCGCCCAGCTCGCGGAAGCCCACCGTGAACAGCGTGGTGATGGCCATGTAAAAACTGTCCAGTCTCCCGAGCTTGGCCAGCAGGTGGTAGCCCGCGGCCCCCGCCAGGATGACCGCTACCAGCAGCAGCAGGGCATAGCGCAAACGGCGCATGGGTCCATCGGATTCGTGGTCGCCTCGGGGTACGGGAAAGGGACTGGCGGGTCTTCGCATTCAGCCGCCGATGCCGGACTTGATGGCGAAATTGGCCGTGCAGAGGGCCACCACGCTGCCACCGCAGCTGAGGCGGCATTCGAGAATGGCCCCGCGGCCCGAAAAGCGGATGACCCGGGCTTCGCCCACCACTTCGCCCTTGGCCGGTTCCAGGTAGCGGATATGGAGATCGGAGGTGGCGAAGGGCATGGCTCCGTCGAAGGCGGTGCTGAGGGCCAGGGCGCCCACCATGTCGGCCATGGTGGCCAGCACGCCGCCGTTGACGGTGCCCCGGCCGCCGTTGATCACCGAGGGCGTGGGGACCAGCCGCATCTCGGCCGTGCCCGGCGCCACGGCGGAAATGGTCAGACCCCAATTACTGATGAGCGGCCAGGGATGGAACCGGGCGCGCAACCGCTCCAGGAGATCCGGAGCCAGGGTCTCTGGGATCTGGTGTTTGACCATGCCTGAGTGTAGCCGCCACAGGACGGGAGGGGATGGAGACGATGGCCTCCGGTCATCCACAACACGGGATGGCCATGGCCGGTCCATCTGAGCGGCGCCTCCAGCAGCCCCGCATGTGCGGAGAGGCTGCTGGAGGCGACAGCGGGTCTAGCGGGGTCTTGATGAACCTAGAGGTACAGGCTCAGCCCCACGCCCAGGTGGCTGCCATCCACATCCGGACCGGTCACGGGAATGCCGTCCACCTTGGAGGGCGTGTACTTCTCGTTGACGTAGCGGAGGCTCATGCCCCAGCCGCGGGGTCCCTGCTTGTGGAACCATTCGTATTCCACCACCACGCCCGCCTTGCTGTCGAAGTCCATGTCGCCGACGCTCGCCGCTCCGGTGGAGGTGAACCGCGCCGAGGAGGTCTTCCGGAGACCGAAACCGAGCCGCTGGGTCCGGGTGGTATCAAAGTGGAAAAGGCCTTCCAGGAAATTGCGCTGGAACTTCAGGGAGCCGTTGCTCGCATTCACGGAATCCCCGTGGATGCCGAAGGTGCCCTGGAAGGACCAGCGGGGCTGGAACTGCCAATCGGCCCCGGCCTTGAAATAGAAAAGACCGCCGGCGTTGATGGACTTGGTGGTGCCGTCCGTGAAGCTCACACTGGCCAGCTTGTCGCCGCCGAAGGTCAGGCCCATGCCCAGGAGGAAGGAGGTGGAGCGGGTGTTCGCTTCCTGGGCGGAAAGCATGCCGGCGCAGAGGCAGAGAGCCAGCAGGGGGGTCAATCGAGACATCGGATCTCCAAGTGGATCGGCGGGCACAACCGCCTGAGGGTGAGGGATTGGACAAACGCCCAATCGGTCCACTATATTTCGTTCCCTTCTATTTTTTACGCCTTTTTCCTGGCGCAGCGTCATTACGGCTTGAGAAAGAAATGATGAATGCCGAGACCCGGCAAGCCGGATGGGGTGATCGAACACCTATTGCACTCGGCTCGGAAACCTTGACCGAGGCCCTTGGCCTGCGCCTCGTCAGCTTCGGATTTAGCGAAACACGGAACCGGCCCGAAGGATCAGGCGGTTCCGCGTTCCTGGGACCGACGCGCCGGGGCGTTGTGAAGCAGCCCGGCGGTTGGTTCCTGCCAGGCAAACGACCCGGATCAGAGCTTGAGTTCAGCCCTGAGGGTCTCGGCCATGGCCTGGAAGACCTTGGTCTGGATGCTGTCCGGGTGTTCGGCCACGAAGGGTTTGCCGCTGTCGCCGCCCTCCCGGATGGCCAGGTCGATGGGCACTTCGCCCAGGAAGGGGATGCCCATGCGCACCGAGGCGGTCTTGACGCCGCCATGGCCGAAGATCTGGGTCTCCTGCCCGCAACCGGGGCAGAGGAAGCTGCTCATGTTCTCGATGATGCCAAGGATGGGGATCTTCACGGTGCCGAACATTCCGATGGCCTTCTTGGCGTCGAGGAAGGCCACGTCCTGGGGGGTGCTGACGATGACGGCCCCGTCCACCTGGGCGTTCTGGATGAGCGTGAGCTGCACGTCGCCGGTGCCGGGCGGCAGGTCGATGAGGAGCACGTCCAGATCGCCCCATTCCACGTCCTTCAGGAACTGCTGCAGGGCCTTGTTGAGCATGGCGCCGCGCCAGATGACGGGGCGATCCTCCTCGATGAGCAGGCCCATGGACATGACCTTCACGCCGAAGGCCTCCAGGGGGAGGATCTTGCCATCCGGCGTGCCCATGGGCGAATCCTTCAGGGCCAGCATCATGGGGATGGAAGGCCCGTAGATGTCCGAATCCAGCAGGCCCACCTTCAGGCCCAGCTGGGACATGGCGACGGCCAGGTTCACGGTGACGGTGCTCTTGCCCACTCCGCCCTTGCCCGAACCCACCACCACGCAGCGCTTGATGCCGGGGATGAGGTTCTTGAACTCGATCTGGGCGGTCTTCTCCCAGCCGATCTCGATGTCCGCCGCCGCCACGCCGGGCTGGTTGAGGATGAGCTCCTCCAGGGCCTGCTTGATGACCTGGACGCGGTCCTGGTAGGACTCCATGAGCTGCAACAGCACCGTCACCTTGTTTTCGGTGACGTCGATGCCCTTCACGGCCTTGAGGTTGAGCAGGGTGGCATTGGTGCCCGGCACCACATAGGCGTTCAGGGCTTCAAAAAGGGCGGCGCGGCTGATTTTCGTCATGCGTGTCTCCAGCCCATAAGTTTGGCATGGGGAAGATCGCCGTCGGAACAGGTAACCTTCCCCCGGTGGCCGCATGGACAGGTAACGCCGTTATGGAAGATGAAGATCCATCGAACCAAGGCCCATGGCTTTAGCAATGTCTTCCCCAAGCGGACCGGGCGACCTTGTCCCCTTCAGGTTCGGGCCTGCCGGGGGAATCCTCCAGGAGATCACTCGGAATAATTGCCGGGGGCCATGGGTTCCTTGGGGTAAGGCAGACCCGCTTCCTGGAGCAGGGCGTCGATCTTCACGGCTTCCCCAGCTGGTGGATGGTAGGGCCGCAAGTTGTTGAAACGCACCCGACCTTGGGCGTCCAGGATGGCCAGGTGGGGAATGCCCGTGATCCCGAAATCCTTGTTGAAAACGTCCTCCTTGGAGAAGCCGATGGTCCATGTGACGGCCATGTCCTTCATGAAACCGGCCATGAGTCCGATCTCTTTCGTCTGATTGTCTCGGGTATCTATTTTTTTGTTGGCCTTGCGGTCGAAGTGCATGCCTTGGGGGCTCGTCAGGCCAAGAATCACCACCGGGTAATCCTTGTAGCGCTCCTGGAGTTTGCGCAGGTTCGGCATGCTGCGAATGCAGGGTCCGCACCAGGTGGCCCAAAAATCAAGCACCACCACCTTGCCCTTGAACGCGCCGAGGCCCTGGCTCTGGCCATCGCTGCACCACAGGAAGTGGATGGGCGGCGCTGGTTGATTCATCAACTGACCTTTTGCCCAAGCACCCTCCAATAAATCGCGCGTCGCCTTCAGCGCTCCCATGGCTTCAAAACCCTGCTGGCTGGCCACGCCCCGTCGCTGCAGATATTCAAAGGCCTCCTGCGAGCGGGCCGACACCAGGGCCCGGATCCTCTCCCGCGTCTGGGGATCGGCGCCATCCTTGGGATCATTGGCGAAATCGAAGGCCTTGCGGGCGGCCAGGGTGGGCCCTGGCGCCATCTTCATCGACAGGGGGGAAAGCAGCGCCTGATACAACCCGAATCGCTTGGCCAACGGGGCCTTGAAGCCGTCCAGGCTCGCGAACACCGCGTAGGATTCCCTAGTTTCTTGTTTCAGAAGCCGTTCCAAGGAGGGGTGCGCCAGAAGCGCTTTATAGGCCTCCGCGGCTGGAGCCCAGTATCCGATCAGGGGATCTGTGTCCCTGGGGACCCTAGAAGGCATGGAAAGCAGACGAAGGGCAGCGGCCTGAGCACCCTCTTCCTTGGGCGATTGGGCGAGTTCGGCCAGCCTCTCCGCGGCGTCCGCCCTCAACCTCTGGCTCAGCGTCAATAGCTCTGCATCCATGAGGGCCTGGAACTGGGAAAGGCGCGCGCCCCGCAAGCAAAGACCCTGCATCCCGGACTCGATGGCTGTTTCCAATGCGGCCAGGCCCTCCTTGGAACTTTTGGCAGCGGGCACCTTCGTCTTCACGGCGCTGATGAACCGTTCCAGTTCTTGATCGCCGGGGGGTGGTGGTACCTGTGCGGAGAGGCTCGCACCAACGAACGACATCGTGCAGGCCAGCAGGAGGACGTGGATCATTCGCA
Source organism: Geothrix sp. (assembly GCA_035255365.1). Lineage (GTDB taxonomy): Bacteria > Acidobacteriota > Holophagae > Holophagales > Holophagaceae > Geothrix. The sequence goes on from DATEZS010000015.1 coordinate 19,645, forward strand.
TTGACACTCCGAGAACGCAGGGAACCCGCTGCACCCAAGCGGGAGAAATTCAATTCCCACTTTTATTCTTTTAACTCTTTCATTTTTACATAATTTCGACGCACTATCACCGGGCCGCGCCCTCCAGCGACCGCGCCAAAGCCCCTCAGATATCCGGGTCCAGCGGCCCCAGTTTCCGGGTGACGGCGCCCACGCCGCTGGCGAGGAGGGTGTGCTCGTAGAGGCGCACCTGGCTGCGCAGAGGCGGGTCATCGGCATCCAACCCGCGGCGCAGCACATTCCCTTCGGGACCGAGCACCCGGCCCTTGAGGGTGTCGTGCAACTGCAGTTCGAGCATCTCCACCACCTGGGTGGCCAGGAGGGGATCCACCAGGGGGAAGGCCAGCTCCACGCGGCGATCCAGGTTGCGCGGCATGAGGTCAGCGCTGGAGAGGAGGATCTCGGGCTGGCCGTGGTTGGCGAAATAGTAGACCCGGGAATGCTCCAGGAAGCGGTCCAGGATGGAAATGGCCCGGATGTTCTCGGACAGCCCGGGCACGCCGGGACGCAGGCAGCAGGTGCCCCGCACGATGAGGTCCACCTTTACGCCTTCCCGGCTTGCTTCATAGAGCATCTGGATGAGCTGCGGATCCACGATGGCGTTCATCTTGAGCACCATGCGGGCGGGATGGCCGTCCCGGGCGTGGCCGATCTCCTGCTGGATGAGCTGCTTCAGGGCCTTTTTCAGATACTGGGGCGCCAGGACCACCCGGTGGAATTTCGGCGGGCGGGTGTAGCCGGTGAGCATGTTGAAGAGGTTGGAGAGGTCCTCGCCGAACTCGGGCCGCGCCGTGAGCAGGCCCATGTCGGAGTAGAGGCGGCTGGTGCGCTCGTTGTAGTTGCCGGTGCCCAGGTGGCAGTAGCGCTTGATGCCATCGGCCTCCTGGCGCACCACCAGACAGGCCTTGCAGTGGATCTTGTGGTTGGGCAGGCCGTACACCACATGGACGCCCGTCTTCTCCAGGCGCCGGGCCCAGGCGATGTTGGCGGCCTCGTCGAAGCGGGCCCGCAGTTCCACGATGGCGGCCACCAGCTTGCCCCGCTCGGCGGCCCGCTCCAGGGCGGCGGCCACGGGACTCTGGGCCGTGACGCGGTAGAGGGTCATCTTGATGGCGAGGACCTTGGGATCCTCCGCCGCCTCCCGCACGAAGCGCACGACGCTGTCGTCGAAGCTCTGGTAGGGGTGTTGGAGCAGGATGTCGTTGCGGGAGATGGCTTCGAAGATGGAGCCGCAGTGGTCCAGCTGGGCCACCGGCAGGGGCGGCAGCGGGCTGTCCTTCAGCTGGGGAAGATCCACCTGGGTATAAAGCTGCATCAAGTCCGAGAAGGCCGTGAGCCCCGAGGAGGGGTAGAGGTCCTCGGGACTCAGGTCCATCTCCTGGATGAGCAGGTCCAGGACCTTGGACGAGAGCCCCTGCTCGTACTGCAGGCGCACCACGGCCCCGCGACGGCGGTCGCGCAGGCTTTCCTCCACGGTCTTCAGGAGGTCTTCGGAAGGATCCTCTTCCACCGGGAGATCCGAATCCCGCGTCACGCGGATGGCATGGCAGCTCCGCACCGTGTAGCCCAGGAACAGGCGCGACAGGTGGTGCCGGACCACATCCTCGAGCATCACGAAGGCGTGGTCCCCGGGATCCGAGGGAACCCGCAGGAAGCGCGAGGCCAGGCCCGTGGGCACGTGGATGAAGGAAAGTTCGGACGCGGGCAGGTCCCCGTCCAGCAGGTCCTCGTCCGGCTCCAGTTCCACCACCAGGACCAGCGCGCTGTTGCCCAGGCGGGGGAAGGGGTGGCCCGTGTCCACAGCCAGGGGCGTGATCAGAGGCAGCAGGCTGCGCTGGAAATAGTCCATGACAAAGGCCGACTGGGCCGAGCTGAGCGCCTTCGGATTCAGGATGTGGATGCCCGCAGCCACCATGCGCGGCTCAAGGTCCGCATGGAAGAGCTGGTGCTGCCGCACGGAATAGGCGTGGATCTTGGACGAGACCCGCTCCAGGAGCTGCTTGGGGGTCAGCCCATCGGGCCCAGGCTGGGTGATGCCCGCGTCGATCTGGCGCCAGATGCCCGCCACCCGCACCATGAAGAACTCATCCCAGTTGCTGGAGACGATGCTCAGGAACTTCACCCGCTCCAGCAGGGGCACCGTGGGATCTTCCGCCTCCTCCATGACCCGGGCGTTGAATTCGAGCCAGCTCAGCTCGCGGTTCAGGAGTTCTTCGGGACGGGGGATGGGATGGAACAAGGGGAAGCCTCGGGTTCAGGGCGGTGCGGCCCGCATGCAACAGCCTGATGGTACAGGCGATGGGACTATCGCTCCAAAGAACATCCTTTGTTTTCAGCGGCTTTTCGGGCAAGATCAGAGGTTCGGCCCTCCAACGGGAGGGTGCGAATGGCCCGCCCGGGCCCGTACCAACGAGAGGGCAGCCCCCCTTAGAGGATCGGCGCTGCCAGGTAGGAGGAATCCCATGACTCAGGAAGTTTTGATCGTCCCCAAGCGCGATGTTTTCGGCAAGGCTGCCAGCCGCGAGCTCAAGAAGAACGGCATGATCCCCGCCGTCGTCTACGGCCTCAACGAGCCCCCCGTGCCCATCGCCATCAGCCCCAAGGCCGTGGCCCGCGTGCTGGCCAGCGATGGCGGCATGAACTCCGTGATGTTCCTGCAGCGCGAAGGCACGGACATCAAGCGCCACGTCATCATCAAGGACCTGCAGCGCGACCCCATCACCAGCCGCCTGCGCCACGTGGATTTCATGCGCGTGGACATGACCATCAAGGTCCGCGTGAAGGTGCCCGTGCGCCTTCTCGGCACCGCCATCGGCGTCAAGAGCGAGGGCGGCGTCCTGGACTTCAGCCACCGCGAGATCGAAGTCGAATGCCTGCCCAGCATCATTCCCGCCCACATTGACGTGGATGTCACCGGCCTGAAGGTCGGCGACAGCATCCGCTTCGACCAGCTCAGCCTGATGCCGAACGTGGTGCTCACGGGCGACGCCCACCAGGTGGTCTGCGCCGTCCGCGGCAAGTCCGCCGAGGAGGAAGCCGCTGCCGCTCCCGCCGCCACCGAGCCCGAAGTGGTCAAGAAGGGCAAGAAGGAAGACAAGAAGTAGCTTCGCGACTTATTGCTTGCGAACCAAAACGGGCACCCTTCGGTGCCCGTATTTTTTTCCGGCTTGACAAAAGTAAGTACTTACTTACATTGTGGAGATGGCCCAACGTCCCCTGGAACTCACCCCCAAGCGCGCCGAGATCGCCGATGCGGCCTTGCGCATCATCGAAAGCCGGGGCATCACCGCCCTGACCACCAGCGCCCTGGCCGGGGAACTGGGGGTGAGCAGTGGCGCTCCCTTCCGGCACTTCGCGAACCGGGAGGAGATTCTAGAAGCCGTGGTCCTGCGCGTGGAGCAGCTCGTCCTCGACACGTTCCCGCCGGAAACCACTGCCCCGCTGGACCGCATCCAGGGCCTCCTGCGGGCCCGCGCCAAGATGGTGGGCGGCCACCGGGGCATCGGAAGGCTGATGTTTTCCGAACAGTTCGCCCTGGCGCTGCCGGCAGCTTCCGCCGCGCGCTTGCAGTCGGCGGTCGTCCGGACCCAGACCTTCCTTCTTGAGGCCCTCGAGGCAGCCCAGAAGGAAGGCAGCATCCGCGACGACCTGTCGCCCAAGGCTCTGCTGACGGTGGTCTTCGGCATGCTCATGCAGCTTGTCCATGCCCAGGCCACCGGCCACGGGAAGACCGGGACGACGGATGAAGCCTGCACGACCCTCATCACCCTTCTGCAACCCCTTTCCACCCGCTGAACCGGCGAGCGGCCACCGGAGTCCCCATGCTCAAGTTCCCCTATCCTGTTCTGCTGGCGGGCTTCCTAGCCGCCCTTTCCGCCCTGCCCCTCGGGGCCCACTGCGACGCCCTGGACGGTCCCGTCGTCACTGCCGCCCGACAGGCCCTGGCGAAGGGCGATGTCAACCTGGTGCTCGCCTGGGTGAAAGCCGGCGACGAGGCCCAGATTCGCGCCGCCTTCACCCGAACCCTCAAGGTCGGCGCCTTGAGCCCCGAGGCCCGGGACCTGGCGGAGAGTTACTTCTTCGAAACGCTTGTTCGCATCCACCGCGCCGGCGAAGGGGCCCCGTACACAGGCCTCAAACCTGCGGGACTGGATTTCGGACCAGCCATCCCCGCCGCAGACAAAGCCCTGGCCTCCGGCGACATGAAGCCCGTCTTCGAGCTCATGCATGGCGTGCTCAAGCCCGGCCTGGAGGCGCGGTTCAAGAAGGCCCGGGCCGCCCGCGCGCAGGCCCCCGCGGATGTGGCTGCAGGCCGCGAGGCCGTGGCCGCCTATGTGGACTTCCTCCACTACGTCGATGGCGTCTACCGCGCCGCGGCTGGCGGAGCGCATGCCGAACCCGAGGAGACGGAAACCCACCATCAGCACTGAAGCCATCAGGGCACCCGGCAGCGAGGCTCCATCTCTGCGAGACAAGGCCGGGCAGGAGCGCAAGACTAGATGTCTGGCGCGATAGATGGAGGCTCCATCTCTGCATGACAGCGTCGGGCAGGAGCGCAAGACTAGATGTCTTGCGCGATAGATGGAGGCTCCATCTCTGCATGACAGCGTCGAGCAGGAGCGCAAGACTAGATGTCTTGCGCGATAGATGGAGTGAGCCGCCTCATGTGGACCTTAGTACCCCTGGGAAATCCTGGGACCGAATACCAGGACACCCGCCACAACCTCGGCCGGTTGATGCTTCAACGTTGGATGGCCGACCGGGATCTCTCCCCCAGGCCCTCGCGCCGCTTTCCCTCGGGTTCGGTCTATCCCCTGACCCCCCAGTTGCAGGCGCTGGTCCCCGGCACCTACATGAACCTGTCCGGCGAGGCCTGCGCCCAGGCCGCCGCCGCGGGCGTCTATCCCAGGAACCTGATCCTGCTATACGACGACAAGGACCTTCCCCTGGGCCAGGGACGCTTCCGCCTGAATGGTTCGGACGGCGGCCACAATGGCCTGCGCTCGGTCTTCGAATGCCTCGGCACCCCGGACATCGCCCGCCTGCGCCTGGGCATCGGCCCCTTCGAACGGCCTCTGGTGGACTTCGTGCTGGGGCATTGGACCGAACCCGAGTGGGACCGCATCGAGGCCCTGGATGCCCCCTTCGCGCGGTTCCTGGAGGTCCTCGGGGCCGCCCAGGATCTGGATGGAATCGCAAATCAGGTGAACAGCATGACCTTCTGGGGTGAGGGGGCAGCTACCTGACCTCGATGGTGGAGATGCTGGAGGGGGGCAGGTTGATCACCCAGGTCGCCAGATTGGCCGGGACCTGGCCGACCGCGGAGGGCGTGGGATGTACGGGATCCGCGTTGGCATCCAGGCGGTAGACGTAGGCGGTGCCGCTGGCCGGTAGGCCGCTGAAGGCCACATCCTTGGGCACCAGCGAGCGGTTGATGGCCACGATCACGTAGCGCCCGGGGTGCGCTGAATCCTGGCTGACATAGGCGGAGACGCTGGCGGTATCGCTGGAGATGGTCATTAGCGAGGTATCGCCAAAGTTGGCCCCGGCCCCGTCAAAGCCGCGGAACAGGAGGAAGGCCGCCTCCTCCATGGCCTCGTGCCCGGAATCCATCTCCCAGCGCGTTGCCGCGAAGAGGCCGTACTGCCCGAAGATGCCGAGGGCATCGGCCTGCGCGATGGCGCCTGAGATGTGGCTTCCGCCCTGGAAGTTGTATTCGGTGATGGCCAACTTGGTGCCGGGGTAATTGGCGTCGATCTTGGCCTTCATGCGCGGGATCAGACGGATCGGCTTGTCCCCATCGGGAAGGGCGTCCCGGGTGATCCAGGAGGTCTCCACATAGGTGGGGTCCCAGAGCGAGCGCGTGGACTGGACCCGGGCTGCTGCGACGGCGGGGGATACGTCCGCGCTGCCCACGTCCACGGAACCGTCGGGTGTGGTCGCCGATGTGTAGTAGTGAAGGTCCAGGACGTCCACGAGCCGCTTGCCTGCGGCTGTGCTGGCGGCCTTCATCTGGTCGAGGTAGTACTCGGTGAAGTCCCCGTGGGCCGCGAAATCCGACCCGCTGCCATCCGGCGAGCCCTGGAACTGGGTGTAGCCGTACCACCCGTAGCTCACGAAACCGAAGATCGTCGCCGCTGCATCGACGCCCTTCACGGCCTTGGCGGCCGCGATTTCCTTGCCCAGGAAGCTGTCGTAGGAATCCCGGGTGGGAACGCTGACCGCATGGGTGCCGAACCAGATGTCCGGCTCGTTATCCAGGGAGTAGAAGATCTCCTTGCCGGGATGGGCGGGCTTGGCCACGGTCTTGATCCAGTTCACGTATTCATCGGTGTAGACATGCAGGTCCGAGGGCGACGGCGTGAGGGTAAAAGGTGAGCCCTTGATGGGCTGAATGGTCTTGAGCCGGGTGGTCAGGTAGTTCGGGGTGTTGCTGATGTCGTCGTTGGGATCGGTGCCCAGGTCGGCCGCCACGTTGCCCTGGATGGGAATGGTGATGAGCGCCGCACCGGCGCCGGTCGCGGGCCCGGCCGCAGGGCCGAGGATCCGGTTCAGGCCATAGGTCAGGGAGATGCCTGGAAGGGTGGTCTGGTCGGCCGGAACGCCGAGGCTCCAGGGGATGTAGTCGTAGTTCCAGTTGTACCAATCGGCCCCGGCATTGCAGGCATTGTTGGTCCAGTTGAAGGTGGTCCAGAGATCGCCGCCCATCCGCCCCAGGGTGTACTGGGGAGCACCCAGGTTCTGGTTGGAACCGTAGATGTAGGGCGAGATCGGCTGGGCGCTGGCCGGATTGACGGTGATGGTGACGGTTGGCGTGACCGTGGCCCCCGCGCTGAAGGTGAGCGTGCCCGTGGCATTCAAGCTGAAGGCATCCGTCGCCTTCACGGCCACCGAATAGGTGAAGGTCGGCTCCAGCAGGTCCAGGGTGATCGAGGAGGTGGTCGCCAGGGCGCTCAGGGTCCGGGTCATGAGGGGACCGCCGGTGCGCTGGTAGGTGATGCCGGCAGTGCAGGGCCGGTCCGTGTTCCAGCTCAGCACCGCGTGATTCCCGGTCACGCCCGAGACCGCCAGGCCTGAGATGACCGGAGGCGCCGTCGGGATGGCGGGGACCGAGAAGGTGCCCAGGAGGGAGCCCTGATTAGGCGTGGCAGTCGGGTCCATGCGATGGTCCGTGGCCACGATGCGGTACTGCACCATCGTCCCTGGCGTGAGCCCCGTCAAGGTTGCGGTGTTCACGCTTCCGTAGGCCGTCGGACCCGCCACGCTCTGGTTGTAGTTCCCCACGCCGTAATCCACCTGATAGACCACGGGTTCATCGGTGTGGAAGGCCAGGGTCAGCTGGGTGTAGTCCGGGTTCAGGGTGGCCGAATCCTGCGTGACCACGGGCGGCGTGGTCCGGTCCAGGTAGCCGATGCGCGCGGAGGCGAGGTAGGCATGGATGCTGCCGGCAGCTCCACTGTTGTCGAAGAGCAGGAAGTCGCGGATATCGGGATTCACGGGATGAATGGCGGCGAGATCGACGGTGACATGGAACCAGTGGCCGAGCTTCTGGGCGGCGGTCAGGGTGCTCCAGGTCGGGATCATGGCCGCGATGCCGAGCTCGTCCGAAAGGCCGGCGTCGTTGAGGATGAAGGTGATCCCGTCGGGCGAGGCGGAGTCGGCGGCAAAGTAGAGGTCGAATTCGATGGTCCTCGCTTCGTTCAGCTGGGGCGGATTCGCGGTGCCGTCATAGGGCTGCCCGAAGCCGCAGGCGCACCAGCTGCCCAGGCTGAACTCCAGGGCCGCGGTGCCCGCATGACCGGCGGGCATGGGAGCACCGGGATTGGTGGTGACGGCATTCCAGGTGGCCGCCAGCCAGGGCGCCGTGAACCCGGATTCGTAGACTTGGGCGTATTTCATGGCCCCGGGGGCGTTCACCGTGATGCCGATGAGCGCGGTTCCCTGGCCGGAGGCGTTCGTGGCCGTGACGGTGTAACTGGCCTGAGGGCTTACAGCCGTCGGTGTGCCCGAGATGTCACCGGTGGAGGCACTCAAGCTCAAGCCCGCCGGCAGGGCGGGAGTGACGCTCCAGGTGACTGCGGCGCCGCCCGCGTTGGTGGGGTGCAGGGTTGGAATCGCCATTCCGGTGGTGAATGCATAGGAACTCGCGTCGTAGCTGATGGCCGGCGCGCCGAGCCCCGCCGCCACGGTCACCGTGGCCTGCGCATGCTTGGTGGTGTCCGCCTGGCTGGTCGCCTTGACGTGGTACGTGCCGGCCGCGCTGGGGGCGGTGTAGAGACCGGCGGCACTGACCGCCCCACCCGAGGCTTCCTCGACGGTCCAGGCCACGGCCTGGTTGCTGGACCCCGTGACCGTGGCGGTAAAAGTCTGCGTGCCGCCCAGGCCCAAGGAGACGGCGAGGGGGCTCACCGAGACCTGCACACCGGCTGGAGGTTGATCGCTCCCGCCGCTGCTGCAGCTCAGGAAGGCAAGCGTGCCGCAAGCCAGAACAAGGGAGCGAAGAAACGTGTGGGTGGTCATGGTGCCGAAATATTACATTTGGCTAATTGTCTGGACAATAGTCTGGAAGGTTTAGAGGAAAAATGTCAGGTTCATGCATTTGGCCTGCTCCGGCTGTCTTTCCAGGCGGCAGGTCGCCCGGTATGGCGTCTGCGCTCCGGGATTGGCAACCCCTTGCACACCGACGTGATGAGACGCCGGCGAACGAGTGCCACAGACAAGACTGGGCGCTAGCCATTGCCCATGTCCGTCTTTTTCCCATCCAATGCACCAGGACTCTTTCGCTGGGTCCCCAGACTTTCCATTGATCTTCATGCCTTTTCGAGCGAAACTACTCCTTCGCGTCCTCCGCTGGAGGGCCGATCCATCGAATGCACGGTCCGTGACCGTGCGCCCCATCGGCTCTGCCGATGGGAGATGGCACCTCTCTTGCTCCCTGGAAACCAAAGGGGGCTTCACATCCACAAGGAGGAATGATGCGTCGCTATGAGACCATCTTCATCGCCTCCCCCACGCTGACGGACGAGCAGAGCGATGAGCTCGTCAAGATGTATGAGGGAATCATTGCCGAGCAGGGTGGCGAACTGCTCAAGACTGACAAGTGGGGCCGCAAGAAGTTGGCCTACGAAGTCCAGAAGTTCAGCGAAGGCTACTACACGCTCTTCGAAATGAACGCCGGCCCCGATCTCATCGCCGAGCTTGAGCGCCGTTTCCGCAACAACGATGCGGTCATCAAGTACATGAGCGTCCGCATGGATCAGGCTGACAAGGCCGCCGAGCACGCGAAGCTGCGCATCGAGCGCGAGACCAAGCGCAAGGCCAAGGCCGGAGTCAAGGAACGTTCTCCCGAGGAGGTGATGGGATGAAGCGCCGCGCTGATGCAAAAAAGGGTAAGCCCAAGAAGAAGAAGGCTTTTGGCGGACGACGCGCCAAGTTCTGCAAGTTCTGCGTCGAGAAGGCCCTGACCATCGACTACAAGGACGTGAAGACCCTCCAGGCCTTCACCCCCGAGCGCGGCAAGGTGCTGCCCAGGCGCACCAGCGGCGTGTGCGCCGCTCACCAGCGTGGCCTCGTCGAAGCCATCAAGCGCGCCCGCAATATCGCGCTGCTGCCTTTCGCCACCGATTAGTCCTCGCTGGCGAGCTTTCAACAACGAGGGGGCCATTCGGCCCCCTCGTTGTTTCCGCACGAAAGCCTCCCTCAAGAAGGCTCCACAGGAGCCTTCTTGTCCTTTCGGGACCGGTCGGCTTCTGCCGCTCACCAGCGTGGCCTCCATCTGACGGTCGCACCCCATGGTGCGTCCTCCCGCTCGCTGCGCTCGTGGAGATGGAGCCTCCGTCGAAGCCATCAAGCGCGCACTCGGCGCGAACAAAGATTGCGCTTCAAGAAGGAGGGGGCCAGCCGGCCCCCTCCTTCTGTTCAATGCGCCATACCTTCACTTGGGCAGCGTCTCCGGGGCATCGATCAGCTTGCATTCAGCAATGGCTGCGCGGCCTTCCGCCTCGGTCATGAGGTGCATCATGCAGCCGGCGGCCCACATCCCCATTTTCATCTCCTGGCGCAGGAAGTAGACCTTGCCCGCTTCCACCTTCACCGATTGGGTGGAATCCGATGAAGCCTTGCACTGAACCTCGCAGTTGCCTGGCTCCATCACGATGCGGAAATAGGACTTGGAGACCGTATCGCCGATGATGCGGCCGTTGATGACGATGGGGATCTTGATGGCGGCGCCGAAGGTCTCATCCCTGTAGACATAGACCACGGCCTTGTCAGGGACCGGAGCGAAAGTCTTCGCGGCCGTGTCGCGTTCAGGGGTGGCCATGGGGGCGCTGGCGCAACCGAATGCCAGGACCAAGGCAAGCAGGCTTGCCGAGAGGAGGGGGAAGCTCATCCGCATATGACCTCCAGGTCAAATAGGGTTTGGAAAGGGGGGAAAAGATATCACAGGCGGGTTATGGGCGACATTTTTTCGGCCCGGTTTCCTGCCCCAGCTTTCCGGGTCGGATCAGCCAGATATTGGTTGGATCCATTTGGCCGCTCAGTCCCTGCCAGAACCTCCGTCTAGACAACTGACCTTTTCATGAATTCCAACAGGGCTTGCTGGTTATCGCAGGCGAAAAGCCGCCGTCAATCCTTCCAGCGAATGGGCCGATCAAGAGGGAGGGAAGTCCGGAGGGCGAGCTGCCCCTGCGCCACCAGGGTCGGGAGGTTCTGGGGAAAACCCTCCCGCAGCGCCTCGGGAACTTCCAGGTCCCCCCGGAAGACGCCCAGCCACCCGTTCCGCCCGGATTTCTTCACGGCGTAGAGGCATTGGTCCGCGGCCTCCACGGCCCCCTCCCAGGGCAGCAGCCCCGGATCCCCGGGGATGAGCGGGAAGGCCGAATAGCCCAGGGAACAGGTGGCCTGGATGTTCCGTCCTTCACCCAGATCGAAGGTGTGGGAGCGGATTTTATCGACGATGTTCTGGGCCATGACCTCCGCCGTGAACCGGTCCGCGCCGGTCCCCACCACCAGGAACTCCTCGCCACCCCAGCGCACCACGATGTCACCCTCGCGGCAGACGGACTTCAACAGGAGGGCGACCTGATTGAGGACCGCATCCCCGGCTGCATGACCAAAGGTGTCGTTCACGCGCTTGAAGTGGTCCAGGTCCACCATGAGGAAGAGCAGGTCCTCGCCTTTGACAAAAGGCACATGGGCCCGGTGGTAGGCGCGGATGCTCCGCGCCTCCAGTTCGGGCATGACCAGGCGCAGGTAGCGGCGGTTCTTGAGCCCGGTCAGGGGATCCACCATGCTGGCCTGCTCCAGGGCCTCGTTCGCCAGTTCCAGGTCCCAGGTCCGCTCATGCACCAGGGCCTCGAGGCGAACCATCCGCTGCAGCATCACCCGGGTGCGCCAGCGCACCCCGGCATACACCACCAATCCGGCCAGACCCAGGGCCGCCCCCTGGAACCACCAGGTCTCCCACCAGGGCCGGAGCACCTGGAAGGACAGCCCTGCGCTCTGGGTGGGACGTCCGCTCCAGTCTTTCACCCTGACTTCGAACTGATAGGAGCCTGCGGGAAGGTTGGGGTACCGGGCCTCGTTCTGGGTGGTGTCCCGCCAGGTGTCCTCAAGCCCCACCAGGCGCACTTGATAAACCACGTCCAGCACCCGCCGGTAGCCGATGGGCAGGTAGTTGAAGGTGACGGTCCGCCTGGCATAGGGAACCACCACGGCGGTGTTCCCATTCAGGATGGATCTCCCATCTTTGTCGGTGGCGGCCATGAGGCGCACCCGCTGAGTGGGTTCACTCTCCTTCCAGAGGCCCACCTGCATGTGGGCGAGTCCGACGCTGAGCCCGACCCAGACATCCCCGGAAGGCTCGATGAGCAGGGCATTCTGGCTGCAATCCTCGCCAGGCATTCCCCGGGAGCGGTCGAAACGATCCAGGGAGGAATCCTGCCAGCGCTTGAGGCCGATGGACGTGCCCACCCATAAGGCCCCCTTGGCATCAGCCCCCAGGGAAAGAATCGGGTGCTCAACCAGTTGGTGGGGTTGGCGGATGGTTTCCAATACCTTGAGCCCGCCATCCACCAGTCCCACCCTGGTGAGCCCCTTCGCGTCGGCATAGGAAACCCAGGCCTGATGCCCTCTGAGCGGGGCCAGACAGAGCAGGGCATCGAGCTCGAGTCCGCCGGCCTTGGCCAGGGTCGCCCACCGGTCCCCCGCCCGGCAGGCCACGCCTTGGTTCCCTGCAACCCACCAGGCCCCTTCGGGATCCTGGAGCACCCGGAGGATCTGCAGCCCCTCGGCGGGCCAACCGGGAATGGGCTCCCGCTGAACCTGCCATTGGCCATGGGCCTTCTGCAACCGGAACAGGCCCAGGCCCGCGCCTGCGACCCAGAGAAAGCCATCCGGGTTCCAGGCCAGCGCAAGGGCGGATGTCCCCGGCTTCGCGCCTGGAATGGGAATCTGTTCAAGCTTGACGGTGCCTCGATGGAGCAGGTACAGCATCGGCCGCTCCTGAGTGCCAACGATGGGGGCGGCCCAAAGGTTGCCATCCCCATCCTCGGCCATGGCCATGATCTGGTGAAGGGCACCGGGCACCGCCTCGAAGCCCTTGGGTCCCGCCACCGCCAAGCCGGCGCTGGTGCCCGCCCAGAGATGGCCGTCCCGCATTCGGAGCACGCTCCAGACCGTATAGGCGGGCAGCCCCTGTTGGCGGGTGTACCCGGTCCACATGAAGCCCCCCATGAGTTGGTGCACCCCATTCCCACCCAGCCACAGATCTCCGTCCCGGTCCACCAGGAGCACATTCCCGCCCCCCTGGGGCAGACCATCCGCCTCACTGAAGGAATGCGCCTGAGTGCCCTCGAACCAGGCGAGATTCGAGGCGGTGGGCGTCCAGACGCGCCCGAGTGGATCCTCCACCAGACTGGCGGTGTTCACGAGGGAAAGAGGCAGACGGCGACCAAGATCCACCAGCGGACCATCAAAGGTCTCCATGTAGATGAGGTTCCGCTCCGTGCGAACCCAGTAGCCTCCCTTCTGATCCCGCAGCACGGCAATGGGAATGCCCGTGACCACGCCGGCAAGATCCCGCTGACGCCAGCTCCCGTTCCGGAGGGACCAGAGCGACATGTTGTGCGTGACCAGCAGTTCCTGGCCGTCCGGCGCGAGCCACCCCGTGCCCAGCCCCAGGGACTCGGGTAGGCCCTTCAGGTCAAGGAAGGCATGGCGGCCCGTGTAGAGGTAGCGGTGGAAATGCGCATCCCGGAGGATGACGCCCCCCCGGATGGGAAGCCCCGCATTCGCGATCAGACCATGAATCCCGAGCTCCTCCAGGGACTGGAACCGATGGCCGTTCCAGCACACCACGCCCCCCCGGGTGGTGACCCAGAGGGACCCGTCCGCACCCGCGCCCAGCCCGTTGTAGTCGATGGATTCGTCCAGGAGGCCATCCTCCAGCCCGAACCGGTGCATCCTGTCGCCCTCGAGACGGAACAGCCCGTCCTCGGTGCCCACCCAGATGAACCCCTCCCCATCCTGGACCAGCGAGGTCACAGACAGGTTCGTGAGGCCCTGGGTGGTGTCGAAACTCCGGAAGGCGAACACGCCCGGGGGATCCACCGGGGCCGCCGCCTGCAGAACCAAACAGACACCCAGAGCTGCCAGGAGGAGCAGCGGACGGATCCACATGGGTCTGCGAGTGAAGAGCGGCATGCTCCTACCTCAACGGCGACAGGTCTGGCAAGGATGAGTTCGAGGCTCCGATTTGTGGGCAAAGTTCAAGAAATCGCTACTGGTTAATGGTTCAACCCGGAAGAAGGGCCTCAACGGCAGCCGCAGTTTGGGCTGTTCTCCTGCAGGCAGACTTCGCAAACCCGGATCGAGAGGCCGATGCCCAGCAGCTCGATCTCGGAACTCTGGAAGCCCGCCTTGACCGGCTCCTCCCGCATGAGGTCCGTCGAAAGGTATTTCTTGTTGCTGTCGCTGAAGACCGTCACGACCACCGCGTCCCGCCCCAATCTGTCCTGGGCCTGCAGGGCCGCCAGGAAGTTCGCGCCGCTGCTGATGCCCACCCCCAGCCCGCGATTCGCCAACTTCTGGGCCATGAGGATGGCATCGCCGTCGTCCACGGCCAGGATCTCGTCCAGTTCGTCCAGCTTCACGATGGCGGGAATGAACTCATCCGAGATGCCCTGGATGCGGTGTTTCCCGACCTTGTGCCCCGTGTGCAGGGTGGGCGAGTTGGCGGGTTCCATGGGATAAACCCGGATGGAGGGGTCCATGGCCTTCAGGAAGCGGCCCACACCCATCACGGTCCCCCCCGTGCCCACCCCCGCCACGAAGGCGGCGGGCTTCAGGCCCTCCGAAGCCAGCTGGGCCCAGATTTCCGGCCCCGTGGTGGCGGCGTGGGCCTCCACATTCGCTTCATTGGCGAACTGGCAGGGCAGGAAGGCCCCCGGGGTCTGGGCGGCCCAGGCCTCGCTGAGGCTGATGGAACCGAGGAACCCCCCTTCGGCGGGGCTCACCAACCGGATCTGGGCTCCGAAGGAGCGGATGAGGTCCTTGCGTTCCTGGCTCATCCAATCGGGCATGAAGATCGTGACCGGGTGGCCCAGGGCCCGCCCCAGCGCCGAAAAGGAGATGCCGGTGTTGCCGCTGGTGGCCTCGGCGATGGGCGCGCCGGGGCTAAGGGCCCCACTGGCATGGGCCTTCTGGAGGATGTGCAAGGCCATGCGGTCCTTGATGCTTCCTGTGAAATTGAAGTTCTCGGCTTTGGCATAGATCCGGCGCCCTTCGCCGCGATAACGGACATCCAGCGCCAACAGCGGCGTGAAGCCCACCAGTCGGCTCAAAGCACGGAAGGTCTGCTGGATCTCTGGCATACGGGTCCCCGGCAACATGGCGATGTCCTACGATCTCACGCCGGGATGGTTCAGCGATCACAGAAAGGAAGGCCCCAATTGAGCTAGGATGGCTTCATGTTCGGACCCATCGCCCTCGGACTCACCGCCCTCCTCCTGTACCTCGCGGCAGAGGGCTTCTCCATCGCCCACCTGCGGTGGGACAAGGCATCCTATGGCATCGCAGCCACCGTCCTGCTGGTGGCTGGGTTCCTGGTCCAATTCCTCGCCCTGGAAGTGGGCGGACGGATCACCCACACTGTGCCGTACCACGACCTGCCGGCCTCCATGTCCCTCTTCGCCTGGATGCTCGCGGGTTCCTACTGCGTGCTGCTCTGGCGGCACCGGGAAGGCTCCACCGGGCCCTTCCTCATTCCCCTGATCATCGTCTTCCTGATGGCTTCCCTGCTGCTCAGCAACCGCACGCCCGGTCCCATCCTGCACGATCCCAAGCTCAGCGGGGCCCTCTTCGCCTTCCATGTGACCCTGGCCATTTTCGGCTATTCCGCGCTCACCCTTTCCTTTGTCCTGGCCCAGCTCTACCTGATCCAGAACCGCCAGATCCACCGCCGGAAAATGGGCATCCTTTTTTCCCGCCTGCCGGCCCTGGACGTCATCTCCAGCATGCATCGCACCTCCGTGGCCATCGGCGTCTTTGCCCTCACCGTGGCTTCGGTGCTGGGGCTCGTCTGGGCCAAGCAGAACTGGGGCACCTACTGGGATCCCAAGGTTGCCTTCACCTTCCTGCTCATCGGACTCTACCTCGTGACCCTGTTCCCCCGGTGGATCGGGTGGGGAGGCAAGAAGGTCGCCTTCCTGTCCATCGCCGGTTTCGTGCTCCTCATGTTCTCCTACACGATCGTCAATCTGTTCATCAGCCTGGAGCATGTTTTCCATTGAGCACTGCCAACGATTCACCTCTGGTTCTGGTCGGGTGGGACTACCGTCAGACCCCTGTCGAACTCCGAGAACGCCTGGCCTTCTCTCCCGAAAAGGTGAAGGAGGCGCTGGGCGCCATGCGCCAGGAAGGGCTCCTCGCCGAAGGCGTCATCGTCTCCACCTGCAACCGGGCTGAAGTCTACGGGCTCACGGGCCAGGGACTGGCCGGACGGGACCCCATCGACGCCGTGACCGACTTCATCGCCCGGTTCCACGGCGTCCCCCGGGAAGAAGTGGATGGCGCCGGCTATCGCTGCGTCGGGCCCGACGCCGTTCGCCACTTGATGCGGGTGGCCTCGGGGCTGGAATCCATGGCCCTGGGCGAGCATCAGATCCTGGGCCAGGTGCGGGAAGCCTTCCGGCTCTCCTCCAGCGCCGGCGGCACCAAGTCGGTGTTGCACCGCCTCTTCCAGAAAACCATCGAGGTGGGCAAGCGCGTCCGCTCCGAGACCGGCCTCAGCTCCAAGCCCATCTCCATTCCGGGCGTGGCCATGGAGCTCACCCAGAAGATCTTCGAGGACCTGGCGCCCCGGAAATTCCTGCTGCTGGGTGCCGGCGAGACCTCGGGCATCTTCTTCGACCTGCTTCTGGCCCGGGGCGCCAAGCACATCGAGGTGGCCAACCGGACCTTCTCCCGCGCCGAGGACCTCTGCAAGCGCGGCGGCAAGGCCGTGCCCTGGGATCAGCTCGCCGACCGCCTGCTCCACGCGGACGTGGTGGTCAGCGCCGTCTCCACCCAGACGCCCATTCTCGCCATGGAAGCGGCCCATGCGGCCCTGCGCCATCGCCGGGGCCAGCCCATGTTCTTCCTGGATCTGGGCATTCCGCGCAATTTTGATTCCCGCATCGCCGAGCTGGATGACGCTTTCCTGTACGCCGTGGATGATCTGCAGGAAATCGCCGAGCGGAACCGCCAGGAGCGCCAGCGGGAGATCGGCCCCGCCATGGAAATCATCGAGGCGGAGATCGAGGAGTTCTTCGCCTGGTTCGGCGCCCTGGCCGTGGTGCCCACGGTCACGGCCCTGCGGCAGAAGTTCGAAGCCGTCCGGGAAGCCGAGTTCGACCGCCAGCTGGAGAAGTTCACCCACATTCCCGAGCACGACCGGGAGAAGATCCGCCTCATGGCCCAGAGCATGGTGCGCTCCCTCCTCCGCCGTCCCACGGAAGCCATCAAGGACGAACCGGATGCCAGCCGGCGCATGGACCGGGCCGAGGCGGTCCGCTACCTGTTCGACCTGGACGGGACTTCGAAGGATTAGATCGCGAGGGGTTCGGCCATGACACTCCCATCCGCTCCTTCCGCCGGCGCTCCCCTGGCCGTGCGCCAGCCCGCCGAAGCCTGGAAGGCCAACCTCTTCTGGGGCGCGGTGTTCGGCCTTCCCCTGGTGCTGGGGGGCCTGTTCGGACCGGAGGATGCGCCCCTGTGGAAGCGGCTCGGCGCTCTGGCCCTGGGGCTGATCTGGATGGCCTTCATGATCCGCACCGCCCTCGGGAACCGCGGCCGGAAAGTCGTTCACGAAGGCGCGAGCATCCTGGTGGCGGACCCCTTCGTCTCGCGGCGCATCTCCGTGGGCGAGGTGCACCGCGTGGTGCGCGAGGATCTGCGGCAGAAATTCAAGGAAGTGGATGAATTCGGCATGTCCCGGCGGCAGAAATTCGAGCGCATGAGCACCCTCCCCCGGATGGTCTACTTCGTGCTGCTGGACGCGCAGGGCGGCGAGCTGCTTCGCCTGGACGAGAACATGGAACCGAAAGAGGTGCTGCACCAGATCCTGGATCGACTTCATGCCTCCACTGGATCTTCCATCGCGGAGGCGTGACCGCCCCGACGCCTCAGGCGCCCTTCTGTTTCAGCGCTTCCAGCTGCTTCCGGGCGGCATTGGCCTGGGAGCCCCGAGGCGCCAGCTCGAGATACTTCTCATAGGCCTGGCGGGCCTTCTGGAGCTCGTTCTTCTTCAGGTAGCACTGGGCGAGGCTGGGATAGGACGCAGCGAAATAGGGATCCACCTCCAGGGCCCGGCGGTACTCCTCCAGGGAGGCATCCAGCTGTCCCAGGGCCAGCAGGCCTTCCGCGAGACTGTCATGGGCGTTGGCATCCGATCCATTCAGCTGGACGGCCCGGCGGAAGGTCTCCACCGCCTCCAGGGCCCGCTTCGCTTTCAGCAATACGTAGCCCAGGCTGTTGTAGCCGCCGAGCTTGGCTGGATCCCGGGCGATGGCCTTGCGATAGAGCGCCTCCGCCTGGCCGAGATCCTTCTCCCGCTCCGCGAGCCTGCCTTCCAGGATCAGACCGAGGTAGGGATCCAGTCCGGCTATGACTGCAATCTCGCGCTTGGCCTTGTCCAGGCCGCCTCCGGCGAAGGCCGGGGCCTGAATGTAGTACTGCAGCAAAGACGAGTGGGCCTCGACGTCCTTGGGATCCAGCGCCACGCCCCGCTCGAAGGCCTCCCGGGATTTGGTCGCCCAGCTCATGGCCCGGAGGAGACTCACGCTCCCGGCCTTCGTGGCGTAGGCCGCCCCCAGCCAGGACTGAAACCGGGCCCGGGTGGGTTCCAGGCGCGCCGCCTCCTCCAGATGCTGGATGGCCTGGTCGGCGTCCCGGTCGTAGTTGTTGATGGCCAAGCCGAGGTAGGCCTGGGCCTGGGCATCCTTCGGATTCGCCCCCACGACCTGCCACAGCACCGCTTTCGCGTCGCCGTACCGCCCCTGCTTGAAGAGGGCCATGCCCTTTTCCGTGGGACTCCCCGCAGGCACCTTGACCTCGAGGCCCTGGAGACCCAAGGCAAGTCCCAGGCAGATGAAGGTGGCCAAGAGCTTTTTATGCATGGGGCTGGACCTCGTTTTTCAACCAACCCAGCCTAAGGTGCCTCTGCAGCAACCAAGGTCACAGTCGGCCTAGGGATGGGGAAATACCCGGCCGGTCCCCAGGTGAGGTACCCTGGAAAAATGTCCGACTCGAAGCCCCTCCTCAGACTTCCCATGCCCCTTCGCAAGCAGAAGGCCATCAAGGCCGCCTGGAAGCCCCTGGTCTTCCAGTGGCTGGTACCCGGGGCGGGCTATTGGATGATCGGGGAAAAGGGCCGGGCCAAGGTCTTCTTCGGAATCTGGGTGCTGTTCTGCGTGCTGGGCGCCTTCCAGCTCCAGTACGGCCCCGTGGCGGGCGTGAAGGGGGGCGTCTTCGTCCCTGTCGCCGGCTCCTGGATGCCCACCCTCGGCGCCCTGGGCACCCTGGGCATCGGGCCCCTCTATGGGGTCTTCGCCTGGGCCTTCGGCGGCGCCGGAACCGAGCCCATCCGCACGCTCACCCAGGAATACGGCGCTTCCTACGTGATGGTCGCGGGCCTGCTGAACTGGCTCTGCTGCTTCGACCTCTGGGACCGCATCACGGGCCGCTGGGTGTTCCGCCTGCCCAAGGATGAGCAGACCGAGCTGGCCAAGGACCTCCTGCCCAAGGGCGAGTAGCCCCGGAAGGCCCGCTCCGGCCAGAGGCTATGCCAAAGTGGAGGAAACCACCGGAGCCATCATGGACGCACCTGGCGAGGTCCTGCCGGAAGCCTCTCTTCGCCTGCCCGCCGCCACGATCTTCCTGAGCGCCTTCCTGCTCTTCCAGGTCCAGCCCATGGTCGGAAAACTGGTGCTGCCCTGGTTCGGCGGCAGCGCCGGCGTCTGGACCACTTGCCTGCTGTTCTTCCAGACCCTGTTGCTGCTCGGCTACCTGTACTCCCATCTGGTAGTTCGCCACCTGTCGCACCGGGGCCAGCTGCGTCTTCATGGCGGCCTCCTGCTGGCGGCCCTCCTCACCCTGCCCCTGAGGCTCCATCCATTCTTTCAGCCAACTGGCGGAACCGAGCCCCTGGGCCGCCTGCTGGGACTCCTGGCCCTGACCGTGGGGCTGCCCTATCTGGCGGTCTCCACCACGGGGCCCCTCGTGCAGGCCTGGGTGGCCAGGAGCGGCCGGGTGCCCTACCGGCTCTTCGCCCTCTCGAACCTGGCGTCCATGGTGGCGCTTTTCTCGTATCCCATCCTGGTGGAGCCCTTCCTCCGGTTGAGGCTGCAGTCCTGGATCTGGTCCCTGGGCTTTGCCCTGTTCGCAGCCTTGGTGATCACCCTGGCTCGGCGCATGGCCCAGGCCACGCCAGACGACAAACCGGAGACGGAGCCGCTGGAACCCCCAGGCTCTGGCCAGAAGGCGCTCTGGGTCGCCTTTGCCGCGGTACCCTCCCTGCTGCTGATGGCCATCACCACGCACCTGAGCACCAACGTCGCACCCATCCCCTTCCTGTGGGTCCTGCCCCTGGGCCTGTACCTGCTCAGCTTCATCCTCTGCTTCGATGGCACGCGCTGGTACCGACGGGGCCTCTTCCTGTCGCTGGTCCCCATCCTGCTCACCGTCATGTCCCTGTCCCTGCGCCCGGATTTCCGCCACGCGGAGTTCAAGCACGCGTTCCTCACCGCCGCCGTCGCCTGGCTGGGAGCCGTGCGGGGCCAGGTGGCCCTCTTCAGCGCCGGGCTCTTTGTGGCATGCATGGTGGCGCACGGGGAGCTCGCCCGGCGCCGTCCCCATCCCCACTTCCTCACCGGGTTCTACCTGCGCCTGAGCATCGGTGGCGGACTGGGCGGCCTGTTCGTGGCCTGGCTGGCGCCACGCATCTTCACTACCTACCTGGAGCTTCCCCTGGGACTCGCAGCCGCAGCCGCCGTGGCGTGCCTCTCCCTGGCCTGGGACACCATTCCCTTTCGGCGCTGGCGAAGCGCCTGCGCCGCGGGGATGGGCGTCCTCAGCCTGGGCCTCGGCCTGCACGCCTTCCTCCTGGACCGGGATACCGACGGCGCCGTCGTGGCCCGGGGACGGAATTTCTACGGCACCCTCTCGGTCTTCGACGAGCCGGAGCGAGGCTGGCGTGTCCTGGCCCACGGCACCATCTCCCACGGCGGCCAGTTCCTCAACCCTGCGAAGGCCAACCTGCCTTCCACCTACTACAGCCGGGATTCCGGGGTGGGCCTGGCCATGGCCAGCCTGAATCCCCAGCCCCGGAAGGTGGGCGTGGTCGGACTGGGGGCCGGCAGTCTCGCCGTTTACGGCCGGCCCGAGGACTGGATCCGCTTTTACGAAATCAATCCCCTGGTGGAGCCCTTCGCCCGGCGGTATTTCACCTACCTGCAGGAGGGGCGCGCCAGGACCGAAGTGGTGCTGGGGGACGCGCGCCTGAGCCTGGAGGCGGAGCCGCCCCAGGCCTACGACCTGCTGGCCATCGATGCCTTCTCGAGCGATTCCATCCCCGTGCACCTCCTGACCCGCGAAGCCTTCGCCCTCTACTTCCGCCACCTGGCCCCGGGCGGGGTGCTGGCCGTGCATGTCTCGAACCACTACCTGGACCTCCGGCCGGTGGTGCGGGCAGCGGTGGATGCCTTCGGCCAGAGCGCCCGCGTCGTGGACACGGATTCGGACGAGGAGGAAGGCATCTACGGCTCCACCTGGGTGCTCGTCACCCGGGATCCCACCTTCTTCGGCCGCCCCGCCTTCCTGGACAACGAGGATGTGCATGCGCTCCCGGGCGCCTCCCTGATCTGGCGCGACGACTTCAGCAATCTCTTCCGGGTCCTGAAGTAGGGGCTACGCCCCCGCGGCCTTGACGGATTTCGCCAGCAGCTGGGTGCGGATGAACACGTCCAGGTCGCCGTCCAGCACCTTCTGGGTCTGGCTGGTTTCGGCGCCGGTGCGGTGATCCTTGACCATCTGGTAGGGCTGGAGCACGTAGCTGCGGATCTGGCTGCCCCAGGCGACGTCGGCCTTGTCGCCGCTGGCAGCCGCGACCTTGTCCAGGAATTTGCGCTGTTCCAGTTCGTAGAGGCGCCCCTGCAGCACCTTCAGAGCCGTCGCGCGGTTCTTGATCTGGCTGCGCTCGTTCTGGCAGGACACCACCAGGCCCGTGGGGAGGTGGGTGAAGCGCACCGCCGACTCGGTGCGGTTCACGTGCTGGCCGCCGGCGCCGCTGGCGCGGAACACATCGATTTTCAAATCCTTCTCGGGGATGTCCACATTGATGGTGTCATCCAGCTCCGGGCTCACATAGACCGCCGCGAAGCTGGTGTGGCGGCGCTTGGCGGCATCGAAGGGGCTGATGCGCACCAGCCGGTGGACCCCGGCCTCGGCCCGCAGATACCCGTAGGAGAACGGCGCGTTCACGATGAAGGTGGCTCCCTTGATGCCAGCCTCCTCGCCGTCCTGGTAGTCGATCATCTCCGTGGGCCAGCCCTTGCTCTCGCAGAAGCGCAGATACATGCGCAGGAGCATGGCCGCCCAATCCTGGCTTTCCGTGCCGCCGGCGCCCGGGGCGATGGCCACGATGGCGTGGGTGCTGTCCATCTCGCCGCTGAGCATCATGCGCAGTTCCGCATCCTCGATCAGCTTGCGGAGATCGCCCTCCACGGTTTCCACTTCCGCCAGCATGCCGCTGTCTTCCCGGCCCAGCTCCAGACCCGTGTCCAGATCCTCCAGGTAGCCCGAAAGGCGCTTGGCGAGGGCGATGTCATCGGAAAGCGAGCCCCGCTTCTGCAGCAGCGGCTTGGCGGCATCGGGATCGTCCCAGAACCCTGGGGCCGTGGTCCGTTCTTCGATCTGCTCCAGCTCCAGGGCCTTGCGCTCGGGATCCAGGTGGGCCACCAGTTGCTGGACCCTGGGCTCCAGCTCATTCTTGGCCCGCACCAGGGTCTCGAAATCCATCATCTGCCTCGCCAACCCCCAGAGCGGGGGAACCTTCAAGTTTATATGGAAAGCAGGGGCTCCACCCACCGGGTATTCTGGAGCAATGCCCGAGTTTTCCCCTGTCATCCCCGCCGATCTGGAGCCCACCTTGCGTGGGGTCCTCACCGGCCATGGCGGCCTTCCCCTGGCCTGGGCCCGCTGGGAGCATCCCAGCCCCAAGGGACGGGTGGTGATCTCCCATGGCTACGGCGAACATGGCGATCACTACCGCCATACGGCCCGCTGGCTTCACGACCTGGGCTGGTCCGTCTCGACCATGGATCACCGTGGCTTCGGCCGTTCCGGCGGGGTGCGCGGCGATGCTGATGGCATCCGGTCCTTCGTGGATGACCTGGCCCTATTCCTCCGGCAGGAACGGCGTCATGACGCCGAGCGCGCCGGGGCCAAGGCCAGGGTGGTGGACGGGGTCCCCATGCCCCCCTTGGCGGTCTGTCCCCAGGTGGTGCTGGGCCACGACCTGGGCGGCCTGGTGAGTCTGCTGACCCTGCTCTGGCATGCGGACACCCTGGACGGCCTGGTTCTTTCCAGCCCGGCCCTGGCCCTGAAACCCTACTCCCCTGCCCTGGCGCTCCGGTTCCGGTTCATGCGCTGGTTCATGCCCAACCACCCTGTGCGCCTTGCCGGCGACAAGAACCTGGTCTGTTCGGACCCGGTGATCGTCCAGCGCTACGAGGCGGATCCCCTCTGTCACCGCTGGGCCACCGCCGCTTTCGGAGCCGCCCTGGCAGAGGGCCGGGCGGAAATCCTCGGCCTCGGCCACGAGCTCGACCGCCCCCTGCTTCTCCTGGAGGCCGGCCTCGATCCGATCATGGATACGGGCGCTTCCGAGGAGCTCTGGTCCACCGTGGATCCCCGGCTTCTGGAGCGGCACCTATTGCCGGGATTCTTCCATGACATCTTCCACGATCACCTTCGTGCCGAAGCTCAGGCCCTGGTCGAGCCCTGGCTCGATAAGCTGAAGGGGGCCTGGAACCCTTCCCCCCGTTCCGCCATGAATGAACTGAACCCCCTGGAGTCCGCATGAAGCGCATCCTGACCGCCCTCTCCCTGACCGTCCTGCTGGCCGGCCTGGGGCTGGGTTGCCGCAAACCCAAAACCGTCGACAAAGGTGTCACCGCCGCGGAGTTGATGGCCAAGGCCGACACCCAGATGAAGCAGGGGAAGTTCAACGAGGCCCGGATCACCCTCCGCCAGTTGGAGCAGTACCTGCCGGGTTCGGCGGAATTCCCCAAAGCCAAGCTCATGCTGGGGGACAGCTACTTCTTCCAGCCCACGCCCAGCTTCGCCGAGGCGGAGGTCGAATACGCGAGCTTCCTGAACTATTTCCCCCGGCATGAACAGCGGGACTACGCCCTCTACCATCGCGCCCTCTGCCACTACAGCTCCATCGAGAGTTCCGAGCGCGACCAGGCGGAAACCCGCAAGGCCCTCGAGGGTTTCCAGAAGGTGCTCAGCGAAGCCCCTGGCAGTCCTTATGCAGCCGAAGCCAAGACCAAGATCCTCCAGTGCTGGCGGCGCATCGCGGAACATGAACTGGTGGTGGGCGTGTTCTATGTGAACACCTACTACTATCCCGGGGCGGAACGGCGGCTGAAGGCCCTGCTGGAGACCTATCCCGATTACGTGGACCGGGAACGCGCCTACTACTACCTGGGCGAGGCCATGCGCCAGCGGCTCCTTTCCGATGCCGAGCTGAAGCAGTTCAACAAGGACTACGCCACCAAGCTGGGCAAGGAGGATTTGAAGGTCCTCACTCGGGAACAGCTGGCCCAGTACGGCAAGGATTTTGAAGCCTTCAGCCAGGAGAGCATCAAGGGCTACCGGAACGAAGCCAAGAGCTACTACCAGAAGCTGGTGGAAAGCTACCCCGGCTCCGAGTGGGCCCGCCGCGCCGCAGACCGCCTGGTCGCCATGGGCACGGCGAATGTGAAGGAATCCCTGGACAGCTAGCCGAAGCCCGGAGGTTCCATGATCCTCAGCTCCCTCGGCCTGGGCACCTACCTGGGCCAGGCTTCGCCCGAGGCCGATGACGCCTACATCCTGGCCGCCCGGGCCTTCCAGGCGGCAGGGGGCACCGTCTTCGATACCGCCGCCAACTATCGGGGAGGCCGCTCCGAGCGGGCGCTGGGGGAGGCCTTCAAGGGCATGGCGAGAGATTCCCTCTTCGTCTCCACCAAGGCCGGCTACATCCCCATGCCCGAGGCCCCCGATCCCGACGAGCATCCCAGGGCCTGGTTCCACCGGGTATTCGAGCAGCCGGGCATCCTCGCCGTCGCCGACCTCATCGATGGGTGCCATGCCATGACGCCCGCCTATCTGTCGCACCAGCTGGACGTCAGCCGCGCCGCCCTGGGCGTGGAGACCCTGGATCTCTTCCATCTCCACAACCCCGAGGTGCAGCTTCAGAGCCTCGGGAGCGAAGCCTTTTACAACCAAATCCAGAAGGCTTTCGAAGCCTGCGAAGCCTTCGTGAGCCAGGGAAAGACACAAGCTTACGGGGTCGCCACCTGGAACGGGTTCCGCGTGCCTGCGGGCCAGCCCGGCCACCTCAGCCTGGAGCGGTTGCTCGCCGCCGCCGAAGCCGCCGGAGGACAGCGGCACCACTTCCGCTGGATCCAGCTCCCCCTGAACCTGGCCATGCCTGAGGCCTTCCTCGTGCCTACCCAATCCTTCGGCGGCCAGCAGATGAGCGCCCTGGAGGCCGCCCAGGCGGCGGGGATCTCCGTGCAGACCTCCGCTTCCATGATGCAGGGCCGGATCCTGTCCCAGCTGCCCGATGGCTTCCCCGAAGCCCTGGGCGTGCGCACGCCCGCCCAGGCGGCCCTGCAGTTCACGCGCTCCTGCCCGGGCGTGACCACGGCGCTCTGCGGCATGGGTCGCGTCGAGCATGTCGCCGAGAATGCGGCTGTGTTGAATCTGCCCAAGCTCAGTCCCGCCGCCCTGGACAGCCTCTTCGCATGAAGCTCCTGGCCATCAGCCCCGGCCATGGCTGCGACCGGGCCCGGTGGACGGCGGTGCTTCGCTCCGGCGTGGATGCCTTCCTCATTCGGGAGAAACAGCTGGAGGCGAGGGCGCTGCTGGATCTCGCCCGCTGGTGCCAGGACACGGCCCCGGCGGTCGAACTCTGGGTCTCGGATCGGCTGGACGTGGCCCTCGCCGCGGGCTGCGGCCTTCATGCCGGGGAGTCCTACCCCGAGGTCCCCGCGGAACTGGTGTCCCTGTCCCGGCCCCTGCACTCGGAAGACCAGTGGGAAGCCCGCCAGGCCAGCCGGCAGCTGCTCCTGTCCCCGATCTTCGCCACGCCCGGCAAGGGGACGCCCTGGGGCGTCGAACGGCTCCACCGCTTTCTCGACAGCCTGCCCCAGGAACCTCCCTCCCTCCTCGCCCTGGGCGGCGTCGATCCTGCCACTGCCAAGGGCCTGAGACATCCCCGCCTGGCGGGCTTCGCGGCCATCCGCCCCTTCTGGGGGGAGGATCCACGCGAGGTCGTGGCTCGATTCCGGGAAGCCTGAGCCTATCCTTGCTCCAGCGGAGTCTGTCGCTCCCGCCCCGCCGAGGCCCACTGTTATCCTGGAGCCGGGAGGGCCCATGAACGCACCAGAGCATCTGCATTACCTGGTCAGCGAGCTGGGCGATTCCCTGGTGAGGGCCTTGACGGCGGATCCGCACTGCCGGGACCTCGCTTCCCAGATCCAGGCCCGGGGCTACGGCCTCGTGCTCATCCTGGAGGCGGCGCCGACCTCGACCCTGCCAACTGGCAGCCTGGAGGAGAAGGCGGGCAAGGATCTGGAGCTGCCCTTCTCAGAGGATGACCGGCGCCTGATGAAATCCTTCAAGATCCGCATGGACTGACCGTGGCCAATCCCTGGGATAGCCCGGCCCCCGAAGCCGGATCCGGACCGCGTTCCAATGCCGCCGGCATGGACCGCCCGGCCCTGCGCGCCCTGGCCCAGGCGCTGGGGGAGCCGGCCTGGCGGGCCGATCAGCTTTTCACGGGGCTCTACCGGCAGCGGTGGACCCGGTGGGAGGAGTTCTCGCCCCTATCCAAGAAGATGCGGGAGCGCCTCGCCGCCCAGGTGGACCTGAAGTGGCCCGCCATCTTCCACAGCGAGCCGTCCTCCGACCGCTCCACGAAGCACGGCTTCCAGCTGGAGGATGGCCGCCAGATCGAAGGGGTGCACATGCCCTATGACGATCGCACCACCCTGTGCCTCTCCAGCCAGGTGGGGTGCGCCATGGGCTGCACCTTCTGCGCCACGGGGCAGATGGGCATCATCCGCAACCTCCGCAGCGCCGAGATCGTAGGCCAGGTGATGGCCATGGTCCTGCACCACCATCACCCCGCGGAGAAGCCGCTGAATCTGGTCTTCATGGGCATGGGCGAGCCCCTGCACAACCTGGATCACGTGATGGAAGCCTTCGAGGTGCTCACGGATTCCGAAGGCCTGGCCATTCCCCCCCGGCGCATCACCATCTCCACCTCGGGCCTGGGCACGGGCATCGAGCGCCTGGGCGCCTTCGCCCGAAGGCCCCGCCTCGCCCTCAGCCTCAATGGCACCACGGATGAACACCGTTCGCGGATCATGCCCGTGAACCGCGTGTGGAACCTGGCGGCGCTGGCCGAGAGCCTGAGCCGCTTCCCTCTGCAGGGCAGCGAGCGGATCACCCTCGAATACGTGCTGCTCAAGGGCGTCACGGACAGCATGGAAGATGGACGCCGGCTCATCGCCTTCGCCCGGCACTTTCCCTCCAAGATCAACCTCATTCCCTTCAATCCCCATGAAGGTTCCGGCTTCGAGCCCCCGGAGGAAGCCCGCGTCGGCGCCCTCTGCCGCCTGCTGTCGGAGGCGGGCCTCACCGTCAGCGTCCGCCGGAGCCGGGGGCAGGATGTGGCCGGGGCCTGCGGCCAGCTGGTGCGCCAGGGGCAGGGGCGACACCCGCAACCGCGCTGACTTCGGTCATGCTGGACGAGTGGAACCCGCTCCCAAGCCCTTTTTCGAAACTCTGCACGCCCTGCTCGACGCGGAGGGGGAGATCCGCCTGGGTGAGCTGCTGGATGCCGCCGGGGAGCAGTCCTACGGCCTCATGGTGCTCCTGCTCGCGCTGCCGAACCTCATCCCGGGCCTCAATGTCGGCCTGGCACCGGTGGGCGGCATCGGGCTCATCGGGCTCGGCGCCCAGCTGGCCTGGCGCATCCAGCATCCCTGGATCCCCCAGCGCCTCCAGGCTCAGTCCATCCACAAAGGCCGCATCAAGAGCGCCCTGGCCAAGCTCGAAGTCCAGCTGAACCGGTTCCGCTGGCGTGGCGCGATCCAGCGGCCCCTGAGCTCCCGCTGGCTTGGCCTCTGCATCGCCTGGACCGGATTCCTGCTGGCGATCCCCGTCCCCCTGCCCTTCGGCAACCAGCTCCCCGCCGCCATCCTGTGCCTGCTGGGGGCGGCGCTGCTGGAGGAACGGCCCGCCTGGGCCTGGCTTGGCGCCGCGGGATCCCTCGGCAACACCATCTACTTCGCCTCCAGCTTCGGCCTCATGGGCCGTGCCCTGCTGAAGGGCTTCCACGCCCTGGTCCACTGATGCGCATCGATGCCCTCACCCTCTTTCCCGAATTCTTCGAAGCCGCCCGCCTCGGCATCACCGGCCGCGCCTTCCGCGAGCTGGGCCACACCCTGGCGACCCACAATTACCGTCCCTTCTCGGGCAATGCCTTCGGCCATGTGGACGATTCGCCGTTCGGCGGCGGGCCCGGCATGGTGCTGCGCCCCGAAGTGCTGCGGGACACCCTCGCCGCCGTTCCCCGGGCGGGAGCGGGCCGGGTCATCCACTTCAGCCCCGCGGCGCCTCCCCTCACCCACGCGAAGGTGCTGGAACTGGCCCGGCTCGACCAGCTGATCCTCGTCTGCACCCGCTACGAGGGCCTGGATCAACGCGCCGTGGAGCGGCTTGTGGACGAGGAGCTGAGCATCGGCGAAGCGGTCCTCAGCGGCGGGGAACTGCCCGCGCTCTTCCTCATCGATGCGGTCTGCCGCTGGCTCCCCGGGGTGCTCGGCAACGACGCCTCCGCCGAGCAGGACAGCTTCGCCACGGGTCTGCTGGATCACCCGCACTACACGCGCCCCGCCGTCTTCGAGGGCCTCGAGGTGCCCGCCGTGCTCCAGGGCGGCAACCACGCCGCCATCCAGCTCTGGCGGCTCCGCGAGGCCATGGCCCGCACCAAGCGCCTGCGTCCCGACCTCTGGCAGGCCTACCTGCAGGACCGCCTGGCAACCCTGGACCGCCCCGCCCAGTGGTGCGCCTGGCAGGTGGAAAACCCCCAGGACTGGGACCGGGCCAAACCGAAAGGCTGGAAGGGGTGGCCGAACGGGGGCAAGCTCCCCATGGGTCCTAAAAAAGGACTTTAGCGAGCACCTTTTCCTTGGCCAGGTG
Source organism: Geothrix sp. (assembly GCA_035255365.1). Classification (GTDB taxonomy): domain Bacteria; phylum Acidobacteriota; class Holophagae; order Holophagales; family Holophagaceae; genus Geothrix. The sequence continues at coordinate 48,703 of DATEZS010000015.1, forward strand.
ACCCTCTCGGCCGGGGCAGGATTGTCCCTTTTCTCGAACCGCATCCGCCCGGACTGCGTGAGCAAGCCTTTCCCAACTCTCCAGGTATCCAAGAAACCTTGAGGTCCTTTCTCGGTGCTCTCCCGGGGAGTGGATAACCATCACTTCCCTTTTCCCGCCAACCCGATAGACTATGGGACTCCCCATCCGGGGACTTTCGAGCCATGTCCATGTGGGACCGCTGGCCCAGGAGCCCACATGAGCCACATCATCGATCAACTCGAAGCCGGCCTGCTTCGTTCCGACCTCCCCCGCATCCAGCCCGGCGACACCGTCAAGGTGCACGTGAAGGTGAAGGAAGGCGAGAAAGAGCGCATCCAGCTCTTCCAGGGCATCATCATCGGCATCAAGGGCGGCGGCATGCGCACCTCCTTCACCGTCCGCAAGATCGCGAGCGGCGTGGGTGTGGAGCGCATCTTCCCCCTCAACAGCCCCTCCATCGACAAGCTGGAAGTGATCCGCCACGGCAAGGTCCGTCGCGCCAAGCTCTACTTCCTGCGCGACAAGCTGGGCAAGGCTGGTCGCCTCAAGGAACGCCGCGGCAACGAGAACGGCGAATAGGCCTTCCTCTTCTCCGCGAAATGGCGCCCCTGGGCGCCATTTTGTCGTTTGAAGGATGTGGGATCATGAACCCAGTGCACTTCGTGCCGCTCCCGGTGGAGCGCTTGTCTTGGAGACCTCATGAAAACCACGGCCGCCACGATCCTGATCCTCCTCGCCGCATCCTCGCTGAACCTGCGAGCCGAATCCCCCCGCTACGGCGTGCAGGGACTGGTGAACATCCCCCTGGGCGACCTTAAGGACTACGTGGACAGCAAACCCGGTCCGGGTGTGGGCATCCACGGGACCTTCGACCTGGGCGAGGGGCACATGCTCCGGCCCCGTCTGGACTTCAGCGTGTTCCCGGAGGCCTCCTTCGCGACCCTGAAGCAGACCGCCACCAACCTCAGCCTGGGAGGTGACTACCTCTACTTCATCGCCGAAAAGCCCGAAGGACTCTACTTCACGGCAGGCCTTGCCGCCATGCGCTGGTCCTTCGAAACCAAGGTGGACACCACCAAGACCACCAGCACCACCACCAAGATCGGTGTGGCGGCAGGCGCCGGTTACCAGTGGAATGCCACCGTCGGCACGGAAGTCAGGTATGTGCATTCCCGCATCACCAGCGACTTCCGGGCTGAAGCGATCCAGGCGGGCGTGACCGTACGGTTCTAGGATTGACCACCCACCGCGAGGTCTTCGAGGCCCTCCTGTCATGGAGAAATGGACTCCCCCAGCCCTCGAATTGAATGCCCAAGAATCTCCTCAGGAATGAACAGATCTCGCTCCAATTTGCTTCGCTGATGAAGTGGAGCAGCGGTGCCTGCCATGGCTATGCCGCTCCGCAGCCCTTGGGATTTGAGGCTTGAATCCAATGTGCTTCCCAATAAAATACTCAGATGGCTAGTATAAAATACGCTCCCTGTATTGGACTCCTCCTCGCGCTGGCGTGCCTGCCGGGGCTTGCAGGCCAGAGGGATGCAAGCCCGGAGTTCGGGGCTTCACTCAAATACCAGTACCCCCTTGGGGACTACAAAAGCACCGTTCTCGATGCGAGCCAGGGCTATGGGGTCGGGATTCGGACGCGCTTCAACCTCCAGCCGCGCCATGCACTGACTGCTCGCCTGGAATACGACATGTTCCCCGAAGGCGGCTGGCCGGTCCATGAAGCAGGGTTCACAATCAAGAAATCAGTTCAAATTCGAGAATTGTCCCTGGGCATCAACTATGAGTGGCTCTGTTCCGACAGCAGCCACGGTGCCTACCTGCTGATCGGCCCCGTGTTCCGCCACTGGTCCGATCACCGCGAAATGAACTACGTCGAAACCTTCCCGGGTCCCACCCCCGCATCCCAGTCCATCAACACCACCCCCTCCGGCCTTGGGCTCAATGTGGGGTGGGGATACCGAGGTGCCACGGATTCCGCCATCGAGGTCCATTTCGTTTCTTCGAAATACGGGAGTACTGGGGTAACCGCGAACAGCGCCCAGATCTCCATCATCCAGTATTTTTAAAGCAGAGGATCAGAGGCCGTACTCCCGCCAGCGTTGGGCCACGCGATCGAGGATCTCGGTTGGGAACGCCAGATCCCGCGGCCACTCGCGCTGGTAGCCATCCCAGGGGCGGTTCTTCCGAGTGGCGTCGATGCCCACCTTGCTGCCGAAGGCGAAGCGGTCGGACGCATGATCCAGCACATCCAGGGGTCCGTCGGTGAAGAGCAGGTCGCGCCTGGGATCCACATTGCTGGTGAGGCGGAAGAGCACTTCGTTGAGGTCGTGGGGATCGATGTCCTCGTCCACCACTACGACGCCCTTGGTGAACATGATCTGGCCCGTACCCCAGATGGCGTTCATGACCTTCTGTGCATGGCCGGGATACTCCTTCCTCATGGAGAGAATCACCAGGTTGTGGAAGGCCCCGGCGGCGGGCAGATGCATGTCGCGGATCTCCGGCAGCACCATCCGCAGGAGCGGCAGGAAGATGCGTTCCGTAGCCAGGCCCAGGTAGGCATCCTCCTGGGGGGGGCGGCCCACGATGGTGGCGGGGAAGACGGGGTGCTTCCGCATGGTGATGGCTTCCACGTGCAGCACCGGATAGTCGTCCGCCAGGGAGTAGTAGCCCGTGTGGTCGCCGAAGGGGCCCTCCCGGCGCAGCTCGCCGGGGTTCATGTAGCCCTCGATGACGATCTCGGAATCGGCGGGCACCTCCAGGTCGTTGGTCACGCAGGACACCATTTCGATGCCTTCGCCCCGCAGAAACCCCGCGAACATCACCTCGCTGATGAAGGGCGGCAGGGGCGCGGTGGCGGCGTAGGTCAGCGCCGGGTCGCCGCCGAAGCTCACGGCCACGGGCATGCGCTCGTCGCGGTCGTAGCCATGTCGGTTCCGGGCCCCATCATGGTGGAGCTGGGTGTGGAAACCCAGGGTCCGGTCGTCGTAGACCTGCAGGCGGTAGAGGCCCGTATTGCGGTGCCCCGTCTGTTTGTTGCGGGTGTGGCTCATGCCGAGGGTGATGAAGGGGCCGCCATCCTCGGGCCAGGTGGTGAGCACCGGCAGGTCCGTGAGCTTCACCTGGTCGCCTTTCAGCACGATCTCCTGGCAGAGGCCCTTCCGCACGGTCTTGGGCATCCAGTTGCTGACTTCCGCCAGCACCGGCAGCTTGGCAAGCTTTTCGAAAAAGCCCGTGCCGGGCTTGGGCATGGCCTCCTGCACCAGCTTCTCGATGCGGTCGGCGATGGCATCGAGGCCGCGCGGCTCCTTGTCGACGCCAAGCGCCATCTCCATGCGCTTGAGGCTGCCGAAGGCGTTCATGGCCACGGGAATGGTCTTCCCGGCCGGTTTTTCAAAGAGCAGAGCCTTCCCGCCGCCCGGCAGCTTGGACACCCGATCCGCAATGGCCCCCATCTCCAGCACCGGGTCCACCTCGGGAGACACGCGGCCAAGCTCGCCCGCGGCTTCGAGCTGCTTCAAGAAGATCTGGAAATCGCGGCCCATGTTGGCCTCCAGCGTCCATCTTCCCAAAAAGTGGGGGGCCCGCCCAAAATTCGGAGCCCTGCGGGACCCCCACCGGCAAGGCAGGAGCCATCTTTGGTCCACTCCGGGGCCTCCCCCGGCCCAAGTTGATGTTCAGCCTGGTTCGTGGAGGCGAGATCTTCAGGTCACCCGGACGGTGGGTGGGATCCCCTTGGGCGCCTCGCCCGGTACCGGCAACCTGCCGGCTTGTGGCGCCGACCCACCGCCCCAGGGATCTTCAGCCGATTGCTTATTCTTTAAACAAAATTAATACAATAATTTGCACCTATCTGGTCGGCTTCACCCTGCGCCCAGGAGAGGAGGGTTACCAGGTTCGCTGGCCCGATCCGAGGTCCCTGGCATCCGCCTGGACCCACGGACTCAAGGGCCAGGGCCGGGCTCTGCGCCCAGGAATTTAGCTTGAGCCAAAAGGACTTCCCCCTCATACTGATGAGCCTTGCCCTGGCCGTGGGCTCCCAAGTGCTTCCCTCGGAACGCCGCCCATGCGCCCAACTGAAGAGGTTTCCATGTTTGCAATCATCAAGACCGGCGGGAAGCAGTACCGCGTCGCTGAAGGCGACATCATCCGCGTCGAGACCCTCGAAAAGAACACCAAGGAAGCCTTTTCCTTCGACGAAGTCCTGCTCGTCGACAAGGACGGCGACCTGAAGATCGGTAAGCCCTTCCTGGCCGGCGCCACCGTCGAAGCCGAAGTCATCACCCACGACCGCAGCAAGAAGGTGTTCATCTTCAAGAAGAAGAAGACCACCACCTACCAGCGCACCCAGGGCCATCGTCAGAACTACACCGAGGTCCGCATCAAGGCGATCAAGGCCTGATGCACTCCGGAGGTCCCGCGCTGCGCGCACACCCCCGGACCCCCGATGCTCACGCGGGATGAACCCGCCCTCGCACCCTTCCTCTTTCAGACCCCAAGTTCAGATTTTCAAGAGGTAATCCCATGGCTCATAAAAAAGGCGTTGGTTCCAGCCGCAACGGTCGCGATTCCCATTCACAGCGCCTCGGCGTGAAGGAATTCGGCGGGGAACTCGTCTCCGGCGGTTCCATCCTCGTCCGCCAGCGCGGCACCAAGTTCAAGGCCGGCATCAATGTCGGCATGGGCAAGGACCACACCCTCTTTGCCAAGATCGACGGCAAGGTGCGCTTCCAGGATAAGGGCCAGTCCGGCCGCTTCATCCACATCGACCCCATCGAGGGATAGGCCGCTCAGGCGTGAAAAGCTTCCACGAAGGACGCGAAGGAATCCCGAAGAGCACGAATGGACTGCTTCGTGCTCTTTTGTTTTTCCCTTCGTGCCCTTCGTGGTGATCTTTTTTTAGGATTCTCAAACCATGTTTCTTGACCAAGTTCAGCTTCGCGTCGCCGCCGGTCATGGTGGCCAGGGCGCGATGAGTTTCCGCCGCGAGAAGTTCGCCCCCGAGGGCGGGCCTGATGGCGGGGACGGCGGCAAGGGCGGATCCATCACCCTGCGGGCCAATGCCGCCCTGAACACGCTCAATCCCTACCGCCAGAAACGGGAGTTCGCCGCTGGCCGCGGACGCCAGGGCGAAGGCTGCATGCGGCACGGGAGCGATGGCGAAGACATCCTTCTGGAAGTGCCCCTCGGCACCCTCGTCAAGGATGGCGAGACCGGCGAAATCCTGGCCGATCTCATGAACCAGGGCGCCGAAGTCTGTGTGGCCCGGGGCGGCCGCGGCGGCCTCGGCAATGCCAACTTCAAGAGCTCCACCAACCGCACGCCTCGCCACTTCCAGCCTGGCGAAGAGGGTGAAGAGCGGGTCCTGGACCTGGAACTGAAACTCATCGCCGACGTGGGACTGGTGGGCTTTCCCAACGCCGGCAAGAGCACCCTGGTGAGCCGCCTCAGCGCCGCCCGCCCCAAGATCGCCAACTATCCCTTCACCACCCTGGAGCCCCAGCTCGGCGTGGTGAGCCTCGATCGTTTCGGCGGCGACATCATGGATAGCTGGGTCATCGCCGACATCCCCGGCCTCATTGAGGGCGCCGCCGAAGGCGCGGGCTTGGGCATCAAGTTCCTCCGCCACGTGGAGCGCACCCGCATGCTGCTGCACCTGGTGGATCTCGCGGACCCCATGACCGAACCCGAGGAAGCCGTTCGCATTATCGAGGGCGAGGTGTTGGCCTTCAGCCCCGTGCTGGCCTCCAAGCCCCGCTGGCTGGTGGGAACCAAACTCGATGCCCTGCAGGACGATGCCCGGCGGGAAGCCTTCGACGCCATCTGCGCTGCCCGGGACCAGAAGCCCATCTACATCTCCGGCGTCACGGGCGAGGGCCTCCGGGAACTGGCCTTCGCGGTTGACGATGCCCTGAAGGTACTGGCCGGACACAAAGCGGCCGCCCCCAAGGACGAAGGTTGGTAGTGCGCGCCGGCCTCCTTGGAGGAGCCTTCAATCCTCCCCATCGAGGCTCCGGCTCCGCAAGCGAGCGGAGCGAGAGCGCGGGAGCACAGCGCTCAAGGCGCTGTGCGCTAGCTGGAGGCTCCGGCTCCGCAAGCGAGCGGAGCGAGAGCGCGGG
>DATEZS010000016.1:0-9672 GCA_035255365.1 Geothrix sp.
TTCATGCCAAGCCCCGGGAGAATCTCGTTCCTGCGCACGCCCAGCGGCCGGAATGTGCGCGATGACAGCGGTGTCTACGAAGGCGCCGAGGTGCCCATGTTCTACGACCCCATGATCAGCAAGCTGAGCACCTGGGGTCCCACACGCCTGGAAGCCATCGAGCGCATGCGCGCCGCTCTGGGCGAATACCGCATCGGCGGCATCCGCCACAACATCGCCTTCCATGAGGCATTGATGGAGCACGGGCCCTTCCGTGAAGGCGCACTCCACACAGGCATGCTGGACAAGCCCTTCTGGAAACGCAAAGGGCACGGCCCCGACCTCAAGTTCGCGGTGGCGGCAGCCCTGCTCCACGAAATGGAAACCGAGGAACGGCGGGCCTCCCAACCTGCCGGGTCCCAGGATGGCCGCCTCGATGCCTGGAAGCATTGGGGCCGGTTCAACCGGTTGTAGGAGAGAATCCAGTGAAACGCACCCTCATGCTCGGCAAAGAATCCAAGGATGTGGAACTCCTCCACCAGGACGGCGTGACCACCCTGGTGTGGGAGGGGGAAAACCATCCCATCGACATCCAGGAAATGGAACCAGGTTGTTATTCGATCCTCATGGGCGGCCGTTCCGTCGAGGTCCGGCTGGATGCCGCCAAATCCCCGGACCCCGAAGCCCACGCCTACCGCGCCATGCTCTACGAAGGCGCCTACGAATTCGCCCTGGTGGACCCTCGCCGCGCCCTGCTCGCCGGTGCCGGTGGCGCCGGTGCCGGAGGTGGCGTGCTGGCCTCCCCCATGCCCGGCAAGATCGTGAAATTGCTCGTCAATACCGGCGACACCGTCCAGGAAGGCCAGACCCTCCTCGTCATGGAGGCCATGAAAATGCAGAACGAACTGAAGACGGCCACCGCTGGGACCGTTCAAACGGTCCATTTCCAGGAGGGTGCCACCGTCGAAACCGGGGCCGCTCTCATCACCGTTATGGCACCCCTGGACCGTGGTTGAAGGCTCCCGTATCGCCATACCTGTGGTTCAGATAAGAGCTAAGCAACTTCTTTTATCCAGCTAGAATTAAGGTTTGCCATGAAAGCAATGGCTGCGAATTATGAAAAAGGCTTCGACACCTTTAAATTTGCCAATAGTTCCTTGAATTATTTGATTCCATGCTGTTTCACCACTTCTTTTTCTTTTGCATCACAGATGGTTGAGAGCTAGGGTAACCCCATGGTCCATAAACGACCAATTGGAGGAGCCATGAAGAGATGCCTTATTTTTCTTCTTGCAGGAGCGGCCTTAACGCTCACGGCCCAAGAGGGCACGGCCTGGGTTGCCGGCCATGTGGGCGAGACCATCTACCGCCCCTGGACCAACCTTAAGAATCAGGTGCACTACGGGGCAGGCCTCGGCCACTGGTACACCGACCGCTGGGGCCTCGATGTGCGCGGTTTGACGAATGACATGGAACTGGACATCCCCGGTGCTCGAAAGAGCAAGGAGGCGTTCCTTCTCGGCTCCGCCCTCTTCAACTTCCGTCCTGGCGCGGAGAACTGGTACCCCTATGCTTCCGCCGGTCTCGGCGCCACGGTGGTCGGGGCGAACTATTCTCCGAGCGGGGACCGCACGACCCATATCAACTACCACGCCGGCGCCGGCATCATGGGCAAGCTGGCCGAGCACTTCATGTTCGACCTGAATGCCAAGGCTGTCCGAGTCGTTGGCATCGAGCACCTGTCAAAAACTGAAGGTCTGGTGACCCTGGGCTTCGGCTACACCTGGGGCGGTGGCCGCAAGGTCGCCCCTGCACCGCCACCCCCTCCGGCCCCGGAACCCAAGCCCGAACCCAAGCCTGAGCCCGTAGCACCTCCGCCGCCGCCTCCCCCACCCGCGCCCGAACCCAAGCCTGAGCCCGTGGCGCCGCCTCCGCCACCGCCTCCACCGGCGAAGATCGTCCTTGATGAAGCTGTTCTCCACTTCGCCAACGGCAAGGCCGCACTCGGACCGGATGCCACCGCGGCCATCGGGAAAGTAGCCGATGGCCTGAAGGCCTATCCGGGTGATTACACCCTCGAAGTCAGCGGCCACACTTCCTCCCAGGGCGGCAAGGCATTCAACAAGGCCCTCTCCAAGCAGCGGGCCGAAGCCGTGGCCAAGGTGCTTGTTGATTCCGGCATCCCCAAGAGCCGCATCATGGCGATTGGCGTTGGTCCGGACAAGCCCATCGCCGACAATAAGACCAAGGAAGGCCAGGCCAAGAACCGACGCGTCGAAATTGACGTTCGCGTGAAGGATGGCAACGCCGAGGTTCACAAGACCACCACGGGAACGGTGGATGCCTCCACCCCAGCCCCTGCCCCGAAAAAGGCCGTCAAGAAGAAGGCCGTGAAAAAGGCCACGAAGTAGGTACCTCGTTTCGCACCGGCGGAGGCCTTCGGGCCTCCGCTGTTTTCTGGAGCCTGCCATGTCCCTGAAAGACGAATTCAAATCCTTTGTCATGAAAGGCAATGTCATCGACTTGGCCGTCGCGGTGGTCGTCGGCGGCGCCTTCGGCAAGATCGTCACTGCATTCGTGGACGGCCTGGTGATGCCCCTCGTCACCTACGTGCTTCCCGCCAACATCAAGTGGGAGGAGTGGGTCCTCGGCAAGTTCCGGATTGGTGCCGTGCTGGGCGCCACCGTGAACTTCCTCATCATTGCCCTGGTCATCTTCCTCGTGCTGGTCAAGCTCCTGGGCAAGTTCATGAAAAAGGAGGAGGCCCCGGCCGCTGCCCCCGAAACCAAGGAATGCCCGGCCTGCCTGGAACAGGTTGCCCTCAAGGCCACCCGCTGCAAGCACTGCACGAACCAGCTCTGAACCCCTGTCCCAATGGAGTCCCGCCGTTCCAGCGACAAGAACGGCGAGGCTCCTTGCGATTCAATCGACCTTTGGGAACCTCCAGCCGATGAACCACGGAGAAGCATTTGCCAAGGCTTTCATCACCTCCGAGAAGCGGGCCCGGTTCATCCAGTTCCTCGCGGATCCGAAGCGACCGAAAGAGATGCTCGGCAAGTTGAATCAAGATCTGCCTGACATGCCCGAGTTCGGGTCGGAGGTACCAGACGCCCAGGACTACCCGGAGGAATTGGAAAAGCTCCTCAAGGCCAGGAGGCCGGGCCAGCCTGTTTATGTGCTCGCGGATGGACTGAAGGCGGACCGCCGGACGCTGCCGCTCCGCGAAGCACTCCATCTGATCTGCATGCACGAGCTTGGCGCCATTCTTTCCCGCCTGGCTGGCCGCCTCGCCTACGACAAGCCCGAGTCCCCCAGGCCCGGCCTGGTCCTGGAGCGTCCCCAGGCCCGGAGGCCCGCCCCTTTACCTTGTGAATGCTGGGTTTCCGTGTTGAACTAAAAGCTCAACCCCGGGGCGCTTGGGTGCGCCCCCCGACGCACGAGGGCGCCGATGAGCGAGCAAGCTCCGGTTAAAAAGTACTCTGTCTTTCTTCCCAAGACCGACTTCCCCATGAAGGCGGACCTGCCGCAGCGGGAGCCCAAGCGCCTGGAGCGCTGGAAGGTCGAAAGCCTCTATGCCCGGATCGAAGCCAGGCGCCGGGCGGACAATGCCGCGGGAAAGGGCAAGGGCCGCGAGGTGCTGCACGACGGCCCCCCCTATGCCAACGGCGCCATCCACATGGGTCATGCGCTGAACAAGATCCTCAAGGATGTGGTCGTGAAATCCCGGTGGATGGAGGGTTACGAATCCCCCTATATCCCGGGGTGGGACTGCCACGGCCTGCCCATCGAGCATGCCGTGGAAAAGGACCTTGGCCCCAAGCGCCGCGAGCTGAGTCGGGCGGAGTTCCTGCAGCGCTGCCGCGCCTACGCCCAGAAGTGGATCGACACCCAGCGCACGGCCTTCCAGCGCCTGGGCGTCCTGGGCGCCTGGGAGCAGCCCTATGTGACCATGGCGCCCCGCTATGAAGCGGAGACCGTGCGCCATCTGGCCAGGCTGTTCGAGACCGGCGCCGTGACTCGCAAGCTGAAGGTCGTCCACTGGAGCTACGGCGCACGGACGGCCCTGGCCGAGGCGGAGGTGGAATACGCGGATCGCACCAGCCCCGCCATCACCGTGGCCTTCCCGGTAGCGGACTCCGAGGCGAGGCGCCTGGAACTGCCCACGCCCCTCTTCGTGCCCATCTGGACCACCACGCCCTGGACCTTGCCGAGCAACAAGGCCGTGTCCATGCATCCGGACCTGGAATACGCCGTGGTGCGCGCTGGAGATCGCCATTATCTGGTAGCCGTCCCCCTGCGGGAGGACTTCGCCAAGAAAATCAGCGAGCAGCTGCACACCGTTGAGATCCGCAAGGGCACCGAGTTCCAGACGCTGGTGGCCCGGCATCCCTGGATCGACCGCGACAGCCCCATTCTCCTTGGCGATCACGTGACCGCCGACACCGGCACCGGCCTGGTTCATACCGCGCCCGATCACGGCGTCGACGATTTCCATGTGGCGCACCAGCTGGGCCTCCTGCAACTGGTGGGGCCCGACGGCAAGTTCCTCCAGGCCGTGAACGATGCGGAACTCGAAGGCAAGAACATCTTCGACTGCAATCCCCTGGTCGTGGAGCGCCTGCGGCAGGCGGGCCGCCTGCTCCACGAGGAATCCCTCACCCACAGCTACCCCCACTGCTGGCGGACCCGGACACCCATCCTGTTCCGCGCCACGGAACAGTGGTTCATCACCATGGATTCCGAGCTGAACGGCAAGGGCCGGAGCCTCAGGGAACTGGGTATCGAGGGCGTCGAGCAGACCCAATGGATCCCCGCCCAGGGCCAGAACCGCATCCATGCCATGATCTCGGGCCGACCCGACTGGTGCATCAGCCGCCAGCGCGCCTGGGGCACGCCCATCACCGTGCTCCGCTGCGAAGCCTGCGGCGAGCCCCTGGTGGACAAGAAGATCTTCGAGCTGGCCGCCGCCGCCATCGAGGAGAAGGGCATCGAGGCCTGGAGCGAGCTGCCGCTCGAAACCCTGCTGCCCGCTGGAGCCAGGTGCCGCTGCGGATCCACCCTGTTCCAGAAAGAGACGGACATCCTGGATGTGTGGATCGATTCGGGCGTCAGCGCATCCGTCGTCTGCGCTTCGCACCCTGAGCTGAAGGCCGAGGACTACGGGAAATTCATCTACCTGGAAGGCTCCGACCAGCACCGTGGCTGGTTCCACAGTTCCCTGCTCTTCAACCTCGCCGCCCGGGGCACCAAGCCCTACAAGCAAGTGGTGACCCACGGTTTCGTGCTGGATGGCAAGGGACAGAAGATGTCCAAGAGCCTGGGCAATGTCATCACCCCTGAGGAGATCCTCAAGACTCTGGGCGCCGACATCCTGCGCTGGTGGGCCGCCAGCTGCGACTACAGCGAGGACATCCGAATCTCCAAGGAGATCCTCGACCGCAGCGCCGATGCCTACCGGAAGATCCGCAACACCCTGCGCTTTCTCCTGGGTGCCCTGTCGGACTTCGATCCCGCCAAGGACGAGGTCGCCCCGGCCGATCTGGCTCCCCTGGATCGCTGGGTGCTGGAAGCCTTCGCCCGCACCACCGCCGAAGTGCGCGACGCCTACACCCGCTTCGAGTTCCACCGCGCGACCCAGGCCCTGCTGAGCTTCTGTCAGCTGGAACTCTCCAGCCGCTATTTCGAGATCATCAAGGACCGCCTCTACTGCGACGCGCTGGATTCCCCGCGCCGCCGCAGCTGCCGCCGCACCTGCCGGGAGCTGGTGACGAGCCTCTGCACGCTCCTGGCGCCGGTCATGGCCTATACCGCCGATGAAGCCTGGGAGCAGATCCCGGGCTGCGAGGGCAGTGTCCATGAACAGCAGTTCCCCATGCTAGGCAGCAAGGATGCCGAACCGGTTTGGGAAAAGCTCTGGCTGGTCCGGGAAGCCGTACATGCGGCGATGGAACCGCTGCGCGCCGCCAAGGCCGTGGGCACCAGTCTCGACGCGGCAGTGACCATTGCCCTGCCAGCCCAGGCGGATTGGGACGCCCTGGACGCCCTGGGCGAATCCCTTGATGACCTGCTCGTGGTCTCCTCGCTCACGCGAGCCGTGGATGCCAGCGCCGGCGCCGCACCCCTGGTCACGGTCGTCGCTCACGACGGACCCAAGTGCCCCCGCTGCTGGAATCACAAGGGTGGCCACGGTCAGGGTGAGGATGCGGCGCTCTGCGTTCGTTGCGCAACGGTGATCGCATGAGGAAACGGCTCTTGTGGTTGCTCCTGCCCGCCACGGTCATGGCTCTGGATCTGCTTTCCAAGGCCTGGATCCTTAGGACGCTCTCCGAAGGTGAAAGCCTGCTCGTGATCCGTGGCTTTTTCCACCTCACCCTGGGCTTCAACCGGGGTGCCATCTTCGGGAGCCTCACCTGGCTTCCGGACATGGCACGTTTCGCCCTCTTCCTGGTGGCGGGACTGGTGGCGCTCGTCTTCTTCGGCCGCCATTTCCTGGCGGAGGAGACGCCCACCTGGGAGCGGGTCTTCCTGGGCTTCATCCTTGGTGGAGCCATGGGCAACGGGGTGGACCGGATGATGCGGGGCGCCGTGGTGGACTTCCTCGATTTCATCTTCGGCCATTGGCACTACTGGACCTTCAACCTTGCCGACAGCTTCATCCTGGTAGGTGCGGTTCTTCTGGGCCTGCGCTGGCTTCTGGCCTCCAAGACCGCACCTCGAACCAAGGAAGACTGACTCGTTCCAAGTCCCAGAGAGCCTGCTTCAATCTCGCAGGAAGTGGCAGGTATATCCCCCCGGATGCTTGATCAGGTAGTCTTGGTGGTATTCCTCGGCCTTCCACCAGGGACCGGCCGGAGTGATTTCGGTGACGATGGGGCGCTTCCACTTGCCGCTGGCATCCACTTCCGCTTTCACGCGCTCCGCGGTCTGCCGCTGCGCTTCCGAGTGATAGAAGATCGCGCTCCGATAGGAGGTGCCCGTGTCGTTCCCCTGCCGGTTCAGGGTGGTGGGATCGTGCATGCGGAAGAAGAAGTGGAGCAGTGCTTCGAAGGAAGTCTTGGTGGGATCGAACCGGATTTGAACCGCCTCGGCGTGCCCTTCGTGATGTTCGTAGGTGGCATTGGCCACGGTGCCGCCGGTGTAGCCCACCTCGATGCCCGTCACACCGGGTTGGGTCCTGAGAAGGTCTTCCATGCCCCAGAAACACCCTCCGGCCAGCGTGGCGATCTCCTCGGTCACTCTGGGCGCGGGCTTCCCGAAGAGCGGCAGGAAACTGCCCAAGCCCTCCTTCTCCAGGTCGGCAACCGGGACAAAGCGCAAAGAGGCACTGTTGATGCAATAACGGAGGCCACCCCGGTCCGCCGGTCCATCGTCGAACACATGACCCAAATGGGAATCCGCCTCCTTGGACCGGACTTCCGTGCGGACCATGCCGAGGCTGGCGTCCTTCTTCTCGACGACCTCGGCCTTCGCCAGAGGTTTCGTGAAGCTGGGCCAGCCGCAGCCGGAGTCGAATTTGTCCTTGGAGGAGAACAGTGGCTTCCCACTAACCACATCCACATAGACACCCTCCCGGTGCTCGTTCCAGTACTCGTTTCGGAAGGGGGGCTCGGTGCCCGCCTCCTGGGTCACATGGAACTGCATGGGCGTCAATTTCTGTTTGAGGTCGGCAGCGTTGGGTTTATGGGGCTGGGTCACCTTTTCCTCGTGGGTGGAAGCGGCCGCCGCATTCGCGGACCGCAGTGTCGTTGATAGGGCAAGCCCGAAGCCTGCCAGCGCCAGGGTGAAGGCAATACCAACCAGAATTGTGCGAAGGCGCATAGATCCCCCGGAATGGACTTTGGATGCCAGAAACCGGCGGAATGGTACAGGAGTCACCGCTCCACCTTGCTCGAGTTCCTTCGTCCCGGAGGAGCATCGGGACTATTCTTAGAGATCACTCGAGAGATCCCCATGCCCATGACCCCAGAGGAACTCATCCAGAACCTCGGCGACCTGCCGCCCCTGCCCCAGGTGGCCACCCGCGTCATTCGCATCTCGGCGGCATCGAATACCTCCTCCGATGAGCTGAAGGGCCTGATCAGCACTGATCAGGCCCTTTCCGCCCAGGTGCTGAGGATCGCCAATTCGGCCATGTTCGGCATGATGCGCGAGGTCACCACCCTGACCCAGGCCATTCTGACGCTGGGGTTCTCCACCACACGAAGCGTCGTTCTTGCCTCCAGCGTCAAGAACCTTTTCAACCGTGGGCCAGCGGGCCATCAGGAGCGCATCCGCTGGGAGCATGCGCTCGTAGCCGCCATCACGGGCGCCTCCTTCAGCAAGACCTTGCAGTTCTCCAATACGGAAGAAGTGTTTCTCGGCGGCCTTCTCCATGACATCGGGAAGAGCGTTCTCTCCATGAAATTCCCTGAGCGGTATACCAGTCTGCTCCAGCAGGTCCAGGACCAGGGCGGTGACGGAAATGCCCTGGAACTCGATACCTTCGGCTTCGATCACGCCATGGTGGGGGAGTCCCTGCTCGAATCATGGAACCTTCCAGAGGCGACCCGGGCGGCGGTGCGCTGGCATCACAACCCGTTCGGAGCCATCCCGGAACACCACAGACTGGTCGCCCTGGTGGCCCTCGGCAATCAGGTGGCCATGGATGTCAACGTGGGCCTCGGCAAGCCGGATTCCCTCGCCGGAGCCACCTGGGAGGCCATGGATATCCTCAAACTCGACAACCAGACCTACCAGGAGCACCGGGCCAAGGCCATGGAAGCCTTGGAAATGGACAAGGCCCTCATCACCGACTTCTGAGCACGAGGATCACCGCAGGGTTCAGCGCTGGGCTTCTTCCAGCGCCCCCTGGGCGCTTTCCCAGTCACTCATGGCATAGGCCAGATCGGCCTCCAGGGCCTTCTGGGCATCCAGCTTGGCGCTGAAGGCCTGCCAATCGGCAGGATCCATGGACGCCATCTCCTTCTGGAGAACACTGAGCTGGGCTTCCAGTTCGGCGACCTTGGTTTCCGCTTCGGATACCTGCTTCTCGAAGCGCTTGATGGCCCGCTGCTTGTCCTTGTCGATGGACTGGGGCTTGGCGGGTTGGGCAACAGGGTTCTGCGGCTTCGTTTGGGTTGAGGCGAGTTTCTTCGAAGGTTCCGGCTCGGGGCTGCCGGCTTCGTCTTCCGCGCCCAGATCCAGGTCCACCCAGGCCTGGTGGTCCTCGTAGCCGCTTTCCCGGAACTCCGCCTTGCCCTCGTGGATGCGAAGCAGCGAGTCCGCCACACGTCCCAGCAGGTAGCGGTCATGGGTCACGACGATGGCCGCCCCGGTGAAGCTCAGGATGGTGTCTTCCATGGCCTCCATGCTGGGGATGTCCATGTGGTTGGTGGGCTCGTCCAGCAGCAGCAGGTTCACGCCCTGTCGGATGAGGGTGGCGATGCTCAGGCGCGCGCGCTCACCGCCCGAGAGCGCAGACATGGGCTTGTCCACCTCGTCGCCCCGGAACTGGAACTTGGCCAGGAAGCCCAGCACATCCTGCTTCAGGGCCTGGGGATTCACGCCATGGATCTGCTGGAACACGGTGTTGCGGGGATCCAGGTTCTTGTGGTGCTGATCGAAATAGCCCAGCTTCACCTGGCTGCCCAGGCGGGCCTGTCCGGTGATGAAGGGAATCTCCTCCGAGATGGCCTTGAGGAGCGTGGACTTGCC
>DATEZS010000017.1:0-47498 GCA_035255365.1 Geothrix sp.
ATGCGGATGCGATCTGGGCGGCCCTGGGCCTGGATGTCCCCGCGCGGAAAAACCTGGCCCAGGCCACCCGGGACAGCTTCCGGAAGGAATTCGGAGATACCGGCGAGTCCAGCGCCCGGATGGGCGTGACCTTCAGAAGTCTGCGGAAGGAACTGGAGAAGAACTTCCCCCTCCCCGGGGATGCGCCTGGCGGCCATGGTCTGCGGAGCCTGTCCAGCATCCGGGAGGCCTGCGCGGAAGGGCTGCTGCAGGAGGATCTGACTCACCTCGCCGGGAGCCTCGCGCACATGCACCTCAACCGCCTGCTTCGCGCCAGCCAGCGGGAAAACGAATGGGTGCTCATGGAATTCCTGACCCGCCTGTACGACTCCCACCTCGCCCGCCTTCGCAAGGTCCCACCCCTCGTTCCTGCCAATACCCCTAGCTGACAGACGGTTCTAGGCGCAAGCGGATCCGGCGCCCGGGCCCCCGGCTATCCGTTCAGGCGGGAGATCGCTACCGTTCAGCCGGGGACCCCCGGTCGGCCCGGGCCCGGGTGCTAGGATCCGCCACGGAAAGGGATCTGCAGAGGTGCCTTTACATCCGTTCGGCGCCGATTCCCGGGAGGTCTCATGCCCAATGAACAGGAAACCAAGCAGTCTCAGGAACAGGGCTGGATCAACATCCACGATCTCCATGACCTGCGCGACTGGGCCATCTACTTCAGCGTCTCCAAAGAGAAGATCAAGGAAAGCGTGCTGACCGTGGGGCCCATGGTCGAGGACGTGAAGAAGCACCTTGGGAAATAACAACCAGCGCGTCATCCAGCGGTTCTCACATGACCGATCAAGCCCCCGTATGGCAGTGATCATTCGCTTGAGAACCCGCGGGCCCGCAGCCTATTTTTCAATTTGCCTGCGGGCCGCTACAGCCTCCGGTTGCGTCCCCCCGCACTCCTCGAGCATCGCGCTGACACACCCGCCTGCACCAGGCAGTACGAAGACACGTTCATAGAGCCAACCCGTTCACAGCAGAACAGGATGGAACACCTTCATTCGTGGGTATCCATGCAAGATGGGTGCAGGATGACAAACAAAAGGCCCGGTTTCCCGGGCCTAAGTGCTTTGTTAACTGGTAGGGCTAACGGGATTTGAACCCGTGTTACCGCCGTGAAAGGGCGGTGTCCTGACCCCTAGACGATAGCCCCATGGGGTGGATCTTGGTGGGCCCTGCGGGATTTGAACCCGCGGCCAACGGCTTAAAAGGCCGCTGCTCTACCGCTGAGCTAAGGGCCCTTGCCGGTGGTTTCAGGCCCGCGAACCCTCGAGCGCGCGGTGCACGCGAGCGTGCGGTACCTGATCGGGCAGGAGGATCAGTTTGCCCGTGATGGGCGCTCAGGTCAAGCGAGGAGGGGCTCAAGGAAGGTGCCGGGGTACACGCACCCCTCGGCGCGGTCGGGGCCGGTGCTGAGGTAGGCGATGGGTACCTCGACGCTCTCGGAGAGGGCGGCGAGGTAGGCCTGGGCTTCGGCGGGAAGGTTGCGGTGGTCGGTGATGCCGCGGGTGCTCGTCCAGCCGCGGAACATCTTGATCTCGGGTTTGAGGTTCTTCCAATCGGAGGCGCAGCTGGGCAGCTTCGTGGTGAGGGTGCCTTCGCCCGTGCGGTAGCCCACGATGAGACCCACTTCGTCGAAGCCGTCGAGCACATCCAGCTTCATGATGGCGAGGCCGTCCACACCGTTGGTGCGGCAGGCGTGGGCGGTGATGGGGGCGTCGAACCAGCCGCAGCGTCGGGGACGGCCGGTGGTGGTGCCGAACTCCCGGCCCACTTCGCGGATGCGGTCGCCGGTGGCGTCGTGCAGCTCGGCGGGGAAGGGACCCGCGCCCACCCGGGTGGTGTAGGCCTTGGCGATGCCGAGGACCTTGTCCAGGGCCTTGGGCGGCAGGCCGGTGCCCGTGAAGAGGCCACCCAGGCTGCAGTTGCTGGAGGTGACGAAGGGGTAGGTGCCATGGTCGATGTCCAGGAGGGTGGCCTGGGCGCCTTCGAACAGGATGCTGTCGCCCCGTTCCCAGGCCGTCATCAGGTGGCTCTGGGCATCGCCGATGAAGGAGAGGAAGGGGGTGGCGGTCTTCAAGAGGCCATCGATGATGGCTTCGAGGGAGGGCAGATCCACGTCATTGCCGAGGCGGAGGCGGACTTCGTCGTAGCCGGGCCGGATGAGCTCCGCCAGGGACGCGGGATGCCGCAGGTCGCCCAGGCGGATGCCCATGCGGGCGGCCTTCATTTCGTAGGCGGGTCCGATGCCCCGGCCGGTGGTGCCGATCTTGGCGCCCACCTTGTCGGCCCGGATCTCCCGCCACTGGTCGAGGGCGATGTGGTGGGGCAGGATGATGTGGGCCTTCTCCGAGAGGAGCAGCCGGCCCGTCAGGTTGAAACCGCGGGCCTGGAGGCGGTCCAATTCCTGCTGGAAGACGTCCAGGTTGAGCACCACGCCGTTGCCGACCACCAGGAAGCAGCCGGGATGCAGCGCGCCGCTGGGGACCTGATGCAAGGCGATGCTCTGGCCGTCCACCACCACGGTATGGCCGGCGTTGTTGCCGCCCTGGAAGCGCACGACTTGCTGGAATTTGGGGCTGAGCAGGTCGACGACCTTGCCCTTGCCTTCATCTCCCCATTGCAGGCCAAGAATCGCCAGATGGGTTCTCGCCAGGCTCATGTTGCCCTCCAGCCCTCCAGTTTACCGATCGAGCGGCTCCCTTCCCAGTCGAAAGGACTACCGGAAGGCGTTACCCTGTGACAATGCTCCGGAACCATCCTGGTCCTGGCGCCACTCCTGACCCGGAAGGGTGCACCGTGTTCGAAAAATTCACAGAAAAAGCCCGTCGCGTCATGTTCTTCGCCCGATATGAGGCGAGCCAGTTCGGATCCGAGAGCATCCAGAGCGGCCACCTGCTGCTGGGGCTGCTCCGGGAATCCGAGAAAACCAGCACCCAGCTGCTGGAACGGATGGGCGTGCAGACCAGCAACCTGCGGGAACGCCTCGTGGCCGCCCTGACCCCCCGGGACAAGAAGATCACCCCCAGCAGCACCAGCATCGACATCCCCATGGAGGAGGAGGTCAAGCGCATCCTCCAGCACGCCACGGCGGAAAGCGCCAAGCTCAACCACAAGCACGTGGGGGCCGAGCACCTGCTGCTCGGCATGCTCAAGGAAGAGGACTGCCTCGCGGGTCGTCTCCTGAAGGAGGCTGGCGCCGATCTCATCGCCGCCAAGGAGATCCTCCTGGAGAGCGGCAAGGAAGAAAAGATCGCCAAGAAGAAGAAGGAGCATCCCCTCCTTTCGGAATTCGCCCGGAATCTCTCGGAAATGGCCGAGCGGGGCATCTTCGACAACCTCATCGGCCGCGAGTCGGAGGTGGAGCGCATCATCCAGATCCTCAGCCGCCGCCGCAAGAACAACCCCATCCTCCTGGGGGAGGCCGGCGTGGGCAAGACGGCCATCGTCGAAGGTCTGGCCCAGAAGATCTACGAGGGCGCGGTGCCCCCGACCCTCGCCGACAAGCGCATCTATGCGCTGGATCTCAGCCTGGTGGTGGCGGGCACCAAGTATCGCGGCCAGTTCGAGGAGCGCCTCAAGTCCATCATCGCGGAAGCCAGCAAGGACCCCGCCGTGGTGCTCTTCATCGACGAGATCCACTCGCTCATCGGCACGGGCGCCGCGGAAGGCAGCCTGGACGCGGCCAACATCCTGAAGCCGGCCCTGAGCCGGGGCGAGATCCAGTGCATCGGCGCCACCACCCACAAGGAATACGCCAAGTACATCGACAAGGACCGCAGCCTGGTCCGCCGCTTCCAGCCCGTGACCGTGAATCCGCCGGACGAGGCGGAGAGCCTGCGCATCATCGAAGGCATCCGCAACCGCTACGAGCTGTTCCATCGCGTGCGGTACACCGAGAAGACCATGGTCGCCTCCGTGTATCTCTCCAACCGCTACATCACGGACCGCTTCCTGCCCGACAAGGCCATTGATCTCCTGGACGAGGCGGGCGCGCGCGTGAAGCTGCGGGTGGCGGCCGGTGGCGCGCCCACCGAGGGCAACCATCGCGAGGACGAGCTGCACCGGGTCATCAATGAGATGAACGAGGCGGTGCTGAGCCGGGATTTCGAGAAGGCCGTCCTCCTCCGCCAGAAGGAGCTGCAGCTCCGGGAGGAGATCCAGAAGGATCGTTCCGAACTCACCGATGAAGACTACGCGCGGTTCCCGGAGGTCACGGAATCGGATATTGAAGATGTGGTGGCCAGCTGGACCGGCGTGCCCGTGAAGGCCCTCAAGGGGGATGACCGGACCACCCTGGTGAACATGGAGCCCCGCATCAACGAGCGCGTCATCGGCCAGCCCGAGGCCGTCAGCGCCGTCGTGCGCGCCGTGCGCCGCGCCCGTACCGGGCTCAAGAACCCCAATCGGCCCATGGGATCGTTCCTGTTCCTGGGGCCCACCGGCGTCGGCAAGACCGAGCTGGCCAAGACCCTGGCCGTATTCCTCTTTGGTGATGTAAAGAAGATGATCCGCTTCGACATGTCCGAGTACATGGAAAAGCACGAAGTTTCCAAGCTGCTCGGGGCCCCTCCGGGGTACGTGGGTTATGAAGAAGGCGGCATGCTGACGGATCGCATCCGGCGCAACCCCTACTGTGTCCTGCTTTTCGACGAAATCGAGAAGGCCCATCCCGATCTCATCAACATCCTGCTGCAGATCTTCGACGACGGGCAGGCTTCGGATGCCTTCGGGAACCTGGTGGACTTCAAGAACACCATCATTATCATGACCTCGAATGTGGGCAGTCGCGAGCTCCTGTCGGACAAGAACCTCGGCTTCGTCGAGCAGGACGGCCGTCCGGACGCGAAGGCGGGCGATGCCATGAAGGTGCTGAAGCGCACCTTCCCCCCCGAATTCCTCAACCGCATTGATGAAATCGTGGTGTTCAACCGGCTGGGCGACGACGAGCTGCGCAAGATCGTCCGCCTCCTGGTGGAGGATCTCAACCTCACCCTGCAAAAGCACAAGCTGACTGTGGCGCTCTCCGATGCCGCCTGCGATTGGCTGGTGAAGACCACGCTGCGTGACCGTGCCTATGGGGCCAGGCCCCTGCGGCGGGCCATCCAGAAGCAGGTGGAAGATCCCCTTGCTGAATTGATGGTGGGCCAGGACACTGCACCCTCGGGTCTGGTGAGCTTTGAGCTGGTGGACGAAAAGCTCGTTCCCACCCTGTCTGATACTGGAAACATGGCCTCTGGCCAGGAACCCCAACTGGTCGGAGTGCCTGAATGACCCATTCTCACAACATTAGGAACCGGGCTCGCTCCCGGTGGTTGCTCTTCGCTCTGGTGGCGGGGCTGAGCCTGCCCGCCCTCGGGCAGGACATCGAGCCCATCACGGCCATCACCGTGGTGGGGGCCCAGAAGCAGACCGCGGAGACGGTCATCTTCAAGTCCGGTGTGAAGGTCGGGGACGACATCCGCAACCTTGATTTCACCCAGATCCTTGAGCATCTCTGGGCCAGCGGCTCCTTCGACGACATCAAGCTGGAGATGGAGGACGACAAGGGCGGCAAGAAGCTGATCATCCGGGTCAAGGAGCGACCCCTCATCAAGGAAGTCGACTTTCGCGGCGGCACGGAGGTCGGCCTCACCAACCTCAAGGACAAGGTCAAGGAAAAGAAGCTCACCATCAATCCGGATACGGTCTATGACCCCGATGCAGCTCGGAAGGTCAAGGACCTCATCGTCGAGCAGGCCGGGGAAAAGGGCTTCCGCAATCCTGTGGTGGACATCTCCCTCGAGCCCATGGGCGTCGGCGTGGCCCGCCTGGTCTTTGACGTCAAGGAGGGCGGCAAGGCCAAGATCTACAGCGTGGCCTTCCGCGGGAACAAGGTCTTCACCAGCTCACAGCTCCGCAACATCATGAAGAAGACCCGCAAACACTGGTCCTTCAGCTGGCTGACGACGCACGATCTGCTGGTGGACAAGAACCTGGATGAGGATCTCGAGAACCTCAAGAAGGCCTACTGGCGGCTGGGCTACAAGGATGTCTTCGTCGGCAAGCCGATCATGGAAGTGGTGGACCAGACTACGGCGAAACAGAAGAAGAAGAACGAGAAGCGCATCAAGGAAGCCAAATCGCCCAAGTACGATCTGCGCGCCAGCCTCACCATCCCGGTCATGGAGGGGGAGCGCTTCTACGAAGGCACTTTCAAGACGGAGGGGGCCAAGCTCTTCCACGAGAACTTCTTTCCTGCCAAGTACGCGGAAGTGAAGCGGGACAACAAGTCATTCATCAGGAAGTTCTTCAACATCAAGCCCTCCATCAAGGGGCCCCAGCCTGGCGACAAGCCCGTTCCCTTCGATCTGGACGCGGTCAACCAGACCGTGGACAAGATCAAGGAAGCCTACGGAAACCAGGGCTATATCTTTTTCCGCGCGGAGAAGAAGTTCGATACCCGGTCCGAAGACGGCGTCAACAAAGTGGACACGACGCTGAAGCTGGAAGAAGGCGAGGTCTACACCGTCCGCAAGATCGAGTTCGAGGGCAACCTGACGACCAAGGACAAGGTGCTCCGCCGCAGCATGCTCATGCGCGAAGGGGATGTGTTCCAGACGGATCGCTTCAAGGACTCCCTGCTGAGCATCAGCCAGCTGAGCTTCTTCGACGTGAAGAATTCCGAGCCCAAGGTGGAACCCGTGCCGGACCGGCCCCAGGTGGACATCGTGGTCCGCGGCGAAGAGTCCGGCGTCAACGAAGTGCTCTTCCAGGGCGGCTACGGATCCCTGTTCGGGTTCTCCCTGGGCCTGAGCTTCTCCACCCGCAACCTGGGTGGTGGCGGCGAGACCCTGTCCTTCAGCTACAACGGCGGCAAGTTCTCGAAGAATTTCTCCGTGGGGTTCACCGAACCCTACGTGTTCGACCTTCCCTACTCCTTCTCGACCTCCATTTCCGATGGCTCGGCGAACTACGATGCCTCCCGGGTCGGCATTGCCAACGCCTACCGGCAGTTCTCCCGCAGCCTGGGGCTCTCGGTTGGTGCCCGCCTCAGCAACTGGCTGCCCGACAAGCCCTGGGCCTGGTTCACCACCTACTCGACCGGCTACAGCTTCCGCCTGATCCGCATCGAGGGCGGCCAGAACTTCTACTTCAAGGACATTCCCTCCCAGCTCACGTCCACCTTCAGCCAGAGCATCGCCTACAGCACCGTGAACCACCAGTTCAAGCCGACCAACGGCACCCGCCTGTCCTTCGGCCTGGAATACGGCGGCTGGCAGTTCGGCGGCGATCGTCCGTTCCTCCGCGCCACCTGGGACTTCGCCAAATACGCCAATGTGGCCGACCGGCACATCTTCGCCATGAACATGAGCTACGGCTACCTCCAGAACATGGGCAAGGACGACCTGCCCCTGTATGACCTCTACCGTCCAGGCGGCGAGAACAGCATCCGCGGCTACCAGTTCGGGCAGGTGGGCTCCGTCCTGTTGGACAACTTCGGCCGGGCGGTGGTGGTGGGTGGCAACAAGCAGTTCATCGCCAACTTCGAGTACCAGTTCAAGATCGCCGATCAGTTCCGCCTGGTCTTCTTCTATGACGCGGGCAACGCCTGGTCCAGCGGGACGAAGATCTTCAGCCGGGATGAGGTTCCGTACAAGGATCTGATGGGCAACTCCTACACCTATCGAAATCCGGCTCTGGTCCGTTCCACGGGCGTGGAGTTCCGGTTCTTCCTTCCCATCAGCCCGGCGCCGCTGCGTCTCATCTGGTCCCGCAAACTGAACCCCTACCCGTTCGATACGAATGGCCAGAACGACTTCCAGTTCTCCATCGGGACCACCTTCTAAGGGTCCCGTCCCACGCTACAATCGTCCTTTCGCCCTGGAGTTCCTCATGCGCATCACACCAGCCCTGGCTGCCCTTTGCCTGACTGCGACCCTCGCCGTTCCCGCGATGGCCCAGGAAGCACCCCGTTTCGCGTTTTTCAGCATCAATCAGCTGGTTCGCAGTTCCAAGAAGGCCGGAGCGATCTTCTCCGAGCTGGAGATCACCGGCAAGAACCTCCAGGAGAAGCTGAGGGCCAAGGGTGAGGAACTGCAGACCCTCCAGCAGCAGCTCAATTCCCCCAGCCTGGACCCCGACAAGAAGGAGGCCCTGGCCAAGCGGCTTCGCGATGTGGAATTCGAAGCCAAGAAGATGCAGGAAGACAGCCAGGGTGAGTATCAGCGCGTGGAGAAGAAGGTGGGCGAGGCCATCACCAAGCTGGCGGCCCCCATCGTCCAGGACCTGGCCAAGGAGCAGAAACTCCAGCTGGTGCTGTCGGATCAGGCGGTCCAGATCCTTTCCTGGGCGGACGAAACCTGGATGAAGGCTTTCACGGCGGAAGTCGCCAAGCGTCTTGACGAGGGCCAGGCCGCTCCTGCCGCTCCCGCCAAGCCAGCCGCCGCCCCGAAACCCGCCGCCAAGCCCGCCTCCAAGCCGGCCAAGGGCTGATCCCAGCTCCCACAGACCACCATTCCATGACCGCCGCGCGACGGCTGCTCCTTTTGCTCACCGGGATCAACCTGGTGAACTACCTGGATCGGTACGTCGTCGCGGCGATTCTCGAGCCCCTCGGCCGTGAACTCCACCTGAGCAACGCCCAGCTGGGGCGCCTGACCTTCGTCTTCATCGCGGTCTACATGTGCTCCGCGCCGCTCTTCGGCTACCTGGCGGACCGTTTCCACCGCCCCCGGCTGGTGGCCTGCGGCGTGGCGCTCTGGAGCCTGGCCACCATCGGAGCGGCCTTCGTCCACAGCTATCCGGCGCTGCTGCTGACCCGGTCCCTGGTGGGGGTGGGCGAAGCCGCCTACGCGACCCTGGGCCCGGCCATGTTGGCCGATGGTTTCCCGGAGGCCGAACGGGCGAAGAAGTTCACCTGGTTCTACCTGGCCATCCCCGTGGGCAGCGCCTTCGGCTATGGCCTGGGAGGCCTGGTGGCGGGCGCCTGGGGATGGCGGGCCTCCTTCCTTGTGGCCGGGCTCCCCGGTCTGGCCTTCGCCGTCTGGATGGCCTTGCAGCAGGATCCGGTGCGCGGGGGCATGGATGTGGCGCCGGATTCGGATGCCGCCCTGCCTTATCTCCAGCGGCTGCGCCATGTGTTCTTCAACCGGATCTGGTTGGCCTGCACGGCCAGCTATGTGGCCTACACCTTCGCCATGGGCGGGCTCAGCATGTGGGGGCCCACCCTGCTCCAGCGGCGCTTCGCCGTCAGCACCGCGAAGGCGGGTCTGGTCTTCGGGGGACTGGCCGTCATGACCGGCATCATCGGCACCTTCTTCGGCGGCTGGTTGACGGACCGCTGGCAGAAGCGCTGGCCCGATGCCGGCATCGGCATCTCCGGTTTCACTCTGCTGGCGGCAACGCCCGTGGTGGCCTGGGCGCTCGGCACCATGAGCCTGCAGGCGGCCTACCTCCTGTTCTTCCTGGGCATGCTCCTGCTCTTCGTGAACACCAGCCCCGTGAACGCGCTGACCGTCAGCTGCCTCCCAGCCAGCATCCGGGCTACCGGCGTGGGTGTGAACGTCTTCCTCATCCATCTCATGGGGGACGCCATCAGTCCCGAATTGGTGGGTCGCCGGGCGGATCACCTCCAGCTGCTGGGGCTTCCCGGCGGTGATGCCCTGGGACGCGCCCTGCTGCTCGTGCTGCCGGCGATCATCCTCAGTGGATTGGCCCTGGGCTTTGCCAGGCATCGCGCCGTTCCCGCCTGATGGCTGCAAGCCGCATGGCCCGGCTGCTGGGGCGCATCTGGTTCCGGGTGCTGGAGCGCGAGGGTCCGTCGCTGCCGCCAGGTCCATGCCTCATCCTGCTCAACCACACCAACGGATTGCTGGATCCCCTGGCCGCCGCAGCCCTGCTGGAGCGGCGGGTGGGCTGGCTGGCGAAGGCCACTCTCTGGAAGGTGGCGCCTCTCCGGCCCTTCCTGACGGCCTTCCGGGCCATTCCGGTGACCCGGCCCAAGGACGGGGATGCCACGGCCGCATCCATCGAGCAGTGTTTCCGGAAGGTCCACCAGGTGCTGGGGAAGGGCGGCTCGGTAGCGCTCTTCCCGGAAGGCATCAGCCACTCTGGGGGGGACCTCGCGCCCCTGAAGACCGGGGCGGCTCGGATCGCCCTTTCCAGCCCGGTTGCCCTCCAGCTGGTTCCCGCGGGGCTCGTCTACGGCGACCGGGCCTCCTTCCGGCACAGCGTGCTCCTCCGCTTGGGTCCTCCGGTCGCTTGGGAGGACTTGGCGCCCCGGGGCACCGATCCCGAGGCCGTGCTGGAACTGACGGCCCGGATTCGCACCGCGCTCCTGCCTCTGACCCTCCACGACAAGGATGAACGGCGGCTCGGCCTGGCCCAGCAGGTGGCCTGGCTTCTGGCGGAGAGCCCGGGAACCCGCGTGGATCTGGAGGCCTTGCGCCGCCGGGTCCAGGAATTGCTGCCCCATCTGGCGGCCCTCACACCGGAGGTCTTCTCCGAGCTGGAAGTCCGGGTCCAGGCGGCTCAGGCCTGGCTCCGGGAGAAGGGGCTTCGGCCCGATCAGGTGGGCTATCCCTATCCCCGGGCTGAGATCCGCCGTTGGGTTCCCTGGGCGCTCCTGCGGCTGGGTACCGCGGTGCTGGTTCTGCCGCCCTCGCTCTTGTTCCTGCCGACCTTCGGGCTGGTGGCCTGGATCGCCGGCCATTTCACGGAGGAGGGCGATCAGCGGGCCACCCTGAAGCTCCTGGCCGGTCTCCTCTTCCACCCGCTGTGGGCGCTTGCAATGGCCGGCTTGGCGGGCTGGCGCTGGGGAACGGGAGCGGCCCTGGTTCCGATCCTGGCCCTTGGCATCGCGGCCGTGGGACTGCCTCTGCTCGACCGGTGCGCCGAAGACCTCCAGGCGATCCGGGGATTCCTGCGCCGCCGGGACCCGGATGCGCCGGGGATGCTGGAAGCCAGACGGGAACTGCTGGAGGCCTTTCCTGAATTGATGAGATAGCCCCAGACAAAGAAACGGGGCCGAAGCCCCGTTTCTTTGTCTGGATGAAGCTGGGTGCTAGTAGCCCAGGATGTCGAACTTTGCGGGGACCAGCACACCCTCGTTCCGAACGGGCGCGATGGGCAGGGTGGTGCCATGGGTGGGATCCACCACGATGGAAGTGCCCGTGAAGCCCAGGAAATAGCGCATCTGCTTCTGGAGGAGCAGGTAGTTCGTCATGTAGGGGTAGTCGGGAGCGGGGCCAGGAGAGAGCAGGGAACCGTGGGAGATCCCCGCCTGGTCGAACTGGAAGTAGCCTTCGGTGGGGGTCGTGTCCGCGGCGGTGGTGGCCGCATCGCCGACCTTGGGGGCAGGCGTGGCGCCGTTCAGCGTATACATGAACTGGGTGACGACCCCAGCGGCATGATCCGGTGACCCGCCGGCGGTATAGGCCAGCTGCATGAAGCCAGGGGCGACGGCGGCACCGGCAGCGCCAAGGACTCCGCGGCCACCCAGGGCATTGCCCAGGTAGCGGGTGTAGGCATTGCCAATGACCTGGTCACCCACGGATTCCTGGATGCAGATGCGGTTGGAGAGGCGGCTGGGCAGGCCCGCCGCCAGGGGGTTCGTCATGGTCGCCGGATCGACGGGATCGAAGACGCTCTGGGTGACCTGGAAGAACTGGTGGTAGGTGGGGGAGTTCTTGACGATGCCCACAGCCGCGAGGCCGGCATCGATGCTCGCCCCGAAGGCGGGGCTGTTCTGGAGGAGGTAGGCGATGCGGGAACCGGGGACGCTCAGGTAGCCCTTCATGTCGCTGTCCAGGGTCGTCTGGGTGTAAGGGAGACCCGTGCTGGACATGGTGGTGTTGCCTGCCAGGTAGAGGGCGCCCACGATGGAACCGAGGCTCTGACCCACATACTTGATGTTGGACATGGAAGGCATGGCGGCGCCGAGGCCGGCGAAGCCGCCGAAGCGGACGGTGAATTCCAGGCGGTCCAGGTTGAAGGCCGACTGCTGCATGTTGGAACGGGCCGCCAGGGGGGCGCCGATGGCCATGAAGTCCTGGCCCCACTGGTCGCCCGTGGTGTGGGTGGGCACAGCCAGCTGGCCGTGCAGGGGCAGGTCGATGGCCACCACAGCGAAGCCGACGGTGGTGAGGGTCTGGACGACACCCAGGGCATCTTCCTTCTGGCGGGTGACGCCGTGCTGGAAGATCACCAGGGGGTAACCACCCGCGGGAGCGGCGGCGGTCGGTGCGAAATAGACGAAGGGCACGCTGCGGTCCTGGTGATAGAACCCGGTCAGGTGGAGGCCATCCGGACGGTAGGCCTGAAGCACACCGGCGGCGGGATTGTAGGCGCCAGTCGTGCCGGTCATTTCAAGAAGAGTCGGGTGGGCGGCATGGAAGGCGGCAGCCACCACTGGGTCGATGGAAAGGTCGGCGCTATTCAGGGTGCCGAGTACGATCGTTCCAACCGACAGGGGGGCGGTGGCACCGGCGCCAAGGGCTCCGGCATAGTAGACATCCGGGCTGGGGTTGGTGCCCAGGCGGTCGAAGGTGGCTCCAACCGTGATGGTGTGGCTCCAGGTCTTGCCGGGCAGGCCCTGGGGATAGCCGGTGGGGTTGCTGCCCAGGGCGAAGGCGCGCAGGGCCGTTTCCACGGGCATCGGTGCTGCGCCCGTATCGGAGGGGCTTGCGGTCGTGGCGGAGATGAAGCCGGCGCCGGTGGTGATGAAGCGGCCCATGAGCGCGATCTGATCGCGGCTCGTGACCTTGGCGGCGGTGATGAGGTCATCCATGACCTTGGCATAACCGGAGAAGAGGACATGAGTCCCGGCCATCTTGTTGGCGCGGACGGGTTCCAGGGCGGCGAAGGAACCGGTCAAGGGCGTCGTGGCCTTGAGGGCATTGAAATAGAGCGACGCATTGACCGGCAGGTGGGTGGCCGCGTCCATGACGCGATTGGTGACCAGGTAGAGGTAGCGCTTGGCGGGCTGCAGGGGGAAGTTCGGGAAGAGGAAGAGATCCGTTCCGCCAGCGGTGTACTGGTAGGTGAACATCCCGGAGATATCGGTGAAGCCCAGGGCCGCGTCTTCGGTGCCGGCGGCATCGGTCGAGATCTGGAACACCTTGATGTTGGCGGTGGTGACCGTGGCGGCATCCACCGGAGCGCCGAACTGGAGGTAGATGGGGGCGTTGATGCCCGCCACGGCGTTGGTATTGCCCATCTCGTGGAGATTGACATAGGCCAGGGCCTCAGGCGGATTCATAGGCTTGTTGGCGGTCCGCCCGGTAAGAGGATCCGCTGCTGCAGCCGTGGCCAGGACATTCGGAAGGGGGACCTTGCCCGTGGTGGGATCGAAGACGGCCACATTGGAGCTGGTGGTCGGAGTCGCGAGAGGCAGGTTGGAGTCGCCGCCGCCTCCGCAAGCGAGAAGGACCAGAAGGGAAGCGCCAAGTGCAGCCTGGCTGGTTTTTCGATGCATTGCATCACCTCTTTGGGTGGGGTTGGAGTGGACAGGATGGGTTCCCCGAAGATATGCGGGACGCTCTCGAAATGCCAGATAAAACAGAGGCCCCCGAAGGGGCCCCTGCTTGACTCCGGGTAGGTTAATCGGCGACGGCGAAAACCACCTTGTCGTTTTTGAATCGCGACGGGGTCAACAGTTCAATGGTGGCCGTCTGCTTGTCCTCGCTGATCGTCAGCTTGTAGTGCTCGTCCTTGATGTAGGAACCGGGCACCACATTGACTTTGCCGATCTTCTTCAGGCTGAGGTCGGCGGCCTTGATGGTGATGGTCTTGGCGGACCGGAGATCCAGGCTCTGGGTGAAGACCTCGTCGCGCCAGTTCTTGCCCGCGCGGTCCTTGGCGAAGACAGGGATCTCGATGACGCCATCGGCCTTGAGGGTGTCGCGGTTGCCGACGACATAGTGCAGGGAGTTCAGCTTGGCCAGCTGGCCGGCGTTGTCGGCCTGGAGCTTGGTGCGTTCATCGATGAGGTTGGAACGCTCGGAACGGAGTCCGGCGATTTCCTCTTCGATCTTCTGCTTCTGGCTTTCCAGGTCGGTGAGCTCCTCCTGGAGCTTGTCGTTCTGGGCCACGGCCGTGTCCCGCTCGCCCTCGATCTTCTCGCGCTCCTGGCGCATGAGGTCATTGGGGGTGATCTTCGCCTTGCCCTGGGATACCCAGGTGCCATAGGTGCCGTTGGCATAGAAGTGGTAGACCTCGAAGCCGGGGGCCAGCTTTTCCATGATCGCCACGCGGCTCACCAGCTTCTTGGCCTCGGACTCGGACACGCCCTTCTTCTTCAGGAAGCGCATGGCCATGCCGTAGTGGCTGTCGTTGGGCCGGGCCACGTCCGGCTTGGGCAGGTCGGCCTTGAGCTTGGCGAGCTTGGTATTCAGTTCCTTGATGTCCTTGTCCTTGTCCAGGACTTCCTGGAGCAGGGCCTGGTAGGAGCTGTTCTTCTCGTTCTTGATGCGCTCCTCCAGCGCCTTCTTCTGGTCATCCGTGAGCTGGAGGGTTTCGGTGTTGGGCCTGATGTCATTGACGCCTGCCTGGGCCAGCTTCTTCTGCTGCTCGGCGCCGGCCTGGTTGACCTGCTGGCTGGTCTTGTCCGCTTCGGCAGCCTTCTGGGTCAGCTCGCGGATCTGGGGGTCCTCTCGCTTGCAGGCGGTGGACACCATCAGGCAGGATGCGGCGAGCACGGTGAGTGCCAGCGCGCTGCGACGAAATACGTTCATGGTTCCTCCTCGGGGGGTAGGGGATTGGGGATGCAGGGCTTTCAGACCTCCAGCATAGGGCCTCACAGGGAAGGTGGCCTCAACCAAAGGGACTAGGCTGGTCGCCCGCCGGGGGGCGGGTTGATTGACATCCTCCATGGAAACAGGCCCTTCCTGATAGACTACGGGGCCCCTCCGCAGTGCTCGGAGGCGCCATCAGGAGCTCGGCATGGCCACCCAGGGACACCACCTATTCACTTCCGAGAGCGTCACCGAAGGTCATCCCGACAAGATGGCGGACCAGATCTCCGATGCGGTGCTTGATGCAGCGCTCATGGATGATCCTGCCAGCCGGGTGGCCTGCGAGACCCTGCTCACCACAGGGCTGGTGCTCGTGGCCGGGGAGATCACGACCCAGACCTACATTCCCGTGGCCCAGCTGGTTCGGGACGTGGTGAAGGACATCGGCTACGACCACCACATCAAGGGCTTCGATTACGCCACCTGCGCCGTCATGGTGACCATCGACCAGCAGAGCCCCGACATCGCCATGGGCGTGGATACCGGCGGCGCCGGCGACCAGGGCCTGATGTTCGGGTACGCCTGCGATGAGACGCCGGAATTGATGCCCGCGCCCATCCACTTCGCGCACCTCCTGACCCGAAAGCTTTCCGAGGTCCGCAAGAACGGCACCTTGCCTTGGCTGCGGCCCGATGGCAAGTCCCAGGTGACGGTGGAATTCGATGGCGAAGTCGTCAAGCGCATCCACACCGTGGTCATCTCCACCCAGCATGATGAGCACGTCACCCAGAACACCATCCGGGACAGCGTCCTGAAGGACGTCATCCAGGCGGCCCTGCCCGCAGAGCTCCTGGACGCGCAGACCATCTTCCACGTGAATCCCACCGGCCGTTTCGTGGTTGGCGGTCCCATGGGCGACACGGGCCTCACGGGCCGGAAGATCATCGTAGACACCTACGGCGGCAGTGGCCATCACGGCGGCGGCGCCTTCTCCGGCAAGGACCCCAGCAAGGTGGACCGCAGCGCCGCCTACATGGGCCGCTACATCGCCAAGAACATCGTGGCCGCAGGCCTGGCCCGTCGCTGCGAGATCCAGCTGGCCTATGCCATCGGCGTGGCGGAGCCGGTGTCCATCGCGGTGGATACCTTCGGCACCGGCCAGGTGTCGGATGAGACCATCGTTCGCGCCGTCCGCGAAGTCTTCAGCTGCACCCCCAAGGCCATGATCCAGGCCCTGGATCTGCGCAAGCCCATCTATCGCAGCACGGCGGCCTACGGCCACTTCGGCCGCCCCGAGTTCAGCTGGGAAAAGACTGACAAGATCGCGGCGTTGCGGGCCGCGGCCCGCTGAGCCTCGATCCACAGCCACGGACACCATCCGACCGAAGCGAAGTGCAGGGAGGATAGGGCCGCACGGGCGAAGCCCGTGGCGGGGGCATCGCCCCGAGGACCGGAGGTCCGAGCCAAGATCGAGATGCTCAAGAAGGCATCCCGCTAAGGGATTCCTTTTCCCCCGAACAGCAGACGCGGCCCACCAGGGCCGCGTCTGCTGTTCGGGGAAGCTGCCTATTCCGTCACTTCCACCCGGTTCCTGCCGCCTTCCTTGGCCCGATAGAGGGCCTCGTCAGCGAGCTTCAGCAGGTCTTCGGCGGTGGGCACCTCCCCTTGGCCGTCCCGGGCCGCCACGCCGAAGCTGGCGGTCTTGCTGATGGTGACGCCATCCAGGGTGTGCTCCATGGCTTCGAATTTCTCCCGCAGGTTTTCGGCGACCTGCCGGCCATCGGCGAGGTTCGTGTGGGATAGGATGAGGGTGATCTCCTCGCCGCCGTACCGGGCCGCCAGGTCGGTGTTGCGCACGCTGGCCTTGAGCATGGCGCCGATGTTCCGGAGCACCGCGTCGCCCATGGCATGGCCGTACTCGTCGTTCACTCGCTTGAAGTGGTCGATGTCGATCATCACCACGGAAAGGGGCGTCTTGTAGCGGCGGGCCCGCTGGACTTCCTCCTCTAGGCGGGTCATGAGGCGCCGCCGGTTGGCCAGGCCCGTGAGCACGTCGGTGACGGAAAGGTCCTCGAGCTGGGCGTTCTTCACCCGCAGTTCGTCCTGCAGCAGCTTCAGCTTGGTATGGATGCGCACCCGGGCCAGCAGCTCCTTCTCGTGGAAGGGCTTGGTCACATAGTCCGAAGCGCCCCGCTCAAGGATCTCCGCCTTGCGGTCCAGGTCGTCCTCGGCGGTCAGGATGATCACCGGAATCTGCTCCAGTTCCTTGCGGCTGGCCTTGAGTCCCAGGAACTTGAGGCCATCGAAGCCGGGCATGACGAGGTCGCAGAGCACCAGGTCCGGGGGATTTTCCATGATGGCCTTGAAGGCCGTGAGGCCATCCCCGGCTTCCATGAAATTGCTGAAGCCGCCGTCCTTCATGAGTACGGCCTTGATCTCGTTCCGGATCATCGCATTGTCATCCACGATCAGGATGCGAGCAGCCATCAGGCCTCCTTCGCGGCGGTTTGAACCCGCGTCAGCCAGTCCATCCACTGGGGGGTGTCGAAGATCGTGTCCACGGGCTGGGGAAGGTTACGCCTCATGGTTTGGCTCTGGGCCAGGGCGGGCGCCCAGAGGGCCTCGGGGAGCCGCGCGGCGGCTTCGGCGCAGGCCGACCAGCCCGAAGGGGTCTGGCAGACCAGCAGCCACTGATGGCCCGCCTCCAGCGACCAGCGCACCCGCTCATCCCAGCTCCAGTCGGCGCAGCCGCCCATTTCCAGGTCATCCGGCAGGAAGCGGCCCTGGACGCCCCAGGGGTTCTCCTGCACTGAGCCCCGGTGCAGGCTGGCGGGCAGGTTTTCGCTGGAGGGGAGCCGCAGGTGCGCCACCATCGCCAGGCGGTCCGGATGGCCCAGGGCCACGAAGGGGGCGGCGTTCTGCGCGATGCGGGCGGAATCCGTGAGATCCGGCAGACCCCGGTGGCTGTCCAGCGTGGTGCCGCCCAGACCCGGGAAATGCTTCAGGCAGCCCCGGACGCCCGTGGCTTCGAGGGCGTGGAGAAAGGCGCCCGCCGCCTGGGCCGTTTCGGCAGGATCGGCGCTGGCGGCGCGGTTGCCGATGCCCGCCTCCGGGTGGCCATCATAGAGATCCAGCACCGGGGCGAAGTCCACGTTGAAGCCCAGCAGGCTGAGGCCCTCGCCCCAGAGGCCGCCCCAGCGCGCGCAGGCTTCGGCCCCCCCGGTGGTCCAGAGGCGTCTCAGGGGCGGTGTCTCACCCACCCAGGGCCGCAGCCGGCTGACGGGGCCGCCCTCCTGATCGAGAGCCACCGCCAGGGGAAGCTCCTGGCCGAAGCGGGCCTGGAGACCCCGGATCAATCCGTGGCATCGGGCCGGACCCGTGGCGGGGTCGGGGTCGAGGTTGCGGGCAAAGAGAATGACGCCACCTGGATGGAAAGGTAGGTCGACCGATGCCGGATCTAGGCCTTGGAAGCCGGTCCAAAGAAGCTGCTGCGCGCTGTGCATCCCCTCACCTTACCCGGAGGAGGATTTCCAGGTGGCGGGAGAGCAGCAGAAAAGACGGATCCGATTCCACGAAGGAGGATCTTCCCTCATAGCCCAGATAGAGCCAGCCGGTGTTGCCAAGGGGGATCAAGTGGGCCTCCGGATAGCCGAGGGGCGGATGTTCCAGGGTGCCGGGCTGGGGCCTTTCGAGCCGGGAGGGCAGGGCACGGGGCCCCTGGGTCAACACCTGCCGGAGGTCGCCCCCGGGATCCCGCCGGTAGCAGGCCAATCCGTCGGGGGACCAGCGGGCGACCAGGAAGTCCAGCAGCGGCTGGATGGCCTGGGCCAGGCTGGGCGCCTCCAGTCCTTGCATGCAGAGATCCGCGATGGTGAGAGCTTCCTG
Organism: Geothrix sp.; assembly: GCA_035255365.1. GTDB lineage: Bacteria > Acidobacteriota > Holophagae > Holophagales > Holophagaceae > Geothrix. The sequence goes on from DATEZS010000017.1 coordinate 18,633, forward strand.
GTTCGTCTCCTGGAGCTCCCGGGTGCGGGCCAGGATGCGGGTTTCCAACTCTTCCTGATAGCTGGCCAGCTTGCGCAGAAGGGCCCCGTGATCCAGGGCGCGATTGAGCACGGCCACCATTTCAGAAATCCGGAAAGGCTTCTGGATGAGGTCGTAGGCGCCGAGCTTCAAGGCTTCGATGCTGGAGTCCAGGGTGGCGAAGGCCGTGATGATGATGCAGAGGGTATCCGGAAATCGCTGTTGGATGGTCCGGATCAGATCCAGACCTGTGAGCCCTCCGGGCATGTTCAGATCCGTCATCACCACCGGGAAGAACGTCTCCTCCATGCGCGCCAGCGCCTCCTCGGCGTTGGAGGCGGCTTCCGCGGAAAAGCCCTGGCTGGCGAGGGCCTCCAGAAGCGTCTCGCGGATTTCGGGCTCGTCATCGACGATGAGGATCGGTTCCTGGATCATCGGGCACCGCCAGTCACCCCGCCAAGCTGGTGCAGGGTGCGCTCGAAGATCTTGGCCTCGATGAAAATGCGCAGCACTTCCTTGTCCAGAAGGTTCACCTTCGCCTCCTGTTCCAGAATCTGGAGGCTGCGGTCCAGGCTCACGGCCGCCTTGTAGGGCCGGTCCGCCGCGGTCAGCGCGTCATAGACGTCGGAGACCGCCATGAGCTTGCTCTGGACCGGGATATCGGCCTCCATGAGCTGCCTGGGATAGCCCTTGCCATTGAGGCGCTCGTGGTGGGCCCAGGCGATCTCGGGCACCCCGGAGAGTTCGCTGGTCCAGGGGATCTGCTTGAGGAACCGGTAGGTGTAGGTCACATGGCTTTCGATCTCTTCCCGCTCCTGGGTCGAGAGGCTGCCCTTGGTGATGCGGAGCAGTTCCAGGTCCTCGGAGGCCACGAGGGGGCGGGGATCTCCGGTCCAGTGCTGGTAGGAGAGGTCCTTCAGCAGGTTGAGCTCCTGGGCCACTTCCTGGGGCAGCACCGAAGGCTCGTTGCTCTGCTGGATGAGGCGGATGAGGCGCTGGGTATCCTCCTCCTGCTTCAGCACCAGATCGTCCAGTTCGGAAGGGCTGAAGACATGCCCCGTCCGCCAGGCCTCCAGCATCCGCTGCCGCATGGCCTCCATGCCGCGCTGGTGGAGGCGCTGGAAGATGCTGTCCAGGCGATCCCCTTCGATCTTCTTGGCCTTCACCAGGACCTGTTCCCGGACGCCCACCTTTCCGAAATCGTGCAGGAGGCTGGCGTAGCGGATCTCCCGGATCTGGATCGAGTTGAACTGGATGGCGCCATAGGGGCCGTTGGGGGTCAGGTTCACGGCCTCGGCCAGGCCCACGGTCAGTTCCGCCACGCGGCTGGAATGGCCGGAGGTGCTGGGGTCGCGGGCTTCAATGGCGGTGATGGAGGCGTTCACGAAGCCTTCGAAGAGCCGCTCGATGTCGTTCTTCAGGCCCAGGATCTCCTGGGTGCGGGCCTCGACCATCTTTTCCAGATTCTGCTGGTATTCCTCGTTTTCCCGGAGGAGCCGGTAGTGCTCCAGGGCCCGTTCCAGGCCCGCTTCGATCTCCGCCAGCTTGAAGGGCTTCTGCAGGAAGTCGTAGGCGCCGCGCTTCAGGGCCTGGATGGCCGATTCCGTGGTGGCGTAGCCGGTCATCAGGATGCCCAGGGACTTCGGGTCCAGGGCGTGGATCTCCCGGAGCAATTCCAGGCCCGTGAGGCCGCCCGGCATGTTCAGGTCCGTGAAGATCACCGGGAAATGCTTCTCCTTCACCCGCGCCAGGGCCTGGGCCCCGCCTTCCACCGATTCGGCGGCATATCCCTGATCCGTCAGGGCCTCGACCAGAAGGGTCCGGAGATCTTCCTCGTCATCGACGATGAGGATGGGGATGGGGGGGGTGAGGGCCACGCAGACTCCGTTACCCGACGCTCATCGGACGGGGTCGGGGCCAAGAATAGTTTTGGATGGGCCGAGTGCTAGTGACTGTGGACTTTGGGGTTCGGAGCCAAAATGTCGCCCGGCCGGGGGCGCGTCCGATCGCGGGGAAAGCAGGCCCGGCCCGTGAACCCAAGCGGAGCGCCGGGTGAACGGTTGCCGGGCAGGGGCGGCTACTGGATGGCCTCGGACTTCACGGAGAGCTGTCCCTCCTTGACCTCCAGCCAGACCCGGTCGCCGGGGTGGAACTGGCCCTTGAGGATGAGGCGGGCCAGGGGGTTGATCACGGCCTGCTGGATGAGGCGCTTGAGGGGTCGGGCGCCGTAGTGGGGGTCGAAGCCGCGGGACCCGCTCCGCGAGGCCAAGCGCAGCGCGGGCCGAGTGGGAGGACGCGCCGGTGGCGCGTCCGATCGCGGGGAAAGCAGGCCCGGCCCGTGAACCCAAGCGAAGCGCCGGGTGAACGGTTGCCGGGCAGGGGCGCCTACTGAATGGCCTCGGACTTCACGGAGAGTTGGCCCTCCTTGACCTCCAGCCAGACCCGGTCGCCGGGGTGGAACTGGCCCTTGAGGATGAGGCGGGACAGGGGGTTGATCACGGCCTGCTGAATGAGCCGCTTGAGGGGTCGGGCGCCGTAGTGGGGGTCGAAGCCCTCCTCGGCCAGCCAGTCCAGGGCCTCCTCGGGCACCTCCAGTGCCAGGCGTTGGGCCTGGAGCATGGCCTCCACGCGCTTGAGCTGGATGCGGGCCACGGCCTTCATGTCCACCTGGCTGAGGGACTTGAAGATCACCACCTCGTCCAGGCGGTTGAGGAATTCCGGTCGGAAATGGTCGTGCAGAGCCGATTGGACCGCCGCCTGGGCCTTCGAGGTGTCGCCGCCCGCATCGAAGATGGCCTGACTGCCCAGGTTGGTGGTCATGAGCACGACCGTGTTGCGGAAGTTGACGGTGCGGCCCTGGCCGTCCGTGAGGCGGCCGTCCTCCAGCACCTGGAGGAAGAGGTCGAAGGTGCGGGGGTGGGCCTTCTCCATTTCGTCGAGCAGGATCACCGCATAGGGGCGGCGGCGGATGGCCTCCGTGAGGCGACCACCTTCCTCGTAGCCGATGTAGCCCGGGGCGGCGCCGATGAGGCGGGTGGCATCCGCCTCGTGGGTGAACTCGCTCATGTCGATGCGCACCAGGGCGTTCTCGTCGTCGAAGAGGAACTCCGCCAGGGCCCGGGCCACTTCCGTCTTGCCCACGCCCGTGGGGCCCAGGAAGAGGAAGCTGCCGATGGGCCGCTTGGGATCGCCCAGGCCCGCGCGGTTGCGGCGCAGGGCATCGGAGATGGCCGTGAGGGCTGGATCCTGACCGACCACCCGCTCGCTCAGGCGGGCCTCCATTTTCATCAGCTTTTCGATTTCGCCCTCGATGATGCGGCTCACGGGGATGCCGGTCCAGCGGCTCACGATGGCGGCCACGTCCGGTTCGCCCACCTCCAGGCGCAGCATGGAACTTTCCTTGGGGGAAGCCGCCACCAGCTGCTTTTCCAGGGCCGGGATCTCGCCGTATTCCAGGCGGGAGGCCCGCTCGTACTCGCCCTTGGTCTTGGCCTGGTCCAGCTCGATGCGCAGATCGTCCATGCGCTTCTGGAGGGCCCGGGCCCCCTCGATGACCTTCTTCTCGTTCTCCCACTGGGCCCGCAGGTGGCTCAGCTCCTCGTTCAATTCGGCCAGTTCCTTCTCGAGGGCGGCCAGACGGGCGCGGCTGGCGGGATCCTTCTCTTTGGTCAGGGAGTGTTTCTCCAGCTGCAGCTGCATCTCCCTGCGCTCCCGGACGTCGATCTCCTCGGGTCGGCTGTCGAGCTGCATGCGCACGGCGCTGGCGGCCTCGTCCATGAGGTCCACGGCCTTGTCCGGCAGGAAGCGGTCCGAGATGTAGCGGTGGCTCAGCTGGGCGGCGGCCACCAGGGCCGCGTCCTGGATGCGCACGCCGTGGTGCAGCTCGTAGCGCTCCTTCAAGCCCCGCAGAATGGAGATGGCGTCCTCCACGCTGGGTTCTTCCACGAAGACGGGCTGGAAGCGCCGTTCCAGGGCGGCGTCCTTCTCGATGTGCTTGCGGTATTCGTCCAGCGTGGTGGCGCCGATGCAGCGCAGCTCGCCTCGGGCCAGGGCCGGTTTCAGCAGGTTGGCGGCGTCCATGCCGCCGGACACGGCGCCCGCGCCCACCAGCAGGTGCAGCTCGTCAATGAAGAGCACGATCTCGCCCTCGGCCTTTTCCACCTCCTCGATGACGCCCTTGAGGCGCTCCTCGAACTGGCCCCGGTACTGGGTGCCGGCCACCAGGGAGCCCATGTCCAGGCCCATGACCCGCAGGCCCTTGAGGCTTTCGGGCACATCCCGCTTGTGGATGCGCTGGGCCAGACCCTCCACGATGGCGGTCTTGCCCACGCCGGGCTCGCCGATGAGCACGGGGTTGTTCTTGGTGCGCCGCGACAGCACCTGCAGCAGGCGGCGGATCTCCTCGTCCCGGCCGATGACGGGATCCAGCTTCCCGGCGGCGGCCAGGGCAGTGTAGTCCTTGGCGTACTTCTCCAGGCTGGCGAACTTCTCCTCGGCCTTCTCGTCCTCTACTTTGGATCCCTTGCGGGTTTCCCGGATGGCCGCCTCCAGGGTCTTCCGGTCCAGGCCGAAGCGCTCCAGCACCTTCTTCGCGTCGGTGTGGGCGTTGGCGAGGGCCAGCAGCAGGGCATCTGTGGCCAGGAACCGGTCGCCCAGGCCCCGGCCCGTATCGCTGGCCACCTCCAGGAAGTGCCGAAAGGCGGAGCCCACCTGGGGTTCCGAGCCGCCCACGGCCCGGGGCAGTTTCTTGATCAGGTCCTCGGCAGCCTCGCCCAAACCTTCGGTGGATTCCGGCGTCAGCCCGGCCTTTTCCAGCAGGGGGCGGAGGCCGGCCTCCGGGGCCAGCAAGGCCCAGAAGAGGTGCTGGGGAACCAGTTCCGGGTGCTGGTCCGCCACGGCCCGTTCCCGGGCGGCGACCAGGGCGTCGTTGGCTTTCTGGGTGAAGGGAAGGAGGGACATGAGGCACCTCGCATCTCATGATGAATCAAATATGACTAATACACACTAAAATTTTCTTCAAAAATTAAGTTATGAAAATGTTTTTCGAAACAACCTTGGATGAGGTCGCGGTCCCGGTCGCTTCCTTTTGCAGCCCCCTGGCGAAGGGATCCTCGAGGAACCCGCCCGTCAATCCGAGGTGAGGCTGATGAAGGAGGCTACAGCGCCGTTCTCGGTTGCACGGCCGCATGGGCCAGCAGCAGCCCCATCAGCAGGGCGATGGCCACGAAAAGGGCCTGGAAGGCGGTATCCAGTCCCACTACCAGCTGGTTCTGGATGATGAATTCCAGGCCTTTGAAGCCCAGGCCTCCGGGCACCAGCACCATGAGTCCCGGCAGCAGGGTCACGACGGATGGGCGGTGGGTGATGCGGGTGAAGAGGTTGCTGGCCAGGCCCAGGGCAAAGGCGCCGAGGCCCACGCCGAATTGGGGGCCGAGCAGGGTGGCGCCCTGACGGGCGCCGTAGAAGGCCAGGACGCAGGCTAAGAAGATCCAGGGCAAGTCCCGGGTCCGCGCCTTGAAGATCACCACGAAGGCCAGGGCCGCCAACAGCAGGATGGGCAGCACGGTCCAGGCGGCCATGGGTTGGGGCAGACCCAGGAGGGCCCGGCTCATGAGCGGCGCGGCCATGCGCTGGCCGAGGGCCACGCCGAAACCCAGGGAGAGGAAGATCATGGCGGTGTCCACCAGCCTCGCGGTGCCGGCCACGAGGTTCCCGGTGGCCAGCTCGTTCATGGACACCACCAGCCGCAGGCCGGGAACGAGGACGATGAGTCCCGAGACGGTGAGGATCTGCGGCGAGACGTGGGCGAAGCGGTACGCGAAGGCCACGGCCAGGAACCCCACCAGGGTGCCCGCCACGGGGTAGACCAGCCGGGCCAGCCCGGCCTTCAGGCCCAGGATGACCAGGGTCAGACCCACCAGGGTGCCCAGCATGGCCGTGAGGGCCATCTCCCGCCAACCTCCGCCGAAGAACATGGCTGCCGGGGCTGATCCCAGGCCGAAGGCGAGCACGGTCAGGGCCGCCCCCCAGCGGTCGGGAGCCTCCAGGATGGTCCGAACGCGCTCCCGGGCTTCGGGTACCTCGATGCGGCCTTCGATCAGGGCATCCGTGGTGTCTTGCAGATCCGACAAGCGGCCCAGGTCCACATCACCGGAAGGACTGCGCTGGATGAAGGTCCACTGCTGACCATGCTGCCCAAGGGAGGCGAAGAAGGCGGTGGGCAGCGCGAAAAACTGCCCGTCCAGGCCCAGGCGCTCGGCGATGCGGGCCAGGGCGTCCTCGAAGCGGTGGGCCGGGATGCCAAAGGATTGGAAGGCCCGGCCCAATTCCAGGCAAAGCGAGACGGCTTCCGGGGGAGTGGACTGGGGGGGCAGAGGCGAGGGCACATCCATGCCTCAGGGTAGCCTCAGCCCGGGCACCCGATGAAATGTTCGCAAAGCTTGCAAAACCCCCGCCGATTCTCAGGTCTTGGGAGGGGTGACCGATGAGAAGGAGATGATGCGATGGCTTCTGCTTGTCCTGCCTCTCTGTCTTGGTCTAGCGGCTCAGGAACCGATCCGTGTCGGCGTAAACGAATGGTTCACCGTCAATCCGCTGCTCATGACCCAGGATACGGATGCCGAGGTTACGGATCTGATATTTGACCGATTAATCACCATGGATGCCCAGGGGAACTTCATCCCCGAGATGCTGGAATCCTGGAAAATCTCGCCCGATGGGCGGGAAATCCTTTTGAAGCTTCGCCCAGGGCTCACCTGGCAGGATGGCCAGCCCATCGAAGCGGAGGATCTGGTCTTCACCTGGAAGATGCTCCGGCAGCCGGAGATCCGAAAGCTGGCCGACACCACGCCCGGAGTGGCCTCGCTGGATAGCCTGGAAGTCGTGGGGCCGCTGCAAGTGCGGATCCGCCTCAAACGGCCCCGGGGAACCCTGCTGCCAGATCTGTACAGTTTCGTCCCGGTGCCCCGGCGGCACTACCGGTTGGGGGCCAAACCGGAAACCGCCCCCATCAATTTCAAGCCCATCGGATCCGGGCCCTACCGGGTGGTCGGAACGGCCACGACCAAATCCCTGAGTCTTGAACGCTGGGATGGCTATCGCGGCATCCATCCCGGGACCTGGCCTGCTTTCGAGCTGAAGGACCTGACGGAGGAAAAACGGATCATTCCAGCCTTCGAGGAGGGGCGGGTTCACTTCGTCTCGACATCGGCGCTGCGGTACTACCTGGTCCGCAAGGGAGCCGTTGGCACAGGGCTGGTGGAGGCGGTGTCCGTCCCTCAAGCCGCTTTTGGCGCCTTCTTCCTGAACTGCGACCCGCGCCTGAGCGTTCTCGGGGATGTGGAGGTCCGGAGAGCCTTGGCAGAACTGATTCCCTGGAAGAGCAAGGCGAGGGCCATGCGGTTCTTCCCAGCCCAGATGGCCTCCAGCTTCTGGCCGCCCCAGAGCTGGGCCCATGATCCGACGCCAAGACCGCTTCCCCAGGTGGAGCACGCCGCGGAAATCCTGGACAGGGCGGGCTGGAAGCTGGGTTCCGATGGCTTTCGCCACGATGCCTCGGGCCGCCTGCTCCAGATCGTGGCCTACGACGGCGCGAAAGGGAATTTGAGCGACGTCTATCAGCTGGCACTCCAGGCTGCCAAGGTCGGCTTCAAGGTCGAAAGGAGGGAGGTGTCCTTCGCGGTCCTGACCAAGAACGCCGCGGACCATAACGGTGACCTGTGGTCCTTCGGCTGGGTGCTTTCCCTGGATCCAGACGTGGACAGCCCGCTCTTCACGGAGGAAGGCTATCGCACCAAGGCCAATGTCAGCAGCTACCTGAACCCGGAGATCGACAAACTCTTCGAGGAGGGCAAGCACACCCTGGACCCCCAGGCCCGGCAGCAGATCTACCGCCGAATCTCGGAGATCATCTACCGCGACAAGCCCATCCTCCCCATGACCTACACCCAGAACCGCATCCTCCACAGTCTGCGCTTGAAGGGCGTGGTCTTTGACCTGCTCGGGCAGAGCTACGGTTTCTGGCCTGGGCGGCGGGCGTGGAAGCTCGAGGCACCTGCTCCCAAGCCCTGAGGCCAGATCACAGGGCGGCTTCCTCGGCCAAAGCCAGACAGGCCGTGAGGCCCGGGGATTCGATGCCCAGGAGGTTCACCAGCCCGGGTACGCCGTGGGCAGCCTCCCGCTGGATGAGGAAGTCCGGCACGGGTTCGCCGGGGCCATGCAGCTTGGGGCGGATGCCCGCGTAGGCGGGCTGCAGGGCCGCCTCGGGAAGGCCCGGCCAGTACTTGCGGACCTCCGCGTAGAAGCTATCGGCCCGGCGGGGATCCACGGTGTAGTTCTCATGATCCACCCACTCCACATCGGGCCCGAACCGGGCCTGGCCGCCGAGATCCAGGGTCAGGTGCACGCCGAGACCGCCCTGGGAGGGGATGGGATAGACCAGCCGCGAGAACGGGGCTTTGCCCGAGAGGCTGTAGTAGTTGCCCTTGGAATACGCCTTGGGCTGGGGCGGAAGAGTACCCTGGCGGCTCCCCTCCATGGCCCGCGCCAGGGCCAGGGCGCCCAGGCCTGCGCAGTTGAAGACGCGCTTCGCCAGAAGCGTCATGGGATCTTCCCCGCCCACCTCGAGGACGATTCCTCCCTGCGACAAGCGGCCACGCAGAACCGGGCTCTTCACCACCACCGAAGCGCCTGCGGCCTCCGCATCCAGGTGGAGCGCGCGCATGAGGCCGTGGCTGTCCACGATGCCCGTGTTGGGAGAGTGCAGGGCGGCCGTGCACCTGAGGGCTGGTTCCAGGTCCTGGACCTGGGCCGGCGTGAGCCAGGGAAGGGCCCCGACCCCATTGACGGCGGCCCTGGCCTGGAGCTGGCGCAGGTCCTCGATCTGGGCCGCGTCCGTGGCCACGATGAGCTTGCCGCAGCGGCGATGCGCCACGCCCCGGGCTTCGCAGTAGGCGTAGAGGGCGCGGTTGCCCGCCACGCAGAGCCGCGCCTTCAGGGAGTCGGCGGGATAGTAGATGCCGGCGTGGATGACCTCGCTGTTGCGGGAGCTTATGCCCGTGCCGATGCGGTCCTCCGCCTCGAGCACCACGACTTCCCGGCCCTGCAATGCCAGGTGGCGGGCCAAGGCGAGGCCCACCACGCCGGCTCCGATGACGACGCACTGGATCTGTTCCATGGCTCAGCTCACGCGCGGCCCGGCGGCGGCCACTTCGGGCTGGACCTCGGTCTCGAATTTCTTGAAGTTCTCTATGAAGCGGGCGGCCAGGGAGCGGTAGCGGGCATCGTACTGGGCCTGGTCATGCCAGCTCTGGGCGGGGTAGAGCACGGCGTCGGGAACCTCCGGGCAGTGCTTGGGCACCTCGAAGCCGAAGACGGGATCGCGGTAGCACTCGACGCCATCCAGTTTCCCCTCCAGGGCGGCGTTGAGGAGGGCGCGGGTGTGCTTGATGCTGATGCGCTTGCCCACGCCGTAGGGGCCGCCGGTCCAGCCGGTGTTCACCAGCCAGCAGGTGGCGCCGTGGCGGAGCATCTTGAGGCGCAGCAGCTCCGCGTAGACCGCCGGGTGGTGGACCATGAAGGGACCACCGAAGCAGGGGCTGAAGGTGATCTCCGGCTCCTTGCCCAGACCCGCCTCGGTGCCCGCGAGCTTCGAGGTGTAGCCGCTGATGAAGTGGTAGAGGGCCTGCTCGGGACTGAGCCGGGCCAGGGGCGGCATGACGCCGCTGGCATCGCAGGTGAGCAGCACGATGTTCTTGGGATGGGGGCCCATCTTGGAGGTGACCGCGTTGTCGATGAAGTCCAGGGGGTAGCTGGCGCGGGTGTTCTCCGTCCTCGCATCGCTGTCGAGATCGATGCGCCGGGAGGCGGGATCGTAGACCACGTTCTCGAGGATGCTGCCGAAGCGGCGGGTGCAGGCGTGGATCTGGGGCTCCGCCTGGGGATTGAGGCCGATGACCTTGGCGTAGCACCCGTCCTCGATGTTGAAGACGCCGTTGTCGCTCCAGCCGTGCTCGTCGTCGCCGATGAGGCCCCGGGTGGGGTCGGCGGAAAGGGTGGTCTTGCCCGTGCCCGAAAGGCCGAAGAAGAGAGCCGAGGTGCCGTCCTTGCCCACGTTGGCGCTGCAGTGCATGGAGAGCACGCCCTGGAGCGGCAACAGGTGGTTCATGACCGTGAACACCGACTTCTTGATTTCGCCTGCGTAGGCCGTATTGCCGATGAGGCAGAGCTTCTGGTCGAAGTTCAGGGCGATGGTGGTGGTGCTGGCGGTCTGGTCGATGGAGGGCGTGGCCTGGAAGCCGGGCACCGCGATGATGGTGAACTCGGGCACGAAGCGCTTGTACTCCTCCGTGGTGGCGGGCTTGATGAACATGTTGCGGGCGAAGGCGCTGTGCCAGGCCAGCTCCGTGACGATGCGCACCGGCAGCCGGAAGTCCGGGTCGGCGCCTCCGTAGCAGTCCTGCACGAAGAGATCCCGTCCCTGCAGGTAGCCCTGGAGCCGGCTCATCAGCGCGTCGAAGGTATCGGGCGCCATGGGCCGGTTGTAGGGCCCCCACCAGATGTGCCCCTCGCTGGTGCCCTCGCGCACGATGGCCTTGTCCGCGGCGGCCCGGCCCGTGTGCTGGCCCGTGTCGGCGATGAGGGGGCCCTGGTGGCTGATGCGGGCCTCGCTCCGGAAGATCACTTCTTCGTAGAGAGCCTCCATGGGGAGGTTCCAGTACACCTTCCGCAGGTTCGACAGGCCCAGGTGTGCCAGTCCGTACTCGGCCTTGAGCACGGCGGCCTGATCCTCGGCGGGGGTTTTTAGGTTCAGCAAGTTGTTAGGCATGAGAATCCCCAAATCGAGAACAGATTCACCACCAAGACACCAAGGCACGAAGAAAAACGGGAGAAAGCCCGATAGGCCTTGGCAACGCAGTTGTTCTTGGCGGTTCTTGGTGCCTTGGAGCCTTGGTGGTAAGTCATTTCGCCATCACATCCAGTCGCGGACGAGCTTGCGATCGCCCAGGTAGATCTCGTTGGCGCTGGTGGGATCGAGCGCCCACTTCATGCGGGCCACAGCCTCCTGGAGTTCCTTCACGGAGCCCGCGTAGGAGAGGCGCAGGTGGCCCTCCATGCCGAATTCCTTCCCCGGAACCGTCACCACCAGGGCCTTCTTCAGGAGGAAGTTGGACAGCTCCACGGAGTTGCTGGAGTAGGCCCGGAAGTCCACCAGGGCGTAGAAGGTGCCTTCGGGCTTGCGCAGCTTCACGCCGTTGAAGGTGCGCAGCTCCTGCATCAACACATCGCGGTTGTTCTGGATGGTGAGCCGCAGGCTCTCCACCACGTTCTGCACGCCCACCAGGGCGCCCTCCGCCGCCACCTGCATGGCCGGGCTCACGCAGCTGGTGGTCTGGGCCTGCACGTTGGTCATCACCCGCACCAGTTCCTTGGGCGCGATGGTCCAGCCCACCCGGAAGCCGGTCATGCCGTAGAGCTTGGCCACGCCGTTCACGATGATGAGCTTGGTGGATTCGCTGTCCGCCCGGGTGAAGGCCGTGCCGGGCTTGGGGCGCAGGCCGTCGAAGACCAGCTTCTGGTAGATGTCGTCGAGGATGAGGTAGATGCCCTTCGTTTCGCAGAATTCCACCAGCTGGGCCACGAAGTCATCGCTGTAGACCGCCCCGCTGGGGTTGTTGGGGCTGTTCATGATGATGGCTTTGGTGGCCGAACCCACCGACCGCGCCACTTCCTCGAAACGGGGGTGGAAGCCGCCGTCCTCGGGCGTCACGATCACGGGGATGGCCTGGCACATCTTGATGATCTCGGGGTAGCTCACCCAGTACGGGGCCAGCACCACCACTTCATCCTGGGGGTTGCACAGGGTGAAGAGGATGTTGAAGAGGCACTGCTTGGCGCCATCGGAGGCGATGACGTTCTCTGGCGAAACCAGGCGGTCGTAGGTCTCTTCCGTGTAGCGGATGATGGCCTTTTTCAGGGAGGGCAGGCCGTCCGTGGGGGTGTATTTCACGTCCCCGGAGGTGAGCCGGGCCGCGCCCTGGAGGATGGCGTTGATGGGGGCCCTGTTCTTGGGTTCCCCGATGCCCAGGTTGATGACCGGTTCCCCTTTCTCCCGCAGGATGCGGGCCTCCTCGTTGAGCCGCAGGGTGGGCGATTCGGCGATGGAACGGGCGAGTTGGGAGAGGCTCATGGATGTTCCTGGAATGACTGGAGGTTGGGAAGGCCCTATTCTGGTCCCTTCCCCTGCCGGATCCAAGGCATCTCTGTCTTGGGTGGGCCAGTTGTTTCAAGGATCACAGTCCATGTCCACACCGATGCTGCAGCAGATCGCCGGCCTCAAGCGCGAGGCGGGGGATGCCGTGCTGCTCACGCGCATGGGCGATTTCTACGAAATCCTGGGCGAGGATGCGGTGCGGGCCGCGCCGGTGCTGGAGATCGCGCTCACCATGCGCGGCAAGGGCTCCGAATCGGAAACGCCCATGTGCGGCGTGCCCCATTTCGCCCTGGAATCCTACCTGCCGAAGCTGCTGGCGGCAGGCTATTCCGCGGCCATCGCGGAGCCCACCGCCAAGCCCGAGGAGGTAAAGGGCCTGCTGCCCCGGGCCATCAAGCGCATCATCACGCCCGGCACCTGGCTGGACGACGACGCCCGCTGGCTGTGTGCCCTGCATCGCACGGGCAGTGCCTGGGGACTGGCCCTGCTGCAGCTGGCTTCCGGCGCCATCCGCGTTCTCCCAGGCGAAGGCGAGGAAGCCCTGCGCGCCGCCCTGGAACGCCTGGGGCCCCAGGAGCTGATCCTGGCCGAGGGCGCCGAGGACATCACCGATCTCGAAGCCGCCCGCACCCGGCTCCCCCTCTGGCGCTTCGAGGTTTCCCGGGCCCGGCAGCAGGTGCTGGCCTTCTTCGGCTGGCAGCATCTCGAAGGGGTGGGCCTGGATCCCTTCCCGGCGGCCATCGGGGCCCTGGCGGCGTTGCTCGACCAGGTGGAAACCACCCAGAAGGGCCGCCCCGCGCACCTCCAGGGCGTGTCGGTGGAACTGGGCGCGGCGGGTCCCATGGTGGACGCCACCAGCGCCCGGCATCTGGAGGTCTTCGCCAACGGGCTGGATGGCGGTCGAGCCGGAACGCTGTTCGCCCTGCTGGACCAGTGCCGCACGCGCATGGGCTCGCGCCTCCTGCGCACCTGGCTTGACCAGCCCCTGCGGGACCGGACGGTGCTGGAGCGGCGCTGGTCCCAGGTGGCCTGGCTCACCGAGGATCGCCGTCGCGGGCCCATCCAGGCGCTGCTGAGCCAGGTGCCCGACCTGGACCGCCTGCTGGGCCGCGTGGCGCTCAACCTGGCGACGCCGCCAGAGCTGGCTCAGCTGCGCGAGGGCCTGGCCGTGCTCCAGAAGCTGCCCGCGAAAATCCAGGACGAGGGCTGGGCTATGGAGGTGGCGGATCTGGGCCTTTGGCCGGAGGACACACCCCTCTGTACGCCCCTGCTGGCGGAGCTCCAGCGCTGCCTGGCGGAAACGCCACCGCTCGACCTGGAGAAGGGCGGCGTCATCCGCGAAGACGTGGATCCGGAGCTGGACGCCGTGCGCCGTCTGGCCCGGGACGCCAAGCAGGTGATGCTGGAGCTGGAGGAAGAGGAACGCGCCGCCTCCGGCATCAACAGTCTGAAGATCAAGTACAACCGGGTGTTCGGCTACTACTTCGAGATCACGAAATCCAACCTGGGCGCCGTGCCCGTCCACTTCCTCCGCAAGCAGACCTTGGCCAACGCCGAGCGCTTCACCACCGAAAAGCTGGTGGCCTTCGAGCAGAAGCTGCTGAGCGCCGAAAGCGACCAGGCCAAGCTGGAGGCGACCCAGCTGCAGCGCCTCCTGGCCCTCGTGCTGGAGCACCGCGCCGACCTGACGCGGCTGGCCCGGGCCGTGGCGGCCCTGGACGTGCTGGCGGCCCTGGCGGAGCGGGCGCGGCTCTCGGGCTGGACCCGGCCCGAGCTGGGCGAAGAACGGGAACTGGTGCTGGCCTCGGCCCGCCATCCCATGCTGGAAGCCCGCCTGGGTCGCGAGTGCATCCCCAACGACCTGCAGTTCAGCGCGGCCCAGCCCATGGCCGTGGTGACGGGGCCCAACATGGGCGGCAAGTCCACCTTCCTGCGCACGGCGGCCCTGCTGGTGGTGCTGGCGCAGATGGGTTCCTTCGTGCCCGCGGAGCTCATGCGCTTCGGCCTCGTGGACCGCATCTTCACCCGCATCGGCGCCTCGGACCAGCTGGCCAAGGGCCAGTCCACCTTCATGGTGGAGATGACGGAAACGGCCCGGATTCTCAACCAGGCCACCTCGGCCAGCCTGGTGATCCTCGATGAAATCGGCCGGGGCACCTCCACCCGGGATGGTCTCGCCCTGGCGGAAGCCATCGCCCTCTTCCTCCGCGATTTGAAGGGCGGGGCGCCGCGCACGCTCTTCGCCACCCACTACTTCGAGATGACCAAGCTGGCCGACGACAGCCGCATCCTGAACCTCCATGTGGAAGTGCAGGAGTGGGAGGAGCAGCTGCACTTTCTCCACCGCGTGGCCCAAGGCCCCGCGGACCGCAGCTACGGCATCCAGGTGGCGCGGCTCGCGGGCTTGCCCAAGTCGGTCATTCAGAAGGCTCAGCGGCTCTTGGCTCAGACGCCAGAAGCACCTCCGAAAGCTCCCACAGTGATGCAACCCGCCTTGCCCCTGTTCGAGGTGGAGCCGGATCCGCTCCGGGCGGAACTGGAAGCCCTGGACCTGAACCGCATGACGCCCCTGGAGGCCCTCAATTGGATCGCGCAGAAGCGGGCATGAACCCACCGAACCATCCCCTCCGGCGACGGGATCGCGCCCTGGACGAGGCCGAGGCTCTGCGGCTGCTCCAGGAGGCCGAATGGGGTGTCCTGGCCACGGTGGATGAAGCCGGGTGGCCCTACGCGGTGCCCGTGAATCATGCGGTGGTGGATGGCGCCCTGATCATCCATTGCGCTACGGTGGGCCACAAGCTGGCCAACCTCGCCGCCAATGACAAGGTGTCCTACTGCGCCGTCACCTTGTCAGAGACCCTGCCTCTGGAACTGGCCACCCGATACGCCAGCGTCATTGTTTTCGGCCGGGGAGAACTGCTTGCGGATGCCGACGAGAAGCGAGCGGCGCTCCAGGCGCTTGGACTGCGCTTTGCCCCAGAGCATGCCGACCTCGTGGACCAGGAAATCGGGAAGGACCTTTTCCGAACGGCGGTGGTGCGCATCCGCATCGAGCGGGCCACCGGCAAGGCGAGGTGGTGACAGCAGGTTCGCGCTTGCAGTCCACTCCGCTGGATGGCTAGTAGATCCAATTCCGCTTCAACGTCCCTGGTGCCGCCCCATGATCTATTGGATTGCCCACACCCTCTCGCGTCTCGTCGGCTACCTCTTCTTCCGGCATCGCACCCTCCATCGGGAGTTCCTCCCCGAGTCCGGCGGGGCCATGATCGTGGCCAACCATGTGAGCTACCTGGATCCTGCGGCCATTGGCGCCGCCTTTCGCAAACCCATCTACTACCTGGCCCGCAAGACCCTCTTCAAGGGCTTTCTGGGCTGGCTGCTGCCCCGCATCCAGGTCCTGCCCGTGGATCTAGGCAAGGGCGATCTCGCCAGCATGAAGCGCATTCTGGGCTTGCTCAAGCAAGGCGAGCGCGTGCTCCTGTTTCCCGAGGGCACGCGATCCCCTGACGGCACTCTCCAGGAGGCGGAAGCCGGCATCGGCTTCATCATCGCCAAGGCCGAGGTACCCGTGGTGCCCGTGCGCATTTTCGGCGCCTTCGAATGCTGGGAAAGAGGCGCCAAATGGCCTCATCCGGGCCGCATCACCATCGTCGCCGGGCCGCCGGTGGATGTCTCCAGCCTGCCTGCGGAGCTGTCGGGTCGGGAGCGGTATCAGGCCTGTGCCGACCTGGTCATGCAGGCGCTGGCGGCCATCCAGCCTGAGGGTTGAGCCAGTCCTAGGCTTCAACTCCCAAGGCACGCAGGTCCATCCGAAGCGTCTCAGGCCCGGTGTAGACGATTCCGTGCATCCCCAGGGCCCTGGCCCCCTCGACGAAGGCGGGAATATCGTCGATGAACACGCACGCCTCGGGCGGCAAGCCGAGCTTGTCCAGGGCGTCCTGGAAGATCCGGGGATCGGGTTTCAGGGCGCGGACTTCGTGGGAGAGGGAAACCGCATCGAAGAGCGGAAAGACTTCCGTGGTGCGGATGGCATGGTCGGCGTGCCAAGGGTTGGTGTTGGAAATGAGACCCAGACGGTAATGGGGCTTGAGGCGCTTGATGAGGTCGAAGGTGGCCTGGATGGGCGCGAAGATATCCGTGAAGGCGGGTACGAAGACCGCTTCGGAAAAGGCATGGCCGCAGAGCGAGGACATGCCCTCGAGAAATTCCCGGGAGGTGATGGCGCCGGATTCGTAGGCCCGGGGCAGGTCCGAACCATGCAGAAGGCGCTCCAGGGCCGCCGGGGAGTGGCCGCAGACGGGGCTCAGGGCCGCAAGGATCCGGCGGTTGTCGAAGGTGCAGATGACATTGCCGAAATCGAAGCAGATGCCTCGGAGGGCGGATTCGGGATGGGGATGAGAGGGCATGGGCGGGTCCGCGAGGGAGCGTAGACTTTCATCATGCCCCAGCCTCTCAGCAGAACCCGCATCCGTGCCGCCTGGATCATCGCCATCGCCGTGGACGCCATCCAGGTTCCCGCGGACTTCACCGGGCCCCTGGGCTGGCTCCTGGGCGCGGGACTGGACCTCGTCACCATGGTCGTCATGTGGGCCCTGCTGGGATTCCATTGGGCCTTCCTGCCCTCCTTCATCACGGAGGCGGTGCCCTGGCTGAACCTGGCGCCTTTATGGACCCTGGCGGTGGCCCTGGCGACCCGGGGCCGGGGCCACCAGGGGCTGCCAACGCCTCCGGAGCTGCGGAAATGAAGAGGGATGGGAAGGGCCTGTTCCTCCTGCTGTGTGCGGCCGTCGCACTGACCGCAGCCGGGGCCGGTGAAACCCGGCGCTGGCAGCGCACCGCCAACCGGGTCTCCATCGTGCGCGACGACTGGGGCATCGCCCACATCCACGGGCCCACCGACGCCGATGCGGTGTTCGGGATGATCTACGCCCAGGCCGAGGACGACTTTCCGCGGGTGGAAACCAACTACCTCAACGCGCTGGGGCGCCTGGCCGAGGCGGAGGGCGAGGCGGCCATCTGGAGCGATCTGCGCACCCGCCTTTATGTGGATGACGCCGACCTCCAGGCCCGGTACCGGACTTCCCCCCGCTGGCTCAAGGCGCTGATGGAAGCCTGGGCGGACGGCCTGAACTTCTACCTTGCCAGCCACCCCGACGTGAAACCGCGCGTCATCCACCGCTACGAGCCCTGGATGGCCCTCTCCTTCACGGAAGGAAGCATCGGCGGGGATATCGAGCGCATCTCCCTGAAGGGGCTCGCCTCCTTTTACGGCAAGGCCCGGATCGCCAGCGCGCAGCCGCTCTGGCACGAGCCCACGGGCTCCAACGGATTCGCCATCGCGCCCCGGAATACCGTGAACCACCACGCCCTGCTCTGGATCAATCCCCACACGAGTTTCTACTTCCGCGCCGAGCAGCAGGTGTCCAGCGACCACGGATTGAATGCCTATGGCGCGGCCACCTGGGGCCAGTTCTTCATCTACCAGGGCTTCAACGACCGGGCCGGATGGATGCACACCAGCAGCGGCGCGGACAACACCGATACCTTCGTCGAGACCATCGTTGCGAAGGACGGAAAATCCTTCTATCGCTACGGTACTGAATGGCGGCCCGTGCAGGTCTCCACCGTCACGGTGCCCTACCGGACGGCGGAAGGCGGGCTGGTCCGCCGGAGCTTCACCGCCTACCGCACGCACCACGGACCCATCGTGGGCGAGCAGGATGGCAAGTGGCTCAGCTTCGCCATGATGTACAAGCCGGTCGAAGCGCTGAAGCAGTCGTACCTCCGCACCAAGGCCCACGACTACGCCGAATTCAGGAAGGTGGCTGAGCTGCGGGCAAACTCGAGCAACAACACCATCTTCGCGGATGACAAAGGCGAGATCGCCTACCTGCATCCGCAGTTCATCCCGAAGCGGGATGACCGCTACGACTACCGGAAGCCCGTGGACGGGGCCGATCCGGCCACGGACTGGAAGGGCCTGCACCAACTGGACGAGGCGCCCCATCTGCTCAATCCGTCCACTGGCTGGATCACCAACACCAACAACTGGCCCTATTCGGCGGCGGGGTCGTCCAGCCCCAGGCGCCAGGACTATCCCCGCTACATGGACACGGCTGGAGAGAATGCGCGCGGCGTCCACGCCATCCAAGTATTGCGGGAGCGCCAGAATTTCACGTTGCAGTCCCTGCGTGACGCGGCCTTCGATCCGGGCCTCCCGGCTTTCGCGGAGCTCATCCCCCTGCTCACGGACGCCTACGACAAGGCACCCGCCGATCATCCGCTCAAAACCAGGCTGGCCGCGCCCATCGCCCTGCTGAGAGCCTGGGATCATCGCTGGTCGGCCGCATCGGAGGCGACCTCATTGGCAGTGTTCTGGGGCGAAGGGCTGTGGGCCAAGGTCTCGGAACAGGCCTCCCGAGAAGGACAGTCCTTCGTGGAGGCCATCGCCAAGGACAGCGCACCCCAGGAGAAGCTCCAGGCCCTGGCGGATGCGGTGGATCGGCTGCAGCTGGATTTTGGGAACTGGCGCACGCCCTGGGGCGAGATCAACCGGTACCAGCGCCTCAGTGGCGACCTGAACCAGGCCTTCGCCGATGACAAGCCCAGCCTCCCGGTACCCTTCACCTCGGGCCAGTGGGGTTCGCTGGCCTCCTTCGGCGCACGGCGTTATCCGGGCACGAAGCGGTACTACGGCGCCTCGGGCAACAGCTTCCTGGCCGCCGTGGAGTTCGGCCACCGGGTGAAGGCCTTCGCCATCACTGCCGGAGGGGAAAGCGGGCATCCCGCTTCGAAGCATTTCGATGATCAGGCGGCCCGCTACATCTCCGGGGAGCTGCGGCCCGTCTATTTCTACGCGGATGAGCTCAAGGGGCATGTGGAGCGGAGCTACCACCCCGGAGAGTGACAGTGCCCTCCGTGGAATCTACTCTGGGCGCCGCCGGGCGATCAGGAGATACTCCCGCCCGGCTCGCCGGGGATGGCTGCCCAGGGCTTGATCCAGGTGCAGGATCTCGAATTGGGCTGCCACCAACCGCCGCATGTCCTCCGCCGGAATGGCGTGAGGGGGGCCGGGCCGGCCGTTCACATCGTGGAAGACCGCCACCATCCAGAGCCCGCCCGGTTCCAGGTGCTCGGCGCAGGCGGCCACATAGGCGGGACGGCGCTCCGGGTCCATGGCCACGAAACAGGTGTGGTCGAAGATGGCCTGCCAGGGGCCCAATTCGGTGGTGAACCAGTCGTCCTTGCGCCAGGCCACGGTATCGCCGTAGCGGGCCTGGGCGCCCTCAATGGCCAGGGGCGCGAAATCCAGCCCGGTCACCTGGAAACCTTCTCCCGCCAGGGCCGCCGCATCATGGCCGTAGCCGCAACCGGGCACCACCAGGCGCGCCCCGGGTTCGAGTCCGCAGGGCCTGGCCAGGTCGAGGATCTCCCGCACCAGGGGCGTCTCGCCGTCCATGTCCCAGCCGGGCCTTTCCTCGTCCTTGTAGATCTGGTTCCAGTAGTCGGGGTGTTTGGTCATGGAATGAGTATCTCCTCTGCGCCGACCCAGGTGCAAAGCCGTTGCAGGGCTTCCTCAAGGGCGCGCTTCCTGACCCTGGTGGCCTTGATGCCCGGTTCCCACCAGAGCCCTTTGATCTCCAGCAGGCCCCGGTCCCGGTGCAGCTTGGGGTCCAGTCGGCCCACCAGGCGATCGCCCTCGAGGATGGGCAGGACGAAGTAGCCGTACTGGCGTTTGGGTTCGGGCACGAAGGCTTCGAAGCGGTAGTCGAAGCCGAAGCGCTGCAGGGCCCGGGCACGGTCCCGGAGGATGGGATCGAAGGGGCAGAGCAGGCGGGTGCACTCCGGCGGCTCCGGCAGTCTGGTCAGCCGCGCCTCCCAATCCGCCAGGGCGAAGGCGGGACGGAGGGTGCCGTCCGCATCCTCCACCTGCACGGGTACGATGCGGCCCTCCTGTTGGGCCCGGGCGCACCAGGCCTTGGCCTCAGCGGGCTCGATGGCGGCCCAGAAGGTTGCCAGCTCCCTGGGGGTGAAGAGCCACAACCGCTCGGCGGCGCTGGCGCAGGCCCACTCGAGGTGAGCGGCGGGTTCGGGGCGGGGCAGGTCGCAGTGCTCCGGCAGCACGCGCTCCGTGAGGTCGTAGTACTTATGGAAATTGGCGCGGCGGGGAATCATCAGTTCGCCGCTGCGCCAAAGGAAATCCAGGGCCGCCTTCTGGGGCTTCCAGCCCCACCAGGGGCCGCGCTTCTCGGGGTGCTCGAAGTCCGAGGACTTGAGGGGGCCTTCCTCGGTGATGCGGGCTTTCACGGCCTGCACCACCTGCGCGCCGTCCGTGCCGCGGAAGTGGTATTGCCACCAGGCGTGGCCCTGGATGCGGGCGCGATCCCGCTCGAAGCGCGGCTTCCACTGGGGAAAGAGGCCGGTGGGAATGGCCGAGGCGTCGTGGGTGAAGCCCTCGAAGAGGCTGCGCTGATCCTCCAGCAGTTTCCGCAGATGCTCGGGCCGGTAGCCATCCAGGCGCGTGAACAGGGTGAGGTCATGGGCCCGGGCCAGCACATGGATGGTGTCCATCTGCACGAAGCCCAGCCGCTCGACGAGCGCCTGCACCGAAGCCTTGGTGGCGCGCCGCGCCGGATCATCCAGCAGGCCCTGGGCCCCCAGGAAGAGGCGCCGGGAGGCGTGGACGGAAATGATCTGGGCCGGTTTCACACCCAGAAGGGTGCCAGCAATTCCCCGCGCGCAGGCTCCCGGAGCTCGGCATGGAAAAATATTGCCGGAATAGACCAAGTAGTTTCGTTCTGGAACCAGAGCATTCGGATTGATAGCATAGGAGCTTCCCGGGTAATCAAAAAACGGATCGGTCCCCCAGGGGTCCGCCCTTGGTGGAGATGTTTGGATGATTCGGTTTCCAGGCCCCCTGACAACCTTGATGCTCACGCTGCCGGCCGCGGCGCTCGCGCTGCCCAGCGATCCCCGGGCCTGGGAGGCCGCGCCGCCCCTCACGGCCGATCCGGCCGCCCTTCTTGCCGCCTCCGCCGCCCAGGCCCCGCGGGAGGGCTCGGCGGTGCTGGAACTGCTGGAGGAGCACCTCATTCGCGTGGATGAAGGCGGCCGGAAGGAGATCCGGTACCGGTACGTCTTCCGGGTGGATCAGGAATCGGCCATCGACTCCTGGGGTTCCGTGTCGGCCGAGTGGTCCCCCTGGTACGAGGCCCGGCCGGAGATCCGGGCCCGTGTCATCACTCCGGATGGCCAGGTCCACCTGCTGGACCCCAAGACCATCGGCGAGTACGGGGCGGATGATCCGGGCTCCGATGTGTACGGGGACCGGAAGCATCTCCGGGGTCCCCTGCCGAAATTGCAGAAGGGCGCCATTGCCGAGGTCTCCTTCCTGTACCGGGAAGTGGAAGCCTTCTCCAAGGTCGGTGCCGCCGGAGGGATCCCCCTCGCCCAGAATGTGCCGGTCGTGCACACGCGCGCGGAGATCCGGGTGCCGGCTTCCAGTCCCCTCAAGATCAAGCTCTACGCCATGGACAACCTGCGCCCCACCACCCGGACCGCGGATGGCTGGACTACCGTCTCCCTGGAACTGGGTTTCCAGGAGTCCTACGCCACCCAGGAAGCGAACCTGCCGCTGGACAAGGCACGGCGGCCATCCCTGGCCTACGCCACCGCGCCGAGCTGGTCCGCCGTGGCCAGGGAATACGCGGAGATCGTGGCCAGGCAGACGAAGGATGCGGACCTGGCTGCCTGGGTGGCCCGGGCCACCGAAGGCGCCACCACCCGGAACGAGAAGATCGCCCGGATTCTCGATCGGCTGCACAAGGATGTGCGCTACACCGGCATCGAGTTCGCGGATGCGGCCATCGTGCCGGTGCGTCCCGCCGAAGCGCTCAGGCGAGGATTTGGCGACTGCAAGGACAAGTCCACCCTGCTGGTCTGCCTGCTGCGAACCGCGGGCATCCCCGCCGAGGTCGCGCTGCTGAAGTCCGGGACCCGACCCGATGTGGATCCGGACCTGCCCGGATCCTCGAGCTTCAATCACGCCATCGTCTATGTGCCCGGGCCCGAGCCCCTCTGGATTGACGCCACTGCGGACCTCGCCCATCCGGGCCAGGCCCTGCTCGGGGTGGAAGGGCGCCTGGCCCTGGTCGCCGCCCAGGACACGACGGCCCTCAGCCGCATTCCGGAAATCCGGGCGGAAGACAACCGCCAGCGGGAGGTCCGGGAGGTCCGGTTTGCCGATCACGGGCCCGGAACCATTGATGAGACCACCTATGCCTGGGGGATGTTCGAAGCGCGCCTCCGTTCCGGCTATGTCCGGGAGGAGGACAAGAAGATCCGCGAGAACCTCCTGGACTATGCCAAGAGCAACTTCTCCGCGAAAAATCTCGGAAAGGTGTCCTACACGGAACTCCGGGACCTGTCCAAACCCTTTGTGCTGCAACTCGAGATGCTGGAGGCGTCCTCGGCCAGCATCGATCAGACCAATGCCGCGGTTTCGGTCAACCCCTGGTCCCTGGTTTCCGGCATCCAGAAAGTGCTGAAGGAGGGGGTCGAGGAAGGCAAGGAGGATGTGCCCCGGCGGGGACCCCTGGTGTTTCCCGAACCCTACGTCAAGGAGCTCTCCTACCTCATCCCCACGCCTCCAGGCTACGTGCCGGCGGTGCTTCCGGAGGACCGCACGCTGACCTTCGGCCCCGCTGCCCTGCATCTGCACTACGCCGTTCGGGATGACGGCGTGGTCGTGGCCGATGCCAAGGTGGACACAGGCCGGAGGCTCTGGACCGCAGCGGAAGTGGACGCTGGCTTGAAAGCCTTGAAGGCATACGGGGACGAGAAGGTGCCCCAGGTGATTTTCAACCAGGTGGGTGAGGCTCATCTGGCCGCCGGGAGGATCAAGGAGGCCATCGCCGAGTTCCGCAGGCTGGCGGAAGCGATCCCGGGGAAAGCCTCACCCCATACACGGGTGGCCAGGGCCTACCTCGCAGCGGGGCTCGGAGAGGCCGCTCGCGATGAGGCACACCGCGCGATCCAACTGGAGCCTACTTCCTCGCTAGCCCAGGAGACCCTGGGCTGGGTGCTCGAGCACGACCAGGTGGGGCGCCGCTTCGCGAAGGGCTGGGACCTGCCCGGAGCCGTGGCCGCCTACCGGAAGGCCAAGACCCTGGAACCCATGAGCTACAGCGTACGGGGCGACCTGGCCATCCTACTGGAGCACAACGCCGAAGGCCTCCGGTACGGGCCTGGCGCTGATCTCGACGCCTCCATCCGCGAATACGAGGGAATCCGGAGGGACCTGAAGAACCATGATCTCGACAACAACCTGGTTCTGACGCTGGCGAAACGGGGCCGGTTCGCGGACTGCCTGGGGCTGGCCAGGAGCCTGCCCTCCTCCACCATTCGCGACATGTGGCTCGTGGCCTCCCTGGTGAACCTGCAGGGCGTGGAAGCGGCCCTCAAGGAGAGCTCGCGCGTCATCACCGATGCCAAGACGCGGCGGACAGCCCTCGTGAACGCTGCTGATGAGCTGGTGCACCTGCGGAAGTACCCCGAAGCCACCCGGCTGCTCCTGGAGGGCGCCAATGGCTCGGACCAGATGAGCCAGCTGCGCACCAGGGCGGAGCTGATCGGCCGCGCCAGACAAGTCGAACCCGCGCCCCAGGACGTGAAGGATCCCGCCAGTCTGGTGCGGCAATTCCTGATCGCCCTTCTGCGCCCCTCCGGGAAAGTGGACCAGATACGTGCTTTCTACTCGCCAGCCCAGGCGGAATACATCACCGAAGCCAAGGGGAAGGAGATCCTCGCAGCGCTCGGCGGCGCCTTGCGCGGGATCGACCTCCCGTCGGAAGCCCTGGCGGACCTCACCCTGTCCTTGGCCCAGGTGACGGCTGAAGGGGATGACCAGAAAGGCCACCGAATCCGCATCCGGGGCCTGGACAACTATTCGCAGACCTTCTTCGTGACCCGGACGGAAGCCGGATACCGGCTGGTTGGCACCTCGGATGCGCCGGAGTCGATGGCCCTGGAGGCCAAGTGGCTGGCGGCCCATGGCAAACTGGCCCAGGCCAGGGCCTGGCTGGATCAGGCCCGGCAGCTGGTCGCGTCGCCCCCCGCGGATGACCCCCTGGCTGGCCCCATGTTCCCCCGCTTCTGGACCAAGGGGCAGGAGGCTGACGAACAGGCGGTGCTGGTGGCGGCCTCCCTGCTGCTGGCGGGCGAGAAGGACGTGCGCGTCACTCCGATTCTCGAAAAGGCCCGGCGGGAAGCCAAGGACCCGCTCACTGCCGACCGCCTGGACGCGGCCCTGCTCATGGATTCCCTCAAGGATCGGAACGGCTCCGGCTCCCTGGAATCGGCGGAGCGCCTGGCACGGGCCTACCCGGGTTCCACAACCGCCTCGGTGTTGAAGATGGGGGCCCTGTTGGGCCACAAGCGGTGGGAGGAAGCCCTGGCCTACCTGGAGGGACAGCTCCGCGAACATCCGGGTTTCCTCCCGTTCCAGGCGGGGCGCTACGAGGCCCTGAAGGGGCTGGGGCGGCGGGCGGCCATTGAGAAGGAACTCCTGGCGCAGGTCGACCAGGGGAGCGCCACGCCCACCGAGTTCAACAACCTGGCCTGGAGCCAGGTGGTCCGGGGCACCGTGACCGAGCGGACCCTGGAACTGGTGCGCACCGCCACCCAGGGGACAGCGCGGAACTCGGCATCCCTGCATACCCTCTCCACCATTCTCGCGGAGCTGGGGCGCACCACCGAAGCCAAGGAGGCCCTGGTCCAGGAGATCGAACTCCAGGGGCTGGACAAGCCAGGCACCAACGAGTGGTACGTCCTGGGCCGCATCGCCGAGCACCTCGGAGCGGGGGATGCCGCGAAGGTGTGCTACGACCGTTCCATCGCCCTGCGGGCCTCGGGAGAACCCGAGGACGAGGACAGCTGCGCTGCCCTCGCCGCCCGGAGGCTGAAGCGAATGAAGCAATAACGGTGAAGAGCTGTTCTAGATCTTGAACCGCTGCACGAGCACCCGCAGCCCATCGGCGACCTTGGAGAGGTCTTCGGCGGTGCGGGTGATCTCGGTGACGGTGGCGGCCAGCTGCTGGGTGGCGGCGGCGTTCTGCTGCAGCTTCCCGGCGGTCTGTTCCATGAGGCTGCCCACCTCCTGGCTGGCTTCCCCCTGGCTCTGACTGAGGTCGGCCACGCCCTGCACCTGCTGGGACACCTCGGAGATCCGGGCCTGGATGGAACCCAGGCGCTCCAGCGTATTGGCCACGCTCTCGATGCCCTGGGAGACCACTTCCTCCGTGCGGTCCGTGAGGCCGCGGATCTCCGTGGCGGCGGCGGCGCTGCGCTCGGCCAGCTTGCGCACTTCCTCGGCGACCACGGCGAAGCCCTTGCCCTGGGCGCCGGCCTTGGCGGCCTCGATGGCCGCGTTGAGGCTCAACAGGTTCGTCTGGCGGGCGATGTCCTGGATCACCTGCACGGCCTGGAGGATCTGGCGCGTGGCTTCCCGGATGGCCGTCATGCCTCCTTCGGCATCCTTGCCGGCCCGGGCCCCGTCCTCGGTGTCCTGGGCCGCGGCCCGAGTTCTGGATTGGGTTTCCACGGCGTTCTCATCCAGCTGGGTGATGTTCGCGCCCAGGCGCTGCACGGCCTCCTGCACGCTGTTCCCGGCCACGCGGAGATCCTCGCCGACCCGGGCGGTGTCCTCCACGGTCCGGAAGATCTGTTCGGCGCTGGCGGCCAGCTGCGTGGCGCCCGAGGCCACGGTCTGGGAGGCCGTCTCCACATCCCGGAGGGCCAGGCTCAGCCGGTTCACCATGCCGTTGAAGGTGCGCGCCAGGCTGCCGATCTCGTCATCGGCCTTTGCTTGGGCCCGGGCGGTGAAGTCGCCTTCGGCCACCTTGCTGATGGAACCGCCCAGATCTTCCAGGGGGCTCAGGATGGTTTTGCGCACGGAATAGTAGAGGAGAGCTCCAACTGCCGCCAGGGTGGCCAGCCCGATCAGGGCCGCGGCGATCTGGAACTGTCGTTCCTGTCTCAGGGTGGCAGCGGTGGACTTGGAAATGCCAAAGATGGCCACAAAATCCCCGACCTTCTTGTCGTCGAAGGAGGCCATGCCCAGGGCCTTGTGGCAGGTCGTGCAGCTCTCCTGGAGACGGCCGGGCGTCACGACGTACATCCAGTCTGCGCCATCGGGGCCCGGGTAGTGGCCGGTGTAGCTGGCCAGGGAGGGGTTATCCCGGAAGGCCTGGATGGCGAGGCGATCCACATCCTTCTCGGCATCCGTGGAGAGCCGATCGAGGGGCTCCCGGTGGTAGGCCATGCCCTCCTTCTGGCAGTAGGCTTCGGCTTCGCTGTGCAGCATGTTCCGGGCATTGGTGCCGAGAGCCCGGAGATTGTCCTCGAAGGCCTGCTGCATCCTTGCAGATTGCGTGCGGCTCACCAGGATGGTCAGGGCCGCGAATAGGACCGCAAGGGTGATCCCCACCGGCAGGAAGAACTTGAAGGCGAGGCTACGATTGCGCACAGACGCTCCGGAGGCGGGCAAAGTCCAAAACCATGGTTTCGGCAGTCCGCAGGCGTGGCGTTACTTCCTGCCCACCGGGATGTGACCGGGTTGGCTGGCGCTCAGATCCGGGCCGCCAGCTCGGCCCCCTGGCGGATGGCCCGTTGGGCGTCCAGCTCGGCGGCCAGCTCGGCGCCGCCGATGAGGTGCACCCGTTTACCGGCGGCCTCCAGGGGCCCCACGAGGCTCCGCTCCGATTCCTGGCCCGCGCAGAGGATGATGTTGTCCACCTCCAGGCACCTGGCTCCGGCGTCCTTGCCATCCCGGATCCAGAGGCCCTCGTCATCGATGCGCTCGTAGTGGACGCCGCCCTGCATCTTCACCTTCATGGCCTTGAGGGTGGCCCGGTGGATCCAGCCCGTGGTCTTGCCCAGGTCCGCCCCCATGCGATCGGTCTTGCGCTGGAACAGGTACACGGTGCGGGTCGGTTCCGGCGCCTCGGGCCTGGCGAGCAGGCCACCGCGGTGCGCGTGGGCGCCATCCACGCCCCACTCCCGCAGGTAGGCCTCCACGGTCAGGGGCTGCTGGGGCGCGTGATCCGTCTGCACCAGGAACTCGGCCACGTCGAAGCCGATGCCCCCGGCGCCGATGATGGCGACGGTATTCCCCGCGAGCTTCCGGCCCGAGAGCAGGTCCGGGTAGGAGATGACTTTGGGATGGTCCACGCCGGGGATGTGCGGCCTGCGGGGCTTCACGCCGGTGGCGAGGATGACCTCGTCGAAGGCTGCCAGGTTTTCGGGCGTGGCCTTCTCGTTCAGGCGCACGGTCACCCCGGCGGTGGCGAGGCGGCGGCCGAAGTAGCGCAGGGTCTCGAAGAACTCCTCCTTGCCCGGCACATGCTTGGCGTAGTTGAGCTGGCCGCCCAGTTCGGGCCCGGCTTCGAAGAGGGTGACGGCATGGCCCCGCTCCGCGGCGTGACAGGCGAAACTCATGCCCGCGGCCCCGCCGCCCACCACGGCCAGGCGCATGGGGGCGAGGGTGGGTTCGAAGACCAGCTCGGTCTCGTAGCAGGCCCTGGGGTTCACCAGGCAGCTGGCCCGCTTGTTCTGGAACACGTGATCCAGGCAGGCCTGGTTGCAGGCGATGCAGGTGTTGATGTCCTGGGCGCGGCCCTCGGCGGCCTTGTTCACGAAGTCCGGATCCGCCAGGAGGGGCCGCGCCATGCTCACCATGTCCGCGCACCCGCTGGCCAGGATCTCCTCGGCCACTTCCGGCGTGTTGATGCGGTTGGTGGTGATGAGGGGGATCTTCACCTCGCCCTTGAGCTTTTTCGTCACCCAGGCGTAGGCGCCCCGGGGCACCATGGCGCCGATGGTGGGCACCCGGGCCTCGTGCCAGCCGATGCCGGTGTTCAAGATGGTCACGCCCGCCGCTTCCAGGGCCTTGGCCAGCTGCACGACCTCCGCCCAGGTGCTGCCCTCGGGCACCAGATCCAGCATGGAGAGCCGGAAGATGACGATGAATTCGGGGCCCACGGCCTGGCGCACCGCCTTCACGATCTCCAGGGGGAAGCGCATGCGGTTCTCGTAGCTGCCGCCCCAGCCGTCCGTGCGGCGGTTGGTGCGGGCGGCGATGAATTCGTTGATGAGGTAGCCCTCGCTGCCCATGATCTCCACGCCGTCGTAGCCCGCCTTCTGGGCCAGCCGCGCGCAGCTCGCGTAGTCGCGGATGGTCTTGCGGATGCCCCGCTCCGAGAGGGCCCTGGGCTTGAACGGCGTGATGGGGCTCTTCACGGCGGAGGGCGCCACGCTGAAGGGGTGGTAGCTGTAGCGGCCGCCGTGGAGGATCTGCAGGGCGATCTTGCCGCCCTCGGCGTGCACCGCGTCCGTCACCAGCCGATGCTTCCCCACCTGCCAGGGCCAGGAGAGCTGGGAGCCGAAGGGCGCGAGGCGGCCCCGCAGGTTCGGCGCGATGCCACCGGTGACGATGAGGCCCACGCCGCCCTTGGCCCGCTCCCCGAAGAAGGCCGCCATCTTGGCGAAGCCGTGCTTGGCCTCCTCCAGGTTCGTGTGCATGGAACCCATGAGCACGCGGTTGCGCAGCGTGGTGAAGCCGAGGTCAAGGGGGGCCAGCA
>DATEZS010000018.1:0-16694 GCA_035255365.1 Geothrix sp.
GCCCTTGCCGCCGGAGCAGAAGGTGTCGATGCGCAGATCCTTCTGGTGGATCTCGATGTCCACCTCCTCCGCCTCGGGCATGACGGCCACGGTGGCGGCGGAGGTGTGGATGCGGCCCTGGGTCTCGGTCTTCGGCACCCGTTGCACGCGGTGCACGCCGCTCTCGAAGCGGAAGAGGCTGTAGGCACCGTCGCCCTGGATCTCGGCGGTGGCCTCCTTGAGTCCGCCCGCATCGGCGTCGCTCTCATCCAGCACGGATACCTTGAAGCCCCGCCGCTCCGCGAAGCGGATGTACATGCGGAAGAGCTCCGCGGCGAAGAGGGCCGCCTCCTCGCCGCCGGTGCCGGCGCGGACCTCGAGGATCACGTTCTTGGCGTCGGCGGGATCCTTGGGGATGAGCAGGCGCTTGATCTCGGCTTCGCCTTCGGCGATGGCCTTCTTCAGGTCCGGAATCTCCATTTCGGCCATCTCGCGGAGGTCCGCGTCCATGGTCTTGTCGCCCAGGATGGACTCGGCCTCTTCCAGCTGCTTGAGGCGCGTGCGCTGGGCCTGGAAGGCCTGGACCACGGGCTCCAGCTCCGCGCGAAGCTTGGTGAGCTCCCGCAGCCGCTTGGGGTCGGACACCACGGCGGGATCCTGCAGCTGCGCCTCCACTTCCTGGAAGCGGGCATCCACGGCTTCAAGTTGGTCGAGCATGATCCACCTCTTTTGCCAGCTCCAGGTTCCGGCTGCGCCGGAATCTGGAGCCCATAAAAAAGAAGAACGGGCCGATGCAATCGGCCCGTTCTTTGGAACATCACAGCTAGGCTTCGGTCGTCTCGACGGCGGCTTCGGGAGCGGCGGCCGGGGCTTCCTTCTTCGCGTACTTCTTGTTGAACTTCTCCACGCGGCCTTCGGTGTCCATCAGGCGCTGCTTGCCGGTGAAGTAGGGGTGGCAGGCCGAGCAGATTTCCACGCGCAACTCCTTCTTGGTGGAGCGCGTCATGAACTCGTTGCCGCAGGCGCAGTGCACCTTCACATCGTGCAGTTCGGGGTGGATCTTTTCCTTCATCTCTTCCTCCTGGGACCGACCGGATGCCCCCATGGGCGGGGTGAACGCACGCGGCTTGTCCACGCAAGATGGATAGCTTATCGCCAAATCGCCCGTCCCTCAAGGAGGATTCCCGAGGCAGGGCCCGGAGACAGGCCTGGATCAGCCCTCCTGCTCCTGGGGCGTCAGCACCCAGCGCTCGGCCAGGACGCGGCGCAGCTTCAGCGCCAGCATCACGCTGACCAGCAGGGTGGCGTTGAAGCTGAGCTCCAGGGGCACCTGCCACCACCGGAAGCGGATCCGGCCCAGGAACCCCGTCTCGAGGGCGAACATGAAGGCCGTGAAGAGGACCGGTTCCAGGAGGGTCTGCCAGAGCGGGCGCTCCTGGCTGTGGCGTTCCAGGAGGAATCCCGTATAGGCGCCATAGAGCAGGCGCGTGGGCTTGAACCCGTGGGCGGTGGTGAACCCGAGGGGGATCGAGAGCAGGGAGGTGAGCAGCACGGCCACGGCCGTTCTCGCCCAGGGATCGAGCCGGAGCCAGTGGCGCCGGGCCCAGAAGTAGCCGGCCCCCACGGCCAGCCCCTGGGCCGCGGCGAAGGCCACGCAGATGTACCAGCGCCAGCCCTCGAACCACATGTGGCTGCCCGTGGCGATCCCGATGATCATTCCCGCGGCCAGGGCGGTGCTGCCGCGGTGGTTGGCGTCCTGGCCCTCGCCGGCGGCGAGTTCCCCGGCCAGCAGACCGGGGCGCTCCTTCTCGGCGAGCAGGGCCGCCATGGCCGATTCGCCCTCGATGCCCCGGGCCTCAGCCTCGTCCAGCAGGTGGGTCTCCAGCTCCCGCAGCAGCCTGAGGCGCCGCCAGCGGGACACCCCCCTCAGGCCAGCAGCCACTTGGGCGAGGTAGCCGTCGAGCGCGCGCGACACGGTGATGGATCCTTCAGGCCCTCGGCCCGACGAAGGCCTGGACCATGTCCACGAACTGGTTCCACTCCTTCTTCTTGGCGGTCAGGAAGGCCTGGCCCGCGGGCTGGATGGCGTAGTAGCGCCGTTCCCGCCCGTTCTCCTGGGTTTCCCAGTACGACGTGATGAACTCGGTCGCCTCGAGCTTGTGGAGGGCCGGGTACAGGGCCCCTTCCTTGAGGGTGTAGGTCCCCCCCGTTCTCTGGCGGACCGTCTCGATGATCTGGTAGCCGTACATGGGCCCCTCGCAGAGCAGCGACAGCAGCAGCAAGGGAGTGCTGCCTTTCAGGAGTTCACGATCCACTGGGACCTCCGGTTTAGGCACGATCATTGTGCCTCGCAAAATGAGGTCAGTCAAGGTGCCCCGCAAATGTTTTCACAGGAAGGAACTTCCCACCGGTCAGGGGGTATGCGGCCCGATCGGGATTCGAACCGTGCGGCTGCGCCGCCCCGGCCCGCTTCGACGCGCCATCTAGGCGCGTCTCGGGCGGTCCACTCGCTGGTTCGAATCCAGGGAATCGCAATAAAGGCAGGGGGGCCATGCAGTCCGATCAGGATTCGAACCGCGCCGCTTCGCGCCGCCGGCCCGCGTCGGCGCCACATCTAGTGGCGCCTTGGGCGGTCCACTCGCTGGTTCGAACCCAGAGACCATCAACAAAGGCAGGGGGGCCATGCGGCCCCCCTGCCTTTGTTGGTGCACCCGACTGGATTCGAACCAGCGACCTTTGGCTTCGGAGGCCAACGCTCTATCCAACTGAGCTACGGGTACTGCGGCCTTCCATCATGGCGGCGATCGACGTTCCGTTCAAGGTTGAGGCTTGGGAGCCTGGGTTCCCACGACCTTTGGCTTCGGAGGCCAAAGGGCTATCAGCCCGGTCCGGCCACGGTCTTCCGGCGCACGCTGCCGTTGGCCTGGGCGAAGTAGCGGCGGACGCCGCGGGTGATGGCATCGGCCACCTTGGCGCGGAACGCGGCCTCCTTGAGCTTCCCCTCCTCCTTGGGGTTGGAGATGAAGGCCACCTCCACCAGCACGGCGGGCATGGCTGCGCCGCGGAGGACGATGAAGGGGGCCTGCTTGACCCCCCGCTCCTTAATGCCGGCCAGCCGGTTCAGCTGGCCCTGGATCGCCACGGCCAGCCGCTCGGAGTCCTGGAGGAAGGCCTTCTGGGCCAGGTCGTCGAGGATGCTCGCCACCACGGTGTCCGCGCTGGCCGGGGCGTCGCCGGCACCGGCGTTCTCCGCCGCCACCACCTCCTCGTCATCGCCCTTCCCCAGGCTCAGGAAGTAGACTTCGGAGCCCCGGGCGGCCCGAGCGCGGGCAGCGTTCAGGTGGAGGCTGATGAAGAGATCGGCCCCCTGGGCGTTGGCGGCCTTGGCTCGATCCCAGAGGGGGATGAAGGTGTCGTCCTCGCGCGTGAGGACGGCTTCGAAGCCCGCGGTCTCGAGCTTGGCCGCCACGGCCTTGCCGATCTCCAGGGCCGCCGCCTTCTCCTTCAGGCCCTTGGGTCCCTTGGCCCCCCCGTCCTCGCCGCCATGCCCCGGGTCGACCATGACCTTCAGGCGCGGGGGATGGGGGGCCGAACCGGCGAGTTTGGGACTCTGAGCCCAAGACAGTAGGCTGAAGGTGGCGAGCGGCAGAAAGCTCAGGAGTCGGATCATGGCCCAATCGGTGAAAGGTATGCGGGATCTGTTCGGGGCGGAGCTTCGCTGGTTCCAGCATATCGAGGAAACCGCCCGCCGCGTGTTCGGCCGCCACGGCTACGGGGAGATCCGCACGCCCATCCTCGAAGAACTCGACGTGTTCAAACGCAGCGTGGGGGAAAGTTCCGACATCGTGAACAAGGAGATGTACGAGTTCACGGACAAGGGCGGCCGGCAGGTGGTCATGCGCCCCGAGAACACCGCCGGCGTGGTGCGGGCGGCCATCCAGCACAAGCTGCTGGCCTCCAGCGATCCCGCCCTGTTCTATTACATCGGGCCCCAGTTCCGCTACGAGCGCATGCAGACGGGCCGCTACCGCCAGTTCTGGCAGATCGGCGCCGAAAGCTTCGGCGTGGCCACGCCGGAATCCGAAGCCGAATCCCTGCTCATGCTCCACAGCTTCCTCACGGAGCTGGGTCTGAAAAAAATGGCCTTCTCCATCAACAGCGTGGGCACCCCGGAATCCCGGCCGGCCTTCCACGCGGCCTTCCGGGCCTTCTTCCAGGAGCGGGCCGATCGCTTCTGCGAGGACTGCCACCGGCGCATCGAGTCCAACCCGCTGCGCGTCCTGGACTGCAAGAACGAGCGCTGCCAGGCCGCCCTGGAAGGGCATCCGGTCATCACCGATCACCTGGACGAGGCCTCGGCCAGGCACCATGCCCGCCTCAAGACTCTGCTCACGGAACTCGGGATCCCCTTCGAGGAGAATCCGCGCCTCGTGCGCGGCCTGGACTACTACACCCGCACGGCCTTCGAGCTGCTCAGCTCCGACCTGGGCGCCCAGAGCGCCCTGCTCGGCGGCGGGCGCTACGACCTCCTGGTGAAGCACCTGGGCGGACCGGATGTGCCCGCCTTCGGGTGGGCCATCGGCCTGGACCGCCTGGCCATGGTGCTGCAGCAGATCCGGGGGGATGCGCCCTCCACGCCACCGGCCATGCTCATTCCCCTTGGCGAGCGGGCGGGTGTGGCAGCCCTGAAGCTGGCGCGCGAGCTCTGGGACGCGGGCCTTCCCCTGCAGCTCGACACCCGGGCCGTCGCCCTGAAAAAGGCCATGGCCAGCGCCAACCGCCTGGGCATCCCCACCGTCCTCATCCTGGGCGATGGCGAACTGGACAGCGGCACCGTGACCGTGAAGCGCATGGACACGGGCGAGCAGGAAACCTGGCCCCTGGCCGAAGTGGCCGGCCGGCTGCAGTAGCGACCCAGCATCCGGAGGGAATCGGAGGTTTGCACCGAGTGTATGCTCTGGGCATGTTCTCTCCGATCCCCTCCTCGCCGTTCGGGGCCCTGGCCTGCCTGCAAGGCGTGAACGGCCCCTTGCCGTTCCCGCCGCTGGCCCTGAACCATCCCTTGATCCGCGCGATCGGCATGGCTCTGGGCATCGTAGCCGTGGCCTTCCTCCTGGGGCGCTTGGCGCCTCTGCGGCGACGCAAGGTGCGCCGGGCCCTCATCCCCTACACCCTCTGGCTCGCCCTCCTGGGGCTGGAAGCCGGCTTCCTGGCCCTGGGCCTGGAAGTCCGGGCCCGGGATGCGGCCTGGACAGCGGTCCTGCTCTTCGACATCGCCCTCATCAACCTGGCGGGCCTGGCCCTCTTCGATCTGGCCCTGCCGCTCATCCACCTCAATGTGACCGACATCGTGGCCGATCTCAGCATGGGGTTCGCCTACGTGGTGGCGGCCGCCGGGGTGCTGCACGGTTGGGGCATGAATCCCGCCGGCCTCATCACCACCTCCGCCGTGGTCACGGCCGTCGTCGGCTTGTCCCTCCAGGCGACCCTGGGCAACATCCTGGGCGGCGTGGCCCTGCAGCTGGACGAATCCATCCGGGTCGGGGATTGGATCCAGCTGGACAATGGCCGCCAGGGCCGGGTGACCGCGATCCGCTGGCGCCACACCGTGGTGGAAACCCGGGATTACGACACCATCATCGTGCCCAATGCCTCCCTCCTCGCCCAGAACATCACCATCCTGGGCAAGCGCCAGGGGGAACCCATCAAGCACCGCATGTGGGTCTATTTCAATGTGGATTTCCGCCACGCCCCGGGCGAAGTCATCGAGATCGTGAACCGGGCGCTCCAGGAAGCACCCATCCCCAATGCGGCCCTGGAACCTGCCCCCCACTGCATCTGCTTCGACTTCGCCAAGGACACCCGCGACAGCTTCGCCTACTACGCCGTGCGCTACTGGCTCACGGATCTGGCCAAGGACGATCCCACCAGCTCCCTCGTCCGCCAGCGCATCTATGCCGGGCTGCACCGGGCTGGCATTCCCCTCGCCGTGCCCGCCGCGGCGATCTTCCTTTCCCAGGACGATCCCGAACACGCCGGACGCAAGGAAGCCCGCGAACTGGAGCGGCGTATCGCCGCCTTGAACAGTGTCGAACTCTTCAATCCCCTGACCGCGGAGGAGAAGAGTCACATCGCTCCCCGCATCCGGCCCGCCCCATTCACCAAGGGGGAAGTCATCACCCGCCAGGGGGCCATCGCCCACTGGCTCTATGTCCTGGTCTCCGGCGAAGTGGAAGTGCGCTTCCACTCGGAAAGCGGTGAAGAGCGCGTTCTGGGCAACCTGCACGCCCCGAACTTCTTTGGCGAGATGGGCGTGATGACCGGCGCTCCCCGCGCATCCACCGTGGTGGCCCTGGGCGAGGTGGAATGCTTCCGCATCGAGAAGAGCGACTTCCAGCACATCCTGGAGAGCCGACCGGAGATCGTCGAAGGCATCTCGGGCATCCTCGCCCAGCGTCACACAGAGCTGGTGGCCCTGAAGGAGAACCTCGACGCCGCGGAAAGGAACCGCCGCCTCCACGCGGAGCACGGCCGCATCCTGGCGAGCATCCGGGACTTTTTCGGCCTGGAAAGTTGAACCCAGGGTCCGCGCTCGAAGGACGCCGACTGCATCCCG
The DNA here is from genome assembly GCA_035255365.1 of Geothrix sp. Taxonomy (GTDB): domain Bacteria; phylum Acidobacteriota; class Holophagae; order Holophagales; family Holophagaceae; genus Geothrix. The sequence continues at coordinate 6,596 of DATEZS010000018.1, forward strand.
TATTGAACACGGACCCTGGGCGATGGCCTTAAAGGTGCGGGGCTATTTCGGCTTCACGGGCATGACCTTGATCCGGCGCCCATCCGAGGTGGTGAGGATATCGCCGGATCGGGCCTTCTCCTGCTCGGAGGTGGGTTTGCCCAGCGAGAACGTCTGCACGCCCATGCGGCGCTGGCCCCTGAACCTACCGGCGATATCCACGGCCAGGTGGGACTGACCTGCCCCGGGCGTGATCCCGACTTCCAGGACCAGGGTATCGCCCCGGTTGTACTGTGTTTTTTCGAGAACGGGGCTGTCGTTCACGACCAGCCCATCCAGCCCCCGGAAGCCGATGCGGGCTTCCGTCACCGGCTGTTCGAACCGGAGTGTGACCGTGGCCTTGCCCTCGCTGAACATCGTGGTGACGGCCACCGGGACTTTGCTCTTGTGCGTGGCGGTGCGTGGGGCTGGGGCCTTCGCGGCAGGGGGGGCAGCTTGAAGCGAGATTCCAACGAGGCTGAGAGTGAGGATCAGGCGGATGGGATTCATGGGAGCTCCTGAGGAAAGAGACGGATGCATCACGGGGCTGCGATCGAGACCTGGACGGGGTAAGAGCCCGGTGTGGCGCCCCAGCCAGTGATCACGACGACATAGTTCTTGGAGGCCTGGGTGCTGATCTGAAGGGTTTCGTTGCCGGAGGTGGTAGCGGCGGAACCCACGACCGTACCGGCCTGGAAGACCTTGATATCCACATCCTGGGCGCAGACGGTGTTCACGGTGATCGTGCCCCCGGTCCCCGCCACCACGAAATACTGGTTCTGGGCCCACTTGTTGGGATCGAAGCCCCCGTCAAAGGACACGCTGCCGCTGTAGGGGAGCGAACCCACCATGGCGTACATCGCGCTCAGGTTCGCATCGCCCCCGCCCCAGGCGGTGGTGATGGGGCCGATCTGGTAGTGGGCCATGAGGGTATCGAGGGCCGCCGTATCGAAGCCCGGTTGAGCCTTGAGCCCTGCCACAAAGGAGCCGATGGTGGTGAGGGCCTCGGTGGTCTTTTCAGGCCCCACCAGCACATCGTAGATGGTGCCAAGGCCCGCGTGCACCGTGTCGAAGGCCTCGCTGGAGCCGCCATCATAGATGTCGTAGAGCAACCGCATGACCGTGGTCTCGGAGAAGGGACCGGGGTTGGGATCATCCGTGGGCGAAGGCGCGGTTTCCGCGTCGAAGCCCCAGGCCCGGAGCACCCCCCCGCTCCACACCGTGTCCACATAGAGGGACTCGGGCAGCAGCATGGCCGCCAGCGCGTTGCCGTAGCCCTCGCCGAAGGCCAGGCGGGGATCCAAGACATCGCCACCGCTGTGGGGGCCGCCGGGGCTGTCGGAGCGGGACAGGTTCTTCTCGAAGTAGTGGCCCCATTCATGAACCATCACATGGGTGTCGAACTCGTCCGTGTCGGCCCCTTCTTTGCCAAGAATGTAGATCTGATTCTCCGCGGGCGAGAAGTGGGAGGTCCCGATCTGGCCCAGGGTCTTGTCGCCGGCCTGGGGCGCGTTGTTGGGGCTCCAGTTCACCCGGAGTTCCGGGAAGGCAACGCCGGGACGCACCGCGATGAAGGCGTGGCTGGCGGTATAGAGGGAATCCAGGATGGCGAAGGGTGCGGCCTGGCGGGTGGCCGGGTCGTAGCCCGTCCCCGTCCAGCCATGGGGAGCGTGCAGATTGAGTGTTGGCATGCCTGCGGTGACCGCAGCGCCGATGCCCCAGGGGGACGGACCGCCCGTTGCCGTGTTGTCCTGCACGATGATGGAAGGCGTGACCGAGGAGGCCATGGCCACCAGCTGCAGCGCCCCGGCTCCCGTGGGGGTATAGGAAAGGGTGTAGTGGCCAGATGCATCCGTGACGCCCTGGGTGAGGATGTTCGTTCCTTCCATCATGTACATCACGCCGTTCCGGACCGGCCTGGCGGCGGCCGAGGCGAAGTCCAGGCCGCCGGCGCCGGTGTTGAGGTCATAGACGGCGGGCACGAAATCATAGGTGACGGTGCCGGAAATCGTCTGCGCACCCCCTCCGCCGCCGGTCACGGTGACCGTGGCCTGGCGTGTGGCCGACTGGGTACCCACGGAGTTGGCCACGGTAAGCGTGTAGGTGGTCGTGGCTGTCAGGGGCCCCACCGGCTTATCCACACCACTGGTCAAGGTCAGGTTCCCGGGGGTCACTGTCGCGGTGCCGCCGGAGAACACCGCATTCAGGTTCGCCGTCCCACCCGAGGCGATGGTGGATGGCGTCGCCGTGAAGGAGGTGATCACGGGGGCCGGAATGACCGTGATGGTGGTGCTGGCGGTGGCAGGCGTGGTGCCCGGGGCGCCCGTGACCGTCAGCGTGTAGGTGGTGGTCACGTCCACGGTTCCGGTCAAGGGCACGCCACTGGTCACGGGGTAGTTCCCCGGAGTGACGACGCCCGTCCCCCGTTCGAACACGGCGGTGAGGGAAGCGGTGTCCCCGGCGGTGATCGTGCTGTGGGAGGCCACAAAGCTGGTGATGTGGGGATTGGTGTCGGCGGGTGTGGAGGAACTGGAACCGCCTCCCCCGCAGGCCATGAAGAACGCCAGGACGACGGCCATCGCCGTCGGAATGGCGCGGAAAACAGCCAGGAAGTTCATGCGTCGCATCGGCATGGGAAGACCCCCAGAAAAAGGTTGGCGAGGTAAGGGAGGATCACTGCGCTCTGACGATGGCCAGCACGGGCAGGCTGTTCTCGATGGTGTCGTTCACGACCAGCTGGAAGACGTAGGTGCCGGCCGCCGAGGCCGTGAAGGAGGGCCTGGAGGTGCCTGGGTTGGTGAAACTGATCGACGGTCCGGCAAGCTGGTTCCAGGAGTAGCTGAGGGTCGGCGCTGCCGGGAAAGGCTTGGGGTTCGTGGAAACCTGGCTGCCGCTGCCGTCCAGGGTCGCCACCGCGCCCACGCTCACCACCTGCATGGGACCTGCAACGGCCACCGGAGCCACATGGCGATCCTTGAGGAAGAGCCCGCGATAGTCATACCGGGGATCCAGGTGGACGCCCGCCGCCAGCACCACGAACCGGCCGTAGGGGTCCGGGCTCATGGCGGGATCCGTATCCCCGATGAAACCGGACCCGGGGCAGATCACTTCGACCTCGCCGGTGACGAGGTTGGAGGCCATGGTGCCGTACTGGCCGCCGACCAGGTTGGTGGCACTGGTGTTGTAGGTCACCAGGTCGCCATTGGCCGAGATGCTGGCCCGCCCGCCTTGGCTGCGGACACTGTCGGCATCGCCGAAGACGCCGGCGGCATTCTGGCTGAGCAGCTGGATGGCGCCGGTCTGAGTGTCCTTGGCGAACACGTTCTGGTTGGTGGTGAAGGTACCCGGGACGAGATTGGTCGCGGTGGTGCAAAAGGTGACCCAGCGCCCATCCTTCGAAACGGAGGCCTGCACGCCCCGGCTGGTGCTCTCGCTGCCCTGCTCCCGGGGCGTCCCGGTGGCGCTGGCGCTCACCAGACTGATGGCGCCGGTGGCCAGATCGTTCGCATAGAATTCCCAGACCGTGGCACCCAGCCCCATGGGATCGTCAAAGGACTCGAAGACCACCCGGGTGCCATCCGCGGAAATCGCGGGATTGCTTCCCTGGCAGAAGCTGCCGTCGCCCCTGTGGCTGATGAGGGTGGTGACCTGGTTCAGGGTGTCGCGCAGATAGACCGCGGTCTGGGTGTTGAACACGGAAGTCAGCTGGGCATCCGAGGCGAACGCCACGAACCGGCCATCCGCGCTGATGCTGGGATGGTAGCTGGAACCACTCCCCAGGGAGCCCGCGCTGTCGACGCTGACCAGGGTGGTCTGCTGGGTCTGGAGATCGTACCGGTAGATATCCGCATAGCCTCGCGTGGGATTGACGCCAGCCACGAGATTGGTGGCGTGGGACTCGAAGACCACATAGCGGCCTCCCGCGCTGATCATGGGGTAGTCGCTGTAGGCATTGGCGGCGGTGCCATCGGTCGCCCGGCTGGCGCAAAGGGTCGTGCCGGTCTGGCGGTCCCGCACGAAGATATCGGTGCTGCCGTTGGAGTCATTGGGCACCAGGGTGTTGTCCATGGAGGCGAAAGCCACGAACCGGCCATCCGCGGAGATGGTGTGCTTCGCCAGATAGGACTGCGAATCGGCGGGGACGCCCGTGGAACCCAGGCTCACCATCTCGAAGGGCGGCTTCTTCACGCCGACATAGAGGGGCAGAGCGTCCGAGTGGCCCGAGGTGTCGCTGACCGTCAAGGTATAGAGCGTCGTCATGTCCGGCTTGATGGTCACTGGGGTGCCGCTGGTGACGGCGCCGATGCCGGGTGAAATGCTACCATTGCCGTTGGTGAAGACGGCCGTGAGCTGGGTGCTGGCACCTGCTTCCAAAACAGGCGCTGCAGCGACGAAGGAGGTGATGGCGGGCAAGGCGGCCGGCGGCGGGGTCCCACCCGCCTTCGAGGAATCCGACCCACCGCCGCAACCGACAGCGATAAATACACAAGTACAAGTAAAATAAGACACATAGCTTCGTAAAGACATGATAATCTCCTGAAATGTTGCGACTAGTGTCAGGGTCAGCCAAAGTCCCGCCTCAAACCAGGGCCACTTTGAAAAAAAGGGCCGGACAGGCCGGATGAAGGTGGCTCCCCATGGGCCCCTATCCACCCACCCTCTTCGAGTCCGGGGGCCGGACCGTCAAGAACGCCATCAGGCCGCAGCACGCGCCGTTCCCGGGGACCGCCTGCGGGGAGGGGCCGGATCTCCCGAAAAGGTTGCCTTGACCCGCGACCGGGTCGGAACCATCATCAGGGCCTCTTTTCAATTCCCGATCGCAGGGTAATGGATATCCATGGCCCAGGAAGCTCCCAAAGTCATTGGAAGGTACAACGTCCTGCAGCCGCTGGGCGTCGGCGGCATGGGGGCTGTCTATCTCTGCCAGGACCCGCTCCTGAAACGGAAAGTGGCAGTCAAGATCGTGCTCAACGCCCATTCGGATTCAGAGGCGATGCTGACGCGCTTCCAGCGGGAATCCGAGATCAGCGCCCAGCTCAATCATCCGAACATCATCTCCATTTTCGATGTAGGCAATGACGAATTGGTGGGTCCCTTCCTCACCATGGAATTCGTGGATGGCAGCTCCCTCGCCAAGCTCCTGCAAACTGAATCTCCCGTGGAGCCCCGGGTGGCCCTGGACTGGATCTGCCAGATCGGCCAGGCCCTCGTGGCTGCGGAAAGCGCGGGGATCGTGCACCGGGACATCAAGCCCGAGAACGTCCTGATTTCGAAGGCGGGCCGCATCAAACTCACGGATTTCGGGTTGGCCCGGAACGAGGAAAGCAATCTGACGACGACCGGCGTGGTGATGGGCACCCCTTCCTATACGGCTCCCGAGTTGCTGGCGGGAAAGCCCGCCAGCCCCGTCACGGATCGCTGGGCCTATGCCGTGACCGTCTTCCAGCTCGTCACGGGCAACAAGCTCCCTCACCAGGGGGACACCCTGCCTGCCCTGCTCCACAGCATCGCCAATTCGATGCCCACCCTGCCGGAGGGGATGTCCGCCCCCCTTCAGCGCTTCTTCCTGAAGGCCCTCCACAAGGACCCCGCACGCCGGTTCGACTCCACCCTCCACTTCCTGGAGGCCCTGGCGGACGCTCTCGGAATGCGGGAACTCCTGGATCCCCGCGGGCTGACCCTGTTGCCGCCGAAACCGGAACCGGCCGCCGACGACATGGCAACCCGAACCCTCCCTGTTGGAGGCGCGGGAAAACAGGTAACACCGGGCGCCGGCGAGGCCCCTGCGAGCCCTACGCCCGCCGCCGTCTCCAAGGAGCGGCGGGCGGATACGCCAACACCCCATGGTTCCAAACTGACGGCGCCCCCGGCTGAACTCTTCCGGCGCGACGAGAAGGACAAGGAGAATGAGAAGGAGAAGGAGGCTTCTTTCAACCAGCGAATCGAGACCACCAGCCCCCTCCCCTTTTCAAAGGCTTCGCTGCCGATGGCCAAACCTTCCGGCCGTTCGCCCCGCTACGCTGCCAAACCGCTCTCGGAACCCATCAACAGCGCTTGGGTCACCTTGGCCCTCCTGGTTCTGCTGGTATTAGGCTATTTCGGACTGCCCCGCTCCGTTCATTTTGAATCCCATCCTTCTGGCGTGAAGATCACCGTGGACAACAAGGATCTTGGCACCACGCCCCTCGACCACCGCTTCTTCTATGGGACCCATGTGGCCAGTGCCAAGCTCGATGGCTATGAAGAGAAGATCCAGACCTTCGACGCCAGGGATGGGCAGCTGACCCTCGAACTGGAGCCCCGGTTGGATTGGATCGAGATCAAGACCGAGCCTGAAGGGGCGGATGTCTATCTCGGGTCCAGACACCTCGGCCGGACACCCCTCACCGGCGTCATGGTTCCACTCCAGCCTGAGAGAGTGATCATCACCCTGGATGGCTATCGCCAGGAGGAACGCAAACTTGGTCCCACAGACCGGCTACCGGCCGTCATCAAGCTGTCCCGCCTGAACTGAACCAGGGCTGCCTTCAGGCTTTGATCCGTTCGTCGGATGCGCCGACCATGGCCGCGCAATTCACCAGCAACAGCGGGAAGTGGGCCTCCTCCTCCATCGGCGCATCGTGGGCTCCGAAACGGCAGTTCCGGAGCACCACGAACTTGTCATGGTTGGCAAGGTAGTCCGACACCCGGATGTCTTCTTCGATGGCGAGACTTCCCGTGACGGTCCCACCCTCCAGGAGGAACGAGACGCGATGGACATGATAGTCGGCGGTAGGCAGGGGCAGGTTCAGCTGGTTCACATCGCAATCGGGAAGCACAAGCAACGCCTTGCCCCTCCTCAGGCCGAAAAAGCGCAGTTCCAGTTTGAGATAGGGGAGGTTGACGTTGGTCAACCTGAACATATCCCCGATCAGATTCAAGTGCTCCAGGAAGCCATGCATGACGGGAACTCCGAATACGCCTCGAATCCAGCCACCGGTGGTGAAGATGAGGGCGGGGATGTGCTTGAGTTCAGCGTGGTACTTGGATTCCTTGGTGGTCTTGCCCCCGGAGGTTCTGGACCCGATGGGGCGCGCGGCACCATAGTCCACAACCTTCTCCGCCCCGAAGGCACCCACGACCAGACCCGGGAGCGCCTTGCGAAGGGCGAGGTTGACGGGAAGCTCGGGACCCGTGTTGCCAAGGGCGATCGCGGCATCCAGGCCCACGGCCCCCTCGAGGTTCGCCCCATGCAGGTTGGCGCCACGGAAGAGGGCTCCTCGCAGGAACGCGCTCCTGAAGTCCGCTTCGGCCAGTACGGTATTCCTGAAATCCGTATTCCCGCACTTGGCGCGCTGAAGGTTCCCCTTGGCCAGATCCGCGTTCGTGCAATCAGCCTGGCTGAGATCCGCCGAGCGGAAATCCGCATTGGCCAGCTTGGAGTTCGCGAGGTTCGCCTGAAAGAGCACCGCCTTGTGCAGATTGGCATCGGAGAGGTTCACTTCCGAGAGGTTGCAGCCCGTGAGATTGGCTTCCTCCAGGTTCGCATGGGCCAGATTGGCCATCGTGAACCGGGAGCCCTCCAGGCGGCATTCCGCCAGGTTCGCCCATTTCAGGTTGGCCTTGGAGAAATCGATCCCCCGAAGGTCCAGGCCGTTGAGATCGGCATGTTCCAGCGAGATGCCGTTCCGGAGGTGTTCGATCAGGTCTTCACGGGTCAACTCGGCCATGGGTGACTCCAGTTGAGGTGCTGCGTCATTCTGGCCCTCATTCTGGGCCGTGATCTTGAGGTTTCTCCTGCAAAGATAGGCCTGACCGTTCACCGGACCCGCGGGTCAAGCAGAGGCGATCCGGGGAATCTCGAGGACAAACACGCTTCCCTTGGGCGCGTTCTCCTCCACCCAGATCCGTCCTTCGTGGGCCTCGGCCACCACCTGGCAGAAGGCCAGGCCAATCCCGGACCCGCTGTTCCCCTTCATCTGCCCCTCATTCAGGCGTACGAATTTCCCGAAGACCTGTTCACGGAGGTGTTCGGGAATGCCTTGACCCTGGTCACGGACCTCCAGCCGCACCCCCCCATCCGTCGGGTGGGCCTCGATTCGCGTATGACTGCCGGAAGGCGAGTACTTCATCGCGTTATCCAGGAGGTTCAACAGGAGCCTGCGCAAGAAGTCCTGATCGGCTTCGACTTCAAGATCGGTGGGACAGTCCCAGGCCAGGTTGTGCTTCATGGCATTGGCCTGGGCTTCCACTTCCTGCAGGAGCCCGGGAATCCAACTGCTCAGGAGAATTCGGGACTTGTGTAGTTCCAGTCCCAGCTCCTCCGCACGGCCGATATCCAGGATGTTCTGGATCATGCGCCCCAGTTGGTGCGCCGTGTCCCGGAGCCGGTGCAGCTGGGCCCGGGAGGCGGGCGTGTTGTCGTCCCGGTCGCTGAGCAGTTCCAGTCCCACGTGGATGGCTGCCAGGGGATTCTTGAGATCATGCACGATGAACTGGAAGAGCTGCTCACGCTGCTTCTGGAGTTCCAGCAGGCTGTCCCGCTCCGCCTGGATTTCCGCCTGCAGACGCTTGAGCCGCATGAGGCTCCGGATCCTGACGACCAGTTCCCCCGAATGAACGGGTTTCCGGAGAAAATCATCCCCCTTGGCCTGGAAAGCCAGGGAGTGGATATCCGGGCGTTCATCTCCCGTCAGGAAAATGATCGGCAGCAGGTCCCCCTTCTGCAGTTCCCGAATCCGGCGGCAGACTTCCAGCCCGTCCATGCCAGGCATCTGGATATCCAGCAGGACCAGATCCGGCTGATAGGTGGGAATGAGAGCCAGGGCCTCCTGCCCGCCTTCGGCGGTTTCCACACGGTAGTGGCTCCGCTCCAGCATGGCTCGCAGGCTCCGGCGCGTCAGCGCGTCGTCATCCACCACAAGGATCCTGGCCCCATCGTCCGCCCTGCGGGTGTAACTCGGCTCGTTGTCCATATCCAACCTCTGTAGGTTCTTCGGGATCAACCTGGAGGTTCTGAAATTTGGGATCTTTTTTATCCTTCCAGCCCGCTGTCCCCAAATGCCAACATTCCATCCTCCGCGACAGCGTGGCCACCAGTGGCAACGCCTCCACCCCTCCAGTGCCAGTCCCGGAAGGGGTCGAAGGGAGATGGTCCGACAGGGCCTGGCCAATTCCCGACCAACGTGGTAGGGTAAATGATTCGTGATCAAAGGCGACCCCCGGTCTCCGCCTCTTTCCCATCCGAACACCCCATTCATGCCCTGACCGGGCCCCCGAAATCCATTTGCGGGCGGGCCATCTCAGGAGCACACATGTCCTTCGAATCCCTTGGGCTTCTGCCCGAGCTTCTGCGCGCCGTACGCGAGCAGGGCTACGAGCACCCCACCCCCATCCAGGCCCAGGCCATACCCATCGTGCTGGAAGGCCGGGACCTCATGGGCCGCGCCCAGACGGGCACTGGCAAGACGGCCGGGTTCACGCTGCCCCTGCTGCAGCGCCTAGCGCCCCATGCCAGCACCTCGGCCTCGCCCGCGCGCCATCCCATCCGCGCCCTCATCCTGACCCCCACCCGCGAGCTGGCCATGCAGGTGGAAGAGAGCGTCCGCACCTACGGCAAATACATCCCGCTGCGGTCCACCACCATCTTCGGCGGCGTGAACATCAATCCCCAGACCAAGGCCCTCCGGGCCGGCGCCGAGATCCTCGTCGCCACCCCCGGCCGGCTCCTGGACCACCAGGGCCAGGGCAACCTCAACTTCAGCCAGCTCGAGGTGCTCGTGCTGGACGAAGCCGACCGCATGCTCGACATGGGCTTCCTGCCCGACGTGAAGAAGATCCTGGCGCTGGTGCCCAAGGACAAGCAGAGCCTGCTGTTTTCCGCCACGTTCAGCGACGAGATCCGGCAGCTGGCCAACGGCCTGCTGCGCGACCCGCAGACGATCCAGGTGACGCCGCGCAACACCACGGTGCAGCGCATCACCCAGGTCATGCACCCGGTCGGCCGCGGCAAGAAGAAGCAGCTGCTCGCGCACATCATCCAGGAACACAACTGGAGCCAGGTGCTGGTGTTCACGCGCACCAAGTTCGGCGCCAACAACGT